>NZ_JAHWBI010000005.1:0-427324 GCF_025697425.1 Stenotrophomonas sp. Ps181
CTTGCTTTAAAACAATTAATAGTTGCTTGATCAAACGTCTGCAAGATGGACAATCATCCTTCCTGCAGGCGCCTTCACAAGATACCTGCGCATACTTTCAAAGATCCGGGGAAGTGGCCTCAGCGCCGTTCCCGTGTGCCGCGAAGTTTCCTTCGTAGCTAGCCGCCCATTATGCCAGACTTTTTCAGTCCGTCAACACCTTCGTTCGATCATCTCGTTCGGCGGTGGTGGGCGCCCTGTTGTCGCTGAAGCCCCTTGGTGGCGGCCCCTGCGACGGGGGAGGAGAAGTATGTCCCCATTCCAATCATTTGTGAAGGGGGTGTGGCGATTTTTTTCACCGGATGTTGCATCGGTTCATCCGTCGCGCGACGGAAGGAACCCGCGAAGCGCAGCCAAGCGTGGGCGTGGCTCTACCAGAGCCCAGGGAAGGGCCGGCTGCGCCGGCCCTTCCCTGCTGTCAGCCAGCGACCAGGCGCACGCGGGCGAAGGTGCGCTTGCCGACCTGCAGCAGGCCTTCGAAGCCCGGCTGCAGCACCTGCTGGCCGTCTTCGACCACTTCACCGTCCACCTTCACCGCGCGCTCCTTCAACTTGCGGTTCGCTTCGGAGTTGCTCGGGGTCAGGCCGGCCGCCGTCAGCAACGCGGCAATACGCAGGCCTTCGGCCGGGATCGCCACATCCTGCAGCGGCAGCTGGGTGATGTCGCCCTGCCCGGTCACCGCCGCTTCCCAGCCGGCAATCGCCTGCTCGGCCGCCACGGCGTCGTGGAAACGGGTCGCCAGCTCACGCGCCAGGCGCAGCTTGACCACGCGCGGGTTCAGGCCGCCATTGGCCACCTGCTCGCGCAGCTGCACGGCCTCGGCCTGGCTGATGTCGAAGGACAGCAGCTCGATCCAGCGCCACATCAGGGTGTCGTCCACCTTCATGGTCTTGGTGACGATGTCGATGGCCGGCTCGCTGATACCAATGTAGTTGCCCAGCGACTTGGACATCTTGTTGACGCCATCCAGGCCTTCCAGCAGCGGCATGGTCAGCACCACCTGCGGCTTCTGGCCATGGTGTTCCTGCAGGCCACGGCCCATCAGCAGGTTGAACTTCTGGTCGGTACCGCCCAGCTCGACGTCGGCCTCCAGGGCCACCGAGTCGTAGCCCTGCACCAGCGGGTACAGGAACTCATGGATGGCGATCGACTGCTGGGCGGCATAACGCTTGGCGAAGTCGTCGCGCTCGAGCATGCGTGCCACGGTGTGCTGCCCGGCCAGGCGGATCATGTCGGCCGCGCCCATCTTGCCGAACCACTCCGAGTTGAAGCGGACTTCGGTACGGCTGCGGTCCAGCACCTTGAACACCTGTTCCTCATAGGTACGGGCGTTGGCCAGCACGTCATCGCGGCTGAGCGGCTTGCGGGTCAGGCTCTTGCCCGACGGATCGCCGATCATGCCGGTGAAGTCGCCGATCAGGAAAATGACCTGGTGGCCGAGGTCCTGGAACTGGCGCATCTTGTTCAGCAGCACTGTGTGGCCCAGGTGCAGATCGGGCGCAGTGGGGTCGAAGCCGGCCTTGATCCGCAGCGGGCGGCCTTCCTGCAAGCGCGCGCGCAGATCCTCAAGCTTGAGGATCTCGTCGGCACCGCGGCCGATCAGGGCAAGGGCTTCTTCAATCGAGGACACGTGACTACTCCCGGCAACGCCGATTCTTGTGTGGGGGTGTTAAAGCAAAGTTAACCCGATTGGCTTCACAAAAGCCAATGGGCACAAGGGTTTGACGCGGTTTTCTCAGGTGTCTATGGTAACCGCCGATCAGGCCCGCGCTCCCGGGCCGCCAGGAAAACACCGCCGATGCACAATTCCGAACAAGGGCGCGCACGCAAGCAGCGCTTCCAGGAACGCCTTCACGTCCTGCACGACAACGCCCTGCATCGGAAGCTCAGGCAACACCTTCCCGCCGCCTTCAATGAGCGCTGGACCCGCCGCCATTGGATGCACGCGAGCCTGTTTGCGACCATCGGCGCCTTGGTGGCGACGATCGTCCCCGGTTTCTCGCACACCATTGACGCGCCTTACGCGGACAGCCACACCAGCCTGGCACTGCCGCTGCCACCGTTGACCATGGCCCGCCAGCAGCAGGTACCGGGCGACAGCTGGCAGGTGCTGCGCATCCAGCGCGGCCAGACCCTGAGCGACCTGTTCGACAAGGCCGGTATTCCGGCCACTACCCTGCACCGGGTGCTGGAGCACCCCGGTGCGCGCGAGGCGCTGACCAAGCTGCGCCCGGGCGCCGAGATCGCCTTCGACATGCCGCTGTCCGGCGACCTGCGCAGCATCCGCTTCGATCGCGACGCCGACAACCGGGTGGAACTGAGCCTGGCCGGCGATGACATCAAGGAGAAGGTGACGCGGCGCGAGACTTCCACGCGTACCGTGGTCACCAGCGGCGAGATCACCAGTTCGCTGTATGCCGCGGCCCGCCGGGCCGGGCTGTCGCCGTCGGCGATCGCGACGATGACCGACGACATCTTCAAGTACGACATCGACTTCTCCAAGGACCTGCAGCCGGGCGACCGCTTCAGCGTGGTGATGGACGAGACCTGGCGCGAAGGCGAGAAGGTGGACACCAGCAAGATCCTGGCGGCGACCTTCACCACTGGGGGCAAGACCTATTCCGGCTTCCGCTTCGACCGCAACGGCAAGTCCGAGTACTACGACATCAACGGCCGTTCGTTGAAGAAGAGCTTCATCCGCATGCCGATCCCGTTCGCGCGGCTGAGCTCGACCTTCGGCGCGCGCAAGCACCCGGTGCTGGGCAAGATGCGCATGCACAAGGGTGTGGACTACGCCGCGCGCACCGGCACGCCGATCATGGCCGCAGGCGACGCCCGCGTGCAGTTCGCCGGCGTGCAGCGCGGCTATGGCAACGTGGTGATCCTTGATCACGGCCGCGGCCACACCACCCTGTACGGCCACATGTCGCGCTTTGCGAACATCAGGACCGGCCAGCGCGTGGCCCAGGGCACGGTGATCGGCTACGTCGGCTCGACCGGCCTGGCGACCGGGCCGCACCTGCACTACGAATTCCGCGTCAACGGCGAGCACCGCAACCCGCTGACCGTGACCATGCCGCCGCCGGAGCCGCTGAAGGGCGCCGAGCTGGTCGCCTTCCGCGCGCAGACCGCGCCGGCGATGGCCCGCATCCAGGGCATGGAGAAGCTGATCTACGCCGATGCCAGCCCGGCACCGACCAGCCGCGACGAGGCCGCCACCGAGGTTGCCAGCGCCAAGGACAAGCAGGCAACCGGCCGCAAGCGCGGCTGAGCCCCTTCGTTGACGAAGAAGGACGCGGCAGCACAAGCTTGCCGCGTCCTTTTTTTATGCCTGCCATGAACACAACTGCCGACGCTGACGCCCCCCTGTACCTTGGCCTGATGTCGGGCACCAGCGCCGACGGCATCGATGCCGCGCTGGTGCAGTTTCCCGCCGCCGGTGGCTGCCGCTTCGTGCACGGGTTGACCGCCCGCTGGGAGCCGGTGCTGCGTGCGCGGCTGGTGGCGCTGGGTGAAGGCGGCCCGCTGGACTCGCTGGAGGAGCTCGGCGAGCTGGATGCGCGCATCGCGATCAACTTCGCCGAGGCTGCCAACCAGCTGCTGGCCGAAGCCGGCGTGGATCGCAGCCAGGTGCGCGCGATCGGCTCGCACGGCCAGACCGTGCGCCACCGCCCGCTGGCCGATCCGGCGTTCACCGTGCAGCTGGGCGACGGCAACCGCATCGCCGAGCTGACCGGAATCACCACGGTGTCCGACTTCCGCCGCCGCGACGTGGCGGCCGAGGGCCATGGCGCGCCGCTGATGCCGGCTTTCCACCTGGGCATGCTGGGTGCCGCCGATGAAGACCGCGCAGTGCTCAACCTGGGCGGCATCGCCAACCTGACCCTGATCCCGCGCGAAGGCGCAGTGCGCGGCTTCGATACGGGCCCTGCCAACGCGCTGATGGATGCCTGGTGCCAGCGCCACACCGGCCGCACCTTCGATGCGGACGGCGCGTATGCCGCCAGTGGCGCGGTGGACGAGGGCCTGCTGGCCGGCTGGCGTTCGGACCCGTGGTTCGCGCTGCCGCCGCCGAAGAGCACCGGGCGCGAGCAGTTCCACCTGGCCTGGGCCGAGGCCCACATGGAGGAAGGCGAATATGCCGCTGCCGATGTGCAGGCCACCCTGCTGGAGCTGACCGTGACGACCGTGGCCGACGCGCTGCTGGCGCAGCAGCCGCAGACCCGGCGCCTGCTGGTCTGTGGCGGCGGGGTGCGCAACCGGCAGCTGATGAAACGGCTGGCGGCGCGGCTGCCGGAGGTGCAGGTGGAGTCCAGCGCGGTGCATGGGCTGGACCCGGAGTACGTGGAGGCGATGGGCTTTGCCTGGCTGGCGCAGCGCACGATGGACGGACTGGCCGGCAACCTGCCAAGCGTGACCGGAGCGAAGGGGCCGCGGATCCTGGGGGCAATCCACCTGGCGTGAGGTGGCGCCATCCACGCATGACGTGGATTCACCGGGCAGCCGAGCGTGGGCTCGGCTCTACAAAGCCGCTAATCGAAGCCCTGCCCTGCGGGCAAGGCCTGCAGGGCGGCGATCGCATCGGAGAGGGCGTCCACTTCGGGATCGCCGAAGCCGGAGCGGACCTCCAGTTCACTGCTGAACAGGCCCTGCTCCAACAGGGCGGCGCAGGTCTGTTCGTGGGTCCAGCCGCGGGCGACCGCGACACGTCGGATACGTTCCAGCAGCAGCGGGTCCAGGTCCCGCAGCACAACATCGGCCATGCTCACTTCCCCGTTCGCAAGGCACCGCCCCCTCGGCGCGTCGGGGGCGATGATCCCGCAGTCCGGGCGGGCAGGCAATCAGGCGACCGGCGGCGGCCCGCGGTCGGCGATCCGCGGCCACAGCCAGGCCAGCAGCAGCAGGGTCGGCACTACAGTGACCGAGCTGAGGATGAAGAACGTGCTGTAGGACGTCGCTTCAACGATGTATCCGGAGACGCCGCCGATGAACTTGCCCGGCAGGTTGGCCAGCGATACCAGCAACGCGTACTGCGTGGCGGTGAAGTTGCGGTCGGTCAGCGACGACATGAAGGCCACCAGCACGGTGCCGGCGAACCCCTGGAACAGGTTGTCGGCACTGAGCGCGGCATAGAACGCCCACAGCTTGCCTGGGTTGTGCGCCATCAGCAGGAAGGCCAGGTTGGACATCGCCACGCCCAGTGCGGCCACCAGCAGCATGCGCCGGAAGCCGAATGCGGCCACCGCAATACCCCCCAGGAACGCACCGCCGATCCCCATCCATACGCCGAACAGCTTGGACACGGTGGCGATGTCGGCCTTGTCGAACCCCGAATCGAGATAGAACGGCCCGGCCATCACGCCGATCACCTGATCGGGGAACTTGAACAGGCCGACGAAGGCCAGCAGCACCAGTGCCAACGCCACGCCATTACGGCTGAAGAAGCTGGAGATGGGCTGGACGAAGGCTTCGGCGATATCGATGCGACGCTGCACCGCCGTGGCCGGGCGCTCCGGTTCGGCGCACAGGAGGGTAGTGACGATCGGCAGCAGCATCAGCGCGGCCATCGCCAGGTAGGCGACGATCCAGCCTTCGAACTGGGCCAGGTACAGCGCGCCGGCACCGGCCAGGATCAGGCCGATCCGGTAGCCCAGCGTGTAGGTGGCCGCCAGTGCGGCCTGCGCGGTCTGCGGCGCGATCTCGATACGGTAGGCATCAACCGCCGAGTCCTGGGTGGCGCCAGCGAACGACGCCACCAGCACCCACATCACCAGTGGCCAGACGCCCTCTTCCGGCCGCACGAAGGCCAGTGCGACCAGGCCGACCAGCACCAGCACCTGCGATACCAGCAGCCACGAACGGCGGCGGCCGAGCGCGCCCAGCAGCGGAAATGCATAGCGGTCCAGCAGCGGCGCCCACAGGAACTTGAGCAGGTAGAAGAAGCTGGCCAGGCTGATCAGGCCGATGCTGCCCAGGTCCAGGCCGACGTCGCGCAGGCGCGTGGACAGCGTCTGCGAAGCGATCAGCAGGAACGGCAGGCCACTGCCGAAGCCAAGCATGGCCATGGTCAGCGCCGACGGGGTACCGAAGGCGCGCTTGATGCCTGCCCAGCCCTTGTAGCTGACCGGCGTGGCGGCCTCGGTCACAGGTCGTAGTCCACGGTGAACGGGGCGTGGTCGGAGAAGCGCTCGTCGCGGTAGATCGAGCAGCTGCGCAGGCGATCACGCAGGCCGGGGGTGATGAACTGGTAGTCGATGCGCCAACCGACGTTGTTGGCACGGGCGGCGCCGCGGTTGCTCCACCAGGTGTAGTCCTCGCCGGCGGGGTTGAGCAGGCGGTAGGCATCGGCCCAACCGCGGCCGGCGGCGACATCGGTGGCCTGGCCGTGGTCGGCGCAGAGGGCGTTGAGCCAGTCGCGTTCCTCCGGCAGGCAGCCGGAATTCTTCTGGTTGGACTTCCAGTTCTTGATGTCCAGCGCCGAACGCACGATGTTCCAGTCGCCGCACAGCACGTAGTCGCGGCCGCTGCGCGCCCACTCCTCCAGGATCGGGCGCAGCCATTCCATCACTTCGAACTTGAAGCCCTGGCGCAGGTCACCCGAGCTGCCGGAGGGAATATAGAACGAGACCACGCTGAGATTGCCGTAGCGCGCCTCGATGTAGCGGCCTTCGTCGTCGAACGGGGCCCAGCCCAGCGAGGTGATGACCTGGTCCGGCTCGCGCTTGCTGTAGATCGCCACGCCGCTGTAGCCCTTCTTGGTGATGGCGTCGCGGTAGAAGCAGTGATGGCCATCCGGACGGAACATCGGGTCGGTCAGCTGGTCTTCCTGGGCCTTGGTTTCCTGGATGCACAGGACGTCGGCGTCCTGGGCACGGAACCAGTCGAGGAAGCCCTTGGTCGCGGCGGAACGGATGCCATTGGCGTTGAAACTGATGATGCGCATGCGGGGACCTGCGGCGGGAAACCGGGCAAGCATACCGGTTGCCCGTGGGGCTGCGCAGTCCGCCAGGCAGTGCCGCGACAGGCTTCAGGCGGGGCCGGACGAGCGCGAAACGCCCAGCTGGATTAGGATTTATGCTCCAAATGAAGATGAATCGAGTTTTGATGAGCGACCACCGCCACCGTTTCCTGCAGCTGGCCCTGACCGCCGACGCCCTGCGCTTCGGCCAGTTCACCCTCAAGTCCGGCCGGCTGAGCCCCTATTTCTTCAACGCCGGCCGTTTCGACTCCGGTTCGCTGCTGTCCCAGCTCGGTGCCTGCTATGCCGATGCCATCGATGCCAGCGGGATCAAGTACGACGTGGTGTTCGGCCCGGCCTACAAGGGCATTCCGCTGGCCACCGCGATGGCCTGCGAGCTGGCCCAGCGCGGCCGCGACCTGCCGCTGTCGTTCAACCGCAAGGAAGCCAAGGACCACGGCGAAGGTGGCCAGCTGATCGGCGCCGACATGAATGGCAAGCGCGTGCTGATCGTCGACGACGTGATCACCGCCGGCACCGCGATCCGCGAAGCGCTGGGCATCATCCGCGCTGCCGGCGGCACCCCGGCCGGCATCGTGGTAGCCCTCGATCGCCAGGAGATCGCCTCGGAAACCGACCGCCGCTCGGCGGCGCAGTCGGTGGCCGAAGAGGCCGGGATTCCGGTGATCGCCGTGGCGTCGCTGGCCGATCTGCTTGATTTCGCCTCCGGCAACCCGGAACTTGTGGGTTACCGCCAGCCGCTGGAAGCCTACCGGGCCCAGTACGGCGTCCGTTCGATCCGCTGACCGACCCAGGGGAAAGGTCATGTCCCGAGTTCCTGCCGTTCTCTTTGCTGGCCTGCTGCTGGCCGTGCCGTGCACCGTGCCGGCGCAGTCGCGCGACGGCGGCAAAGTGGAAAAGAAACTGTACTGCTGGAACGAGGGCAAGGAGCGGATCTGCAGCGATTCACTGCCAGCCGATGCGGTCAATCACGCCCGCGAGGAGTTCAACGCGAAGAGCGGCCTGCGCAATGCGCAGGTCCAGCGCGCGTTGACCGACGAAGAGCGCGCCGCCGCCAGCACGGTGGCCGCGCAGCAGCAGCTGGACCTGATGGCCGAGCAGACCCGCCAGCGCACCGAGCAGGCGATGCTGACGACCTATGGCAGCGAGGACGACCTGCGCCGGGTGTTCGCCGAGCGCCAGGAAGTGCTGGACAACAACCTGAAGACCGCCGAGTACAACGTCACCAGCCTGCGCGAATCGCTGGTGGCGCTGTTGTCGGCCGCTGGCGACCGTGAACTGGCCGGCGGCAAGGTCGCCGACAAGCAGGCCGAGGCGATCCGTCAGCGGCACGTGCAGTTGCGGGCGCAGCAGCGCCTGCAGGCGGGGTTCCTGCAGCAGCAGCAGGCGCTGAAGGCCGAGATCGACAGCACGCTGCAGCGCTACCGCGAGCTGAAGGGCGTGGCGCCAGCGCGCCAGGCGCCGTGATTCGCTTGTAGCGTCGAGCCCATGCTCGGCTCCGCGTGACGTTGGGAAAGAGCAGCCCAGCATGAGCCCGGCTCTACAGCAGGCGGCGCCTGGTTACGGCCTGGCCCACGGAATTTATGCACTCTTTACGCGTCGGCACGGTCCGGCGCGTAGTGCGTTTATGGGCGGCAGGACGACGATGACGACCTGAGGTGGAGGGGTTCCACCAGGACGCTATTGCAATGTCCCCCTGGCTGTCGTTGTTGTGTGGCGTGCTGGTGCTGGTCGCCGCCGCCTATCTTCTTTATGTCGTGCTGCGGCCCGAGTCGTTCTGAGCGGAGCCGGCCATGACTGAGATGCTTGTGATTATTGCCGCCAGCCTGCTGCTGGCGTGGCCGCTGGGCCTGTACCTGGCGCGCGTGATGCGTGGCACGCCGATGAAGGTCGACGTGCTGTTCCACTGGATCGAGAAGCCGCTGTACAGGGTGTTCGGCGTCGATCCCTCGCGCGCGATGTCCTGGCGCGGCTACGTGCTGGCCTTCGTGCTGAGCAACGTGGTGGTCGCCGTACTGACCCAGGCGGTGTTCATGACCCAGGCCTGGCTGCCGCTGAATCCGGACCAGATCCCGAACATGCGCTGGGACACCGCGCTGCACACGATGATCTCGTTCCTGACCAACACCAACCAGCAGCACTATTCGGGCCAGGCGCAGCTGTCCTACCTCTCGCAGATGACCGGCATCACCGGCCTGCAGGTGGTGACACCGATGATGGGCCTGGCGCTGGCGGTGGCCACGCTGCGCGCGTTGTTCTCGCGTGCGCCGCAGGCTGCCGCGGCCACCGGTGCCGGCGACGACCGACAGGTAGCGGTGGGCAACTACTACGTGGACGTGGTGCGCCTGTGCGTGCGCTTCCTGTTGCCGCTGTGCCTGGTGTGGACCCTGCTGCTGACCAGCCAGGGCGTGCCGTCGACGATGGCCGGTGGCCCGCAGGCCACGCCGATCGATGCCAGCGCCGGCATGGCCGCACAGAAGCTGCCGCTGGGCCCGGTGGCGGCGATGGTCGCGGCCAAGCAGCTGGGCGCCAACGGTGGCGGCTGGTACGGCCCGAACAGCAGCTTCCCGCTGGAAAACCCGACCCCGCTGTCGAACGCGCTGGAGATCGTCGGCATCCTGCTGGTGCCGATGGCGGTGATCTTCATGATCGGTGCGTTCACCGGCCGGCGCCGGTTCGGCGCCCTGGTGTTCAGCTGCATGCTGGGCATGTCGCTGCTGTCCACCGGCGCAATGATGTGGAGTGAAGGGCACAGTGCCAGCGCCGCCACGCCGCTGCTGATGGAAGGCAAGGAGGTGCGCTTCGGCGCCGACGGCACTGCGCTGTGGGCGGCGGTGACCACGCAGGTCTCCAACGGCTCGGTCGACGGCATGCATGACTCGCTGGCGCCGCTGAGTGGCGGCATCGCGATGGTCAACATGCTGGTCAGCGCGATCTGGGGCGGCATCGGCTGTGGCCTGCAGCAGTTCATCGTGTACCTGCTGCTGGGCGTGTTCCTGGCCGGGTTGATGACTGGGCGTACGCCGGAACTGTTCGGCCGCAAGCTGGAGACGCCACAGGTACGCCTGCTAGCCCTGCTGGTGCTGCTGCAGCCGATCACCCTGCTGGTGTTCACCGCGATCACCCTGGCCGTGCCCGGGCTGGCCGGTACCTCCAACCCTGGCTTCCATGGCATCAGCCAGGTGTTCTACGAGTACGTCTCGGCCTACGCCAACAACGGCTCGGGCTTCGAGGGGCTGGGCGACGCCACGCTGTGGTGGAACCTGAGCTGCTCGCTGGTGCTGCTGCTGGGCCGCTTCCCGCTGCTGATCATCCCGCTGGTGGTGGCCGCCCAGCTGGCCGCCAAGCGCCAGGCGCCGGAGTCTGCCGGCAGCCTGCAGATCGAAACCCCGACCTTCGCCCTGACCCTGGTCTCGGTGATCGTCATCCTGACCGTGCTGCAGTTCATGCCGGCGCTGGTACTCGGCCCGATCGCCGACCACCTCAGCCTGGGACTGCACTAAGGACACCCCGATGAGTACCCACGCAAGTTCCACCCGTAGTTCCCTTGCCCCGCGCCCTGCGCTGCTTGATGGCGCCGGCCTGCGCCGTGCGCTGGTCGAAGCAGTACGCAAGCTCTCGCCGATGCATCTGGTGCGCAGCCCGGTGATGGCGGTGGTGATGGCCGGCACGATCGTCGCCGCCATCGTCACACTGACCGGCAATGCGCCGCTGGGCTTCGGCCTGGTGGTGACCGCGATCCTGCTGGTGACTGTGTTGTTCGGCAATTTCGCCGAAGCAGTGGCCGAGGCGCGTGGCCGTGGCCAGGCCGCGTCGTTGCGCCGCGCGCGCCAGGATCTGGTGGCGCGGCGCCTGGCCGCACCGCAGCCGGGGGCTGCGGAAGCCCAGGTACCTGCCGCTGAGCTGCGCCCGGGCGACCATGTGATCGTCAGTGCCGGTGAGCTGGTGCCGGCCGATGGCGAGATCGTGCAGGGCCTGGCCACCATCAACGAGGCGGCGGTGACCGGCGAATCCGCCCCGGTGCTGCGCGAGGCCGGTACCGACCGTTCCGGCGTGATCGGCGGCACCAAGGTGCTGTCCGACCAGATCATCGTGCGGGTGACCGCCGAGCCGGGCCACAGCTTCCTCGACCGGATGATCGCGCTGGTGGAGGGTGCCAACCGCCAGAAGACCCCGAACGAGATCGCGCTGACCCTGTTGCTGGCAGCGATGACGCTGACCTTCCTGGTGGTGGTGGCGACGCTGCCGGCGATCGGTGCGGCGGTAGGCGTGCAGGTCGATCCGCTGCTGCTGATCGCGCTGCTGGTATGCCTGATCCCGACCACCATCGGCGGGCTGCTGCCGGCCATCGGCATCGCCGGCATGAACCGTGCGCTGGCCGCCAACGTGCTGGCCAAGTCGGGCAAGGCGGTGGAAGTGGCCGGCGACGTCGACGTGCTGCTGCTGGACAAGACCGGCACCATCACCTACGGCGACCGCCAGGCCAGCCACTTCCATCCGTTGGCCGGCATCGACGCCAGCCAGCTGCGTGAAGCGGCGCTGCTGTCCTCGCTGGCCGACCCGACCCCGGAAGGCAAGTCGATCGTGCGCCTGGCGCGCGAGCAGGGCTGCGCCACCGCCGAGCCGGACCATGCCGAGTACCTGGCGTTCAGTGCGCAGACCCGCATGTCCGGCGTCGATCTGGAACATGGCCGGCAGATCCGCAAGGGTGCCGCCGATGCGATCCGCGCCCATGTGCAGGCGCTGGGCGGCAACGTGCCGGCGGAACTGGCCGGTCGCGTCGAGCAGGTGGCGCGCAATGGCGCCACCCCGCTGGTGGTGGCCGAGGGTCGCCACGTGCTGGGCGTGATCGAACTGTCGGACGTGGTCAAGCACGGCATGCGCGAGAAGTTCGCGCAGCTGCGGGCGATGGGCATCCGTACGGTGATGATCACCGGCGACAACCCGCTGACGGCTGCAGCCATTGCCGCCGAGGCTGGCGTCGACGACTACATCGCCGAGGCCCGCCCGGAGGACAAGCTGGCGCGCATCCGCCAGGAACAGGCCGGTGGCCGGCTGGTGGCAATGGTCGGTGACGGCACCAACGACGCCCCGGCACTGGCCCAGGCCGACATCGGCCTGGCGATGAACTCCGGCACGCAGGCGGCGAAGGAGGCCGGCAACATGGTCGACCTCGATTCAGACCCGGCCAAGCTGCTGGCGGTGGTGGAAGTCGGCAAGCAGCAGCTGATCACCCGCGGCGCGCTGACCACCTTCTCGCTGGCCAACGACGTCTCCAAGTACTTCGCGATCCTGCCGGCGCTGTTCGCCGCGGCCGTTCCGACCATGGCCGCACTGAACGTGATGCAGCTGTCGAGTCCGCGCAACGCGGTGCTGGCGGCGCTGATCTTCAACGCCCTGGTGATTCCCGCGCTGATCCCGCTCGCCCTGCGCGGCGTGCGCTTCCGCCCGGCCACCGCGACCGCGCTGCTGCGCCGGAACATGCTGGTGTACGGCCTCGGCGGCGTGCTGCTGCCGTTCGCGGCAATCAAGCTGATCGACCTCCTCCTAGTCCTGGTATTCGGCGCATGAACCGTTCTGTTTCCACCTCCACCTCCCTGCCCCGCGAAGCGAACGCCGAGGCCCGCGTGGCCAGCCTGCAGGACGACGCCCGCTGGCGCCCGGCGATCGGCCTGGGCCTGGCCACCCTGCTGCTGGCCGGCGCGGTCTATGCCGGCATCGCCACCGGCTTTGCCGGCCTGGCCTACCCGACCCAGGCCGAAGGCAGCCTGCTGCGCGATGGCAGCGGCCAGGTGCGTGGCTCGGCCTGGCTGGCGCAGCCGTTCACCGGTGACGGCTACTTCCAGGCGCGTCCGTCGGCGGCCAACTACGACCCGATGGCCGCGGCCGGTTCCAACCTGGCGCGCAGCAACCCCGCGCTGGCCGAGCGCGTCGCCGCCAGCACCGCTGCGGTGGCCGCACGCGAAGGCATTGCCCCGGCGCAGGTGCCGGCGGACCTGGTCACCCAGTCCGCCGGTGGCCTCGATCCGCAGCTGTCGCCGGCGGCGGCGCAGCTGCAGGTGGTACGCGTGGCGCGTGCCCGTGGCCTGCCGGTGGAGCGCGTGCAGGCACTGGTGCAGGCGCATACCGAAGGGCGCCAGTGGGGCCTGTTCGGCCAGCCACGGGTGAACGTGGTGACGCTGAACTTCGCGCTGGACCATGCGGCCAAGACGCCGTGATGCCGGGCTGTACCCGCTGCGCGCACAATGGTGGCCATGACAGCGGCCCCCATGACTGATGCACGTACCCGCCAGGCCGATGCCCTGGTTGAAGGCCTGCAACGCGAAGCCGGCGGCAAGCTGACCGTGTTCCTCGGTGCGGCGCCGGGCGTGGGCAAGACCTACACCATGCTGACCCGTGCGCAGGAACAGCTGCGCCGCGGCGTCGACCTGGTGGTGGGCCTGGTGGAAACCCATGGACGCACCGATACCCAGGCCCTGCTGGAGGGCCTGCCGCAGCTGCCGCTGAAGGACGTGGCCTATCACGGCCATGTCCTGCAGGAGATGGACCTGGATGCCGTGCTGGCACGGCATCCGGCGCTGGTGCTGGTGGATGAACTGGCCCACCGCAATGCACCGGGCAGCCGCCATGAGCGGCGCTGGCAGGATGTGATGGAGCTGCTGGATGCCGGCATCGACGTCTGGACCACGGTCAACATCCAGCATCTGGAAAGCCTCAACGACGTGGTGATGCGGATCACCGGCGTGCGCGTCAGCGAGACCGTGCCCGACGGCGTGCTCGACCGCCTGCACGACATCGTGCTGGTCGATCTGCCGCCGCGCGAACTGATCGCTCGCCTGCAGCAGGGCAAGGTCTATGTGCCCGAACAGGCGGCACAGGCACTGCAGGCGTTCTTCTCACCGGCCAACCTGACCGCGCTGCGCGAACTGGCGATGCAGGAAGCCGCCGACCGCGTCGACAGCAGCCTGCGCGAAACCCGTGCCGCGCGCGGCGAAAGCAATCTGCCCCTGCGTCGCGGCGTTCTGGTGGCCATCGACGGGGGCGGCCAGAGCGAATACCTGGTGCGCGTGGCGCGGCGCATCGCAGAGCGCCGCGACGCACCGTGGACGGTAGTGACCGTGCAGGGCCGGCGCCAGGACGAGGCGACCCGGCGCGAGATCGATGCGGCCTTCGCGCTGGCACGGCGGCTGGGCGGCGACGCCGAACTGCTGCACGGATCAAGCATTGCCGATGCCCTGCTCGACCATGCCGCACACAACGGCGTGTCGACCCTGGTGCTGGGCCGGACCCGCGAACGGCCGCTGGCGCGGATGTTCAACCGCACCCTGACCCAGCAGCTGATCCAGCGTGGCGCGCATTACGAGATCACCATCATCAGCACGCCGCAGGCACGCGCACGCTCGCGCCGCGAGAGCCTGCTGCCGCCAATGCGCGGTATCAGTCATGAACCGGCACAAGCCCTGATCGCCACGGCGCTGGCCTGTGCGGTGGCGTGGCTGGCCGAACACTGGGTGGGCATGGCCGACCTGTCGATGGTGTTCATCGTCGCAGTGGTGCTGGTGGCTGCACGCACGCGCGCCAGCGTGGCGGTGATGGCCGCGATCCTGTGCTTCCTGGCCTACAACTTCCTGTTCATCGCGCCGCGCTTCACCTTCGCCATCGGTGCGCGCCAGGGCGTGATCACCGTGTTCCTGTTCCTGGCCGCGGCACTGGTGGCCGGGCGCCTGGCCTCGCGCCTGCGCATGCAGGTGATTGCGCTGCGTGCGGCCAACCGCCATGCGCGTGCGCGCCAGCAGCTGGGCCGTCAGCTGGCCAGTGCGGCCGGCAACGGCGAAGTGGCACAGGCGGGCCGGCATGCGCTGGAGCAGGCCCTGGACGTGCCGGCGTGGCTGCGGATCGGCACCGATACCGCCGCCGGTGGCCGCAGCCAGCCTGGCGATACCGACCTGGCGGCCGCCGATTGGGCACTGCGCCACGGCCAGCCCAGTGGGCGTTTCACCGATACCCTGGCCGGCGCGCAATGGTGGTTCCTGCCGCTGCTGGACGGCGAAGACCGTGCGATCGGCGTGGCCGGCCTGTACCTGCCCGGCGCACAGGCGCGCCTGCTGCCCGAACAGCGGCAGCTGGCCGAAGCGATGGTCGATGACATCGCACAGGCCGCGCTGCGTACGCGGCTGGTGGCGGAACTGGAGCAGGCACACGTCAGCAACGAGACCGAGCGGTTGCGCTCGGCGCTGCTCTCCTCGGTGTCGCACGACCTGCGCTCGCCACTGGCGGCGATGATTGGGTCGGCCGACAGCCTGGCCAGCTACGGTGCAGCGATGGATACGGCTGATCGCCGCGCCCTGCTGGACACCATCCTGGTCGAGGGCGAGCGCCTGGACCGCTACATCCAGAACCTGCTGGACATGACCCGGCTGGGTCATGAAGGGCTGAAGATCAACCGCGACTGGATCGGCGTGGACGAACTGATCGGCTCGGCGGCACGGCGCCTGCAGCGCTACCAGCCAAAGGTGCGGCTGGAGCTGGACATCCCAGCCACGCTGGCACCGATCTGGGTGCATCCGGCGCTGGTCGAACAGGCCGTGTTCAACGTGATGGAGAACGCGGCCAAGTTCTCGCCGCCCGACGCCGCCGTGCAGGTACAGGCGCGCGAGCTGGACGGCCAGCTGCGCATCGACGTGATCGATGCCGGCCCCGGCATTCCCGATGACGAGCGCGCGCGCATCTTCGACATGTTCTACAGCGTCGAGCGTGGCGACCGAGGCCGCCACGGCACCGGCCTGGGCCTGACCATCTGCCAGGGCATGATCGGCGCACATGGCGGCAGCGTGCAGGCGCTGCCCGGACGCGACGGTCGCGGTACCCTGATCCGCATCACCCTGCCCCTGCTCAAGCCAGCCTCCCACGATGAGCCCGACCCCGATTGATGCCAGCGTGCCGGCCGCGCGCGTCCTGGTGATCGATGATGAAACCCAGATCCGCCGGTTCCTGGACATCAGCCTGCGCGCGCAGGGCTATCAGGTGCGGCAGGCGGCGACCGGCCAGGAAGGCCTGCAGCTGGCGGCCAGCGAAGACATGGACCTGGTGATCCTGGATATCGGCCTGCCGGACATGGAAGGCCACGAAGTCCTGGAACAGCTGCGCCAGTGGAGCCAGGTGCCGGTGATCATGCTGACCGTGCGCGCCGGCGAAGCCGAGAAGGTGCGCGCACTGGATACCGGCGCCAACGACTACGTGACCAAGCCATTTGGCACGCAGGAGCTGATGGCGCGGGTGCGGGCGCTGCTGCGCACGCGCAGCGTGCCGACCGATGGCACGCCGCCGGTGTTCGACGATGGCCACCTGCACGTGGACCTGGTGCGTCGCGAAGTCGCCCTGCAGGGTGAACCGGTGGCGTTGACCCGCAAGGAATACGCGCTGCTGTCGCTGCTGCTGCGCAATGCCGGGCGGGTGGTGACCCAGCCGCAGATCCTGCAGGAGATCTGGGGGCCGACCCACCAGCACGACACCCACTACCTGCGCATCCTGGTCGGCAAGCTGCGGCACAAGCTGGGCGATTCGGCGCTGGATTCGCGCTACCTGTTCACCGAGCCGGGCGTGGGGTTGCGGTTCAAGGGATAGTGCCGGCCGCTGGCCGGCAAGCCCAATTGCCGGCCAGCGGCCGGCACTACCCATTCTGCTGCAGCGTCCAAAGGGGTCAGAACCCCAGCGGGGTATCGCCCAGCACTGGTTGCAGCTGGCTGCGGAACAGGGACTGGATGCGTTCCAGTGCGGCCTCGTCGTTGCCTTCGAAGCGCAGCACCAGCACCGGCGTGGTGTTGGAGGCACGCACCAGCCCCCAGCCATCGGCGAAGTCCACGCGCAGCCCGTCGATGGTCGACAGGCGGCCACCCACATACGGGTTGTCCGGCGATTGCGCCGCCGCCACCAGCATCGCCACCAGGGCATGCGGCGTCCCGTCGGCCACCGGTACCTTCAGCTCCGGCGTGGCGACCATTTCCGGCAGTTCGCCCAGCACCTCGTCCGGGGTTTCCTCGCGCTGGGCCAGGATCTCCAGCAATCGCGCAGCGGCGTACAGGCCGTCGTCGAAACCGAACCAGCGTTCCTTGAAGAAGAAATGGCCGCTCATCTCGCCGGCCAGCTCGGCATCGGTCTCGCGCATCTTCGCCTTCATCAGCGAATGCCCGGTCTTCCACATCAGCGGGCTGCCACCGTTGCGCAGCACGTGGTCGGACAGCTTGCCGGTGCACTTCACGTCGTAGATCACCATCGCGCCCGGATTGCGCATCAACACATCGGCAGCGAACAGCATCAGCAGGCGATCGGCGTAGATGATCCGGCCTTCGCCGGTCACCACGCCCAGCCGGTCGCCGTCGCCATCGAAGGCCACGCCGAGATCGGCGCCAAAGCGCTTGACCGTCTGCACCAGGTCTTCCAGGTTGGCCGGTTCGCTCGGGTCGGGATGATGGTTGGGGAAGGTACCGTCGACATCGCAGTACAGCGGAATGACGTCGGCGCCGATCGCTTCCAGCAGCTGCGGCGCCAGTGCGCCAGCCACGCCATTGCCGGCATCGGCCACGACCTTCAGCGGGCGGTCCAGCTGCACGTCATCGGCGATGCGCTGGATGTAGTCGGCACTGACATCGCGCTGCTGGTAGTCACCGGGCTCGGCGGCCTGCACCAGGCGGCCCTCGACGATGCGCTGGTAGAGATCGGTGATGGCATCGCCGGACAGCGTCTCGCCGCCAATGACCACCTTGAAGCCGTTGTACTCGGGCGGATTGTGGCTGCCGGTGACTGCCACGCAGGTGCCGGTACGCAGATGGAAGGCGGCGTAGTACACGAGCGGGGTCGGCGCCAGGCCGATGTCGATCACCGCGCAGCCGGCACGGCGCAGGCCCTCGGCCAGCCCAGCCGTGAGCTCGGGTCCGGACAGGCGGCCATCGCGACCGATCACCACCTCGCGCAGGCCCTGCTCCAGTGCCACGGTGCCGATGGCCTGGCCGATCAGCGCCGCGGTCTTCGGTGTCAGTTCACTGCCCACCACGCCGCGGATGTCATAAGCGCGGAAGATGCCGGCGGCCAGCTCCTCGGCCGGCACCGGCGGGGGCGGCGGTGGCGTGGCATCGCCACTGCCGGTCACAGCGGCCACGGGTGGCGGCGCCTGCTGCAGGCTCTCGCTCAGGGTCGGGCCATGGTCGGCCTCGGACGCTGCGGCGCGGCGCGGCAAGGGCAGCGACTTCGGCAGTCGGTCACGTCCCACCACCAGCAACACGGCAATGAACGCCAGCAGCAACGCCACAATGGCGCTGGCCAGCGCGCCCAGGCCCAGCGGACCGGCGTCGACATTCGGCACCGACGCGACCAGCCGCAGCGGCGTGCCTGCAACCGGGCGCGCCAGCGCTTCGGCACTTTCGGACAGGCCCGCGTCGCCCTGGGTGACCAGATCGAACCCACCCTGGCGCAGGCCAAGGAAGCCTGCGGACGGCGCACGCACCTGGTCCAGCGGCGAGGTCAGCCGCAGCAGCGGCTGGCGGACATAGATCACGGCCGGCCCCAGGCTGCCCAGCTGCACCGGCGCGGCCAGGCCCAGGCGATTGCCGCCACCATCGCGGACGACGCGCAGGCTGGGTTTGCCCTCAGCCACCGCCGCTTCCAGCAGAGCCAGGCGTGCATACCCGAAGGTGGCCGGATCGGCATAGGCGTTGGCCAGATCGGCCGTCAGCACCTCGACCTGCTCAACCCCGGTCCAGCTCTCGCGCACGGCCAGCGCCGCTGCAGCAGCATCGCCGGCCTGCAGCGCCTGCTGCACGCGATCGTTCTTCAACTGCTGCTGCAGCTGCTGCAACTGGCCTGCAGCGGCCTGCTGCAGGCCCTGCACGGCCTGGTCGCGCGCTTCTTCCAGCGCCTGGCCGTTGGCCTCCTGCCGCCATTGCTGCACCGCGCTCCATCCGAACCAGCCGGCCAGCAGGATCAGCAGCACCCCCAGTAGTGGTGCACTGCGACCCAACGACCGTCCCCGCTGTCCTTCCCCGATGCCGCTCATCGATGTCCCCTGTCAACGCACCCCGGTATGGCCGAATCCACCCGTGCCCCGCACGCTGTCGGTGAAAGTATCCACCACCTGCAGGCTGACGCGGGCAATCGGAACCACCACCAGCTGCGCGATGCGATCGCCGGGCTCGATGGTGAAGGCCTCGCGGCCACGGTTCCAGACGCTGATCAGCAGCGGCCCCTGGTAGTCGGCATCGATCAGGCCGGTGCCGTTGCCCAGCACGATGCCATGCCGATGGCCCAGCCCTGAACGCGGCAGGATCACCGCGCACAGGTTCGGGTCGGCAATGTGGATGGCCAGGCCGCTGGGCACCAGCGCGGTGTCGCCCGGCTGCAGGGTCAGCGCGGTATCCAGCGCGGCGCGCAGGTCCATGCCGGCGCTGGCTTCGGTGGCGTAGGCCGGCAGCGGCCAGCTGTCGCCGAAGCGCGGATCGAGCAGCTTGACCTGCAGCGGTTGGGAAAGGGATGCCTGGGTCATGCCTGGAGTCTCCGCGCGATCAGCGCCAGCAGTTGTTCGGCCAGTTCGCGCTTGGAGGTGGCCGGGAATACCTGTTCACCGTCCTGCCAGAAGGCCGTGGCGGCATTGTTGTCGCTCTCGAAACCACCACCACTGATGCCGACCTGGTTGGCAATCACCAGGTCCAGGCGCTTGTCGATCAGCTTGCCGCGTGCATATTTCTCCACGTCGTGGGTCTCGGCGGCGAAGCCGACCACCAGCTTCAGCGACTGCGTCTGCGCGGCGACTTCGGCCAGGATGTCCGGCGTGCGCACCAGCTCGATCACCAGCGACTGGCTGTCGGCGGTCTTCTTCAGCTTCTGCGCGGCGACCTGGCGCGGGGTGTAGTCGGACACCGCGGCGGCACCGATATAGATGTCGGCGGGCAGCGACTTCAGTACGGCATCGCGCATCTGCGCGGCCGAGCGCACGTCGATGCGCTGCACGCCCGGTGGCGTCGGCAGCTGGACCGGGCCGCTGACCAGAACCACGTGCGCGCCCAGCGCGGCGGCGGCAGCGGCCAGGGCAAAGCCCATCTTGCCGCTGCTGCGGTTGCCGACGTAGCGCACCGGATCGATGTCTTCGTAGGTCGGGCCGGCACTGATCAGCAGGCGCAACCCCTGCAGGGCATGGGTTTCCGGCGCGGCAACCGTCGCAGCGGTACCGCCATTGGCCACCAGCGCGGCCACGATGTCGCCCGGTTCGGCCAGCCGGCCGGGACCGGATTCACCTTCGGCCAGCGGGCCATCGACCGGGCCGATCACCTGCGCACCGCGCTGGCGCAGCAGGGCGATGTTGGCCTGGGTAGCCGGATGCAGCCACATCCGGTGGTTCATTGCCGGGCAGATCGTCAGCGGTGCGGTGCTGGCCAGGCACAGGGTGCTGACCAGGTCATCGGCATGGCCTTGGGCCAGCCGCGCCAGCAGATCGGCGGTACCCGGCGCGACCACGATGCGGTCGGCCCAGCGCGCCAGCTCGATGTGGCCCATGGCCTGCTCGGCGGCGCTGTCCCACAGCGTGGTGCGGGTCGGCTGCCCGGACAGGGCCTGGAAGCTGAGCGGAGTGACGAACTGCTGGGCACCGGCGGTCATCGCCACCTGCACCTGGGCACCGGCATCGCGCAGGCGCCGCACCAGCTCCAGGGCCTTGTAGGCCGCGATCCCGCCTCCGACGCACAACAGCAGTTTCTGGCCTTCCAGCGCGCGGGCCGGCGCGGGGGAAGCGTTGGGGGAGTCAGCCACCTGGAATTCCTGTGCAAACGAGGGCATTAGCTTACCCGATGGTCAGTAATGTCCCGGTACACGGCACACATAGCGGGCGGCTATCAGCAGATGGGACTTGCGCCACAACGCTTCCGGGGTTCAAGACACTGCGATTCGGAACTTTCCTATACCTGTTGCCCGGCCACGTTTGCAGAATCGTCGGTGGCCACCGCAGGTGTGCCGCTTCGCTTTTCGAGGATTCCGCGTGCACCCGCGCATCATCATCGCCGACGACCATCCCGTCGTCCTGCACGGCATCCGCATCGTGCTGCAGACCCATCTGATGGAGGTCGTCGGCAGCGCGCGTGACGGCGCCCAGCTGCTGCAGCTGGTCGAGCACCACGGCTGCGACGCGGTGCTGACCGACCTCTCCATGCCGGGCACCGGCCCGGATGGCCCGGAACTGATCGCTGAGCTGCGCGCACGCCACCCGGGCATGCCCGTGGTGGTGCTTACCGGCGCCCGTCACCCCGGCCTGCTCGATGGCCTGCTGCGTGAAGGTGTCAGTGGCCTGGTGGACAAGTGCGCCGATTTCGGCGAGTTGCCGCAGGCCCTGAACGCGGCCATGGCCGGGCAGGTGTTCGTCTCGCAGCAGCTGCGCCACCACCTGCAGGCGCGCGACCTGATGTTCGCGCGTGAGCCGGCGGCGCTGTCGGCCCGCGAGCAGGAAGTACTGGACCTGCTGGCCGCCGGGCTGAAGGTGAACGCCATCGCCGTCCACTGCGGACGCAGCCCGAAGACGATCAGCCGGCAGAAGGCCGAAGCCAAGCGCAAGCTGGGCCTGCAGAACAACCAGGAACTGTTCGCCTACCTGCAGTCGCGGCGCGGCTGAGGCAACGGCCGACCCTGGCATGCGTGCTGCCCCGATGGGACGCCTCACCCGCACCGGCGATGATGCAGGCATGCCCATCCATGACTGGCCCGAACAGGAACGTCCCCGCGAGAAGCTGATCGCCCGCGGCCCCGCCACCTTGTCCGACGCCGAGCTGCTGGCGCTGTTCCTCGGCTCGGGCTTCGGCGGGCGCGACGCGGTGCAGACCGCGCGCGACCTGCTGCAGGCGCATGGCCCGCTGCGCGTGCTGCTGGACCGCCCGGCCCGGGAGCTGGCCCGGCTGCCTGGGCTGGGCCCGGCGCGCAGCTGTGCCCTGGCCGCCGGGCTGGAACTGGCCCAGCGCTACCTGGCTGCCGAGCTGCAGCAGGGCGAGGCGGTCGGCAACAATCCCGTCGCGGTGGGCCGTTACCTGCAGCACCGCCTGCGCGGCCAGGCCCGCGAGATCTTCATGGCGCTGTTCCTCGACAACCGCCACCGCCTGATCGCCTGCGAGGAGCTGTTCCAGGGCACCATCAACGCCGCGCCGGTCTATCCCCGCGAGGTGGTGCGGCGCGCCCTGCTGCACAACGCGGCGGCGGTGATCCTCAGCCACAACCACCCCTCCGGCGACCCGGAGCCCTCCGGCGCCGATACCCGCATCACCGACGAACTGCAGCAGGCGCTGGCCCTGGTGGACGTGCGCCTGCTGGACCACTTCGTGGTCGGCGAGGGCCGCCCCGTTTCATTTGCTGAACGAGGGCTGCTGTCCCCGCCCCAGCCGCGCCTGTTCGGCTGAGCCGCGCCCGCCAGGCGCGGGCGGGGCCCCCACAGGCATGTTCTGGTCAGCGTGGGCGCGGGCATCTGCGCTAAAATGGGCGATTCCGCCGCTCATTCTCACAGCAGGCCTCGTGAAAAATCTCCTCCGCGCCCTGATCAGCCAAGGCATCGAAGCCTTGCGCGCCAATGGCACCCTGCCCGCCGACTCCCTGCCGCCGGACTTCGTGGTCGAGCGCCCGAAGACCCGTGACCACGGCGACTTCGCCACCAACGCCGCGATGCTGCTGGCCAAGGCCGCGCGCAGCAATCCGCGCGCACTGGCGCAGGCGCTGGTCGAGGCGCTGCCGCGCAGCGAGGACGTCAGCAGGGTCGAGATCGCCGGTCCCGGCTTCATCAACTTCCACCTGGCTCCGGCTGCGTACCAGCGCGAAGCCGCGTCGGTCATCAAGGAAGCCCACGACTACGGCCGCAACCTGTCCGGCAATGGCCGCACGGTGGGCGTGGAGTACGTGTCGGCCAACCCGACCGGCCCGCTGCATGTCGGCCATGGCCGCGCGGCGGCGATCGGCGACTGCGTGGCCCGCGTGCTCGATGCCAACGGCTGGAACGCCAAGCGCGAGTTCTACTACAACGACGCCGGCGTGCAGATCGAGAACCTGGCACTGTCGGTGCAGGCCCGCGTGAAGGGCATTGCGCCGGACCAGGAAGGCTGGCCGGAAGGCGGCTACCGCGGTGAGTACATCGCCGATGTTGCCCGCGCCTACATGGCCGGCGCCAGCGTTGACCTGGAAGGCACGCTGGTAGTCGGCGCCAAGGACCCGGACGACATGCAGGCGATCCGTCGCTTTGCCGTGGCCTACCTGCGCAACGAGCAGAACCTGGACCTGGCCGCCTTCGGCGTCGACTTCGACATCTACTTCCTGGAAAGCTCGCTGTACGCCGATGGCAAGGTCGCCGAGGCCGTGGCCAAGCTGCAGGCCTCCGGGCACACCTACGAGGAAGGCGGCGCGCTGTGGCTGCGCAGCACCGATTTCGGTGACGACAAGGACCGCGTGATGCGCAAGTCCGACGGCACCTTCACCTACTTCGTGCCGGACGTGGCCTACCACCTGTCCAAGTGGCAGCGCGGCTACGAGCGCGCGATCACCGAACTGGGCGCCGACCACCACGGCTCGCTGGCGCGCGTGCGCGCCGGCCTGCAGGCGCTGGAAGTGGGCATCCCGCAGGGCTGGCCGGAATACGTGCTGCACCAGATGGTCACCGTCATGCGCGGCGGCGAGGAAGTGAAGCTGTCCAAGCGTGCCGGCAGCTACTTCACCCTGCGCGACCTGATCGAGGAGGCCGGCCGCGATGCGACCCGCTGGTTCCTGATCGCGCGCAAGCCCGATTCGCAGCTGACCTTCGACATCGACCTGGCCCGCCAGCAGAGCAACGACAATCCGGTGTTCTACGTGCAGTACGCGCACGCCCGCGTCTGCAGCCTGCTGCGCCAGGCCCAGGAAAAGGGCCTGGTGTACGAGCAGGGCAATGGCCTGGCCAATCTGGGCCGCCTGGCCGACGATGCCTCGCTGGGGTTGATGAACGAGATCTCGCGGTATCCGGAAGTGGTGGAAGCGGCTGGCGTGGCGCTGGAGCCGCACCTGGTGGCGCAGTACCTGCGTGAATTGGCGCATGCCTTCCACACGTGGTATCACGGGACGCCGGTGCTGGTGGACGACGCCACCGATCGCAACGCCAAGCTGACCCTGGCCTGCGCGGCGCGCCAGGTGCTGGCCAACGGCCTCGAACTCCTGGGCGTGAGTGCCCCGGAAAAAATGTAAGCATCAGGAGACGCAGTACACATGGCAGCACGACGCGGCAAAACCCAGGCACGACGCAACAGCAGCAGCCAGGGCACCCCCGGATGGGTGTGGCTGGTGGCCGGTGTGGCGATCGCCGCCGTGGTGTTCCTGGCGGCGCCGAACCTGTTCAAGGGCGAAGGCGATGGCTTCCTGCGTGCCGGTCCGCAGCCGAACCCGAACGCGCAGCCGGCCCCGGTCGCTGATGCCGACAGCGATGTCGGCAGCCAGCCGGCCGCGCAGCCGGCCACGCCGAAGCCGGCCGAACCGGAGAAGCCCGCCGCGACGCAGTACGACTTCTACACCCTGCTGCCGGGCAAGGAAGTGGAAATGTCCGACGCCGAACTGGCCGCCAGCGCGCGCGCCGAGGATCAGCGCCGGGCCAAGGCCGAAGCGTCGCGCGCGCAGGCCGCGCTGGAGGGCAGGCCGGTACCTCCGGCAAGCACGGCCACGCCGGCACCGACCGCAACGGCCAGCGTCGCAAGCACCGCGCCGGTAACCGCGACCAACCGTCCGCTGCCGGCACCGCTGAGCGAGCACCCGGCCGCGGCAACCCCGTCGGCCAGCACGGCGGCCGCCACTCCAGCGCCGCGCGCGGAAAGCGCGCCCGCCGCGTCGGCACCGCCGGCGTCCGCAGCTGCACCGGCGGCCGCCGACAACGCCCGCTACATCCTGCAGGCAGGAGCCTTCGGTGCTTCCGGTGACGCCGAAGCCACCAAGGCCAAGCTGGCCATGATGGGCCTGGCGGCACGCGTGGAGTCGGCGCAGATCAACGGCAAGACCGTGTACCGCGTGCGCATGGGCCCGTACGGCAGTGCCGGCGAGTTGTCCGAAGCCAAGCAGAAGCTGGATGGCACCGGCCTGCAGGCGATGGCGATCAAGGCGCAGTAAGCCTGCCGATGTGAATGAAAAAGCCGGGCAGTGCCCGGCTTTCTTGTTTCTGCAGAGTCGAGCCATGCTCGACTGCCGTTCAATGCAGTCGAGCATGGCTCGACTCCACAAAAAGCGATACGACTCCGGTCAGCCCTCGCGGGCGACCTGGAATCCGGCGAACGACTGGCTGACCGGCATCAGCTCCAGCCGGTTGATGTTCAGGTGCGGCGGCAGGCTGGCCACCCAGAAGATCTGCTCGGCGATGTCTTCGGCGGTCATCGGGTTGGCGCCGCTGTACAGCTTGTCCGAGGCGTTCTGGTCGCCATGGGTACGTACCACGGTGAATTCGGTTTCGGCCATGCCCGGCTCGATCGTGGTCACACGCACGCCGGTGCCGTGCAGGTCCGAACGCAGGCCCAGCGAGAACTGGCTGACGAAGGCCTTGGTGCCACCGTAGGCGTTGCCACCCGGGTACGGGTAGACGCCGGCCACCGACGAGATGTTGATGATCGCGCCCTTGCGCTCCACCAGCTGCGGCAGCAGGCGGTGGGTCAGGGTCACCAGCGCGGTGATGTTGGTGTCGATCATCGTGGTCCAGTCCGACAGCGTGGCGCTCTGTGCCGGCGCGGTGCCCTGCGCCAGGCCGGCGTTGTTGACCAGCAGGTCGATCTCGCCAAAGGCCGGCGGCAGCGCCAGCAGGGCCGCCTCCATCGCCACCGCATCGCGGATGTCGAAGGCGGCGGCATGCACCACGTCCTTGCCGTAGCGCTCGACCAGCGGCTGCAGGCGTTCGCCGCGGCGGCCGGTGGCGATCACTTTCCAGCCGGCCTGGGCGAAGCGGTGGACGGCGGCGGCGCCGAAGCCGGACGTGGCGCCGGTAATCAGGACAGTGCGGGTCATCAGGCAACTCCAGGGGGAAAACCGGACGCCCATTCTGGCATTCCCGGCCCGTCCTGAGTTGCCCACCGTCCTGCCGTCCCCCCGGCTCAACGCACGCGAAACACTCTGGCCTTGGGCAGGTCTTCGTCGACCTGCAGGAACCAGCGCCCGGCAATTCCGGGAACAACGGCGATCTGCGGCGACTGCAACACCCTGCGCAGCTTCATCTGTCCCTTCATCACCTGCCATTGCTGGCCGTTATCAAGGGTGAACAGCGTGCCGGGCTGCCAGCCTGCGACCTCTCCGACCACACGGGCGCTGACCGGTTCGTCTTCCAGGCCCAGATGCATTGCTGCTGGTGCCGGCACATTGGCAGGCAGCGGCGCAGCGACCGGGGCCACCGCTGCCGTCGACGCGGCGGCCGTGCTCTCTGCCTCGCGCAGTACCCGGTTCAACGCCTGCAACTGCGCTGGGCTGAGCCCGACCTCGGCCAGGTGGGATGCACTGAGGCGCCGCTCGACGGGTACGAAGCGGTCCTGGGCGAAGGCAGCGAAGCTGCCGGCGAGCAGTAGTGCGGAAAACAGATACCGGCGCATGCGAGGGTCCCAGCGAACGAGTGCTCACGATGCTGCAGTTCGATGACAGTCCGGTGACACGCCAGAGGCCGGTACAATTGGGCCATGATCAACAATGATGTCCTGCGCAGCGTGCGCTACTCCCTGGACCTGGGTGACCAGCACGTGGTCACCCTGTGCCAGATGGCCGACCCGGCCTTTGCCGTGGATACCGGGCAGGTGAAGGCCTGGCTGCGCCGCGAGGACGAAGCCGGTTTCGAGGCGATGAACGACAGCGCGCTGGCGCACTTCCTCGACGGCCTGATCGTGCACCTGCGTGGCCGCGACGAGAGCCAGCCGCAGCGCGCAGTGAAAACCCACATCGACAACAACCTGGTGCTGAAGAAGCTGCGCGTGGCGTTCCAGCTGCGCGACGTGGACCTGATGGAGATCTTTGCCAGCGCAGGTTTCAATGTCTCCAAGTCGGAAGTGGGCGCGCTGTTCCGCCAACCCGGGCACGCCAACTACCGGCGTTGCCTGGACCAGATGCTGCGCAACTTCCTCAAGGGCCTGAGCCTGCGCCTGCGCGGCTGAGCACGGCGTCGACGAACGCCCGCGCCGCTGGTGTCGGCAGGCGCTGCCAGACCAGGTGCACGCGCCGGGTCGGGGTCGGCTGCAGCGGAATCTGCACCACGCCCTGGAACCCATCGGCGATCAATGCCGGCACGATGCCGACCGCCAACCCATGGCGGACGAAGCGCTCGACCAGTTCCATCAGGTTGACCTCGAAACGGACCGTGTGCGGCAGTCCGGCTGCGGCAAAAGCATCATCGGTCTGCCGGCGGGCGCCGGTGCCGCGCGGGAAGTCGACCAGTGCTTCATCCTGCAGTGCGGTCAATGGCAGCCGCTTGCGCCCGGCCAGCCGGTGCGATGGCGCCAGTACCGCTACCAGATCCTCCTCCTGCAGCACCTGGTGGCAGACACCGTCCAGCGCTGCCGAAGGCGCCAGGCCGACCAGTGCCACATCCAGCGCGCGCGACTGTACCTGCGCGATCAGGTCCTCGCTCTTGTCTACGCGCAACTGGAACTCCACCTGCGGGTGCACGCGCTGGAAGGCCGCCAGCATCGCCACAACGTCGATGTCGGTCAGCGAGGAAATCTGCCCGATGGCCAGCAACCCACGCACTTCGCCACTGACGGCGGCCACGTCGGCGCGCAGGTGGCGCAGGCTGGCCAGCACCTGGCGTGCGTGCACCAGCAACGCCTCGCCGGCGGCGGTGGCCCGCACCTGGCGCGGCAGGCGCTCGAACAGCGTGGCACCCAGTTCCTGTTCCAGGTAGGCGATCTGGTGGCTGAGCGCGGATTGCACCACGTGGCAGCGCTCGGCGGCACGGGTGAAATTGCCCTCTTCGGCCAGCGCCACGGCGAATTCGAGCTGCTTGAGGTTCATACAACTATCTTGTTTTCAGATGGCGCGGATGATGATGATTCATTTCCATCATGCTCGCAGCAGGCGGACACTGTGCCCCCCGTTTCCTGGAACATCGCGTGGACCCGTCCCTTCCCCCTCCCCCTCTGCAGCGCTGGCAGGTGCTGCTGATGTCGGTCGCCACCGGCGTGGCCGTGGCCAGCAACTACTATGCGCAACCGCTGCTGCACACCATCGCCGACGCCTTCGGCGTGCCGTTCGGCCAGGTCGGCATGGTGGTTACCGCCGCGCAGCTGAGCTATGCCGCCGGCTTGATCCTGCTGGTGCCACTGGGTGACCTGTTCGAACGCCGCCGCCTGATCGTGGTGATGAGCCTGCTGTCGGCGGGTGGACTGGTGATCAGTGCCTGCGCCCCGTCGCTGACCTGGCTGCTGGTGGGCACCGCGATCACCGGCCTGTTTTCGGTGGTGGCCCAGGTGCTGGTGCCGTTCGCCGCCACGCTGGCCGCGCCGGAACACCGTGGCCGCGTGGTCGGAACATTGATGAGTGGCCTGCTGCTGGGCATCCTGCTGGCGCGCACCGTGGCCGGCGTGCTTTCCAGCCTGGGCGACTGGCGCCTGGTGTATGCGATCGCCGCTGCCACCCTGGTGCTGACCGCACTGGCATTGCAGCGCGGCCTGCCGCGCTTCCACCACAGCGCCGGCCTGGGCTATTTCGCATTGCTGCGCTCCATTGGCGAACTGTTCGTGCAGGAACCGGTGCTGCGCCAGCGCACGCTGCTGGGGGCCTGCAGCTTCGCCATGTTCGCGATCTTCTGGACCCCGCTCGCGTTCCTGCTGGCACAGCCGCCGTACGCCTACAGCGACGCCACCATCGGCCTGTTCGGGCTGGTCGGTGCGGCCGGCACGCTGGCGGCGGGGCTGGCTGGCCGCATGTCCGACCGTGGCCAGACCGGACCTGCCACCGCCATTGCACTGGCGCTGTTGCTGCTGTCGTGGCTGCCACTGGGGCTGTCGGCCCACTCGCTGCTGGCGCTGCTGGTCGGCGTGGTGGTGCTGGACCTGGCCGCGCAGCTGCTGCATGTCAGCAACCAGAACCTGATCTATGCGCTGCAGCCTGCGGCACGCAACCGCCTCAATGCCGGCTACATGACCGGCTATTTCATCGGCGGCTCGCTGGGCTCGCTGCTGTCTGCACAGGTCTACCAGCGCTTCGGCTGGACCGGCGTCTGCGTGGCCGGTGCCGCCGTGGCCGTGCTGGCCCTGCTGCTGTGGCTGCCCGGCGCGCTGCGTGCGCGCCAGGCGGCATCGTCGAATTAGAAACTGCCCTGCAGCGCCAGCTCCCAGCGCCCACCGGCGTTACCCGGGAACAGGCGCTTGGCCGCGTTGTCGGTGTCGTGCACGGTGGCACGCAGCTCCCATGCCGGGGCCAGCGTGGCAATGGCACTGAGCTGGCCATGCAGGTAGTCCGGGCCCTGCGCGGTGGCCAGCCAGTACTGGCCCAGCGCCGCTTCCAGGCGGACGCGTTCGTGCAGCGGCACACGCACTCCCAGCTGGGCATAGGTGCCGCGATGGCCACCGGCCAGTGCATCGCTGGAATGGGCGACCTGCAGCCAGGCACGCTGCTTCCAGGTCAACGTGGTGTTGAGTTCGGTCCAGTCCAGCGTGCGGCCGGTGCCCGGGTACACGTAGCGGGTCAGGTTCGCATCCAGGTTCCAGGCCGGCGCCAGTGCGCCGGACCAGCCGGCCACCAGGTCGAACTCGCTGCGCGCGCCATTGTCCGGTTTGAACGAAACGTTCGAACCCCACACGCTGGCGTACCATCCCGACGGGATCGAGACCTTCGCGCCGGCCTGCACCGCCGGGTCGCCATCGCTCTGCGAGCTGCCACGCCACACGTAGTCGCTGGTCAATGCAGCACTGCCACTGGCCTGCACCTGTGCCTGCGCGCTGCCGATCCCGAGCAGCCCTGCCAGGGCGGCCACCAGCGCCGCCATCATCCCCTTGCTGTTCACTGCACTGTGTTCCTTGTCGAAGGCGGTCGCGCCGCCGGGACGGCAGTGTCGGGCGCGCCGCCGTAACGGATCGAGGGTGCTGCCCGGCCAGCGGCGCAAATTCGGCGTAAATCCCGTGGATGGAGGCTGCGCGCCAGCCGCGCGGTATCATGGCGCCTTGTTTCCAGGAACCAATCACGTGGACGCCATCCTGACCCCGGTATCGATCGGCGAGCTGATCGACAAGATCACCATTCTCGAGATCAAGGCCGAGCGCATCGATGATGCTGCCAAGCTGGCCAACGTGCGCACCGAACTGGATGGCCTGTTGCCCTTGCTGCAGCAGCAGCTGCAGGCGCAGCCGGCATTGGACGCGCTGAAGCAGCAGCTGAAGGCGATCAACGAGCGCATGTGGGACATCCAGGACCAGCTGCGCGACAAGGAAGCGGCCCAGGTATTCGACGATGCGTTCATCCAGCTGGCACGCGGTGTCTATGGCACCAATGGCGAGCGGGTGCAGGTGAAGAACGAGATCAACCGCGTGGCCGGTTCGGCGCTGGTGGAAGAGAAGCAGTACCAGGGCGAGTAAGGCTGCTCAGCCGCATTCCAGCAGGTGGCGGAAGCGGAACAGGTCGCCGTCGCCACGAATGCCGAGCTTGCGGTAGGCCGACGTTTTCTGCGAGCTGATGGTGCTGGCCGAGCGCCCCGAGCGCAGGGCCATTTCACTGGTGCTCACGCCCTTCAGCACCAAGCCGAGCACTTCACGCTCGCGCTGGCTCAGCGGCGCGAGCACCGGTGCAGATACCCGGCGTGTGCGTGGCAGCTTCAGCTCCTCACGCAGTTCCGGTGGCACGAAGCGGCCGCCACGGGCGATCACGTCAATGGCGCGCAGCAACGTCTCCGGTGGCATCGACTTGGACAGGAAGCCGCGCGCGCCGGCTCGCATCGCGGTGGTCACCGTGCTGGCGTTGCAGTGCGCCGAGAGCACCAGCACCGGCAGCGCCGGCCAGCGCTGCGACAGCACGCGCAGCAGGGCCAATCCATCGCCCAGGTCGCCCATCGGCAGCGCATCGATCAGCAGCAGGTCGACACACCTCGGGCTGCGCTCCAGCAGCTGCAGCAGGTGCGCCTCGCTGGACAGGCTCACGCGCACCTGCACACCACTGTGTTGGCGGAGCAGCACTTCCACGCCCAACCGCAGCACAGGATGCGGGTCCAGCAGCGCCAGGCGGCATGGCCGATCAGGCAGCAGGGGCGGGCGAGTGGGCGGCATCGCGGCATGTCCAGGCAACATGGGGCATCCACCGTAGGCCGGTGCCCGCAGCGGCGGAATCCAATTCCTTGCAATGCTCGGCCCGCGTGCGCCACCAGTCAGACGGCATTCTGTTTCGCGCGGCCACAAACGCAACAGGCCCGGCAAGAGCCGGGCCTGTCGAGACTTCTCCAGCGCGCAGGCGCGCGGGAACAGCAATTACCAGCTGAAGCGCGGGCCGACGGTGTATTCCTTGTCGCCGTCGCGGTTCATCTTCAGTTCGCCGTTCAGGCCCCAGTTCTGGTTCAGCTTGACCTGGCCACCCAGGCGGCCGTACCACTGGCCTTCCGGGTTGATGCCGTGCTTCTTCGAGAAATCTTCGTAGCCGACCATGCCGTAGACCTCGGCGTGGGCACCGAAGGCGGTGCGGATACCGGCTTCAGCGCTGTAGCCGTTGAAGTCCAGGCCGTGCTTCGGGTCGAACTTCTGGTAGGCGACGCGGGCAACGAAGTCGGTGGTCGGGGCGATTTCGACGTTGTAGCCGGCACCGACCTTCCACTGGTCAACCTTCAGGTTGGTGTGGTCGATTTCCTGGCGGCTGTACTCGCCGAAGGCGTGGAAGTTCGGCAGGAAGCCGTACGAACCCTTCACGCCCCAGCCGTCGGCCTTGATGCCTTCAACGTCGGTCTTGGCGTAGTCGGCTTCGGCGTAGTTGTAGGACAGGTTCTCAGCAGCCGAGGCGGTGAACGGCAGGGCAGCGGCCAGGGCCAGAGCAATCAGCGAATTCTTCATGGGGGTACACCTTTACTTTCTTATGGTGTGCAGCAGCGCCAGGGCGCCATCGCATCGGGAATGTAAATTCTCCGTTATTCGCCACAACGCTCCCTGAAAACAGCGGTCTTCGCATTGCTGAATTTTCTGGCTTGATTCAGGCTGCGTCTGGCATACGCGCGCGGCGCGCGTGCATTCTGCTTCCAGCTTTCACCCACCTTTCCCCAGATGTCGATCCGCGATGCCCGGGTTCGTCGGTTACTTGAAGGCCGTGCATGTGGCACGGTCCATCCGGAGGCAGGCAATGAGCTACATCGATGGTTTCGTCCTGGCGGTGCCCACCGCCAACAAGGAGAAGTTCCTCGCCCATGCACGCACAGGAGATCCGGTCTTCATCGAGTACGGCGCACTGCGCGTGGTCGAGTGCTGGGGCGATGACGTGCCGCACGGCAAGACCACCGACTTCTTCGGCGCGGTGAAAGCCACGCCGGACGAGACGGTGGTGTTTTCCTGGATCGAATGGCCCGACAAACCGACCCGCGACGCCGGGATGAAGAAGATGATGGAAGACCCGCGGTTTGATCCAACGAAGAATCCGATGCCGTTTGACGGCGCGCGGATGATCTACGGCGGCTTCGTGCCGATCTACGAGCTGACCCGCTGAACCCGGCGGACGTGCTCAGCGCGCGTCCGTTTCATCGCTGGCAGTGGCATGGCCGGCGCCCAGTGCGGCGCCGGCTCCGAGGCCCATGCCGCCCATGCCAGCGCCCATTCCGCCGCCCCCACCTCCGCCACCACCCGCACGGCCGCCCTTGGCATCGCCATCGTTGCGCCCCTTGCCGCCACCACTGGCCGCGGGGCGGGTCGGCCCCTGCGGCGGAATCCGCAGGTCGGGAGGAATCGGCGCCAGATCCAGCGCTTCGCGCACGAAGTCGCGCAGCGAGACCACCAGTTCGTGGATATGCACCGGCCGCCCCTGTGCCAGTTCGTTGGCGGCACGCGCCGCCAGTCGCACCTGTTCGTCGGTGCCCAGCAACAGGATGTCCGAGAGCGCGGCCTCGACCGCATCGCGGATGCGGCGCGTTCGATCCGAACGCGGTTCGGCGATGCCTTCGGCCGCTTCGCGCTGGCGCAGATCGCGGCGATGGCTGGGATCCACGCCCAGTTCACCAGTGAATGAACCGCCCAGGGTCTTGTAGGCCGCCATCAGCGTGCGCAGCCGCTCGTTGATCTGCCGGTTCTCGCGCTCGCGACGCTGCTGCAGGGTCTGCATCACCAGCAGGCGGATGCCCACGCCCAGCAGTGTGATCAGGACCAGGCCGGCCAACGTGGACAGCACGCCCTGCCAGGAACTGAAATCGATACCGCGCATGGTGGGGCTCCGGCGGGAAGAATCTGCATCTTGCCCCAGACCGCGCCCCGAAAACGCGAAAGGCCCCACCACCCGGTGGGCGGCAGGGCCTTCGGTCACGGCGCGATTACTTGCGCTTGGCGACCTTGCGCACGGCCTTGGCCGGGGCCTTCTTGGCAACAGCCTTCTTGGCCGGAGCCTTATTGGCGGCGACCTTCTTCAGCGGTGCAGCCTTCCTGGCCACGGTCTTGCGGGTCGCGGCGACCTTCTTGCCGACAGCCTTCTTGGCAGCAGTGGTCTTCTTGGCAACGGCCTTCTTGGCGACGGCAGCCTTCTTGCCGACAACCTTCTTGGCGGCGGCGGTCTTCCTGGTGGCGACCTTCCTGGTGGCGGCAGCCTTCTTGCCGACAACCTTCTTCGCAGCCACTGCCTTCTTGGCGGCGACGGTCTTCTTGGCCACTGCTTTCTTGGCGGCGACGGTCTTCTTGGCCACAGCCTTCTTGGCGGTGGCGACCTTCTTGCCAACCACCTTCTTGGCGGCCGCGGTCTTCTTGGCAACGGTCTTCTTCGCGACAGCAGCCTTCTTGGTGGCGGCCTTCTTCACGGTGGCGACCTTCTTGCCGGCAGCCTTGGTGGTCTTCTTGGCAGCGGCGGCCTTCTTGGTCACGGCCTTGCCCGCAGCCGCCCTCTTCTTCGCCACTTCCTTCTTCAGGGCAGCAGCTTCGGCCTTGGCGTTCTTCTTGGCCGCTTCCAGCTTCTTCTTGGCGTTGGCAACCGTCTTGCCGACCGACTTGGCAGCCTTCTCGGCCTTCTTGGCAACGGTCTTCTCGACCTTGGCCACGGCCTTCTTGGCCTTGGCAACGCGGGTACCGGCAGCCTTGCTCGCGCGCTTGACGGTCTTCTTGACCGACTTCACTGCGTCTTCGGCGGCGTGGGCGATGGTCTCGCCGACGTTGGTGGCGGTTTCTTTCACGTTCTCGACAGCGTCGGTCACGACCGACACACCATTACCGTTGCTCATGTTGCCCTCCTGCGGGCCTTAAGTATCAAAACGGGGCGATGCTATACCGACATTGACGATCGTGGAACGGGGCATATGCCAGCAATCGCATCTGTTGCGACGCCGATGGTGTACGCAGCAGTGCCCGTTGCCGCCTGCGGTTCGCAGCAAACCCCTTTTTTTCAGTGCTGCGCCACGCGAACCCAGCATTGTCTGGCCGTCGTCGCGCGCACGTGCACGGATGCCGCCTCCGGCATCCATCGTGGCGCATTGCGGCACCCGCCTGCGCGGAACTGCGCAAGTATCCGCCTGTGCCAGTGCGGCGCGCGTTGGCGTTGAGTGGCGCACCCATCACCTGCCCGGGTGTCGCCACAAGCGCGTTCCTGGCCCCTGCGCTCCCCCCTTCGAGGCACCCGTTTTCATGGCGCATTTATCCAGATCGCGACACACTCATTCAGCTTGTTTTACCGTAGGCCCGAACGGCCCCACCCACGCCAGCGAACCGACTCCCATGCGACCGCTTCCCACCCTGCTCACGCTCGCAATCGCCGCCGCCTTCGGTGGCTTCGTTGCCACCGGCATCAATGCCCACCTGGACAACCGTGCCGACGCCGCGCCGCTGCCGGCGGTCCTACCGACCACCGCAGCGTTGCCGGCCTCGGTGGCCGGACAGGCGGTACCGTCACTGGCACCAATGCTGGAGAAGGCGATGCCGGCGGTGGTCAGCGTCAACACCAAGCAGGTGGTTCGCGTACGCAATCCCTTCTTCAACGACCCGTTCTTCCGCCGCCTGTTCCCGGACATCCCGCAGGAACGCATCAACGAATCGCTCGGCTCCGGCGTGATCATCGACGCCAAGGAAGGCCTGGTACTGACCAACCACCATGTGATCGAGAACGCCGATGACGTGCAGGTGACACTGGCCGACGGGCGCACGGTCAAGGCCCAGTTCCTGGGTTCGGACCGCGATACCGACATCGCCCTGATCCGCATTCCGGCGCAGAACCTCACCGACATCAAGCTCGGCAACAGCGACCAGCTGCGGGTCGGCGACTTCGTCGTGGCCATCGGCAACCCGTTCGGCTTCAGCCAGACAGTCACCTCGGGCATCGTCTCGGCGGTGGGCCGCAGCGGCATCCGCGGGCTGGGCTACCAGAACTTCATCCAGACCGATGCGTCGATCAACCCGGGCAACTCCGGTGGCGCGCTGGTCGACCTGCAGGGCCAGCTGGTCGGCATCAACACCGCCAGCTTCAACCCGCAGGGCAGCATGGCCGGCAACATCGGCCTGGGCCTGGCGATTCCATCGAACCTGGCGCGCAGCGTGGTCGACCAGCTGGTCAAGCACGGCGTGGTGGTGCGTGGCACGCTGGGGGTGGAAAGCCAGAACCTGACCGCGCAGATCGCGCAGGGTCTGGGCCTGGGCGAAACACGTGGTGCGCTGATCACCCGCGTGCTGGCCGGTTCGGCCGCCGCCGCAGCCGGGCTGAAGCCAGGCGACGTGGTGGTCTCGGCCAACGGCCAACGCGTGGACAGCGCCGAAGCCCTGCACAACGTGGAGGGCCTGGCCGCCGTCGGCAGCCCGATGACGCTGGACGTCCGCCGCGAAGGCAAGCCCGTGCAGATCAAGGCAACGCTGAAGGAACAGGCACGTGCGGTCAGCGGCGAGAGCCTGGACCCGCGGCTGACCGGCGCCACCTTCGTCGACCTGCCCGAGTCGCTGCGGCAGTCGGGGGTCGGCGGCGTGCTGGTCAGCGAGGTCAAGCGCGGCAGCCGCGCGGCCAGCAACGGCCTGCAGCAGGGTGACATCATCACCGACGCCACCGTGGGTGAATTCGCCGACCTGGCCAGCTGGCGTGCCAATTTCCAGCAACGCCCGCCGACCTTGGTCGTGCGCGTGCTGCGCAACAATGGCCAGCAGCAGGGCCAGCTCGTGATGCGCTGATCGCCCTGCCGTAACACCCCCTATACCCCGGCAATGCTATTGCTGTCAGTCCAGGTCGGCACCGCCGACGCCCGTTCCCCCATCGCAACAGGAGTGATTCGATGAGCCCCACCAATACCGAGAACCTGAAGGAACACCTGGGTGAAGCCGGTTCCCACCTGAAGCAGGCCGCCACGGCCGCCGGCGGTGCGATCAAGGGCGCAACCGGTGCCGCGACCGACGAACTGCGGATCGGCAAGGCCAACGTCAAGGCTGAACTGTCCGACAGCGCGCTGTCCGGCCTGGCCGCCGCCGAGTTCGGCGGGGCCGCTGCCAAGGAACAGGTCGATGCACTGATGGACAAGGGCAAGGACCTGATCGACAGCGCCGCCGAGCTGATCCGCGAACGTCCGCTGGCTTCGTTCGGTGTTGCCTTCGCTGCCGGCTGGATCATCGCCAAGCTGGCCCGCGGCAGCAGCGACAAGTAAGCTGCGGCGTGAGCGAAGACAACGCGCAAGCCCCTGATCCGGCGGCCACCCCGCCGCTGGATGAGAGCATCCGCCAGGTCGGCGCGGCCGGTCGCGCCGCTGCCGATTCGGCCAAGCACTCGCTGCGTTCGCTGCGCCGGCTGGCCTCGGCCGACTTCGCGCTGGCTCGCAGCGCATTCGGCCGTGCACTGGCCTGGGCCGGGGTAGCGATCGTATTCGGTGCGTCGGCCTGGCTGCTGATGGCCGCCACCCTCATCGCCCTGCTGCAAAGCTGGGGCCTGAGCTGGCTGCAGGCCCTGCTGATCACCTCGCTGCTGAGCCTGGCCGTCACCGGTTATGCGATCTGGCGGGTGTCCTACTTCTTCCACCACACCGGCATGCACGCCACCCGGCGCCAGCTGTCCCGCCTGGGCCTGTTCGACGAGCCCAGCGAAGACGACCCCGATGCCGATGTGCAGCTGCCAGAGGGCAAGCCATGAAGTTCGGCGCGCTGCAGCGGCGGGTGAAGCGCTGCGAACAGGTGGTGACCGTGCGTCTGGTCGAGACCCAGGACCACTGGTCCACGCTCAGCCAGGTCTGGCGCCAGGGCTGGTCGCCACTGCGCATCGTGCTGGTGGGCCTGGCCGGTGGCTTCATTGCCGGCAAGCTGGAAATGCCGGGCAAGGTCAACGGTGCGCGCTGGCTGCAGATGGTGGGTTCGGTCTCGAACCTGTTCGCCAGTGCGCAGGCGGCGTTCGCCACGGCGATGGCGGCGCAGGCTGCGGCCACCGCCGACGATGCGGCCGAAGAAGCCGACAACGCCAGCGAACAGGCACAGGCGGCCGCATCGGCATCAACCGCACGGCCCGCGCCAGCGGCGGCGTCACGGCCCGCGGCAGAACCGGAGCCGCGCGAACCGCGCCCGGCCGAAGCCGCCACCGAACTGTCCGAACGTTGATCCATGGAATCCGCCGCGCCGATCGCGGCCGGCGGATAATGCGCCCCCCTTTCCGGCTGATGCGTCGATGAGCGAGTCCTCCCTGTTCCCGTCACCAGCCGATCCGCAGGACCCGGAGGCACCGCTGCCGCCTCCGTCTCGCCCACGCGGGCCGATGTCGCTGGTGGTGCTGGCGACCCTGGCGGTGGGCTACACGCTATGGGCTGCACAGGACATCATCCTGCCGGTGCTGCTGGCGATGTTCTTCGCACTGGTCGGCAACCCGATCCTGCGCCTGCTGCAGAAACTATGGATTCCGCGCGCGCTGGGCGCGCTGCTGATTCTCGGCGCCGGCCTGGGCGTGACCGGTTCGCTGGCGGTGCAGTTGATCGGCCCGGCGATGGAATGGGCGCAGGAAGCCCCGCAGCAGCTGCGCAAGGTCGCCCGCCAGGTGCAGGACCTGACCAAGCCGGTGCAGCAGGCCAACCAGGCGGCGGAGAACTTCGCGCGCGTCGCCGGCGGCGACAGCAACCACAAGGTGCAGGTGATCCGCACCCAGCTCGACGACCCGTACCGCATGCTGACCCGCGCGCCACGGCTTGCTGCCTCGGTGCTGGCCGTGGTGCTGCTGACCCTGTTCTTCATGATCTATGGGCAGAGCCTGCAGCGCGCGGCGATCGCGCTGTTCCCGAACCGCCAGCAGCAGCGCTTCACCGCCGACATCCTGCGGTCGATCGAACGCGAGGTCTCGCGCTATGTGCTGACCATCAGCGTGATCAACACCCTGGTCGGGCTGGTGTTCGCCGGCGTGCTGATGCTGCTCGGCATTGGCCTGCAGGAGGCGTTGCTGTGGGGCACGGTGGCCGCGCTGCTGAATTTTGCCCCGTATGTCGGCCCGCTGATCGGCGTGGCACTGATGCTGCTGATGGGCTTCGTGGAATTCCGCGACCCGCTGCAGGCGCTGCTGCCGGCGGCCGCGTACCTGGCCCTGCACACTCTGGAAGGGCAGATGGTGACCCCGATCGTGCTGGGCCGGCGCATGAAGCTGTCGCCGCTGGTGCTGATCCTGGCACTGATGGTGTTCGGCTGGGCCTGGGGCATGATCGGCCTGCTGCTGGCGGTGCCGCTGCTGGTCTGCATCAAGCTGGTGCTGGCACGGCTGGACGGCATGCAGGGCTGGGCACGGCTGCTGGAATGAAAGCCCGCGCGGGCAGGCGTAGAATGGAGGGGTGAATTTCCCCGTCCAAGCCATCACTCTCGACCTTGACGACACGCTGTGGCCGTTCGCTCCGATCGGCGCCCGCATCGACCTGGTCCTGCACGAATGGATGCGTGAACACAGCCCCGCCACCGCCGCGATGTATCCGGTGGCGGCGATGCGCGAACTGCGCGAGCGCCTGTACCACGCTCATCCGCACCTCCACCACGACCTGAGCGCGCTGCGTCGGCTGACCCTTCACGAAGCGCTGCACGCCAGCGGCGCCAGCCTCGATCTGCTGGAGCCAGCGTACGAAGTGTTCTACGCCGCGCGCAACCAGGTCGAGTGCTATCCCGATGCGATCGATGCGCTGGCGCGGATTGCCGCGCGGGTGCCGGTGGCAGCGCTGAGCAATGGCAATGCCGATCTGGAGCGGATCGGCCTGGCCCATCATTTCGCCTTCCAGCTGGGCGCGCGCGAACACGGCGCGGCCAAGCCGGAGGCAAGCATCTTCCACGCCGCCTGCACCCGCCTGGGTGTGGCGCCGGCACAGGTACTGCACGTGGGCGACCACGCCGAGATGGACGTGGCCGGGGCGATCGCCGCCGGCCTGCGCGGCTGCTGGATCAACCGCGAAGCAGCCACCTGGACCCATCCGCACCTGCAGCCGGACCTGCAGTTCGACACCCTCACCGGCCTGGCCGACTGGTTGGACGCCAACCTCGACACCGCCGCATCCCGGAGTAACTGACGCATGAGCGAGATCACTGGTTTCACCGCCGACAGCGCCGCGGCGCTGCCTCTGTACGTGCTGGACCGCGAGCAGTTCGCCGCCTGGAAGCAAGGCCAACCGGCCGCGATCCAGGCCTGGCTGGCCTCGCAGGGCTTCAGCGCCGGCGCGCACAGCGTGGCCCTGCTGCCCGGAAGCGATGGCCTGGCCGGTGCGGTGATGGGCGTGGGTGATCGCGCCGATGCCTACAGCTATGCACATGCGCCGCACGCCCTGCCGGAAGGCAGTGTCTGGCAGCTGGCCAATGAACTGCCTGCCGCCGAACTGGCGCTGCTGCAGCTGGGCTGGGGTTTGGGCAGCTACCGCTTCGACCGTTACCGCAAGCGCAACCGCGCCCCGGCGCAGCTGGTGGCCGCACCGTCCGGCGAAGTGGCCGACCTGATCGCCGCCAGCCTGCGCGTGCGCGACTGGGTCAACACCCCGACCGAAGACATGGGGCCGCAGCAGCTGGAAGACGCCGCGCGTGCACTGGCCGCTGCGCATGGTGCGCAGGTCGAGGCGATCACCGGCGATGAACTGCTGAAGCAGAACTTCCCGGCCATCCACGCCGTGGGCCGCGCTTCGCACCGCGCGCCGCGCCTGGTGGTGCTGCGCTGGGGCAAGGAAACCGACCCGGCACTGGTGCTGGTCGGCAAGGGCGTGTGCTTCGATACCGGCGGCCTGGACATCAAGCCGGCCGACGGCATGCGCAACATGAAGAAGGACATGGGCGGCGCCGCGCATGCGCTGGCCCTGGCCGGCCTGGTGATGGCGCGCGGACTGCCGGTGCGCCTGACCCTGCTGGTGCCGGCGGTGGAAAATGCGATCGGTCCGGATGCGTTCCGCCCGGGCGAAGTGATCGCCACCCGCAAGGGCCTGAGCGTGGAGATCGACAACACCGATGCCGAAGGCCGAGTGATCCTGTGCGACGCGCTGACCTTTGCCGGTGAGCAGAAGCCGGACCTGGTGCTGGACTTCGCCACCCTCACCGGTGCCGCGCGCATCGCGCTGGGTCCGGATCTGCCGGCGCTCTTCAGCAACGACGACACGGTGGCGCAGCAGTGGCTGCAGGCCGGCGACGCAACCCGTGACCCGGTCTGGCGCATGCCGCTGTGGCGCCCCTACCTGCGCTATCTGAGCAGCGGCATCGCCGACCTGGCCAATGCCGGTTCGCGCATGGCCGGCTCGGTGACCGCCGCGCTGTACCTGGAGCGCTTCCTGGAAGACGGCCAGCGCTGGGCGCACCTGGACGTGTACGCCTGGAATGATGGAGAACGCCCGGGCCGTCCGGCCGGTGGCGAAGCGCTGGCGCTGCGCTCGGCCTGGGCGATGTTGAAGCAGCGCTACAGCTGATCGAGTGGGTGCCGACCGTTGGTCGGCACGCCGTCCCCGGCAAATCTGACGAAAAATTGAATTTCGGCCCCGGCCGGGTTCTGCGAGGATGTGTGGGTCGACCACCCACACGCTCCGTGAAGGCAGGACTCCGACCATGTCGCTCTTCGGCTACACCCGTGCCGGCCAGACGCCGGGCGCACCGCGCAAGCATTCCCCCCTGCTCTGGATCGCGCTGATCGCGCTCATCCTGGGTACCGTGGCGCTGGCCTTCGCCTGGCTGGCCGGCTGGATGGGCGACCGCCTCACCGCGCAGCGCTTCACCGACACCATCGAGGCCACCGGCCCGGCCCATCCGGGCTTCCGCCGTGCACACAGCAAGGGCATCTGCGTAAGCGGCTGGTTCGAACCCAGCGCGCAGGCCCCTACCCTGTCCAGTGCCCGGGTGTTCTCGCAGACGCGTGTCCCGGTGATGGGCCGCCTGTCGATCGGTGGCGGCGACCCCTACGGCGCCGACAACACCGCACGCGTGCGCAGCCTGGCGGTGCAGATGGTCAGCGATGATGGCCAGGAATGGCGCATGGCGATGAACAGCTTCCCGTTCTTCGCGGTACCCACGGCCGAGGCGTTCTACGAGCAGACGCGCGCCTCGATTCCCGATCCAGCCACCGGCAAGCCGGACCCGCAGAAGATGGCGGTAGTGCTGGCGAAGTACCCCAGTGCGCAGGCGTTCCAGCAGTGGGCGAAGACGGCACCGTGGACCAGCAGTTGGGCCGACACTACCTTCAACAGCGTCAACAGTTTCTGGTTCACCAACGCGCAGGGCCAGAAGCGTGCGGTGCGCTGGCGCTGGCAGCCGCAGGCGCCGGTGGTGGAGATGGATGCGGAAGCGCGCAAGCAGGCCAGCGTCGATTTCCTCAGCCAGGAACTGCAGCAGCGCCTGGCCCGCGGCCCGGTGCGCTGGAACCTGGTCGTGACCACCGCCGAGCCCGGCGACGCCATCGATGATCCGTCGGTGCCGTGGCCCGAATCGCGTGACCAGGTAGTGGCGGGCGTACTCAGCCTGGACCGCATGCAGTCACAGGAACAGGGTGCCTGCGGCCAGATCAACTTCGATCCGCTGATCCTGCCCAGTGGGGTGCGCGGCAGTAATGATCCGATCCTGGCGGCCCGCTCGGCGGTGTACTCGCAGTCCTTCAACCGCCGTGAACGCGAGCGCGCCACCGGCAACGTCGAACAACCGAAGGAGGCCGCACGATGAGCACCGGCAACGGCCACTTCAACCTGCTGGCGCGGGTGCTGCACTGGTCCATGGCGCTGATGATCGTCGCCATGCTGTTCATCGGCGTGACCATGGTCGCCTCGCTGCACCTGCGTCCCGTGCTGATCGACCTGCACCGCCCGCTGGGCATCGCCATCGGCGTACTGGTGCTGCTGCGCCTGTACAACCGGCTGCGCCATCGTCCACCGCCGCTGCCGGCGGACCTGCCCGTGTGGCAGGTGATGGCAGCCAAGGCCTCGCACTGGATGCTGTACGCGCTGATGCTGGCGATGCCGTTGATCGGCTGGGCGATGCTGTCGGCCGGCGGATACCCGATCGTGCTGTGGGGAGGGCTGCACCTGCCGCCGATCGTGCCGCACACCCCGGCGCTGTATGCCGCGTTGCGCAATGCGCACAGCCTGTTGGCCTATGTGTTGTTTGCCACGGTGCTGATGCATGTGGGTGCGGCGTTGTTCCACCTGTGGGTGCGGCGGGATGGCGTGTTCCAGGCGATGGCGCGCGGGAAGGATTGAAAGGATTCGCCGGGCGTTCCCGGCGGATTGTTTCCGCGACCGCGGGGGGGTGTCACTTTCTTTGCGCGCAAAGAAAGTAACCAAAGAAACGCTCCGCCGGCCGCGAGCCGGCGTGCTTCGCACGCCGGTGCCCTGCGCTCCTCGGTCCGTCGAGGGACGGCGCGGGAACTCGCTGCGCTCAGACACCCGCACCTCTTCGCCCTCGCCGGACCTCCGGTGCTCGGCTCGCTTGAAGGCGGACTGGAAGGTCAAGATCAAGAGCAACAGCATCCACGCATGGCGTGGATCTACTGGGTGCAGCTGTGGCTTTTGACGTTGGGTCCGCCTTCTAGCGAGCCGAGCATCGCAGGGGAATCAGGGGCGTAGAGGCGCCGGTGTTTGAGCGAAACGAGTTCGGCGCCGTCCCCTGATTCCCCGAGAAGCGCAGGGCACCGGTGCGTAGCACCGGCTCGCGCTCTGGCGGCGTGTTTCTTTGGTTACTTTCTTTGCACGAGCAAAGAAAGTGACACCTCTCCGCGGTCGCGGAAACAATCCGCCGGGCAGCGCCCGGCGCTACCAGTGCGTCGGCGCACGCCGCTACAACCACCCCTTCTGCCGCGCCAGCCGGTACGCCTCGATCCGGTTGGCCACGCCCAGCTTGCCGATGCACTCGGACAGGTAATTGCGCACCGTACCGTGCGACAGCCCCAGCTGCTCGGCGATCTCGCTGGCGGTGCGGCCCTCGCCCGCCAGCCGCAGCACGCGGCGCTCGCGGTCGGTCAGCGGGTCGGCCTGCGACCACGCATCCAGTGCCAGCTGCGGGTCGATCGCGCGGATGCCCTGCTTCACCTTGCGCAGTGCATCGGCCAGGTTCTCGGCCGGTGCGTCCTTCAGCAGGTAGCCCAGCACGCCGGCTTCCAGCGCGCGTCGCAGGAAACCTGCGCGGGCGAAGGTGGTCACGATCACCACCTTGATCGGCAGTTCATGACGGGCAATGCGCTGGGCCAGTTCCAGCCCGGACAGGCCCGGCATCTCGATGTCGGTCACCAGGATGTCCGGCTGCAGCTGCTGCAGCATGCGCCACGCGGTTTCGCCGTCGGCGGCACTGCCCAGCACCTCGATATCCGGCTCCAGGCCCAGCAGCGCCGACAGTGCGCCGCGTACCATCGCCTGGTCCTCGGCCAGCAGGATGCGGATCATGCGGCACCGTCCTGTGCCAGCGACGGCGGCGTTCCCGGCGGCAACGGTGTGGTCGCGGCAGCCAGCGGCACGCGCACGGTCAGTAGCGTGCCCTCGCCCCTTGCGGACTGTACCTGCAGGCTGCCCCCCAGGGCGGCCACGCGTTCGCGCATGCCGCTCAGCCCGTTGCCCTCGGCCTGCACGCCGCCACGACCATCGTCGCGGATCTGCATTGCCAGCATGCGTCCCTCCAGCATGAACTCCACCCGTGCCTGTGTCGCCTGTGCATGGCGCACGATATTGGTCGCGGCCTCGCGCAGCACCAGCGCCAGCCCGCGTTCGACATCCACCGGCATCGCCGGTGGCGGTGCGTATTGCAGGTGGACCTGCTGGCATTCCAGCAGCAGCCGCGCCGAGGCCAGCTCACCGGCCAGGTCACTGGCACGGATGCCGGTCACCGCACTGCGCACCTGCGCCAGTGCCTCGCGCGCGATGGCCTCGGCCTCGCCGATCTCCTGCCGCGCGCGTGCATCACCGCGGTCGTGCAGCTTGCGCGCCAGTTCCAGCTTCAACGTGATCAGCGACAGGGTGTGGCCGAGCAGGTCGTGCAGGTCGCGGCCGATGCGTTCGCGCTCTGCAGTGGCGGCGAGCCGCCGCACCTCGTCCTGCGAAAGCTGCAGTGCCGCATCCTTCTGCTGGTTGAGTGCCTCCACGTTCACGACCAGGCCGACGATATAGGACACGGCGGGGATCCAGACCAGGCTCTGCCACGGGTACTGGAACAGCAGGGCGAGGCTGCAGAACAGGAGGTTCAGACCAGTGAGCTGCAGCAGATACTGCCACCAGCCTCCGCGACCGCTCACCCGCAGCAGCACGCAGCCGAACACGAAGTAGGTCAGCCCGGACGGGTACCAGGGCAGCAGCACCAGCGACATCGCGATCAGGCCCAGAGCATAGCGCGGGGCGTGATGGCGCGGCGCCACCATCACCTTGGCGTACAGCAGCAGGAACACCGGATAGCTGGCCAGCGTCAGCAGCAGCCAGCGCAGGGTGAAGCCATGGCCAAGCAAGGGCGTCAGGAAGATCCACACTGACCACAGCAGGTGGATTGCCTCGCCCCAGGGGGACTTTCCCCGGCGCAGCGTATCGGCCACCGCCGAGTCCGGCGCGGGGCGCAGCAGCGAGGCAAGCCATGTCGACGGCACGGGCGGTTCCAGGCGGGGACGATCGCCGCCGATCATGCCAGTTCAGCCGCCTGCGCGCAGGCGCCACCACCGGCCGGGCGGCACCGGCGCAACCGAGCGCGGATCACGGTACGCTTGGCGGCGCCGCTGCGGCGGGCCGGCAACAGAGTGATCGGATCCATGGGCGGTACCGGTAGCGGGGACGTTGCCATCCTGTGCCGCCGTGGTCACGTTTCGCAGTTGCCGCCGTCAGTGTCATCGGGTGACAGCTGTCACTGCCGTCATCGCTGTGTCTGCCTTCATGCTGTGCCGCACGCTCCACCGCCGGAACCGCCGCCGCCCGCCCTTCCGGCCACACCCGCCCAAACGCCTGTGATGGAACGAATGAACGCTTCTGCCGAGCTGTTGAAGGAACTCCGTATCGACCGCAAATCGCCGCCGCCCGCCTCCGGCAGCAGTGGCGGTGGCCGCCGCTGGCTGTGGATCGCGATCATCGTGGTCGTGCTGCTGGTCGCCGCGGCCGTGGCCTTCCTGTTCGGTCGCGCACCGGCCGAAGAGGTGGAAACGGCTCCCGCCGTGGCCATCCAGCAGGGCAGCGCCAGCAGTTCGGTGCTCGACGCCAGTGGCTACGTGGTTGCCCGTCGCATGGCCACGGTGTCGGCCAAGATCACCGGCAAGGTGCGCGAGGTGATGATCGAGGAAGGCATGCGGGTCGAAGCCGGCCAGGTGATGGCCACGCTCGACCCGATCGATGCCGACGCGCAGCGCAGCCTGTACGCCTCGCAGCTGCAGGCTGCGCGCAGCCAGGTGGCCGGGCTGGAGGCACAGCAGAGGCAGGCCGCCGCCGAAGCCAGCCGCCTGCAGGCGCTGGTTGGCCAGCAGCTGGTCTCGCGCTCGCAGTACGACCAGGCCGTGGCCCAGCGCGACAGCCTGCGTGCGCAGCTGGATACCGCGCAGCGCAACGTCAAGGTTGCCAACGACCAGCTGGCCATCGCCGACCTGGGCGTAGACAACAACATCGTGCGCGCGCCGTTCTCCGGCGTGGTCACCGCCAAGGCGGCGCAGCCCGGCGAGATCGTTTCGCCGCTGTCGGCGGGTGGTGGGTTCACCCGTACCGGCATCGGCACCATCGTGGACATGGACTCGCTGGAGATCGAAGTCGAGGTCGGCGAGGCCTTCATCGGCCGCGTGCAGCCGAAGATGCCGGTGGAAGCCACGCTCAACGCCTACCCGGAATGGAAGATTCCCGGCGAGGTGATCGCCATCATCCCCACCGCCGACCGCGGCAAGGCCACGGTGAAGGTGCGCGTGGCGCTGAAGGTGAAGGACCCGCGCATCGTGCCGGAGATGGGCGTGCGGGTCAGCTTCCTGGAACAGGCGCAGCCGCAGGCGGCCGCCAAGCCGCAGGGTGTGCGCGTGCCGGGCGGCGCCGTGGTCCAGCGCGAGGGTGCCTCGGTGGCCTTCGTGCTGGGTGACGGGAACCGCGTGCAGCAGCGCACGGTCGAGGCCGGCCAGGCGATGGGCAAGGACCGCCAGATCCTCAAGGGCGTGAGCGCAGGTGAGACGGTGGTGGTGAACCCGCCGGACACCCTGCGCGATGGCGCCAAGGTGCAACAGAAACAAGCGCAGTAACGGCCTGGCGCCCATGGGCGCCGCCGGCAACACCGCTCGACGCACGCCTGCGGCCACCGCAGGTGCGCTTCCCCGTTTCCCGCCTTCCGTGGAGAACCACCCATGTCGACCCTGGTTTCACTGCGCAACATCACCAAGACCTACCAGCGTGGCCCCGAGAAAGTGCAGGTGCTGCACGGCATCGACCTGGACATCGCCAGCGGCGACTTCGTCGCGCTGATGGGCCCGTCCGGTTCGGGCAAGACCACCCTGCTCAACCTGATCGGCGGCCTGGACAACCCCAGCGGCGGCGAGATCAGCATCGAGGGCGAGCGCATCGACCAGATGAGCGGCGGCCAGCTGTCGACCTGGCGCAGCCACCACGTCGGCTTCGTGTTCCAGTTCTACAACCTGATGCCGATGCTGACCGCGCAGAAGAACGTGGAACTGCCGCTGCTGCTGACCCACCTCAGCGCGGCGCAGCGCCGCCGCAATGCCGAGATCGCGCTCACCCTGGTCGGCCTGGCCGACCGCCGCAGCCACCGCCCGAATGAACTGTCCGGCGGCCAGCAGCAGCGCGTGGCGATCGCCCGCGCGATCGTCTCCGACCCGACCTTCCTGATCTGCGACGAACCCACCGGCGACCTCGACCGCCAATCGGCCGAGGAGATCCTCGGCCTGCTGCAGCAGCTCAACCGCGAGCACGGCAAGACCATCATCATGGTCACCCATGACCCGAAGGCCGCCGAGTACGCCACCCACACGGTGCATCTGGACAAGGGCGAGCTGGCCGACGCGCCGCTGGCCCACTGACGGAGGCCACGGCGATGAAATACTTCTCGTTGGTGTGGGCGCAGCTGTTCCGCAGCCGCACGCGCACGTTGCTGACCCTGCTCTCGGTGGTGGCCGCGTTCCTGCTGTTCGGCATGCTCGATTCGGTGCGCGTGGCGTTCTCGTCGGGTGGCAGCGTGGAAGGCGCCAACCGCCTGGTGGTGGCCTCGCGGTTGTCGATCACCCAGTCACTGCCGATCCGCCTGGAAGCACAGGTCCGCCAGGTGGCCGGCGTGCGTGACGTGGCCTACGGCATGTGGTTCGGTGGCATCTACCAGGACCCGAAGAACTTCTTCCCGAACTTCTCGGTCTCGCCCAACTACTTCGACGTGTACCGCGAACTGCAGATCGACCCGGCGCAGCTGGAAGACTGGAAGCAGACCCGCACCGGCGCCATCGTCGGCGAGACCCTGGCCAAGCAGTTCGGCTGGAAGATCGGCGATACCATCCCGCTGCAGGCGACGATCTTTCCGCGTGGCGGCAGCAACGACTGGCCACTGGTGCTCAAGGGCATCTACCGCTCCAAGGACCGCGCGCTGGCTGCCAACGAAGAGCGCCAGCTGATGATGAACTGGAAGTACTTCGATGAATCCAACGACTACATCAAGAACCAGGTGAGCTGGTACACGGTGACGCTGGACAACCCGGACCACTCTTCGCGGGTGGCACAGGCGATCGATGCGATCTCGGCCAACTCCGACCACGAGACCAAGACCCAGACCGAATCCGCCTTCCAGCAGGCCTTCGTCAAGCAGTTCGCGGACATCGGCATGATCGTCACCTCGATCATGGGCGCGGTGTTCTTCACCCTGCTGCTGTTGACCGGCAACACCATGGCGCAGGCCGTGCGTGAGCGCGTGCCGGAGCTGGCCACGCTGAAAACGCTGGGCTTCAAGGACAGCACCGTGCTGACCCTGGTGATGGTGGAATCGGTGCTGCTGATCGGCCTCGGTGGCCTGATCGGCATGGGCCTGGCCGCCCTGATCCTGCCGGCGATCGGCCCGAAGAGCATGGGCATGCTGCCGCCACACGTACCAACGCCGACCTGGCTGATGGGGCTGGGCCTGATCGTGGTGATCGGCATCATCGTCGGGCTGCTGCCCGCGCTGCGTGCCAAGCGCCTGAAGATCGTCGATGCACTGGCCGGCCGCTGAGGAGGATTGCAGATGAACAAGCTCAAGAAGTGGCTGGGCAACGGCGTAACGGTGCTGCTGCTTGCGATCGGCCTGGTGTTGTGGATCGGGCTGCCATGGTTTGGCGTGCTGGCCGTGGCCGTGCTGGTAGCGCTGTGGCTGCTGCTGACCCGCGGCGGACGGCTGGCGTTGGCCGCCACCCGCATCGGCGTGGCCAGCCTGCCGCAGCGCTGGGGCGCGTCCTCGGTGATCGTGGTCGGCATTGCCGGCGTGGTCGGCGTGCTGGTGGCGATGCTGGCGATGGGCGAAGGCTTCCAGGCCACGCTCAACAACACCGGCGATGACACCACCGCCATCGTGCTGCGCGGTGGCTCGCAGGCCGAGACCAACTCGGTGATCACCCGCGAGCAGGTACCGATGCTGTCCACCCTGCCCGGCATCAGCCGCGATGCGCAGGGCCGGCCGTTGCTGTCACCGGAACTGTCGCAGGTGGTCAACCTGGTGTCCAAGTCCGATGGCACCGACGTCAACGCGCAGTTCCGCGGCGTCGGCCCGCAGGCATGGGCCGTGCATGACAAGGTCAAGATCGTTGAGGGCCGCAAGTTCGCCACCGGGCTGCGCGAGATCGTGGTCGGCCAGGGCGCCAAGGGCCAGTTCCGCGACATGGAGGTCGGCAGGACGCTGACCCTGGGCAACCAGGCCTGGACCGTTGTGGGCGTGTTCGCCACTGGCGATGCGCATGATTCGGAACTGTGGACCGACGCCGATACGCTGGCCACCACCTACCAGCGCAGCGCCTGGCAGTCGATCAGCGTGCGCACCGAGGGCAAGGCTGGCTTCGATCAGTTCAAGGCGGCCGTCGCTGCCGACCCGCGCCTGAAGCTGGACGTGGAAACCACCCGCGTCTACTACAGCAAGCAGGGCGGCGGGCTGACCAAGCTGATCGACATCCTCGGCAAGGTGATCGGCACGATCATGGCGGTCGGTGCGGTGTTCGGCGCGCTCAACACCATGTATGCGGCCGTGGCCACGCGCGCCCGCGAAATCGCCACCATGCGTGCGATCGGCTTCCGCGGCCTGCCGGTGGTGACGGCCGTGATGCTGGAAACGATGCTGCTGGCGCTGCTCGGTGGCCTGCTCGGCTGTGCGGTTGCATGGCTGCTGTTCAATGGCTACAGCGTGTCCACCATCGGCAGCAACTTCAGTGCGGTGGTGTTCAAGTTCCACGTTTCGCCGGAACTGCTGTGGACCGGCCTGAAATGGGCACTGGGCATCGGCCTGGTCGGCGGCCTGTTCCCGGCGCTGCGCGCGGCACGTTTGCCGATCACCACGGCGCTGCGCGAAACCTGAGCCCCGGCTTCGCAGCGGCACACCCGCAAGGACGGAGCGAAGGCTCCGTCCTTTTTTCCGTCATGCGTCTGTGGATTGTTGGACACGATTCATCTTGGCGGCACGCTGCGGGACCGTTGCCAACGGAAACCCTCTAGAATCGCGCGCCCATCATCTGTATCCGCGTTCCCACCACGGCCATCTCTCTCCTGGCCATGGCTGGAAGCAGAACGGCGCCTCTCGGGGCGCCGTTCTTTTTGCGCGAAGGCGGGGTCAGAGCCCTCCGCGTTGCGGAGGGATCCGACCCCGTAGCCCCGCCTGCGTTACTGCTTGGCGCGCATCGTGCGGATGTTGTCGCCGACGAACAGGATCAGGCCGGCCCAGATCGCGGCAAAGCCGATCGCCTTGGCGGTATCGAACGCTTCGTGAAAGAAGAACACGCCCAGCAGCAGCTGCAGGCTCGGTGCGATGTACTGCAGGATGCCGACCAGCGACAGCGGAATGCGCTTCACACCGTAGGCAAAGCCGATCAGTGGCACAGCAGTCACTACGCCGCCGAAGATCAGCAGCAGGTCGTTGCGCCAGCCCCAACCATGGAAGAACGCACCGCCGTGGCCGTTCTCGGCCCAGATCGCAAACGCCAGCGCCGGCAGGAACAGGTACATGCTCTCCACCCCGAGGCCGGCCACCGGGTCGACCGAGACCAGCTTGCGCAGCAGGCCATACAGGCCGAACGAACAGGCCAGGCCCAGCGCGATCCACGGTGGCGTACCTGCATCGATGGTCAGCCAAGCCACGCCCACCGCCGCCATCGCCACCGCTACCCACTGCAGCCGGCGCAGCCGTTCCTTCAGCACCAGCACACCCAGCAGCACGTTCACCAGCGGGTTGATGAAGTAGCCCAGGCTGGTCTCGATGACATGACCGGCGTTGACCGCCCAGATGTACAGGCCCCAGTTGAACGCGATGGTCAGGCTCGACACCAGCAGGATCGGCAGCGCGCGCGGCTGCGCGGCGATCTTCTGCCACCAGCCCAGGCGCGCACTGATCAACAGCCAACCCAGCACCAGCACCGTGCTCCAGATGATGCGGTGGGCGATGATCTGAAACGAGGGCACCTCGTTGAGCAGGTGCCAATAGACCGGCACCAGGCCCCAGATCACGAAGGTGGATGCGGTGACCAGCAGGCCCCGGCGCTGTTCTTTCTCGTCCATGCTCACTTCTTTCTCGTCCTTGCCATTGTCAGCACCACCACACCCAGAAGAATCACCGCCATCGCCAGCAGATCGCGCCAACCGAAGCGCTCACCGTTGAGCAGCGCGCCCAGCAGCACCGCGATCACCGGATTGACGTACGCGTAGCTGCCTGCGAGCGCGGGGCGCACGTTCTGCAGCAGCCACACGTAGGCAGTGAACGCGACGATGGAGCCGAACACGCACAGGTAGGCCATCGCCAGCAGGCCACCGGTATCGGGCAGCGTGGTCGGGCGCTCGCCCACCGCCAGGCCGATCAGCACCAGCAGCACGCCGCCGCAGATCATCTGCCCGGCCGCGGTCATGAACGGACCCGGCAGGTCCAGGCCGCGTGCCCACACAGAACCGAAGGCCCAGCCGATCGGCGCGATCAGCAGCAATACCAGCCCGGTCGGCGAGCCGGTCAGGCTGCTGCCGGCATTGAGCCAGACCACACCGAGGAAGCCGATGGCGATGCCCAGCCACTCACCACGGCTGGCATGTTGCCCGCGCAGCGCCGAGAACAGCGCCATCCACAGCGGCACCGAGGCCACCGCCGTGGCGGCCAGGCCCGAAGACACCTCACGCTCGGCCAGCACCACCATGCCATTGCCCAGCACCAGCATGGTCACGCCCATCACCACCAGGTTGCGCCACTGCCGCAGCGTCGGGTTCGGCAGCTTCCAGAACAGGCGCAGCGCAAGGAACACCAGGCCGCCGGCAATGATGAAGCGGCTGCCGGAGACCATCGTCAGCGGCAGTGCGCCGCCGTGCAGGGCCTTGGCGATGCCCAGGTAGGTCGAACCCCAGACCACGTAGACCAGCAGCAGTGCCAGCGCGACAAGGCCACCCCGGGGGGCAGCCGCAGACGAAGAGGGGGGAGCCGACATGACACACCAGGGAGCCGGGGGAAGGCGGATTCTAGGACGTTTTGAGTATGGTCCGGGACCCCATACGGTGGCACGCTGTCATCCATCCATGCACCCTGCTCTGGTCTGCTACCCCGTGTTGACGGCCGATGCAGTACCAAGAGGGCTGCCCGGTCGCGCCGTCCCAAGGCCGGACGCCGTTTTCCCTGCGCACGGACGCGCCGCATCGAGGATTTCCACCCAGATGAGCACCACGTCCCAACCTGTTGTCCCCGCGAACGACCGTGCCGCCCTGCGGCGGTCGATCTCCAACACCCTCAAAGGCTCCGCCGGCAACCTGGTGGAGTGGTACGACGTCTACGTGTACTCGGTGTTCGCCGTGTACTTCGAATCGCAGTTCTTCTCGCCCGACGACAAGAACTCCACCCTGTACGTGTGGGCGATCTTCGCGGCGACCTTCCTGATGCGCCCGATCGGCGCCTGGTTCTTCGGCCGCTTCGCCGACCGCCACGGCCGCCGCCTGGCGCTGACCGTCTCGGTCACGTTGATGGCGCTGTGCTCGTTCCTCATCGCCATCACCCCCACCGCCGCGAGCATCGGCATCTGGGCCGCCGTGATCCTGTTGTTCGCACGCCTGCTGCAGGGCTTCGCCACTGGCGGCGAGTATGGTGCCAGCGCCACTTACATGTCCGAGGCCGCCATTCCGGGGCGTCGCGGCTTCCTGTCCTCGTTCCACTACGTCACCCTGGTCGGCGGCCACGTGCTGGCCCAGCTGACCCTGCTGCTGATGCTGACCTTCTGGGGCAAGCCGGAGATCTCCGAGTGGGGCTGGCGCATCGCCTTCGGTATCGGTGGCATCGCCGCGGTAGTGGTGTTCTGGCTGCGCCGGGGCATGGACGAATCGCTGTCGGAGTCGTCGATCGAGGCCGCGCGCGAGGGCAAGGCAAAGAAGTCCGGTTCGATGTACGAGCTGTTCGTGCACCAGTGGCGGCCGCTGCTGCTGTGCTTCCTGATCACCGCTGGCGGCACCGTGGCCTTCTACACCTACTCGGTGAACGGCCCGAAGATGATCCAGAGCGCCTTCGCCGGCAACGACCCGATGACCGGCACCCTGATCAACCTGGGCGTGCTGGCCTTCCTGATGGTGCTGCAACCGGTCGGCGGCTGGCTGTCGGACATCATCGGCCGCAAGACCCTGCTGGTGTTCTTCGGCGTCGGCGGCGTGCTGTACAGCTGGTACCTGATCACCCAGCTGCCGCACCAGCATGACGCCACCCTGGCCTTCCTGACCCTGGCGCTGGCGTTCGTCATCCTCACCGGCTACACCTCGATCAACGCGGTGGTGAAGGCTGAGCTGTTCCCCACCCACGTGCGCGCACTGGGCGTGGGCCTGGGCTATGCGCTGGCCAACTCGCTGTTCGGCGGCACCGCCCCGCTGCTGTACCAGGGCGCGCTGAAGACCGGCCACGTCGATTGGTTCGCCATCTACGTGACCGCGACGATCGCGGTATCGTTGGTGGTCTATGTGTTCTTCCTTACCAACAAGGGCCCGAACTGGCTCGACGGCACCCGCAAGTAAGCGCGTTGCCCTGATCGCGGCCACTGGTGCAATGCCGGTGGCCGCTACCTCTCCCGCCACCGCGCTGATGTGGATCGCGGTGACACTGGCCGCAGCCACGGCAGTGGCCTGGGTGCTGCGCCGCCCCAACGCGCAGGCCACGTGGCCGCGCACGGGGTTCGGGGTCGCCCTGCTGGTGGTCTGCGCCGCGCTGGCGCTGCAGCTGGCGGTGGACCTGGGCAGTGGCCACAGCTCGCTGCAGCTGCGGCTGCATCGCGGCGTCAACGCCGGGTCGCTGGTCGGCCTGCGCACGATGGTGGCGTGCTATCTGGCCGCGCTCGCTGCCGGCGGCTGGGGCGCATGGAAGCTGCTGCGCCGGCGCCGGTAGTACCGGCCGCTGGCCGGCAAAGCCACCTTCTTTCGGTAGTGCCGGCCGCTGGCCGGCAAAGCCAGTTCTTTCGGTAGTGCCGGCCGCTGGCCGGCAACCTCATGAACCTCCGGGAAGAGCAGGGAGTTGCCGGCCAGCGGCCGGCACTACCTCAGCGGCGGGCCGCTTCGCTCTTGTCGCGCGCGCCGCGGAACTCCGATTCCTTTTCCCACGTCGGCCAGCGGCGGCTGTTGGCCAGCTCCGCACCCAGGTCGTAGACCAGCAGGGTGTCGGCAGCGTGGCCGCTCGGGTCCCAGCTCGGCGTCCAGGCATCACAGGCCTGGTGGTAGCAGTCGGCGAAGTACTTCTCGCGCAGCGCGCGGCCGGCTTCAACGCCACCGTCCAGCTTGTCCAGGCCCGGGCCGATGGTGATCGCCGGCACGCCCAGGCGGGCAAAGGCGAAGTGGTCGGCGCGGTAGAAGAAACCGGCTTCCAGGTTCGGATCCGGGCTGTAGCTGCGGCCGCGGGCCTTGGCCACGCGTTCCAGGTCGCGTTCCAGCGAGACCCGGCCCTTGCCCCACGAGGCGATGTCGCGGGTCGGGCCATCCGGGCTGAACATTTCGATGTTCAGCACCGCAGCGGTCTTGTCCAGCGGCGCCAGCGGATGCGCGGCGTAGTAGCTGGCGCCCAGCAGGCCCTTCTCTTCGGCGGTCAGTGCCACGAAGTACAGCGTTCGCTGCGGCTGCGGGCCAGCGGCGAACACACGGCCCAGTTCCAGCACCGTGGCCACGCCGGTGGCGTTGTCGATTGCACCACGGCGGATGCGATCACCCTTGGCGTCGGGCTGGCCGATACCGAACGCATCCCAGTGCGCGGAGAAGATCACCGCCTCGTCGCCATGCTCGCCACCGGGCAGCTTGGCCACCACGTTGCGGGTCACCACCTGCTCGCGCTTGAGCGCGAAATCCACGCTCAGCTTGGCGTTGCCCAGTGCAACCGGGCGGAAGTCGGCACGCATCGCCTTGCGCTTCTCAGCATCGAAGTCGAGGCCGGCGTCGGCGAAGATCGCCTCGGCCAGCTCGCGCTGCATCCAGCCGCGCAGCGGCGTGTGCTGCGCCATCGCTTCTGCCTGGCTGCGCTCGATGTCGAACAGCGGCGAGGTGCCCGAGCTCTTCACCGTGGCCCAGCCATAGGCGGCCGGCGCGGTCTCGTGCACGATCAGCACGCCCTCGGCACCCCGGCGTGCGGCTTCCTCGAACTTGTAGGTCCAGCGGCCGTAGTAGGTCACCGCCTTGCCATCGAACGCGCCCGGCGCATCGGCCTCGAAGTCGGCGTCGTTGATCAGCACCACGGCGATCTTGCCGTGCAGGTCCACGTCCTTGTAGTCGTTCCAGTGGCGTTCCGGCGCATCAATGCCGTAGCCGACGAACACCAGCGGCGCGTCCTTGATCTGCACGCGCTTGCGCGGCTGCAGGCTCTGCAGGGTCACGTCCACGCCATTGGCCAGCGCACGCTTGCCCTGCTTCAGCGACAGGCTGGCCCTGGCTGCGCCATCCAACTGCGCGCGCACCAGCGGCACCGGCTGCACCCAGCTGCCGTCCACGCCGCCCGGCTGCAGGCCATAGCTGCGGAACTGCTCGATCAGGTACTGCACCGTGCGCTCTTCGCCCTCGGTGGCCGGTGCGCGGCCCTCGAACTCATCCGACGCCAGCACGCGCACATGGCGCGACAGCGCCTGCGGATCGATGCCGCCACCCGGCAGGTCGTTGGCCGCATGGGCCAGGCCCCCGACGAACAGGCAGGACGACAGCAGCAACACGCGCATCGGATTCACGGCAGTACCACGGCTAGCTTGGAAGTCACCAGAGTGTAACGTGGTCGTGACATCACGGCGCAGGCTTGGGCCTGCGTCATCCACGCAGGGCGTGGATCTACCTGCTGATACGGTCCAGCCAGCAGGCCAGGCCCTGTGCGTTGAGCTCGATGTCCATCGCCAGCACGGCGGTCACTGCCGCATCGTCCAGCGCACAACCGTGCAGCTGTGCGCGTTCCAGGTACAGCGCCTGCAGTGCGGCCAGCAGGCAGCGATGGCGGTCCGGCCGGCCATCGCACTGGCGGCCGATGGCGGCCATCGCATCGATCTGCTCGAACAGGTCCCCTGCCAGTTTTTCCACCTGCTCCACGCGCCCATAGTGGGTCAGGTACATCGCCTGCGGCGCGTAATCGAGCATGCGCCGGATCGAGGCCTTCATCGCCTCCGGGTCGAACTGCACCGGCGAGGAGGTCGGGAAGATGAAAGCGCCCTGCGCGCTGTCCAGCTCGCGGTAGGAGATGCCGAACGTATCGCCGGTGAACCAGCTGCGGCTGCGCGCATCCCACACGCAATAGTGGTGCAGTGCGTGGCCCGGCGTGTGCAGCAGCACCAGCTCGCGGCCAGCGAGATCGATGCGGTGGCCGTCTTCGGCCACCACCACGCGGTGCTCGGGAATCGGCTCGATGCGGCCGTAGCTGCGCGCGATCTCCTCGGCGCCGTACACCGCCGTCGCACCCGCAATCAGCCGGGTCGGGTCGATCATGTGCGGCGCACCGCGCGGATGCAGCACCGCCTTTGCGTTGGGCAGCTGCTGCATCAGCAGTCCGGCGCCGCCGGCGTGGTCCAGGTGCACGTGCGTGAGCAGCAGCCAGTCCACCGCGTCCACGCCCAGGCCAGCGTCCACCAGCGCCTGCAGCATGGCCGGCACTGACAGCCCTGTGCCGCAGTCGACGAAGGCCGCGCGGCCGTTTTCAACGATCAGGTAGGCCGCGTCGAAATCGGGACGCTGGAAGCCGGTATCGATGGTGTGGATGCTGGGGTCGGCGATCATCGGCACGCACCTGGCAGTCTCGGAAACAGACGCCCATGGTAGGCGCGCAGGCGGTCCAGGTTCGATGCGGCTTTGGTCGGGTAGTGCCGGCCGCTGGCCGGCAACCTCGGGGCAGCCCGTTGAATGCCGTTGCCGGCCAGCGGCCGGCACTACCGGTCCAACCAGCGCGGCCGCAGCAGCAGGGCCAGCACCAGCACCGCCAGGAACGCGCCGTAGGCATACAGCACCGCCAGCACCTGCGGCCAGATCGGGCCGGCGCCGGGTTGCACCACGCCAAGGCGGTAGCCCCACAGCATCGACACGATGCTCAGCGCGAATGCCACGACCAGGGTGGTGCCATCGAACAGGCGCCGCCGCGCGCTGCGCGGCTGGCGCGGAAACAGCCAGTACAGGCTGCCCAGCAGCAGGAACCAGGGCAGGAACAGCAGCAGCGACAACCAGGCCATCGCAGACTCCATGTCATCGCGCCGGAGGCGCGCGGACATCATGCCATGACCTTGGGCGGCGGGTAGTGCCGGCCGCTGGCCGGCGTTTCCCATGCAGTTGCCGGCCAGCGGCCGGCACTACCTTTACGCTTCGCGCAGCGCGGCCAGGGCGGCCAGCACCGCGTCCACCTCGGCGTCCAGCTTGAACAGCTCGCTCTGCAGCTGGTCGCCCTGCTCGGCCTGCTTGATCACGGCAATCAGCTGGCCGGCATCACGTGGCGAATCGAAGCCTTCGCTCTGGATCAACAGCGTGCCGTCACCAGCAGTCAGCTTGAAGTAGAAACGCCCATCCTTCTCGCGGTACTGCTTGAACTGCGGCGGTGCCACACGGGCCACGCCCGCGTCCTCACTGGCGATGTCGCCGGCGCTGGACAGGTCACGCAGGCCCACCGCATGGCGCAGCTCGTCCAGCAGCGGCGCCGCCAGCTGCTCGCGCAGCTGCTGGCCACGGCGCTTGAGCAGCGCTTCGATCTTCTCCGGCTCGGCCATCAGCGCGTTGTAGCGCTCGCGCAGCGGCGACAGTTCGCTGTCGATGCGCTCGAACAGCTGCTGCTTGGCGTCACCCCAGCTGATGCCCGCAGCGAACGCCCTGGCGAATTCGGCGGTCTGTTCCGGGGTGGCGAACGCCTGGTACATCTGGAACAGCGCCGAGCCCTCGGTGTCCTTTGGCTCGCCCGGCGCGCGCGAGTCGGTCAGGATCGAGAACACCAGCTTCTTCAGCTCCTCGCGCGGCACGAACAGCGGGATGGTGTTGTGGTAGCTCTTGCTCATCTTGCGGCCATCCAGGCCCGCCAGCGTCGCCACCTGCTCGTCGATCACCACGTCCGGCAGCGGGAAATACTCCTTGCCGTACACGTGGTTGAAGCGCTGGGCGAAATCGCGCGCCATCTCGATGTGCTGGATCTGGTCACGGCCCACCGGTACCTGGTTGGCCTTGAAGATCAGGATGTCGGCCGCCATCAGCACCGGGTACATGAACAGGCCGGCGCTGACGCCTGCGTCCTCGTCCACGCCTTCCTCGCGGTTCTTGTCCACCGCTGCCTTGTAGGCGTGCGCGCGGTTGAGGATGCCCTTGCTGGCGATGGCGGTCAGGAACCACATCAGCTCGGTGGTCTCGCGGATGTCGCTCTGGCGGTAGAACCACACGTGTTCCGGGTCCAGGCCGCAGGCCAGCCAGCTGGCCGCGATCTCCAGGGTCGCGCGCTGGGTGCGCTGCGGGTCCTGCGACTTGATCAGGCTGTGCAGGTCGGCCAGGAAGAAGAAGCTCTCGATCCCCGGCGCGCGGCTGGCCGCGATGGCCGGACGGATGGCACCAACGTAGTTGCCCAGGTGGGGCGTGCCGGAGGGGGTAATGCCGGTAAGGACTCGGGTGGTCATGACTGCGTGGGGTAACCTTCGATGAACGGGGCCAGTTTACCTTGCACGCCACCAACCCCGTCAGGCCCTGCGGCGCGTTCATTCACGCAACCCTGCTGGAGACGCCCGATGAAACGCCTGCTGCCCCTGCTGCTGATCCTGCCTCTGGCCGGCTTCCGCCCGGCCCCGATTCCGCCGCCGGTCTACGACCGCGGCCCCGTGCGCATGGCCCTGGTCGACCGCGACCGCGGCACCGAACTGCGCAGCTACCCCGCCGAGGGCCAGCGCTGGGTGGCTGGCGAGCGCGGCCACCGCTACGCCGTGCGCCTGTACAACGACAGCCCGCGCCGGGTGCTGGTAGTGCTGTCGGTGGACGGCGTCAACGCCATCTCCGGCGAGGATGCCGATCCCTCGCAGACCGGCTACGTGCTCAATCCCGGCCAGCGCGCCGACATCACCGGTTGGCGCAAGAGCCAGGACGAAGTTGCGCAGTTCGTGTTCAGCAGCCCCAGCGGCAGCTATGCCAGCCGCACTGGCCGCCCGGACAACATCGGCGTGGTCGGCGTGGCGGTGTTCGAGGAGGCGCGTCGCTGGTACCCGCAGCCGATCCTGCGACGTGGCGTGCCGCTGCCGGCACCAACCGCGCAAGCCGAGGCTGCCGCCGACGCCAGTGCCAGCCGCATCGAGGGCTATGCCAGCAAGTCGCAGGCGCCAGCGCTGGGCACCGGCCACGGCGCACGCGAACAATCTTCGGTGCGCGATACCGACTTCGAACGGGCCAGCCGCAGCCCGGCGCAGGTTCTGCAGCTGCGCTACGACAGCGCCCGCAACCTGCGTGCGCGCGGCATCCTGGTCGATGCGCCCTCGCGCCTGCCGCGCGAACCGCAGGCCTTCCCCAACCGTTACGTGCCGGACCCGCCGGCACGCTGAGCGGAGACAGCACAACGCCCGCAACCTCGCGGTGCGGGCGTTGTGCTGTGGGGGAATCCGTCGCGCTTACTTGTAGTCCGGGTAGTCCTTGCGCACGCTGTCTTCGAAATCCCTGACTTCCTTCTCGGCACGGTCCTTGGCCCAGCCATAACGTTCCTGCAGGCGGCCGGCCAGGTATTCGGCATTGCCTTCGGCCACATCGAAATCGTCGTTGGTCAGATCGCCCCACTTGGCCTGGGCCTTGCCCTTCAGCTGCGACCACTTGCCGGAAATGATGTCTTTGTTCATTGCTGGGAGTCCTTGGTTGCAACGGCGTTCTTACCGTAGCTCCAGCTTCGCGCAGCGGCTGTTGAATACCGGTCAACCGGCAATGAAATAGATGCTCACCTGCTTGAATGGTTCACTCCGCTTGCACAGCCGTGCGTGGCAGCGGGCATAAAAAAGGCCGGGGATGATCCCCGGCCTTTCTCTTTCCGTTCCGCACCGGGCTCAGTTGCCCTTCGCGGCATCCTCAACCTTCTCGCCGGCCTTCTGCACGTCCTTGCCGGCACCGGCCACGGTGTTGCAACCGGCCAGCAGGGCCACCGAGAACATCGACAACAGCATCAGGGCAACTACGCGCTTCATGGGCTTCTCCTTGGGTTCGCCGCTATACCGCTTCATTCGCGGATGGGATTCTCTCGCTCGGCGGGAGGGCACCAATGCCCACTGCCGCCGCGTGAAGTGCAATCTGGCGGCAGCGGCGTGGAGCGGGCGTGAACGGTTCGGCTATCCGTTCAGCAGGGGGCGGTCAGTCGCGCATCAGGGTGGACTTGCCGAACAGGCTTTCCACCAGGTCCACGGCCAGTTCGGCGGTGGCATTCTGCTTGTCCAGCAAGGGGTTGAGCTCGACGATGTCCAGCGAACCCATGCGCCCGGTGTCGGCGATCATCTCCATCACCAGCTGCGCCTCGCGGTAGTTCACCCCGCCCGGCACCGTGGTGCCCACGCCCGGCGCGATGCTCGGGTCGAGGAAGTCCACATCGAAGCTGACATGCAGGTGGGTGTTCTCGTCGATGCCCGCCAGTGCTGCTTCGACCGTGCGCTTCATGCCGTTCTCGTCGATGTAGCGCATGTCATAGACATCCACCTTGTGGGTCTTGATCAGGCGCTTCTCTTCCGGGTCCACCGAGCGGATGCCGATCTGGTGCATCTGCGCCGGGGTGATCGCCGGCGCGCTGCCACCCAGGCGGGTCAGTGCGTCCGGGCCGAGGCCACACAGGCAGGCCACCGGCATGCCGTGGATGTTGCCCGACGGCGTGACATCGCTGGTGTTGAAGTCCGAATGCGCGTCCAGCCACAGCACGCGCAGATTCTTCCCCTGCTCGCGGCACCACCGCGCGACGGCGGTGATCGAACCGATGCCCAGGCAATGGTCGCCACCGAGCATGATCGGCATGCGCCCGGCCTGCAGCTCGGCGTAGCTGGCTTCCATCAGTGCGCGGTTCCAGGCCACCACCTCATCCAGGTGGCGGTAGCCCTCCACCGGCGCGGTCCAGGGGTTGCGCGGGCCATCCAGGTTGCCCACGTCGCGCACGTCCACGCCGCGCGCCTCCAGCGCCTCCGGCAGGCCCGCCACGCGCAGCGCTTCCGGCCCCAGCCGTGCACCGCGATGGCCCGCACCGACATCGGTGGGAACGCCGATCAGGGATACGGAAATGGGATGGGCCATGGGTGCCTCCTGCGCGGAAAAAGAAGCACAGTCTAGCCAGAGCTGTGTGACACCACTCGCGGCGGTGCAGCAGGCCGAGGGTAAGATCGCCAGGAACGCGTGGCCCTTACCGGTCAGGCTTTCCAGCGCTGGATCGTCAGACATTCAATCTTCCGCGACCCGCTTCACATCCCGGTCGGTTTCGCCTCTTACGCAAGGCTGTTGTTGTGTCCAGGCTGCGTCGGCACCCTGAAGGTGCCGCATCACTTCCTCACTCATGGAGCACCACGCGCATGAAACATGCACTCAATGGACTTGCGGTACTGGCAATTGCCCTGGGCGGACTGTTTCCCGCCGCTGCCAGTGCACCCTCGCAACGCATCACGCATACGGTGACCACCGACGCGTACCCCATGCAGACGGCAGGCGCACGCCAGGTACTCGACTGGGTGGCGCAGCGGGTGAAGCCGTCGTTCGCCCCGCAGGGCTACGGCAGCATACAGGTGGAACGACAGGCAGTCTCCGTAGGACGTGCGTCTGCACGCTCGGATGAATCGATTCCTGGAAAGCTGCCAGACCAGGGCATTCCCGGTGAGATCTACCGGGTGGAAAACCTGCTTCCCGACGGCTCCATCCAGACGTGGGAATTCACCTGGGTAGAACCCTCATCCGGCCATGGCGGCGGCTGGGATGTCACCGGGTACTCCTACAAGAAGGGAAATGACCCGGTGAACCAGCAATAGCCGGACTGGGGCAACGCGCACCGCGCTGCCCCCTTCGGACACGCCGCCGCAGCGCCTCAACCGCCGCGGCGGCGAACCGGCGTCAGGCTCTGCACCTGGCCGTTGTTGCGCATCATGCACAGGAAACGGCCATCGGGATAATCGATGATCAGTTCCTGGTAATCGCTGCCCACCGGCATCTGGGTGACCAGCGCGCCCTGAGCGCCCTTGCGCATGTTGCAGGAACCCAGCGCGGTATCGCCCGCCGGCGCCGGGGTGGCCACCGAGGACACATTGCGGAACACCGCGCGGCAGCCACCGTTGACCCACACCGAATGCCGCGCCAACCCCCAGTTCTTTCCTTTCTCGCAGCGGGTACGGCTGAGCTGGCGCACGATTTCGACGTTGCCACGGGTATTCAGATCGCACGACACCTGCTGCTGGCCGGTGGATTCGCAGGTGACTTCGCGGGGTAGCGCGGCATCCCCGGCGGCAGCGTCGCGAGGGCGAACGCTGTTTGCGGCGGGCGCAGGCGCACCACTGCTACTGACCTGGCAGATGCCATTGGCGCCGCCACGGCCGGTGTAGCTGATCTGCGGCGTGCCGTCATCGCTGCGGCTGATCGACAACGTGATACCACTGTTGGCATCGCGTGCTTCGAAATAGCGGTCGTTGAAGCGTTTCAGCGTGGCCTCGCGGCCCTGCACGTAGACCGGCCCGCCTTCGTCGGCGTGCACATCGATGCCGCCCGGGCAGCTGGCGTTGAAGAACGGCACCGCGGCCATGGCCGGGGCCACGAAAGCGGTGGAAAGCAGGGCGACGGTGAGCGGCAGGGCGTGGCGATGCATGGGCGGATCCCGAAGCGGCCGAAGTGGGCGTGTGGCGGCAGTATGCGGTGGGGCGTTGCTCACTGTCCGTGAGGAATATCAAGATCCGGACGGCGCGCGTTGTGGGCTTCAGGTCTGATATCGTGGCCTCGGCGTCTTGCCGGGCCTGTTAAGCCAGCTTTACTTCGCACGCCGAAGCAAGCCGCGTCACCACAAAGGCGCGGCCCTGATTGCCGATGATGGCGGCACTGCGCGATATGTCGCTTTCAGCATCGCAGCGGCGGGAACAGGCCAATCGCGATAATTCATTTTTCCTTTCAGGTCACCCGATGCCATCGAAACAATCGACTGGCAGGCGGGGGTTTGGCGTGCGCATGATGAATCGCCACCTGCAAAGGTGGTCGGGTCTTCCAAGCCCGTGTAATCGAAGCTGTATACGCTTGCCAGCCGGCGTCGTCCTCCCAAGAGCGGCGTCGGCTGGCAATCCGTTCGCCGATCGACGGCGGGCGGTGCGTGGGGGCCTTGTGCCCGCCGGCTCATCGATTCCCGGTCTTGGAAGCCACGCATCGCCCGCCACCTTATCGTGGCGGCGCCTCTGTGCCTGACGAGGATGCCCGCATGTCCAAGACGCTCTACCCGTATCTGACTGCCACGCTCGGCGACGCCGCCCTACGCTTGCCACCCGAACTGGCGCAGCCGCTGGAAGCCGCTTTCGCCGCCGCCAACGAGGCGCCCGCGCCGATCGATCTGCCCGGATGCCTGCAGCGCATCCGCGCCGGAGATGCTGCCGACGGACAGCCATGGCAGGGGCCATCCAACACGCTCGGCCACGCCGTGGCCGCCGCGCGCAGGGACCGCGCCGCGGTTGGCCTGGTGTCGCTGCTGGAGCTGTACCACGCCAAAGAGCGAGTACGCGTGGATGGGGAAGAGAATGACGATATTGGCGACGGTGCACGCGAGGGATTGATGCTGGCCTGCCGGGGGCTGGCGGAGTATGTGGCGTTGCAGGTGCGGGGGGCTCAGTAATGCAGGACGGTGGGATTCCAACGCACAGCTTCAACGCGTCGCTACCCCGGCTATCGAATCAGGCTGACCCACTCCTGAAATGAGCACACCCCATCCAAACCTGAAACCTGTTCTCGTTGAGCTGCGGCTGGACGAAGTGGATTCGCGCGGCGGCGCTGTTGCCGAGATGATCGCCTCCACCGCGCGCCCCATGGCGCTTTCAATAAGCCCTGAACTCATGTGGTACAGCTTCGTGCTGAATGATCGCGTCATCACCCGCATCGCACCGGGAACGCGGGCACACTGCACGATCTCATTCGTCAACCATGACGGTGCGAAGGAGGTATTCCGCTGTGGAACGGTGGCCGCCTTCGGAGACGGATCGGCAACACGAGGGTTGATCCGCATCATTCGGTTTGATTGAACCTGATCGCGCCGGGCTTCTTGAGGTGGCAGAAGTGGAGCGCAATGCCTCGATCCCTCACACGGCACTGGCATGCAGGCGCACACCCAAGGCACGGGTCACCTTCAGGATGGTGGCGAAATCGGGGCTGCGCTCGCCGGACAGTGCGCGGTACAGACTCTCGCGCGACAGGCCCGCCGCACGCGCGACCTTGCTCATGCCCTGAGCGCGGGCGATATCGCCCAGCGCTTTGGCAATGAATGCAGAATCGCCGTCACTTTCAGCGATGCAGGCGTCAAGATAGGCGGCCATTTCTTCGGGCGTCCGAAGATGCTCGGCCACATCAAATGATTTGAGTTCGACTTTTTTCTTCGTGGCCATGGTGGGACAGCTCCAGTGCTTCGGTACTGAGTCGTTTCGCCTACAGCCGGTTCGACGCTCACAGGGCATGCGCAATCTCCCTGGCCTTCTCGATATCTCGCTGCTGCGAACCTTTGTCGCCTCCGACCAGGAGAATCACCAGCTGCCTGCCGCGCTGGGTGTAGTACACGCGATAGCCCGGTCCTGCATCGATACGCAGTTCGGAAACACCGTCCCCCAGATAGCGGTGATCACCCGGCGGACCTTCGGGCCGTCCGATGCGAGCCAAGATGCGCGCGCGGGTACGTCCTTGAAAGCGTCAATCCATGTCGCGAACTGACGGGTACGCTGGATCTTCCTGGAAGACTGTAGCCTACTGACTACACCCATTCAACCATGAGGAATGCGCTCGCGGGAATGCACAGCGACGCGTCACGCGCCGGATGGCAGAACAGCAAGGGAAGTAGGAAGAAGACGGGGTAGGGAGCAATGCTCGACCAACGACCGTGCCGCCGCTTTGCGGGGCCAATGCAGTTGCTTGATGGTGCCGCTTATCCGAATCGAACGGATGACCTACTGTTTACAAGACAGTTGCTCTACCAACTGAGCTAAAGCGGCAAGGAGACTGTTGGCTGCCCATCCCGCTCAGCCGCTAGAACCTAGTGCAGACAGCAAGAAGGCCGGCTAGGGCCGGCCTTCTTGGAAGGCAGCAAGATGTTAGCCGCCCTGTGTGTCGTTGTCACGGAACATGATGCTACCTCCGCCAAAGGACTGTGAGGACACGAAGTGTAACCTAAATTTGGATCGAAAACGTGATCGGCGTACTCGGCTTGACTTCACGTGCCAGAAAGATCTCCAAAGCTGCTGTAGGCTCCAGTTCTTCAACTCTATCAATGTTAGTGTGAACTGGTCGTTTAGGCTCCGGATTGGGTCGGACAGTCAGCTTCCGTTCTGTAAGGTTAGCCACTCGAACTGATAGCGTTTCCGCAAAACGATTCACACCCGTCCAAAAGTTATCCTCATTCTTAACCCAACCCTCATATTCGTACTCGTAATAGAGCTCCCCGTGAGGTGGGATCGAAAGCAGGACCTCCGACTGATATCGCTTCTTTTCAGCAGTCAACTGCTGAGGAGACTTGAGGTGCTCAACTTTTCGCTGATATCGCCCCTCCCCATCGCAAGCCGTGGTCTCAATCCGTATGACCGCCCCCATATTTCCCTCATGCCCAGCAACCGGGTCAAAGCCAATACCAATTGGCATCTTCTGCTCGTAAACGTCTCGCTTCATCATATTGACTATAGTCATAGATATCCGGACATTCACTCGAACTGACTTACCGTCGGACGCAACCTCGAGGAAGTTGTAAAGCGACTCTGCGCCTCGAATTGTGGCGCCCAACGTCATCAACTGATCAGTCAGGTATGCCTTCGTAGCTTGGCTATCGTCAAGACGCGCTGAGTATAAATATGCAATTCTTTCAGAAACCGCGTCCTCATCCGGCTTTCGAAGCGACGCGAGGAATGTAAATGCGCCAAGCAGCGCAAATGCGACAACTCCCGCCAGTAGAGAATCTATGAATACTGCAAATCTTCCCCATGTAACTATCGATGCAGACGGCGACATCCACCATATCAAACAATAAGCGATACCTACGATTACAATTGAAAGTGCTAACGCCCACAGAACCCACTTTAATCCACGCCTCACTACCGGCGAAAAGTTTGAAACTGCCATCCCTGCCCCCTGATAAACTGAAGATCATTCCATCATTGCAACTACTGAAATTCTAAGAACTCAGTCTAGAAACTTCATTTCAAACGAGAACAATCAACGCAACCCTGCACATTCCAGCGACCGGCTCTGTGCCGCCCCGCTGCGCTGCTGGGCCTGGGCCGGCTGCGTGCCTGCCGCCAGCTGCCCTTCCAGCCACCATTGGCCGGTGTCGCCGCTGGCGACCAGGCGCGGCTGGAAGCCGGCGGCCTGCACCGCCGCCATGCGCCGCTCGGCGCCTTCGCGGTTGCGGTACTGGCCCAGCGCCACGGCGTTGGCCTCCTCGCCCTGGCTGATGATGTAGTAGTCGCTCAGGCCGGCGGCGATGATGCGCTTCACGGTGGCCTGGGCCTCGTCGCGGTTGGCGGCGGTCGGCAGCAGCACCCGGTAACGGGCGCTGCCGCTGGCAGCGGGCTGTTCGCGCAGGCGCGCCTGGCTGAGCAGCGTGCCGGCCTTGCCCTGCGCGCTGCTCGCGGCGGCGCGGTCGGCGAACGGGCCCAGCGCGACGCAGCGCGGCGGCTCGGCGGCCGAGGGCGGGGTTACGGGTTTTTCAGGTGCCGGCACGGCTGCGGGCGGTGTTCCCGGCTTGGCAGCGTCAGCAACCGGCGCAGCCTCAGGCACCTGCGGCCTGGCGATCTCCGGCTTGGCCGGCGCAACGGGCGGGGGCGTCGCAGCCACTGCGGTCTTCGCCGCCGGTTCGCGCTCCATCAGCGGTGCGGTCGGGGCGGCGGCGGTGGCCTCGGCTGCGGCATTGGCATCCACGCCACCGGGCACCCAGCGCAGCTCGGCAACGCCAGCGGGTTGCGGTGGCGGCGCAGGCTTCTGTGGTGCATCGCGCAGCAGCCACCAGCAGGCGACGCCGAGATTGAGAATGGCCAGTACGACGATCAGGGCACGGGTCAGCATGCGCGGATACTAGCGCGCGGGCTGGTGCACCGCCCAGCGGGCGAGGCCATCCAGCACCAGCGAGGGGTGGTAATCGGCGGCGGGCAGCAACGGCATCAGCGCCGGAGCGCCGCCACCGTGCACCAGCAGCGACGGTGGCACGCCCAGCAGCGTGTGCGCGTGCTGTGCGCTGCGTTCAATCAGCGCCACCGCAGCGCCATCGCAGCCGGAGGCCAGCGCGTCGGCGGTGTCGTTGGCGAACTCGCTGTAGCCGCCACCGGTCGCGGGCAGCTGCACGGCACGGGCGTGCAGTGCTTCGCGCATGGTGGTGGGCGATGCGGAGATGCGGCCACCGTGGTGCTGGCCGTCGGCATCGAGCAGATCAATCGTCAGTGCGGTGCCCACGCCGACCACCAGCACCGGGCGCTGCGCCTTGGCCGCGGCCAGCAGGGCCAGGAAGCGGTCGACGCCGAACTTTTCCGGCCTGGCATAGGCGATGCGCACACCGGCGCATTCGGCGCTGGTGCGCACCACATGCACATGCTCGAAGCGGCGCTGCAGCTGGTCCAGCATGGCGCTGGTCAGCGACGGTGCCGCTACGCTGGCCACGAACGCGGTGCGGCCGCTGGGCAGGCTGTGCGGCGGCTGCCCGGCCATGCCTTCGGCGCCATGCGCCCAGGCCTGCACGTCACCGGCACGGTCACCCTGCAACGGCGCGAACTTGAAGCGCGAGTTGCCGAGGTCGAACAACCAATCGCTCATGCGGCCCTCACGCTGACTTCGCCGGCGTGCAGCAGGCGTTCCTGGCCATCGATGCGCACGCGCAGTGCGCCGTCATCGGCCAGGCCGAGCGCGGTACCGTGCTGCCACTGCCCTTCCAGTTCCACGCGCACTTCGCGGCCGGCCAGCATGTCGAAGGCGGCGTAGCGCGGCAGGAACGGAGCGAGGCCTTCGCGATCGAATTCTTCCAGCGCCGGCAGCAACCGCGCCAGCACGGCAGCAACCACCCCATTGCGGTCCACCGGCTTGCCGGCCAGCGTATCCAGGTCCACCCACGGCTGAGTGATCTGCTCGCCGAACGACGGCGGCATGTGGGTGTTGATGCCGATGCCGATCACCGCGCGCGCCGGGCCGGCGTATTCGCCACCGCCCTCGGCAAGCAGGCCGACCAGCTTGCGCTTGCCATCGACAATCAGGTCGTTCGGCCACTTCAACTGCGCCTGGGTGTAGCCCAGGTCGTGCAGCGCTTCGGCCACGGCGATGCCGGCCACCAGGCTCAACCCGGCCAGGCGGCCCAGGCCGCCGGAGTACAGGCGCATCACCGACAGGTAGATATGCGCGGCCAACGGCGAGGCCCAGATGCGGCCACGACGGCCGCGGCCGCCGGTCTGGCGTTCGGCCAGCAGGACGCTGACCCCGCGCTGGGGCGCGCTGCACCGCAGCAATTCGGCGTTGGTGGAGTCCACCGTCCAGGCCACCTGCAGGTCGTGCAGCAGGGCCTGGGCATCGGCAGGCAGGTCGGCGCGGATCGCCGCCGGGTCCAGCAGGTCGACCGGGCGGGTCAGGCCATAGCCCTCGCCAGCACGGCCCTCGATGTCCACACCTGCGGCCCTAAGCCCTTGAATACGCTTCCAAACAGCCGCCCGGGTCTGGCCCAGCTCTCGGGCCAGGGCGTCGCCGGACAGGCGACCGGCAGCGAGTTTGGCCAGCAATTGGCGATCGTCCACGGCAGCTTCCACGAAGTCAGGAAGGAATTATGCGGGAAAGCCGCCAGCGACGCCTGCCACGCTGGGTTCCGCCGGGGCTTCCAACGGGGCGCCGGGTTCGGGCTAGAATCGGGAACTCACCCTCCCTTAACGTGGATGTCGTCAATGCGCCGTTATGCCCATTGCCTGATCCTGCTGATGATGCCCTTCGCGGCGTCTGCAACGGCAGCGCTGGACGACAGCCGGGGCGCCTGCGTGTCCTCCAACGGTGATGCCGCCTCGCAGCGCGCGCCGACCGCGACCGCCTCGGCTGCGACCACCAAGCCGGCACCGGTACGCCCTGCGGCCAGCAGTGCCACCAGCACCGGGGGCGGCGGCAGCGACGACGACGTGCTGCAGCGCATCCGTGCGCCGAAGTGGCACAGCTACCTGCCGGGAATGTTCCGCTGATCAAGTCGTTGCTGCAGTGGCTGCGGCCCTCGCCGCGGCCGATCGACGATGCGCTTTGGGAAGACGCCTGCCGCCGTGCGGCCTGGCTGCGCGGCCTGGACGATGAACGCCGCGCGCAACTGCGCGTGCTGGCCACGCGCTTCCTGCATGAGAAGACCATTACCCCTGTCGGTGAACTGCAACTGCAGGCTGGCGATGGCGTGCTGCTGGCCGCACTGTGCTGTCTGCCGCTGCTGGAATTCGGCGAAGTGGGGCTGGAAGGCTGGTCGCAGCTGATCGTCTACCCGGATGCGTTCCGCGTGCACCGCAGCCACATGGATGCGGCCGGCGTGCTGCACGAGTGGGATGACGAGCTGATCGGCGAGTCGTGGGACAGTGGTCCGCTGATCCTGTCCTGGGCCGACGTGCAGGCCGACTTGGCCGCGCCGCACGAGGGCTACTGCGTGGCGGTGCATGAGATGGTGCACAAGCTCGATGCGCTGGATGGCGCGATGGACGGCACACCGCCACTGCCGCGGCAATGGCAGCGCGAGTGGGCGGCCACGTTCCAGCGCGCCTACGACGCCTTCTGCGCGCAGGTGGACGCAGGCGAGGAAACGCTGATCGACCCGTATGCGGCCGAGGCGCCGGAGGAGTTCTTCGCGGTGGCCAGCGAGTACCACTTCTCGGCACCGGATCTGCTGCAGCAGGCGTTGCCGGAGGTGGCCGCGCAGCTGCGGCGGTTCTACGGCGAGCCGCCCGGGATCGCAGTGCGGTAGTGCCGGCCGCTGGCCGGCACCCTCATGCTCTTCGATGGCATGGCCTGGTTGCCGGCCAGCGGCCGGCACTACCGATCAACGCGGTTTACGGCCCTGTGGGCAAGCGCACTTCGAAGCGGGCGCCACCCAGTTCGGCCGAACGGCCCACGGTCAGTTCGCCGCGGTAGTCCTTGATCAGGTCCTGCACGATCGACAGGCCGATGCCGTGGCCCTGCACGCGCTCGTCGCCACGCACGCCGCGCTGCAGTACCTTGCCGATGTCGTCCGGGGCGATGCCCGGACCATCATCGTCCACCGCCAGCAGCAGGCCGGCGCGACGCGCGTTCGGCGCCGGCAGCGGCTGCGCGGTCAGCAGCACGCGGCGGTTGGCCCACTTGAAGGCGTTCTCCAGCAGGTTGCCGAGCAGTTCCTGCAGGTCACCCGGTTCGCCGTGGAAGCGCGCGGCCGGGTCGATATCGAATTCGCACAGCACGCCCTTGGAGGCATAGACCTTCTCCAGGCCACGCACGATTTCCTCGGCGTTGGACTCGATCGGCAGCGGCGCGGAGAACAGCTTGTGGCCGGACGAGGCCGCGCGCGCCAGCTGGTACGAGACCAGGTTGTTCATGCGCTGCAGCTGCACGTCCAGTTCTTCGCGCAGCGCACCGTCGCCGGCGCCGCTGTCCATCTGCGTGCGCAACACCGCAATCGGCGTTTTCAGGCTGTGCGCCAGGTCGGCCAGGGTGTTGCGCTGGCGCTCGAGGTTCTCGCGCTCGCTTTCGATGAAAGCGTTGATGCTGTCGGTCAGCGGTTCCAGCTCGCGCGGGTGGCGCTCGCTCATACGCTCGGTCTCGCCGCGCTGCACCTTGGTCAGCTCGGTGATCACGCGGCGCAGCGGGCGCAGGCTCCACTGCAGGATGACGGTCTGCAGCAGCAGCAGGATCAGGCCGATGCCGCCCAGGTAGAACCAGACGCGGCCACGGAACACGCGCAGCTGCGCACCCAGCGCGCGCGAGTCTTCCATCACGTAGATGGTGTACGGGAATTCGGTGGCGGGGTCGGCGTCAGCGCCCCACACCAGGCCCAGGCCATAGCGGTAGACCGAGCCCTGGCTGCCATCGATCTGGATCATCGGCAGTGGGCCTTCGAACACTTCCTGGCGCGGTGCCAGCAGGCCGCCGCCCACGGTGGGCAGCATCGGGCCTTCGGCGGACATCGAATTGCCCTTGCCGTGCGGCATGACCACCTGCAGGTACAGGCCACTGCCAGGTACGTCGAAGCGCGAATCCGGCGGCTGCTCGCGGATGTACAGCGAGCGGTCGCGGGTGAAGTCGATGCCGGCCGCGTAGGAGGTGGCGTAGTTCTTCAGGCGCTCACGCAGGTTCGCCTTCGCCGTATCGGCGAAGGCGGCGTCGAGCGCGTAGCCGGCCAGGGCCAGGAACGCGACCAGGCCCACCGACGCGGCGAGCATCTGGCGCGCCTGCAGTGAGCGCGGCCGCCAGCGTCGGAAGAACCACAGACGGCCGGACATCGTGTTATCGCCAGGGTGAGCCGGCTCAGCCCTCGTTGCGCGGGATCGCGAAACGGTAGCCGCGACCGCGCACGGTCTCGATCGGCTTCAGTTCGCCATCCGGGTCCAGCTTCTTGCGCAGGCGGCCGATGAAGACCTCCAGCACGTTCGAGTCGCGGTCGAAGTCCTGCTGGTAGATGTGTTCGGTGAGGTCGGCCTTGGAGACCAGTTCACCGGCATGCATCATCAGGTACTCCAGCACCTTGTACTCGTAGCTGGTCAGGTCGACATTGCTGCCGGCCACGCTGACCGTCTGGGCGGCCAGATCCAGGGCGACGGGGCCGCATTCCAGGGTCGGCTTGCTCCAGCCGGCGGCGCGGCGCAGCAGCGCGTTGACGCGGGCCAGCAGCTCTTCGACGTGGAACGGCTTGACCAGGTAATCGTCGGCGCCCTGCTTCAGGCCCTCGACCTTGTCCTGCCAGCTCGAACGCGCGGTCAGGATCAATACCGGGAACTTCTTGCCTTCGTCACGCAGGGCCTTGATCAGCTCCATGCCCGACATCTTGGGCAGGCCGAGGTCGATGATGCCGACATCGAACGGAACTTCGCGCCCCATGTAGAGGCCTTCCTCGCCGTCCTGCGCAGCATCGACGGCAAAGCCTTCGCGCTTGAGCCGGGCTGCCAGGGTCTCACGCAGCGGGGCTTCGTCTTCGACCAGAAGGATACGCATGAACTCTCCCTAGTGTCCTGGGTGTGGCCCGGAGGCCTGTGGGGTACGGGTTGATAGCGACGACTATCCCTGTTCAGGGGTTATCGCCGCGTAGTGATGACATATCCGACCGCGGCGTGCGCGGCTGTGAACGCGACGGGGCGGGGTCGTCCATGTAGCGGACCCGGCCCCGGTCGTCCATGTACTTCACCCGGTTGATATCACGACCATCGAACGGCACGCGCTCGGCGCCGAGGATGTGGCCGCCGGTGCTGCGCTGCACGCGGCGCACGGCATCGGACAGCGAACGCTCGTCGCCACGGTTGCCGCGCTCTCCCCGATCCATCATTTCCGCCCGTGCCTGCTCGCCGCGCGGCGGCTGTTGCGCCAGCGCCGACGACAGCGGCGCAGCCGACAGCACCACGCAGGTGGCCAGGGCAATGCGGCAATGGAAGGGAGCGGAAGACATCGATGCGATCCTAGCCGAGCACGGCGATTCGTTCAAAAGTCGTAAATCCGGGAGCCGGGTGCGGGACCCGGCCTTTACAATTCCTTTGCAAATTCTTGGTTTGGGGCAGTGAATCCGGTCTGAACTTTTCCGGCCGCAGCCCTGCGATGTTCAGCTAGGTGAACATTCGGGACGAATCGCCGTCCCTTGTCAAGTCAGGAATGTGACTGCGGTCACGCTGCGGCACGATCGGCTTCGCGCTCGGTGACCGACAGCGCCTGCTCGACCAGGCTCCAGTCGGCGCCCGGGCGGTGCGCGCCTTCGCTCAGCACCTGGCGGAACGCGCGGCCACCGGGCTGGCCGTGGAACAGGCCGAGCAGGTGGCGGGTGATGTGCTTCAGTGCCAGGCCTTCGCCCAGGCGCGCTTCCACGTAGGGACGCAGCGTGCGCAGCAGGTCACTGCGCGCCTGCAACGGGGCGCCGGTCTGCAGCGCCTCCAGCTGATGCAGCAGGTAGGGGTCGTGGTAGGCCGCGCGGCCCAGCATCACGCCATCGACATGCGCGGCCTGCGCCTGCACCGCCTCGATGCTGGCCAGGCCGCCGTTGAGCACCACCGGCAACGCCGGGCGCTCCTGCTTCAGACGGTAGGCCCAGTCGTACTTCAGCGGCGGAACCTCGCGGTTCTCCTTCGGCGACAGGCCCTTCAGCCACGCGTTGCGCGCATGCACCACCACCATTGCGGCACCGGCGGCGACCTGGCGGTCGACGAAGGCGGCGAACACGTCGTAGTCGTTGTCCTCGTCCACGCCCAGGCGGCACTTCACCGTCACCGGGATCTCGACCGCGTCGACCATCGCCGCCACGCAGTCGGCCACCAGCACCGGCTCGCGCATCAGGCAGGCGCCGAAACGCCCGGCCTGCACGCGGTCGGAGGGGCAGCCGCAGTTGAGGTTGACCTCGTCGTAGCCCCACTCCGCCGCGATGCGCGCAGCCTGCGCCAGCAGCGCCGGGTCGCTGCCACCCAGCTGCAGCGCCAGCGGCTGCTCGCTGCGGTCGAAGCCGAGCAGGCGCTCGCGATCGCCGTGGATGACCGCATTGGCGTGCACCATTTCCGTGTACAGGCGCACACCCGGTGCCAGCACGCGATGGAACACGCGGCAATGGCGATCGGTCCAGTCCATCATCGGGGCCACGGACAGGCGCAGGGAATCGGCGTAACGGGCGGTCGCGGACGTCATCGGGGTGTTGATCGGGGAGACTGGCATTGCCAGTGAGATCAACAGTTTACACCGGGTGGCTGAACGGCGGCGGGTGGCGCCGGGACTGGCCGCTCGCCCGGCGCCGGGGACGCCGCGTGGCTTACAACCCGCGGTGGCGCACCTGTTCCTGCTGCTGCTCCTGCGCACGCGGGTTGAACTGGCTGTCCAGCGCTTCACTCTGCCGGCTGCTGGCCTCAACCGAATGCGATACCGCCTGCTGGCGGTCGACGAAGGTCCGCTGCGCTGCCGGGTCACCCAACTCGCCCTGCACTGCGAACAGACCGGTGCCGTCGGGGCGGGCCACGACATGGTCGATCTGGCGCATGCCGGACACCTTGCTTTCGTACGCCAGCTGGCCGGCCGCCCGCTCAACCTCCTGCGGGTTGTTGAACAGGGGCTTCAGCCCGGCCTGGGCACGCTGCTGCTCCAGCGCCTGCAGCTTGCCCAGCGCCTGATCGAAGCGCGCGTTGTCGGCGTGCCCGGCGTCACGCATGCTGGCCGGCGCTGCAGGTTCGGCCCGGGCCGGTGCGGTACCGGCCTTCACCACGTTGGGGGCATCGACCTGCGCCAGGGTCTTGCGGCCGGCCTTGCCATCGTCGTCCAGGCCATTGTTGGCCTGGAACTGCTTGACCGCTGCGAGCGTGTCCTTGCCATACACGCCATCGGGGTGCAGCGGCTTGCCGTCGGCCCCGGCGTAGCCCAGCGCCGCCAGCTTGCCCTGCAGGGCCTTGACCTCATCGCCGCGCTCGCCCTGCTTCAGCACGCCATCGGCCATCGGCGCCTGCTGTGCACTGCGTGCGGCCTGCGCGGCCTCGGGGCCCTGCGCATGGACCTTGCCGCCCAGGGTGATGCGGTCGTTGAGCATGTCACCCAGGAACCTGCGGTACTGATCGGGCTCGAGCTCGATATGTGCATGCACGGCACCCGGGGTACCGGCATCGGACTGGCGGATCAACGGCGCACCGTACTCGACGAAATCACCGGTCTTGTAAGGGGTGGTTCCACGCGCACCGTGCAGCACCTGCCCGACCAGTTCACGCTGCGGATGCCCGGCCGGATGGCTCCAGATGCTGATGGAGTTCCACTTGTCGTTGTTGACCTGCACGTAGCCCGCGACCGGATTGGGAATCATCACTTCCCGGTCGCCGCGCGAAGTACTCAGGATCAGATCCTTGTGCACCAGCGGAATGCCGTTGCGATCACCACGGGTCCGCACCGTTTCCAGCTCGCCCTCGACCATGGCCGACGGCCGGTCAGCCTTGGCGGCATTGCCGGTGCGTACGGCCTCGGCGTTGGTGTTGGGGTGATGGATCTTCAGTTCGCGATAGGCATCCTCGCCACTGGTGCCATGACGCAGTGTGCGGTTGCTGCTGCCATTGCCAAAGGGTTCGACCACGACGATGCGCTGGCCGCCGGGTGCGGCGGCGGCGGCGGGTTCCCGCGCGGTCGCGGGTGCGGGTGCCGCCGCAGGAGTGGCCGGTGCCACAGGCTGCGCCGGCGTGTGCTCGCGTACCGCCGTATCCAGGGCCTGCAGGGTCTGCCGGCCGGCCTTGCCATCAACGGTCAGCCCATGCGCTTGCTGGAACGCGCGCACCGCATGCTCGGTATTGGCACCGTAGTGGCTGTCGGCCGTCAGCGGCTGCCCGTTGCGGCCGGTATGGCCGGCCTGGATCAGCTTGGCCTGCAGGGCCTGGACTTCGGTACCGCGCTCGCCGGGTGCCAGCACGCCGTCGGCCATCGCCGATGCGGCCGCGCGCTGCCCGCGCTGGCCCGGCTCAGGCTCACCGAACGCCTGCTGGTAATCCTTGCCCCGGTAAGCCTCGGGGTTGCGGTTGATCTGGTCGTAGCGCGCCAGCCCGACCAGCGCGGTCTTCTCGGTGAGCGCACGATCACGCAGCGAATCCCACAGGGTGGGCGAGCTCTGGAAGTGCGACTGCACGTTGGCGTGCTTGTAGTCCTGCACCGCGCGGACAATCTGCTCGTCACTCAGCTCAGCCAGCTTGAAGTCTTCGCCGTAGGCTTGCTGAAGACCCTTCTGGAACACCGAACGTGTCATGCCGCGGTACTGCACCGAGGTGCTCCACAGCGCGTCCTGCACGGCCGCACCACGGCCGGAGAGATCGATGCCCACATCCTTCAGGCGGCCCATCTGCACGTCGTAGTACTTGCGTTGGATGAAGTCGTGCTGGTCCCTGGCAAACCCTGCCGGATCGGCGGCCGCCACTTCCTTCCAGCGTTCGGTGAAGGCCGGGGTTCCTGCCTGCAGGCCGTTGAAGCGGTTGCCATAGCGCGAGGCGGCGACGTACTCATCCACGCCGCCAACGCTGGTGGCGTACTGGTAACTGCCATACGACACGCCGCCGTGGTCGCCCCTGCCGGTGGACACGTGGCCGGGGCCGCGACCTCCGGTTTCGAAATGCGCCGACGTCTGGCCGCGATGCCAGTTGTCCATTGCCTGCTTTGCCTGGGTCACAACATCCATTTTCCTGCACTCCTTTGCGGGGGAACTACTTCGAGGTCAGTGCCTGCAGCACGTCGGCACGGTTGGCGGTGCGATTGATCCGGCAGGACTGCGCGTCCAGCATCTGCCCCTGCCCGTCTTCGGCAGGGTTCCAGCGGCAGTAGCGATTGGTATCGGACATGTAGGCGGCCTGCTCGTCCATCAGCCTGTCCTTGTCCTTGCCATCGGGGCCGTCGACGATCTTCATGAAGGCCTGCTCGAGTCGCTGCTCCTGCCAGGCAAGCTCCTCATCGCCGCACGCCTGCAGTGCCGGTGTCTCGCCGCCGCTGGACTGCACGCACGTGGCGTACTGCGGCCGCAACGTGGCCTTGTTGTAGGAATCATCCGGGCGCTGCGGCGGCATGTCCTGGTCATCGGCATCGGCCGCTGTCGTGGCAGGTGCGGCACGTGCAGGCGCTGCAGTGGCCGGCGGCGATGCAGTGGCCGGCGCGGCGGCCACGGGGGCAACTGCCGTATCCGCCTCAGGGCTCTTGGCCTGGCATGCCGCCAGGCTGAGGCCAAAGGCCAGCGCAAGCGCGATGGCACCGGCCTTGCCGATCGTCTCCCGGGGGGCCGCTGGAAGGTGGTTCGTTCCCTGCATTGCGTGCATCTCCTTGGCATTCAGGCCCGTGGCCCGTCAACGCGGTGCCGTCCATCGGCCCCATCAGGAAACGCATGCTACGCGAGCGTGGATTTCAGATGCCTGACTGGATTCAGAATGCGTGCACGTCGTCGCAGAAGCAGGATGCGCAAGCCTCAAAGCCCACCCGCGCGCCCACCCACCTGCTCGATCAGCGTCCGGCTGGCGGCATTGAGCCCCACCACCGTTACATCGGCGCCATGCGCGGCCAGTTTTTCCTGCGCACGTTCCAGCGCGGCCACGGCGGTCAGATCCCACAGATGGGCATCGCGCAGGTCAATCTGCACCTTCGGTGCTACGTGCTGGTAGTCAAACGCCGCGCCCAGCTGGCCGGCGGAAGCGAAGAACACCTGGCCACGTACGCGGTAGACCTGCGTGTCTCGGGCATCCTCGCACTGCACCTCCAGCATGCGGCCGACCTTGCGGGCGAAGAACAGCGCCGACAGCAGCACGCCACTGAGCACGCCCTTGGCCAGGTCGTGGGTGGCCACGGTGACCACCACGGTCAGCAACATCACGGCCGAGGAACTGCGCGGATGCGTGCGCAGGTCGCGCAGCGAGCGCCAGCTGAAAGTGCCGATGCTGACCATGATCATCACCGCCACCAGCGCAGCCATCGGGATCTGCCGCACCAGGTCGCTGCCGTACACCACCAGCACCAGCAGCAGCACGCCGGCCACCAGGCAGGACAGGCGGCCGCGGCCACCAGACGTCACGTTGATGACCGACTGGCCGATCATCGCGCAGCCGGCCATGCCGCCGAGGAAACCGGTGACCGCGTTGGCCACGCCCTGGCCGACGCATTCGCGGTTGCGCTCGCTGGGCGTCTCGGTGATGTCCTCGACGATCTGCAGGGTCATCATCGATTCGAGCAGGCCGACCACGGCCAGCGTGGCCGACACCGGCAGCAGGATGCGCAGCGTTTCCCAGCTGAGCGGTACATCGGGGATGAGGAACTGCGGCAGGCTGTCCGGCAGCTGGCCCATGTCGCCAACACTGCGCACGTCCACGCCAAAGCCGATCACTACGGCGGTGAGCACGACGATTGCCACCAGCGGCGAAGGCACAGCGCGGGTGAGGCGCGGCAGCAGGTAGATGATCGCCAGTGCGGCGGCACACAGCACGTAGACGGTGGGGCCGCGGCCGATCAGTTCCGGCATCTGCGCCAGGAAGATCAGGATCGCCAACGCGTTGACGAAGCCGGTGATGACCGAGCGCGAGACGAATCGCATCAGCGACCCAAGCTTGAACACACCGGCCAGCACCTGCAGCAGGCCGGCCAGGATGCTGGCGGCGAACAGGTAATGCAGGCCATGGTCCTTGACCAGGTCGACCATCACCAGCGCCATTGCACCGGTGGCGGCGGAGATCATGCCCGGCCGGCCGCCAGCGATGGCGGTGACCACCGCGATGGAAAACGCGGCGTACAGGCCGACCTTGGGGTCGACGCCGGCGATGAGCGAGAAGGCGATGGCCTCGGGAATCAGGGCCAGGGCGACGACCATGCCGGACAGCAGATCACCACGGATGTTGCCGAGCCATTGCTGGCGCAGGGGGTAGGACGTTTGCATGGAAAAACTCCGCGCGCACGCGGGCGTGGCCGCGAGGCGCTGCAGTGGAAAGACACGGGATCCTGAGCCGGGCGGGCCGGCTGCCGAGGTGCGGCAAGGGTCAGGGTGGCGTGATCACTGCAGGCGGGAATCGGTACGTGGGAGGGACGCAGTCTACGGCACAGGGCTGCCCAGGGACAGCGTCGGCAGGCCGCAACGGCAGCGGAGCATGGCTCCACTCTACAATCGGGGCATGGCCACTCACCGCCCACAGTTCTTCGATCCCACCACCGAACAGGGCGTGCTGCGCCTGTCGATCGCCGCCTCACTGCTGCTGGCTGCGGCAGCGGTGGTGTTCGGCCTGCTGGCCAATTCCTCGCTGATCATCTTCGACGGCATCTACGGCCTGATCGACGTGGTGATGACCTGGCTGTCGCTGCTGGTCGCGCGGCTGATCGCGCTTTCAACCAGCACCGACGCGCTGCAGTCGCGGCTCAACCAGCGCTTCACCATGGGCTTCTGGCACCTGGAGCCGATCGTACTGGGGGTGAGCGGCACGCTGATGATCGGTGCGGCGCTGTATGCGCTGGTCAATGCGGTCGACGCGCTGATGTCCGGCGGCCGCCACATCGCGCTGGGCCCGGCCATCGCCTTCGCCGGGCTGTCCATCGTCGGCGAAGGTGCGCTGGCCGGGTTCATCCTGCGCGCCAACCGCCGCATCGGTTCGGAGTTCATCGCGCTGGACGCGAAGAACTGGGTGATCGCCGCCAGCATGTCGGCCTGCTATCTGCTGGCCTTCCTCGGCGGCGTGCTGGTGCAGGGCACCTCGCTGGCCTGGGTCGGGCCGTACATCGACCCGGCCATCCTTGCCTTCGTCTGCGTGCTGGTGATGATCGCCCCGCTCGGTACCGTGCGCCGGGCGCTGGCCGGCATCCTGCTGGTCACTCCGCCGGAACTGCAGGCGCACGTGGACGCGGTGGCACGCGCGATCGTGGCCAAGCATGGCTTCGTCGAGCACCGCAGCTACGTGGCGCAGGTGGGGCGTGGCGAGCAGATCGAGTTGTTCTTCGTGGTGCCGGAAGACGACCCGCCGCGGCCCTTGGTGGAATGGGACCGGCTGCGCGACGAGATCGGCGAAGCGCTGGGCGAGGCTTCGCCGGACCGCTGGCTGACCATCATGTTCACCACCGACCGCGAGTGGACGATCTAGGCCGGCAGGACGATCGATCAAGTTTTTCGTACGCGTTGCAACCCAACGTACGCGGAAAGCGGGCAAAGTAGGCTCCAACGCAACACCCACCCACTGACCAGGAGCATCCCGATGTCCATCGAAAAGGTTCTGTACACCGCCCAGGCCACCTCCACCGGCGGCCGCGAAGGCCGTTCCGTCTCCTCCGACAACGTGCTGGACATCCAGCTGTCGACCCCGCGCGAGCTGGGCGGCGCCGGCGGCCCAGGCACCAACCCGGAACAACTGTTCGCCGCCGGCTACTCGGCCTGCTTCCTGGGCGCACTGAAGTTCGTGGCCGGCCAGGCCAAGGTCGCGCTGCCGGCCGACACCACCGTCACCGGCAAGGTCGGCATCGGCCAGATCCCGACCGGTTTCGGCATTGAGGCCGAGCTGACCATCAACGTGCCGGGGGTGCCGCGCGAGCAGGTGGAAGAACTGGTGCAGAAGGCACACATCGTGTGCCCGTACTCCAACGCCACCCGCGGCAACATCGACGTGACGCTGGTCGTGGCCTGATGCAACGCCGGGGTCGGATCCCTTTGCCACCGGCAAAGGGCTCTGACCCCATCCCAGGCCCCGCGCGGCTATATGGGGTCAGATCCCTTTCGCGTTGCGAAAGGGATCCGACCCCGGGGATCCGACCCCCAAAAAATGGGCGGATGCCGGTCGAAACCGAACATCCGCCCATCCCACCTCGGGTGGGCCCCGGCGCGCAGCCGGGGACGCATTCGCTTCTGTAGAGCCGAGCCCCTGCTCGGCTGATCCGTCCGGCGCGGGAACATCCGGCGAAAAAGCAGCCGAGCACGGGCTCGGCTCTACATATCCAAGCCTTACTTCTCGCTCGTGATGAGCTGCACCACACTGGAAAAATCCAGCTTGCCGCGGCCGGCTTGGTGGTTCATCGAGTACAGGTTGCGCGCCACTTCGCCCAGTGGGATCGAGGCGCCGACGCTCATTGCCGCTTCCACCGCCAGGCCCATGTCCTTCAGCATCAGATCGCTGCCGAAGCCACCGCTGTAGCCGCGCGAGGCCGGAGCGTTTTCCAGCACGCCCGGCCACGGGTTGCACACTTCGGTGGCCCAGCTGCGGCCGGTGCTGACGGCCATCATCTGCGACAGCACCTTCGGGTCCAGCCCGTGCGCCACGCCCAGTGCGATGGCTTCACCGGTCACCGCCATGATCACGCCCAGCGCCATGTTGTTGCACAGCTTGGCGACCTGGCCGGCACCGCTGGCGCCGACATGGAAGATGTTCTTGCCCATTGCCTGCAGCACCGGGCGGGCGCGTTCCAGCGCGTCCTCTTCGCCACCGACGATGAAGGTCAGGGTGCCGGCCTGGGCACCGGCGGTACCTCCGGAGACCGGTGCGTCGATCATCTGCAGGCCACGCGCGGCGGCCGCTTCCGAGACCTTGCGGGCACTGGCCGGTGCGATCGTGCTGCAGTCGATGACCAGTGCACCGGCGGGGATTGCGGCAAGAATGCCGTCGTCGCCCAGGTACACGCCTTCGACGTGGCGGCTGGCCGGCAGCATCGAGATCACCACTTCGGCATCGGCCAGGGTGTCGCGCGCCGACGCGGCGGCGCTTGCACCGGCATCGACGGCGGCCTGCACCGCGGCCGGGACCAGATCGAACACGCGCACGCTGTGGCCGTTCTTGACCAGATTGGCGGCCATCGGGCCACCCATGTTGCCCAACCCGATGAATGCAATGCGGCTCATGCAAGGCTCCTTTCAACAAGGGGAGTGCCCAGGTCGGCCAGCGGATGCGCGGCATCGGCCCAGGGGGAAGCAAAGAAGGTGTCGGACCACGCGCAGGTGGCCTCGGCCAGGGTGGCCGGGTTCCACTGCGGATTGCGGTCCTTGTCGATCAGCAGCGCGCGGATGCCTTCGGCGAAATCACCATGGGCGGCGCAATGCAGGGCGACGATGTACTCCAGGCGGTAGATCGCGGCCAGATCCTGGCCGGCACTGCGGCGCTGCAGCTCGTACGACAACCGTGCTGACCCCGGTGCACCGGCGGCGAGGGTTTTCTGTGCCGCCTGCAACCACGCATCATCGGTCTGCAGGCCGGCAATGCGCGCGACAATGGCTTCAAGGTCATCGCCTTCGCACAACGCATCGACCTGCGCCGCGTTGGCCAGCAGCGGACCGGTGGCGGCATCGCTGGCATGCGACTGCAGCAGATGGGTCAGGCGTTCGTGGTTGTGTGCGGGGTCACTGGACCAGGCCACCTGCAGCAGCGCATCGAACACCGCACTGCGGCGCTCTTCGGGCACATGTACATCGGCCAGGCCAGCGTAGATGGCATCGCCCGGGTTGAGCAGCGCCCCGGTCAGCGCCAGGAACAGCCCACCCTTGCCCGGCACGCGCGGCAGCAGCCAGCTGCCACCGACATCAGGGAACAGGCCGACGGTGATTTCCGGGAAGGCCAGCTTGGAGCGCTCGCTGACCACACGATGGCTGGCGCCGGACATCAGGCCGATACCGCCGCCCATCACGATGCCGTGGCCCCAGCACAGGATCGGCTTGGCATAGGTGTGGATGAGGTAATCAACGCGGTACTCGACGTCGAAGAACTCGGCGGCATAGGCGTTCTCGCGGATGTCGCTGCGGCCGGCCTCACGGAAGGCGACCATGGCCTTGTACAGGCTGTGCAGGTCGCCGCCGGCGCAGAACGCCTTTTCGCCGGCACCCTGCAGCACCACCATGGCGATGCCGTCGTCGTCGGCCCAGGCGTTCAACTGCGCCAGCAGCAGGTGTGCCATCGGCAGCGAGAAGCCATTGAGCGTGCGCGGCGCGTTGAGCGTGGCGATGCCGATGCGCATGCCGTTACCGGCCACGCGCTCCTCGAACAGCACCGGTGCGTCGTCGGCAGCGGTATCGGTGCTCATGCGTTCTTCCACTGCGCGGCGCGCTTTTCCAGGAAGGCAGTCACGCCTTCGACCTGGTCAGCGGTGTCGAACAGGTCGACGAAGGCTTCGCGCTCGGCCACCAGCGCCGAGGCGTGGGTGCCGGTGCGGGTGGCCTGTACCAGGGTCTTGCAGGCGGCGATGCTGGTCGGGCTCTGCTTGCCGGCCTTTTTCGCCCATTCCAGCGCCAGTGCCTTGGCTTCGCCCTTGCCGACCTTTTCTTCGACCAGGCCGATGCGCAGCGCGGTCTCGGCGTTGATGCGCTCACCCAGCAGGATCATGCGCTTGGCCCAGCCCTCGCCGACCAGGCGCGGCAGGTTCTGGGTGCCACCGGCGCACGGCAGCAGGCCGACGGTGGCCTCCGGCAGCGCGACCTGGGCGTGCTCTTCGATGATGCGCAGGTCGCAGGCCAGTGCGCATTCCAGGCCTCCGCCCATCGCGTAGCCGTTGATCGCGGCGATCGACACGCCACGGAAATCGGACAGCGCCTCGAAGGCTTCACCGAAGCGGCGCGCGGCCTCGCGCGCAGCGGCCTTGTCGCCGGAGGCGAACTGGTTGAGGTCGGCACCGGCGGAGAAGAACTTCTCGCCGTCACCGGTAATCACCAACGCGTAGATGTCGCGGTCTGCGTTGAGCGCGCCCACCAGGTCGCGCAGCGCCGACAGGCTGTGCACGGTCCAGGTGTGCGCCGGCGGGTTGTTCAGGGTGACCACGGCGGTGTGGCCATCGACCTCCACCTTCAGGCCCACGTGCTCCTGGGTACGCCAATCCTTCATCGCAGTTCCTCTTCGGTGTTGAGCAGGTGACGGGCAACGATCACCCGCATGATCTCGTTGGTGCCTTCCAGGATCTGGTGCACGCGGCAGTCACGCAGCAGGCGTTCGATCGGGTATTCACGGATGTAGCCGTAGCCACCGTGGATCTGCAGCGCTTCGTTGCAGACGTTGAAACCGGCATCGGTAGCGAAACGCTTGGCCATCGCGCACCACACGTTGGCGTCGCTGGCACCGGCATCGAGCTTGCGTGCGGCGGTGTGCACCATCTGCCGCGCGGCCACCAGCTGGGTGACCATGTCGGCCAGCTTGAACTGCAGCGCCTGGAATTCGGCCAGCGCCTTGCCGAACTGGCGGCGCTCGCCCATGTAACGGCGTGCGGCATCCAGCGCACCTTGCGCGGCACCCAGCGAACAGGCGGCGATGTTGATGCGGCCGCCGTCGAGCCCCTTCATCGCCAGTTTGAAGCCGCCGCCTTCCTCTCCCAGAAGGTGGCTGACCGGCACGCGGACGTTTTCGAAGGTGATGCCGCGGGTGGGCTGGCTGTTCCAGCCCATCTTCTCTTCCTTGCGGCCGAAGCTGATGCCCTGCAGGTCCGACGGCACGGCAATGGCGCTGACACCACCGGCACCGGCACCGCCGGTGCGCGCCATCACCACCAGCAGCTCGGTGGCCCCGGCGCCGGAGATGAAGGCCTTCGAGCCGTTCAGCACATAGAAGTCGCCATCGCGCACGGCGGTGGTCTTCAGCGAGGCCGCATCGGAACCGGCGCCCGGCTCGGTCAGGCAGTACGAGGCCAGCTTGCTGCCTGAGGACAGGTCGCTGCCCCAGGCATCGCGCAGTGCCGGCTGGCCCCACGTGGACACCATCCACGAGGCCATGTTGTGGATGCTGATGTACGCCGCCGTCGACGGATCGACGTTGGCGAGCTCCTCGATGACGACGGCGGCGTCCAGCCGGCTCAAGCCGCTGCCGCCCACTTCCGGGTCCATGTACAGACCGCAGAAGCCCAACTCACCGGCCTTGGCGATCGCCTCGCGCGGAAAGATGCCCTCCGCATCCCATCGCGCGGCGTGCGGCGCCAGTTCGGCCAGTGCGAAGTCGCGCGCAGCCTCGCGGTACGCCTGCTGTGCTTCGTCCAGTTCCGTCGTCATCGAGTGGCTCATGGCTGCTCCTGCCGTTACTTCAGGCTGATCGTGGTGTTGACGCCGTGGCTCAGCGTCTCGTCATCGAACCAGCGCGCGGTGACCGTCTTGGTCTGGGTGTAGAACAGCACCACCTGCTTGCCGTACGGGCCCAGGTCGCCCAGCTTGGAGGCGCGCGAACCGGTGAACGAGAACAGCGGCACCGGCACCGGGATCGGCACGTTGATGCCGACCTGGCCGACGTCGATGTCTTCCTGGAACTTGCGCGCGGCAGCGCCGGACTGGGTGAACAGTGCGGTGCCGTTGCCGTTCGGGTTGCTGTTGACCATCGCGATGGCGTCTTCCAGCGTCTCCGCTTCGAGGATGACCAGCACCGGCCCGAAGATTTCTTCCTGGTAGATGCGCATGTCGGTGGTGACACCGGCAAAGATGGTCGGGCCGACGAAGTTGCCCTTCTCGAAGCCATCCACTTGCGGCTTGCGGCCATCCAGCACCAGCTTGGCACCCTGCTCCACGCCTGAGGCGATCAGGCCTTCCACGCGCTCGCGGGCGCTGCAGGAGATGACCGGGCCGACGTCGGTGCCGGCCACGGTGCCGGCACTGACCTTCAGGGTCTTGGCCTTTTCAACCAGATCCTGCACCCAGTTGCGCGCTTCACCGACCAGCACCAGGGTGGAGGCGGCCATGCAGCGCTGGCCGGCCGCACCGAAGGCGGCGCCGACCATCGCGTTGAGGGTCTGTTCCTTGTTGGCGTCCGGCAGCACCACGGCGTGGTTCTTGGCGCCCATCATGCACTGCACGCGCTTGCCGGCCAGCGAGGCGCGGTTGTAGACGTGGGTACCGACGCGGGTGGAACCGACGAACGACACGGCCTTGATGTCCGGGTGGTCGCAGATCGCGTTGACCACGTCCTCGCCACCGTGGACGACGTTCAGCACGCCCTTCGGAATGCCGGCTTCCAGCGCCAGTTCAACCAGGCGCATGGTGACCATCGGGTCCTGCTCGGACGGCTTGAGGATGAAGGTGTTGCCCGTTGCAATCGCCATCGGGAACATCCACAGCGGGATCATCGCCGGGAAATTGAACGGGGTGATGCCGGCGCACACGCCCAGCGGCTGCATGATCGTGTAGGTATCCACGCCATTGGCCACGTTGTTGGCCAGCTCGCCCAGCTGCAGGTTGCCGATGGCGGCGGCGTGCTCGACCACTTCCAGGCCGCGGAACACATCGCCTTCGGCGTCGGGCAGGGTCTTGCCCTGTTCGGCGGTGAGGATGTGGGCCAGCTCGCTCATGTTCTCGCGGATCAGCTGCTGGTACTTCAGGAAGATGCGCGCGCGGGTGCCGATCGGGGTCTTGCGCCAGGTCTTGAAGGCTTCCTTGGCGGCGGCGACGGCGGCGTCCACTTCGCCGGTGGTGGCGAACGGCACCTTGGCCAGCACGTCCTGGGTGGCCGGATTGATCACGTCCTGCCAGTGGGAGGTGGCCGATTCAACGAACTGGCCATCGATCAGCATGCGGATACGGGGCGCTGCAACAGTCATGACGACAATCCCACGGGGTGCGAAAGATGCTTGGCATTATTCACAGCACCCGTCTCGATTTCTGGGCTGAATCCGCTTAATCTGGCCAACACGCCCCACGATTCCTGTTAATTCTGTGAATCTCTCAGCTCCCCAGCGGCAACTCGGCCTGCGCCTGCTGCGGCTGCGCGAACAGCGCGGCTACAGCCAGGTTGACCTGGCGCGTGCGCTGGGGCTGTCGGCCAGCTACCTGAACCAGATCGAGCGCAACAAGCGCCCACTCACACCAGCGGTGCAGAAGAAGCTGGGCGAGGTATTGGGCGACGTTTCCGCACTGTTCGACGAGGATGAACCCGCCGCGCTGCAGGAAGCGCTGGGCGAGACCCTGCGCGACCTGGGCCTGGCCGAAGTCAGCGCGACCGAACTGCGCGCCCTGGCGGGCAACCTGCCGCAGGTCAGCCGCGCGCTGCTGGACCTGCATCGCCGCCATCTGGCACTGCGCGAACATGCCGCCGCGCTGGAGTTCCAACTGGGCGAGCCCGGCGCCGGCAGCACCCTGCCCGCCGGTGACCAGGTGCGTGAGTTCTTCAACCGCATGCACAACCACATTCCCGAACTGGACGAGCTGGCCGAACGCCTGTTCGCCGAGTGGGGGCTGTCGCCCGGGCATGTGGCGCCACGCCTGCGCCAGCTGCTGGCCGACCGCCACGGCGTGCTGGTGGAAGTGGCCGCGCTGCAGGCCGGGCGCGAGAAGCGCCAGTACGACGCCGGCACGCGCCGGTTGTGGCTACCCGATTATCTGGAACCGGGCCAGCAGGCGTTCCAGATGGCCGCCGAACTGGCCCTGCACGGCTACCTGCCGCAGATCGATGCGGTGGTGGCGCGTGCCGGCTTCACCGATGACGCACGCATCGCGCAGGCGCGGGTGGGTCTTTCGAACTACTTCGCCGGCGCGCTGGTCATGCCCTACATGCGCTTCCTGCGTGCGGCCGAGGCCAGCAGCTACGACATCGAACTGCTGGCGCACCAGTTCGGCGTCGGCTTCGAGGCGGTCTGCCACCGGCTGAGCACGCTGGCACGGCGCAGTGCGCCCGGCCTGCCGTTCTTCTTCATCCGCGTGGACCGCGCGGGCAACGTATCCAAGCGCCATTCGGCCACCGATTTCCACTTCTCGCAGGTGGGCGGTTCGTGCCCGCTGTGGATCGTCTACGAAGCGTTCAACCAGCCCGGTCGCATCCTTACCCAGACCGCGCGCATGCCCGACGGGCGCCGCCATTTCTGGCTGGCGCGGCAGGTCAGCAGTGGCCCGGTCGGCCATGGCCAGCCCCGCAAGACCTTCGCGGTGGCGCTGGGCTGCGATCTGCAGCATGCCGAGCGACTGGTGTATTCACTGGGGCTGGATGTGCAGAGCCCGGGCAACTCGGTATCGATCGGACCGGGTTGCCGGGTGTGCCCACGCGAGGACTGCATGCAGCGCGCGTTCGCGCAGCTGCCGGGGAGGTAGGGGGGTTTGCAGGGCTGCGCCCTGCACCTGCGGTAGTGCCGGCCGCTGGCCGGCAACCTCAAAAGCAGAAGCGGGCATTCCGGGAGATGGCGGGGTGGATCCGGTTGCAGGGGACGCTGCAAGTACCCCTCCGGGGCCCGGCCCAGCCGCTGGCGGCTGTGCGTTCGGGCGCTTGCGAAGCAGTGCTTCGCAAGCAAAGCGCCCTCACCCATGTAAGCCCGGTCGCCGCTTGCTCGTGTGCGCTGTCCTGCGCACACGGCAAGACCGGGGTTGGGCGTCCTGCCCAACCCGCCCGAGGCACGCCTCGGGCCCATGCGGCTCACGCCCCTGCAACCGGACCCACCCCACCTTCGACAGTTTCCGCGGCTGTTGGAACGGCACGGGGTCAGATCCCGTTGCCACGCAACGGGCTCTGACCCCATTAGGTGCCAACCCTGGTTGGCGCGTTCTAGTCCCAGAACACGGTCAGTACGCGGTGGCCTCCCGAGGGCACGGGTGCGTCGATGTGTTGGCCGTACGGCCAGCCTTCGCCCACGCCGTCGCACTCCAGACCCTGCAGCCAGCCTTCCACGGTCTCGACGTCGGCACTGGTCAGCACGTGCACGTTCTCCGCGGCAGGCCATTCGCTGTCGTCGTCCAGTGCGCTGCCCCAGTCCTGGTGCAGCCCCACGTAGACACCTTCCACTTCGGGCTTTTCGGCAATCGCAGCGAGGCGTGCGTACAGCTCGGCAATCGGCGGGCGGCCGTAGCCCCACTGGTTCGGTGCAATGCACTCTTCGAAATCGTTCCCTTCGAAGTACGCGGCCAGTGGCACAACCGGCAGGTGCTCCGGGTCGCGGATATCGAGGCGTTCAAGCAGATCCAGCAGTTCCTGACGGGCAGACATCCAAAACTCCTTGCAGCGAGACGCGCAATTGTATCGGCGCCGATCAGTAGATCGGCGTCACCTTCATCTGCGGCAGCGGGCGCGGTGCGCCATCGGTCAGGTCCGGGCCCAGGTCTTCCCAGGTTCGGCCCTGCTCGACCATCTGCGCCCACAGCTGCTGCGAGCCGCGACGCTTGTCTTCCGAGCCCAGCTTGTACGACGGCGGTGCCGGCTCGCCACGGGCAACCATCGAGTACGCCGCGCGGTAGGCCAGCACCTGCTGCGCCGGGTCGTCGGTACGCGCCACTTCCAGTGTGTAGCGCTGGTAGGCCGAGGCCAGGTTGCGCCAGCGGATCCAGTAGTGGTTCCCGAACGAGAACGAACAGAAGCGCGCGCCCGCCAGGCTGCCCTTGTCGGCGATGCGGGTCAGCACCTCCTGCGGCATGTCCAGGTTCATGCCACCCTCGTCGCCCTGCAGGCTCACGTGCACGATGCGGTCGCGATAACCCGGTGCGCGCGCCTGCAGCAGGTCGCGCCAGTTCTGCATGGTCGCCACGACGGCGAACAGGAAGCGCCCCAGTTCGGCTGCGGCCAGCGGCGTGGCAATGGACTGGTAATGCCGTTGCCAACCGTGGCGGTTTTCGGTGGGCAGGAACACGGCACGTTCCAGCGCCTGTCGGCCATCACTGCCGCGACCCACGTCTTCGGCATGCTGCGGGTAGACCAGGTTGATGGCGAAGGTCGGCCAGCGCGGTAGCGCGGCATCAAACAGATGGATCGGGAAGTTGCTGCTGATGCCGCCATCGGAGAACCAGCAGATGCGGAACGCGGTGATCACAGGGCCGCAGGTCTGCCCGGCGCTGGTCAGCCCTTCCATGCTGTCGGCCACGTTGTGCTCCGGGTCGGCTGCCGGCGCGGTCGGTTCGCAGCGGCGTTCGCGGCGCGAGGGCTCATGCAGCGGCACCGCGCTGATCAGCAGCGGGAAGCTCAGGCTCATGCGCGTGGCCACCAGCACCGGCAGCTTCGGGCCCTGCGGCAAGTGGTAGTACCGGCGCCCTTCCACCTCCAGCGGCGGACCGGCTTGCGTCACCAGCCACTGCACCACGCTGGCGGGAAACAGCTGCTCGAACTCCTCGCGCAGGAACCAGAACTGCGCGCCGCCCAGCGGCAGTGTGCGCGGCTCGTTGTGCGACACGCAGGTGGTGATCATCTGCAGGCTGATCGCATGCGGGCTGTCCGGCTCGCCGGCATAGCGCGGCGCGTCGTGCAGGTCGGCAAAGGTCAGCGGTGCATCCAGCGGCTTGCCGGACAACTGCTGCAGGCACTCGTGCAGCCACTCGGTCAACGCCGGCTTGCGTGCATCACGGCCGAGGCCGCTGCACAGGCCCAGCAGGTTGCGCCGCGCCACCCGCGCCACCCGCAGCGCGGCTCCGGCCACGCCTGCACCGTAGGCGCACAGCAGCGACGGCAGCAGCGTCGCGGCCACGCCGCTCCAGCCCCCGCCCCACCAGCCCAGGCCGAGCAGCAGCGCCAGCGACACCAGCACTTCCAGCGGCGCGATCTCGAATACCGCCACCGCCAGGCACAGCAGCTTGTGCGGCAAGCTGGCATTGCCGGTCAGCACCACCAGCAGCCGATAGGCCGCGCGCGCGCCCCGCGCCGGTTGGAACAGGCTGTAGATGAACCCCCGCCGCGACAACTGCGCCGACACTGCCGACAGCCCGCCATAACCGGCATCACCGGGCAGGTGCTCGCCGGCCTGCTGGCGGCGATCACCGCATGCCGCCGCAGCCGCCACCGCCGCAGCGATGGCGCCGGCAGAGGTGCCGCCAATGCTCTTGAACCGGTACTCGCGTGCCAGCGCCAGTACCGCATTGGGGTACACGATGCCGCTGGTGATGCCGCCTTTCATGACCAGATCGCAGTACTTGTCCGCCACCGTCTTGCCCCCGAGCATGCCGTCCGCCGCGTGGATGCCAGTATGGCGCAGCGGCTTCTCAGGGCCTGAGAACACCACCGCAGTCCGGGCAGGAATCTGCGGCGTTCAGCAGATGGCAGGCCTGCAGGCTTGACCGGCCCCGCCATCGGCGTAGCATCTGCAGCAAGCCAAGGGACAGACCCGCGGCTGCCACAACGACATGAGGGATTCTCATGGAATTCGACTATCTCGTCTTCATCGGGCGATTCGAGCCCTTCCACAACGGCCACGCCGCCGTTGCCCGCCTGGCGCTGAGCCGGGCCCGCAAGCTGATCTTCCTGGTCGGCTCTGCCGATACTCCCCGCAGCCTCCGCAATCCCTGGACCGTGGCCGAACGCGCCGTGATGATCCAGGCCGCCCTCGATGGCCACACCGACCGCCTGCTGATCCGCCCGCTGCGTGACCACCTGTACAACGAAGCACAGTGGATCGCCAACGTGCAGCGCCAGGTGGCCGACGCCCTGCGCAACGACGGTGCCGCCGCCGATGCAAAGGTGGGCCTGATCGGCATGGACAAGGATGCCTCCAGCTACTACCTGCGGGAGTTCCCGCAATGGCCGCTGGTGGACGTGCAGCACACCGCCACGCTGTCGGCCACCGAACTGCGGCGTTACCTGTTCGAGGCCGGCGACGTCGACTTCCACGGCGCGCTGCTGATGCTGCGTGGCAATGTGCCGGCGCCGGTGTTCGACATGCTCGAAGCGTTCCGCAAGAGCGCGCCTGCGTATGCCAAGCTGGTGGCCGAGTACCGCTTCATCGAACAGTACAAGGCCGCCTGGAAGGATGCACCCTACGCGCCCACCTTCGTCACCACCGATGCGGTGGTGGTGCATTCAGGCCACGTGCTGCTGGTGCGTCGCCGTTCGGAACCCGGCAAGGGGCTATGGGCGCTGCCCGGCGGTTTCGTCGGCCAGGAGCAGAGCCTGCTGGACAGTTGCCTGCGCGAACTGCGCGAGGAAACCCGTCTGAAGATTCCGCTGCCGGTGCTGAAGGGTTCGCTGAAGGGCCAGCAGGTCTTCGACCACCCCGACCGCAGCCAGCGCGGCCGCACCATCACCCACGGTTTCCACTTCGAATTCCCGGCCGGCGAACTGCCGCCGGTGCGCGGTGGCGACGACGCCGACAAGGCGCGCTGGATACCGGTGAGTGAGGCGTTGGACATGGGCCCGCAGCTGTTCGAAGACCACCTGCACATCCTGGAGTATTTCCTCGGCCGCGGCTGACAGGCCCGGCCTCCCCGCCGGCGGATAGACCGCTGGTGTCACTCGACGCGAAGGAGCTTCCGTCATGCACTACCTCGATAATCTTCTCCTCAATACCGACAGCTACAAGGCCAGCCATTGGCTGCAGTACCCGCCGGGCACCGATGCCACGTTCTTCTATGTGGAATCACGTGGCGGCCTGCACGATCGGACGGTGTTCTTCGGCCTGCAGGCGATCCTCAAGGAGGCGCTGGCACGACCGGTCACCCACGCCGACATCGACGACGCTGCTGCGGTATTCGCCGCGCACGGCGAACCGTTCAACGAGGCCGGCTGGCGCGATATCGTCGACCGGCTTGGCGGCCACCTGCCGGTGCGCATCCGCGCCGTTCCCGAGGGCAGCGTGGTGCCCACCCACCAGGCACTGATGACCATCGAGTCGACCGATCCGGCTGCGTTCTGGGTGCCGTCGTACCTGGAAACGCTGCTGCTGCGCGTGTGGTATCCGGTCACCGTGGCCACCATCAGCTGGCATGCACGGCAGACCATTGCTGCGTTCCTGCAGCGGACCAGCGACGATCCGCAGGGGCAGCTGCCGTTCAAGCTGCACGACTTCGGCGCGCGCGGGGTATCGAGCCTGGAATCGGCCGCGCTGGGCGGTGCCGCACACCTGGTCAACTTCCTCGGCACCGACACCGTATCGGCCCTGTGCCTGGCCCGTGCCCACTATCACGCGCCAATGGCCGGTTATTCGATTCCCGCCGCCGAGCACAGCACCATCACCAGCTGGGGCCGCGAGCGCGAAGTGGACGCCTACCGCAACATGCTGCGCCAGTTCGGCACGCCGGGCGCGATCGTGGCAGTGGTGTCGGACAGCTATGACATCTACCGCGCGATCAGTGAGCACTGGGGTACCACCCTGCGCGATGAAGTGATCGCTTCGGGCGCCACCCTGGTCATCCGTCCCGACTCGGGCGACCCGGTGGAGGTGGTGGCCGAAAGCCTGCGCCGGCTGGATGAAGCGTTCGGCCACGTGATCAACGGCAAGGGCTACCGCGTGCTCAACCACGTGCGGGTGATCCAGGGCGATGGCATCAACCCGGATACGATCCGCGCCATCCTGCAGCGCATCACCGGCGACGGCTATTCGGCCGACAACGTGGCCTTCGGCATGGGCGGCGCGCTGTTGCAGCGGCTGGACCGCGACACCCAGAAGTTCGCGCTGAAGTGCTCGGCGGCACGGGTCGACGGTGAGTGGATCGACGTCTACAAGGATCCGGTCACCGATGCGGGCAAGACCAGCAAGCGCGGCCGCATGCACCTGTTGCGCCGCCTGGATGACGGCAGCCTGCATACAGTGCCACTGCCGGCCAACGGCGACGACACCCTGCCGGACGGCTTCGAGGACGCAATGGTGACCGTGTGGGAGAACGGCCGCCTGCTGCACGACCAGCGGCTGGACGCCATCCGGGCCCGGGCGGCGGCGGGGCGCTGAAAGGGCCCTCTCGCGTTGGATAGCCTCACCGGCCACCGGACCTCTTGGCAGATGTCGGCAAGTCAATGGGTCACTTGCACCTCCGTCACGCTTGAACCTCACACGCGCCGCTACATATGCTTGACAAGCGAACTGAAACGGTGAAAATCGAGGTGCTCTTTACGCGCTTGAAATGGAAGCAGAATAGTCTGGCGTTGCGCCAGACAGCTATGGATTGATTGGGTTTATCGCCCCGCATAGCCGGCACGGGCTCACCGTTCCGGTCCAGTGGGTCCTCGCGGTAAGCCCGCACCGGCTATACGGGGCGTTCTCTTGGTGAAGAGCAGTGATGGTGATCCACGGCTAGTTTTTTTGGAAAATGTGGATCTTACAAAGACCAGGGTAAAGGCTTTTGAGGGCTTTATCCTTCTTTGCGGGGGCATCAGTGACATCCAGCCCCATCCTGTCAAGTCGGTAAGGCATCTAATATATTCCGAGCTAACTAACGGCCGGCACGAATTGGCCCATCGAGTTCGGCTGGCAGAAGACACGAAAGATTGGCTTGATGGAGGGGTATATTCCGACCTCCTTACCTTTGAAGAACATCTAGCAGGCCTTTCTGCTGTTATTGTTTTAGTGGTGGAGACTGCTGGTTCTATTGCGGAACTGGGTGCATTCTCAGTGAGCGAACCATTTCTTGACCGGCTGCTGGTCATAGTCTCCAATCATCACTACGAACAAAAATCCTTCATCCGACTTGGCCCGCTCAATAAAATTGAGCTTAAGTCCAATAGCTCAGTCTTAGTTTATGACTGGGAGAGGGTCGCGCACGACGGCAGACCTATCGCTGATTTTTCTGTCGTTTCTGGCGACATTGAGGAGATCATCCAAAGCATTAGAGATCAAGCCTCGCCAGCCGGAAAGGAGCACAATTTCAAATTGTCGGAACCGGCGCATACGATGAACCTTATCTGTGACTTGTGCGACTTATTTGGCGCATTGAGCGAAAAGGACATTTGCGACTTCTTAGCCAAGATTGGAATCTCCATCCCGCCGATTCAGGTTGCACAGTACATCTTCCTACTCACAAAGTGCGAAATGCTTTTCTCCCGAAGAAAGGGTCATGGCACGTATTACTTCGTAAGAGACTGGCAATCGAGAATATCGTTTGGCCTGACGGACAATTACAAGTTCTATAAAGAAAGAATCCAGGTGGACACCTTGGCTTTCTATGAAAAAGAACTCTCCAGCAGAAGTGATGTCATCAAAGCCATCAGGAAATCAAAATGAGCGGTGTCGTTTCGGAAATTTCTTCGACAACCGGAATTTCTCGATCGAGTTGTCACAGAATTGCTAAGACTGCATTTCTCAGGTACAAAACCTTTGATTTACGGAAGAAGAACGGCGGCATCCGAACTGTCGCACAACCAGCTAGGGAGGTGAAAGCTGTTCAACGCGCGATATGCGACATACTTTCGCCACAACTTCTCGTTCACCCACTTGCCACAGCCTACAAAAAGAACAGCTCAATCCTAATTAATGCCTCTGTGCATGCAGGATGTCGATTTCTTACGAAGCTCGACTTCAAAGATTTTTTCGGCAGCATTAACGCAGCAACGCTCGCAAAAGTACTGCAAAGCAGCTGCGAAAACATGACTGATGCTGAAATACTGTTCATCATCAACTCTTGCACATGGCGCCCAAATGGAGAGAAAGTTCTGTGCATTGGTGCACCTAGCTCTCCGTTTCTTGCAAATGCTGCCATGTACTTGTTGGACAGCAGCATCAGCGAATCCATGTTGCCACTGAATGTTAGATACAGTCGATATTCCGACGACATATCAATATCATGCAACTCGCCCGACGTACTGGTCGAGGCTGAGAATATTATCCGCAAGCTTGTCAGAGACTGCACTCAGCCAAGACTTAGCTTTAATGAAGACAAGAGGGTCGCAGTAGGTCGCTCAACTTCCATGACTGTGACAGGCTTGACGCTAACAAATCAAGGCGGCGTAAGCGTAGGAAGAGAGAGAAAGCGCGGAGTAAGAGCGGGTGTCTTGCGCTTCCTTAGCGGAAATATGTCCGATGAAGAAGCCATCAGACTTAAAGGTGAACTTGCTTTTGTTCTGAGCGTAGAGCCGGACTTTCGCAAAGTTCTAATTAATACGTACGGAGCTTCGGCATATAGGGTCCTGCCCAAACAGTCGAAATGAATTAGAAGTATTAATCTCCAGCATCCCACACGAGTGCAATTTGCGAAAAATTATAGCCATGAAGCCCACCTTTCAAAACTTGGGCGATGGCAAGTGCTCGCACGGAGGATTCACCAAGCTTATTAGTCAATTCGAATTACTCAATTCGTCACTAGAAAATCCAGCCACTCGTGGCGCCACTCTTTTCATTCCGTTGATTAGGCGCCTGAACGCACAAGGCAGCCATCTTCGCTGTGACTATTACGTTGAAAAGGCGATTGGGCTCCGTCCGACCCCAGCGCCCCCTTGACCCGCGCCGCCAACGCGTCCACCGTGGGCGCGCCGAAGGTATCCCTCCAGGCGTTCACGCGCGGGGAAGGATTTAAACGGGAATCCGGTGAAGGCGCCTGGCGCGCCCATTCCGGAGCTGCCCCGCAGCGGTGAATGGAAACGAATCCTGCCAACAGCACTGGGCTCGCGCCTGGGAAGCGGCAGGGAGTAGGTGGGCTGCGGTCCGTGTCCATCAGCCCGAAGACCGGCCCCGGCCGGGGGACACGACCGTCCCCTGATTCGACCTGGACTCTCCGCGGGGAGGGTGCCGGGGCCATCGCCAGCCTGCATGCGCAGGCGGCGTGGCCGCGCGCGTCCTGTTCACGGTAACCGGCCAGACCGCTCCCACGCCCTGACGCACGCCACGATGACCGAGTTCCAACGCCCCACCCTTACCCTGCCCGCCGATGGCAAGCGCCTGCTGCTGCATTCGTGCTGCGCGCCCTGTTCCGGCGAAGTGATGGAGGCGATCACCGCTTCCGGGATCGACTACGCGATCTTCTTCTACAACCCCAACATCCACCCGGTGAAGGAGTACGAGCTGCGCAAGCAGGAGAACATCCGCTTCGCCGAGCAGCACGGCATCCCGTTCATCGACTGCGACTACGACACCGACAACTGGTTCTGCCGTGCGCGTGGCATGGAAAACGAGCCCGAGCGCGGCATCCGCTGCACGATGTGCTTCGACATGCGTTTCGAGCGCACCGCGCTGTACGCGCATGAACACGGCTACGACACCATCAGTTCGTCGCTGGGCATCTCGCGCTGGAAGAACATGGCGCAGATCAACGACTGCGGCATCCGTGCGGCGTCGCGCTATGAAGGCCTGCAGTACTGGGACTACAACTGGCGCAAGGGCGGCGGTGCCAGCCGCATGATCGAGATCAGCAAGCGCGAGCAGTTCTACCAGCAGGAGTACTGCGGCTGCGTGTACTCGCTGCGCGATGCCAACCGCCATCGCCGTGAGAACGGCCGCGAGCGGATCAGGATCGGCCTGCTGTACTACGGGCAGGACGCTGGGACGCCGCAGGGCGATTGACGTGCAGGCATGGGGCGGCCACGCTGGTCGCCCCTTCTGATGTAGTGGATCTGCCATGACCGCCGTGCCCGCCGATGTCGCCCTGCTGGTGATCGACCTGCAGCCGGACTTCATGCCGGGCGGTGCGCTGGCCTGCGACCAGGGCGATGCGCTGGTGGCGCCGATTGCCGACCTGTTGGCGCAGCGCCGCTACCGCACCGTGGTGGCGACCCAGGACTGGCACCCGGCCGACCACGCCTCGTTCGCCAGCCAGCACCCCGGCAAGCGACCGTTCGAGACCATCCTGCTGCACGCGCAGCCACAAACCCTGTGGCCCGACCATTGCGTGCAGGGCAGCGATGGCGCCGCGCTGCACCCGGGCGTGGACTGGACCACGGCCGACCTGATCCTGCGCAAGGGCACCCGCCCACAGGTGGATTCGTACAGCGCCTTCCGCGAGAACCACGGCCCCGATGGCGAGCGCCCGGCCACCGGCCTGGCCGGCTGGCTGCACGAGCGCCGCATCCGCGAAGTGCACGTCTGTGGCCTGGCCCGCGACTACTGCGTGCTGTGGAGCGCGCAGGACGCGGTGAAGTCCGGTTTCCGGGTGAAGTTCCTGTGGGACCTGACCCGGCCGGTGACCGAAGCCAACAACGCGATGGTGCGCGAAGCGCTGGGCAAAGCGGGGATCGCGATCATCTGACGCGTGGTCGCCGGTGGTAGTGCCGGCCGCTGGCCGGCAACGCCTGGACCCCTGCAGTTGCCGGCCAGCGGCCGGCACCACCGGATCACACCCGTGGGTAGCGCCGGGCCATGCCCGGCGAACCCCGAAGGGGCAGCACGTTACCGGAACACCACCGTGCGGTGCCCGTTGAGCAGGATGCGGTGCTCCACATGGCGGCGCACCGCGCGCGCCAGCACCAGCGATTCGGTATCGCTGCCCAGCCGCACCAGCTCGCGCGGCGCCATGGCGTGGTCGACGCGGGCCACGTCCTGTTCGATGATCGGGCCTTCGTCCAGATCCTCGGTGACGTAGTGCGCGGTGGCACCGATGATCTTGACTCCGCGCGCGTGCGCCTGGTGATACGGCTGCGCGCCCTTGAAGCTGGGCAGGAAGCTGTGGTGGATGTTGATCGCACGGCCGGCCAGCGCGCGGCACAGCGTGGGTGACAGGATCTGCATGTAGCGCGCCAGCACCACCAGGTCGATGCGCTCACGCTCGACCAGGTCGATGATCTGCTGCTCCTGCACCGCACGCGTATCGGCGGTCACCGGCAGGTGGTGGAACGGTACCTGGTAGGACGCGGCCAATGGCGCGAAGTCGGCGTGGTTGGACGCCACTGCCGCGATATCGACCTTCAGCTGGCCGCTGTGGGCACGGAACAGCAGGTCGTTGAGGCAGTGCCCCTGCTTGCTGACCAGCACCAGCAGGCGTGCGCGGCGGCGGCCGTCATGCAGCTGCCAGTCCATGCCGAAGCCTTCGGCAAGTTTGGCCATCGCGGCATGCACGGTTTCCAGCGGCAGGCTGGCATCGCGGTCGAAATGCACGCGCAGGAAGAAGCGGCCACTTTCCTCGTCGCCGAACTGCTGGGCGTCGAGAATATTGCAGCCGTGGTCGAACAGCAGGCCGGACACGCGGTAGACGATGCCGGTACGGTCGGGGCAGGACAGGGTGAGGATGGAATCGGGGCGCATCGCCACAGTGTAGGGCAGCTTCCTGCCCAGCAGCCGGATCATCACCGATGCAACCGAACCGCTTGGTTCAGTCCCAAGCGATACTTGGCCATCACCGTGGCAAGCTGGTCGGTCATGAACCTGTTGCAACTGATCCGCAGCTTCACCCGCACCGCAGAGACCGGCAGCATTGCCGCCGCGGCCCGCATCCTTGGCATCAGCGCCACCGCGGTCGGCCAGAACATCAACCGGCTGGAAGCGCATCTGGGCGTACGGCTGCTGAACCGGAGTACGCGCCAACTGGCCCTCAGCGAGGCTGGCGCGCTGTACCTGGCGCAGGTGCGCCACATCGAGGGCGACCTGGCGCGCGCGCAGGCGATGGTCACCTCCGGTGATATCGAACCGGCCGGCCCCCTGCGCATCGCCAGCAGCAGCGCGTTCGGCCGCCACGTGCTGGCACCGTTGCTGCCGTCACTGCAGCAACGCTACCCGCAGCTGCAGCTGGAACTGCGGCTGACTGACCGTGCCGTGCAGCATGGTCCAGAGGCGGTGGATGCCAGCATCCGCATCGGCGCGCAGCTGGAAGACGGTGTGGTCGCACGGCAGCTGGCGCGCGTGCCGTTCGTGTTCTGCGCCTCGCCGGCCTACCTGCAGGCCCATGGCACCCCGCAGGAACCCTCGGATCTGGGCAGCCATCGCGGGCTGCTGCACCGCTTCCCCACCGATGGCCGGCCGCTGCGCTGGGGCCTGCTGAAGGACGGCCAACGCGTGGACGCCGCGCTGCCGCCGAGCATGGTCTGCGATGACATCGATGCGCTGGCGTCGCTGGCGGCGGCGGGTGCCGGCATCACACGATTGGCTGCGTTCGTGGCCGAGCCCTACCTGCGCGACGGCCGACTGCAGGCGGTGTTCGGTACCGACAGCGCGTGGCGGCCGGAACCGATGGACGTCTATTTCTGCGTCAGCGACCGCCGCGACTTCACCGCCAAGATCCGCGCGCTGTTCGAGCACCTGCAGGCCGGCATGGCGCCGGCTTGGCGGGTGTGAGCCTCAGCGCGCCTTGAACACGCCGCGCGCGTCGCGCGGCTCGCAGCGCAGGTACTGCGGCGCCGGTTCCACGCTGTCGCGCAGCGCGGCGGCGGCATGCCACGGCCAGCGCGGGTCGTAGAGGATGCCGCGCGCCAGGGCCACGGCATCGGCGTGGCGATGGCGCAGGATCGACTCGGCCTGTTCCGGTTCGGTGATCATGCCCACCGCGATCACCGGCATGCGTACCTTGGCCTTGATCGCTGCGGCGAACGGCACCTGGTAGCCGGGACCGACGGTGATCTTCTGCCGCTCGTCCAGGCCACCGCTGGAGACATGCAGGAAGTTGCAGCCGCGCGCGTCCAGCACCTGGGCCAGCGCTTCACTCTGCACCAGGTCCCAGCCGCCATCGACCCAGTCGCTGGCGGAAATGCGTACGCCCACGGCGATCTTGTCCGATACCGCCGCACGCACAGCGTCGAATACTTCCACCAGCAGGCGCAGGCGGTTCGGCAGCGAGCCGCCATAGCCGTCGGTGCGGCGGTTGCTCAGCGGCGACAGGAACTGGTGCAGCAGGTAGCCGTGCGCGGCATGCAGCTCGATCAGCTCGAAGCCCAGGCGCTCGGCGCGCACCGCGCTGGCGGCGAAGGCGGCGATGAGCTCGGCGATGCCGGCCTCGTCCAGTTCCTGCGGTGCCGGGTCGGCGGCATGGAACGGCAGCGGCGACGGCGCCACGGTGGCCCAGCCACGCGCATCACCGGCCGGCAGCTGTCCACCACCGTCCCATGGGCGGTTCACCGAGGCCTTGCGGCCGGCGTGGCCCAACTGGATGCCCAGCGGCATCGGCGACCAGCGGCGGACGCTGGCCAGCACCTGCGCCAGCGCGGCCTCGGTGCCGTCGTCCCACAAGCCCAGGTCGGCCCAGCTGATGCGGCCGCGCGGCTCGACCGCAGTGGCTTCCAGGATCAGCAGGCCGGCGCCGGACTGCGCCAGGTTGCCCAGGTGCATGGCGTGCCAGTCGCTGGCGCGACCGTCTTCGGCGGAGTACTGGCACATCGGCGCGATGACGATGCGGTTGGACAGGGTCAGGGGGCCGAACGAGATCGGCGAGAACAGCTGGGTCACGGCGATGCGGGGGACAGGCGGATAGAGGGGGCGTATTGCACCGCCGCACGGCCTGCGAATCAACCGTCTGGATGGATCGCTGTTTCGCGTGACCTGCAGCAGCCGAGCGTGCGCTCGGCCCTACAGAAGCCCTCGCCCCTTGTAGAGCCGAGCCCATGCTCGGCTCAGCGCGAAGCCCAGGCGGCCAGCGCTTCAGCGCAGTCCCGCTCATCCTTGAACAACAGCAGGTCGTCGGCTCGGGTGCGGCCGCGGTTCAGCGCCGCCACCGGCACCCCTGCCTTCGCCGCCGCCTGCACGAAGCGGAAGCCGGAATAGACCATCAGCGACGAGCCCACCACCAGCACGGCGTCGGCCTGCTGGAGGTGATCGTGCACCGCCGCCACCCGTTCACGCGGCACGTTCTCGCCGAAGAACACCACATCCGGCTTCAGCAGGCCGCCGCAGTACGGGCAATCGGGCACCACGAACGTGGAGAAATCGGTCTCCAGATCGGCATCGCCATCGGGCGCGATGCCGGCCTCCAGTGCATCCCAGCCCGGATTGGCGTCCAGCAGCCGCTGCTGGAAATCCTCGCGGCCGCTGCGGCGCTCGCAGCCCATGCAGCGCACCCGGTCCAGGCGGCCATGCAGGTCGATGACATTGTGGCTGCCGGCACGCTGGTGCAGGCCGTCCACGTTCTGGGTCAGCAGCAGCTGCAGCTTGCCGTGGTTTTCCAGCGCGGCCAGGGCCTGGTGGGTACCGTTGGGCCGGGCCAGGCCGAAGCGCGGCCAGCCCAGCAGGCTGCGCGCCCAGTAGCGCTGGCGGGTACCCGCTTCGCCCATGAACGCCTGGTAGGTCACCGGCGGGGTGCGCTTCCACTGGCCGTCGGCATCCCGGTAATCGGGAATGCCCGAGGCGGTGCTGCAACCGGCGCCGGTCAGCACGAACAGGCGCCGGGCGCGGTCGATGAAGTCGGTCAGCGGCGAGGTCATGGCTGCCAGATGGGGGCGCCGCAGCGCCCGTGCAAGCGCCGGCTCAGGCGGCCGGCAGCGGCGGCACCGCGATCGGGTGGCCGTCCTCGTCCAGCGCGATCATCACGAAGTGGCCGCGGGTACACAGCTTGCGCTCGCCGCTATGCAGGTCCTCGGCGACCAGTTCCACCTCGACCTTCATCGAGCTGCGGCCGACTTCGACAATGCGGCCGATGGTTTCCACCATCTGGCCGATGCGGATCGGCAGCTTGAAGTCGACCTGGTCGCTGCGCGCGGTCACCACGGTGCGGCGCGAATAGCGGGCGGCGGCCAGGAAGGCGGCCTTGTCCATCCACGCCAGTGCCTGGCCACCGAACAGGGTGCCGAGGTGGTTGGTGTGGTTGGGGAAGACGATTTCGGCCATGCGCACTTCGGTGGGCGGCACGGTCTCGGGGATCGGGGTCATGGGGGTGCTTCGGTGTGGGGTGCGGCAATTTTAAGCCAGGCCCCGTGCAGGCAGCGCTACACTGCGCCACGCCCACTGCCAGAACCGCCCATGCCCGCACTTTCCGACCTGTTGGCCTTCGCGCTGGTTTCGCTGGCCATGGTGCTCACGCCCGGGCCGAACATGATCTACGTCATCTCGCGCTCGATCTGCCAAGGGCCGCTCGCCGGGCTGATCTCGCTGGGCGGGGTGGCGCTGGGCTTCGTGTTCTACATGCTGTGCGCGGCGCTGGGCATCACCGCCGTGCTGATGACCGTGCCGTTCGCCTATGAGGCGCTGCGCATTGGTGGCGCGCTGTACCTGCTGTACCTGGCCTGGCAGGCGCTGAAGCCCGGCGGCCGTTCGCCGTTCGCGGTGCGTGACCTGCCGCAGGACAGCCCGCGCAAGCTGTTCACGATGGGATTCCTGACCAATCTGCTGAACCCGAAAGTGGCGGTGATGTACCTGTCGCTGCTGCCGCAGTTCCTGCACCCGGACAGCGAAGGCAGCGTGCTGATGCAGTCGATCGTGCTGGGCTCCACCCAGATCCTGGTCAGCGTCAGCGTGAACGGCATGATCGCGCTGACCGCCGGCAGCATCGCTGGCTTCCTGGCCGCACGCCCCACCTGGCAGAGGGTGCAGCGCTGGCTGATGGGCACGGTGCTGGCCGGGCTGGCGGTGCGCATGGCGGTGGAAGGGCGGCGCTAGCCGCTCCTTGTAGAGTCGAGCCGTGCTCGACTGCTGTTTGCGGAGATCAGTCGAGCATGGCTCGACGCTACAGAAACGAAAAACCCCGGCGCTGGCCGGGGTTTTTCGTTGCGACAGGCCTGACCGCTTCGATCAGAAGTTCATGTCGAAGGCGACTTCGCCCTGCACGCCGACCTGGTAGGCCGAGACGCGGCGTTCGAAGAAGTTGGTCAGCTCCTGCACGTCCTGCAGCTCCATGAACGGCAGCGGGTTGCGCACGTTGTACTTCTTTTCCATGCCCAGCTTGGCGAAGTGCTGATCGGCACAGTGCTGCAGGTACTGGCGCATGTCACGGGTCGAGATGCCGGCCACGCCGCCGGACAGCACGTCCTCGGCGAACTGCACTTCGCATTCGATGGCTTCGGCCAGCATGTCGTAGACCTGCTGCTTCATCTCGTCGTCGAACAGGTCCGGCTCTTCCTCACGCACCACGCGCACCGACTCGAAGGCGAACTCCATGTGCGCGCTCTCGTCGCGGAACACCCAGTTGGTGCCCGAGGCCAGGCCCGGCAGCAGGCCGCGCGAACGGAAGTAGTACACGTAGGCGAACGCGGCGAAGAAGAACAGGCCTTCGATGCATGCAGCGAAGCAGATCTGGTTGAGCAGGAACTGGCGGCGCTGTTCGCGGGTCTCGATGCGGGTCAGGTCCTGGATCGAGTCGATCCACTTGAAGCAGAAATCGGCCTTCTTCTTGATCGAGTCGATGTTCTCCACCGCCGAGAACGCCTTGGCGCGCTCTTCCGGATCCGGCAGGTAGTTGTCGAGCAGGGTCAGGTAGAACTGCACGTGCAGCGCTTCTTCATACAGCTGGCGCGACAGGTACATGCGCGCTTCCGGTGCATTGAGATGCTGGTACAGGTTCAGCACCAGGTTGTTGGACACGATCGAGTCGCCGGTGGCGAAGAACGCGACCAGGCGGTGGATCAGGTGGCGCTCGCCCGGCGACATCTTGCTGTGCAGGTCGGTGATGTCGATCTGGAAGTTGATCTCTTCCACCGTCCAGGTGTTCTTGATCGCATTCCGGTACATGTCATAGAACTGCGGGTAGCGCATCGGGCGCAGGGTCAGTTCAAAACCGGGATCGAGCAGCATCTGCTTGGGCTTGTCGGCCATGGGTGTTTCCTTGAATTCTCGGGTCAAAACGCCGGGCATGGCCCGGCGCTACCTTGGTGTTTCCGTGCTGCAGCCGAGCATGGCTCGGCTCTACAGGTGCGAGGTGTTCGAGTGCCGGCCAGCGGCCGGCACTACCGCGCGGCGGTGCCGCTCTTACTGGCACGCCTCGCAGGCTTCCGGGTTTTCCAGCGAGCAGGCGATGGCTTCGTCCGGGCTGAACACCTTGGCCGGTGCGGCGGCACTCACCGTGGTCTTGGCGATCTTGGTGGCCGGGCGCGAACGCAGGTAGTAGGTGGTCTTGATGCCCTGCTTCCAGGCGTACATGTACATGGAGGACATCGCGCCGATGTTCGGGCTTTCCATGAACAGGTTGAGCGAGGCCGACTGGTCGATGAAGGCGCCACGCTCGGCGGCCATGTCGATCAGCGAACGCATCGGCAGTTCCCACGCGGTGCGGTAGACCTCACGCAGCGTTTCCGGGATCTGTGGCAGACCCGCGATGGAGCCTTCGGCCAGCTTGATGGCATCGCGCATTTCCGGCGTCCACAGGCCCAGCTTCTTCAGCTCGTTGACCAGGTAGCGGTTGACCTGCAGGAAGTCACCGGACAGGGTCTCGCGCTTGAACAGGTTGGACACCTGCGGCTCGACGCACTCGTAGCAGCCGGCGATCGAGGCGATGGTCGCGGTCGGCGCGATTGCGATCATCAGCGAGTTGCGCAGGCCGTGTTCCTTGATGCGCTCACGCAGGGCATCCCAGCGCGCAGTGTCTTCCGGCACCACGTTCCAGGCGTCGAACTGCAGTTCGCCGCTGGCGGCACGGGTGTCGTTGAACGACGGGTGCTTGCCGCGTTCCTGGGCCAGCTCGCAGGACGTTTCCAGCGCGTGGAAGTAGATCGCTTCGGCGATCTTCTTCGACAGCGCGCGGGCTTCGGCGCTGTCGAACGGCAGGCGCTTGCGGAAGAACACGTCCTGCAGGCCCATGCAGCCCAGGCCGACCGGACGCCAGCGCAGGTTGGCGCGACGGGCGGTTTCGATCGGGTAGAAGTTCAGGTCGATGACGCGGTCGAGCTGGCGCACGGCCAGGCGCACGGTCTCGGCCAGCTTCTCGAAGTCGAACTCGTTGTGCTCGTCGAAGTGGTTGCCCAGGTTGATCGAACCCAGGTTGCACACTGCGGTTTCATCGTTGGAAGTGACTTCCAGGATTTCGGTGCACAGGTTGGACAGGTGGATCACGTTGCCCGGACGCAGGGTCTGGTTGCTGGCGCGGTTGCACTTGTCCTTGAAGGTCATCCAGCCGTTGCCGGTCTCGGCCAGCGTACGCATCATGCGGGCGTACAGCTTGCGCGCGGAGATGGTGCGGTTGGCCTTGCCCTGGGCTTCGGCCTGCAGGTAGGCAGCCTCGAAGGCTTCGCCGAACAGGTCGGTGAACTCCGGCACGACGCGCGGATCGAACAGCGACCATTCCTGGTCGGCCTCGACGCGCTTCATGAACAGGTCCGGCACCCAGTTGGCCAGGTTCAGGTTGTGCGCACGGCGGGCTTCGTCACCGGTGTTGTCGCGCAGTTCGAGGAAGTCCTCGATGTCGGCGTGCCAGGTTTCCAGGTACACGCAGGCCGCGCCCTTGCGCTTGCCGCCCTGGTTCACCGCGGCCACGGACGAGTCCATGGTCTTCAGCCACGGCACGATGCCGTTGGAGTGGCCGTTGGTCGACTTGATCAGCGAGCCACGCGAACGCACGCGGGTGTAGCTGACGCCGATGCCGCCGGAGAACTTCGACAGCTGGGCGATGTCGCCGTACTTGGCATAGATCGACTCCAGCGAGTCCTGCGGCGAGTCCAGCAGGAAGCACGAGGACAGCTGCTCGTGGGTGGTGCCGGAGTTGAACAGGGTCGGGCTGGACGGCAGGTAGTCCAGGTTGCCCATGCGCTTGTACAGCGCCAGGGTCTCGGACACGTCCTCGCTCAGCGCGCTGGCGATGCGCAGGAAGAACTGCTGCGGGGTTTCGATCACCTTGCGGGTGTGCGGATGGCGCAGCAGGTAACGGTCGTACAGGGTACGCAGGCCGAAGTAATCGAAGTTCAGGTCCAGCGCGCCGTCGATGGCGTCGTTGAGCTTGCGTGCATTGGTCTGCACGAAGTTCAGCAGGCGGTCGTTGATCAGGCCGACTTCATGGCCGCGGCTGACCGACTGCGAGAAGGCGTAGATTTCCTGGCCCGAGACTTCCTTGGCGATGTAGTTGGCCAGCAGGCGCGCAGCGAGGCGGCCGTACTCGGGCTCTTCACCGATCAGCAGGGCGGCGGTGCGGATGGACAGTTCGTCCAGCTCGCGGGTGGTGGCGCCGTTGTACAGGCCGGAAATGGTGCGGGTGGCCACGCGCATCGGGTCAACGGCGTGCAGGCCTTCGGAGGAACGCTGCACCGCGCGCACGATCTTGTTCAGGTCCACCAGCTCGGTGGTCCCGTTGCGCTTGGTCACACTCATCGCGTTGGCCGTCGGCGGCGACGTCAACAGGAATTCGCTTTCCTTCTCGATGGTGGCGCTGGATTCGGTGCTCACGGCGTATGTCCTCTTGGCGTGATTGGGGGTGCTCGATGCATCGGGGTGACGCAGCCCGGGACATGACGGCCCAGGATGGCAGGACGGCGTCGCAGGGGATGAGACCCTGCGCCTGCCACTGCCGTTGACGATCGCCGATGGAGACTGCGGCCAACCCCCAGACGTGGGGTTGCTGCGACCGACGGCCACAAGATAGTGGGGGTAGTGGGGTCCGTCAACGCCAAATGTAGTGAAATTCGGCAATCCCTTGCGCCGCAAGGATCGTGCCATCGGCGCCCGGATCAGACGCTTCAGACCTGCCGGAACGGGCTGCGCAGTCAAGCCCGAAAGGCGTCATGGCGGTGGCACAACGCACCGCGGAAACGGAACAATGACAGCTTCACATGACAGTGATGAAACTGGCTAGGGACAACCCTGTGGATAGAGGGTGGGCAGCCGGTGGGAATCCGGTGGATGCCGGGATCACCCGCCGGGCAGCGACGCGAGGCCGTATGTGGCGGCCAGGCCGGAGGAGCGGCCGCAGGGAAACGCCGTTGCGCCCTATCCCCCGATCATTGCCGGCCAGCGGCCGGCACTACCGGAATCCCAGGGTGGTCGTGCCGGCCGCTGGCCGGCATTGCATTCGCGCGGAACCCCTCACGCCCGGTGCGGGGTGCCCAGGTACTCGGCGCTCTGCATCTCGATCAGGCGCGAGGCGGTGCGCTCGAACGCGCCCTGCAGGCGCTGCCCGGTGTACAGCTCGACCGGCGAGGTGCTGGCGGTGCAGACCAGATTGACGTGGCGGTCGTACAGCTCGTCGATCAGGTTGACGAAGCGGCGCGCGGCATCCTCGTTCAGGCGATCGAAGGCGGGAATGCCGCCCAGCAGCACCGTGTTGAACTCGTGCGCGATCTCGATGTAATCCGACGGCCCACGCGGGCCCTCGCACAGCGCGGCGAAATCGAACCAGGCGATGCTCTTGCCGCGGCCCCGGACCGGGATCTTGCGGCCCTCGATCTCGATGTTGCCGGGCTTGGCCGGCTGGCCGCCGCTCAGTTCGCTCCAGCGCGTGGCCAGCCAGTCGTCGCTGTCGGCGGCCAACGGTGCGCGGTACACCGGCGAGCGGGTCAGCGCGCGCATCCGGTAGTCCTCGGTGCCTTCGGCGTACAGCTCCACGCAGAAGCGCTGCAACAGGCCGATGGCCGGCAGGAAGCTCTCGCGCTGCAGGCCGTTGAGGTACAGGTTCTCCACTGCGGTGTTGGAGGTGGTCACCAGGGTCACGCCCTCGGCGAACAGGCGCTCCAGCAGCCGCGCCAGCAGCATCGCATCGCCGATGTCGGTGACGAAGAACTCGTCCAGCACCAGCACGCGCAGGTTGCTGCGCCATTCCTGGGCGATCTTCGCCAGCGGGTCGCTCTGGCCCTGATGCTCGCGCAGGCGCTCATGGACGCTGCGCATGAAGCGGTGGAAGTGCGTGCGGTACTTCTGCTTGATCGGCAGCCCGTCGTAGAACAGGTCGACCAGGAAGGTCTTGCCACGGCCGACGCCGCCCCAGAAGTACAGGCCCTTGACCGGTTCGGGCTTCTTCCAGAACGAGGACAGGCGGTCCAGCCAACCGTCCTCGGCACTGTCCAGCAGGCCCAGGTGGATGCGGTCCAGCTCGGCCAGCGCCGCATGCTGGGCCGGGTCGTCCTGCCAGTCGCCACGGGCAACCCCTTCCGCGTACCGCTGCGACGGGGTCAACTCGGTTGCACTCATGCCGCCGCGCCCAGCCAGTGCTTCACGCCGTGGGTCAGCGCGCCGCGCAGGTCGATCAGCTTGCGGTGGAAGAAGTGGCTGGTCTCGGGCATGCGCACCAGCTCATGCGGGAAATCCAGCGTGTCCAGCCACTGGTAGACGGCCTGCGGGTCGACGATCTCGTCCTGCTCGCCCTGGATCACCAGCCAGCGCGCCGGCGGTGCGATGCCATCGAAATCCCAGCGGCCGGCCGGCGGCGCGATCGAGATCAGTGCTTCGGGCTGCAGCGCGGCAGCGGCCTTCAGCGAAACGAACGCGCCGAAGCTGAAACCGGCCAGCCACAGGCGGTCGTGCGGGCGCTGGCTGCGCACCCAGGCGGCGACCGCCTTCAGGTCATCCTGCTCGCCCACGCCGCCATCGAAGGTACCGGCCGAAGCGCCGACGCTGCGGAAGTTGAAGCGCACCGTGGCGACGCCCAGCTCGCGCAGGGTGGTGGCGGTCATGGTGACCACCTTGTTGTGCAGGGTGCCGCCTTCGGTGGACAGCGGATGGCAGACGATGGCCACGATCGGCTGCACCGGCACATCGGCCTTGGGCAGGTCGACGACCACTTCCAGCGGGCCGGCCGGGCCATCCAGTTGGAGACAGGCGGTTTCGCCGGGGGCGACGGGGAACGGGGGCTTGTGCATGGCACCATGATACCGTCCCCCGCCCCTGCCCTGTGCCCGCCCCATGCTCTACCTGTCTTTGGCCGTGATCTGCAGCGTGCTGGTTTCGGTGCTGTTGAAGGTGGCCGGACGCCGCCAGCTGGATGTCGCGCAGATGGTCACCTGGAACTATCTGGTGGCGGCAACGCTCACCGCCGTGGTGCTGCAGCCGCCGCTGGATGCGCTGCGCGCGCCGCATGCGCCGTGGCCGTCATTGCTGGCGCTGGCGGTGGTGCTGCCCTCGATCTTCCTGGTGCTGGGCCGCGCGGTGGCGGTGGCCGGCATTGTCCGCAGCGATGTGGCACAGCGGTTGTCGCTGCTGCTGTCACTGGCTGCCGCCTTCCTGTTCTTCGGTCAGACTGCGACGCCGTGGAAGCTGGCCGGGCTCGGCCTGGGCCTGCTGGCGATGGTGGCGATCAGCCTGCGCCCGCGCGGCCCGGCGGTGGCGTCCTCGCCCGGCGGCTGGGGCTGGCTGCTGGGCGTATGGGCCGGGTTTGCGGTGGTGGACGTGCTGCTCAAGCAGGTGGCGCTCTCGGGCACGCCGTCGATGGCGGCGGTGCTGACCAGCTTCAGCGTGGCCTTCGTGCTGATGCTGGCCCTGCAGCTGTGGCGGCATGTCAGTGGCCGCAGCCGGCTGGCCTGGCACAACCTGGGGGCGGGTGCGCTGCTGGGCCTGCTCAATGGCGGCAACATTCTTTTCTATGTGCACGCCCACCAGTCGATGCCGGACAACCCGGCCACCGTGTTCGCCGGCATGAACATCGGCGTGGTGGTGCTGGGCGCGCTGGTGGGCGTGTTCGCCTTCGGCGAGGCCACCACGAAGTGGAACCGCGCCGGCCTGGCGCTGGCGGTGCTGGCGATCGGGTTGATCGCCTGGGGGTGAGCGTTGGTTGCGGCGGGCCATTTCCGCGCCCGCGGTGGGATGTCGCTTTTCTTTTCGCGCGAAAAGAAAAGTAACCAAAAGAAACGCGCCGCCAGCCGCGAGCCGGTGCTGTGCACCGGTTCCCTGCGCTTGTCGGTGAATCAGGGGACAGCGCCAAACTCGCTGCGCTCAGACATCGGCGCCTCTTCGCCCCCGATTCCCCTGCGATGCTCGGCTCGCTTGAAGGCGGAATGGAAGATCAAAAGCAACGGCAGCATCCGTGCCGATCAAGGTCCCCCCAGAGCAGATGCCCGGCGAACCTTATCTGTCGAAGCCCAGCAGCAGCGGGTCGTGGTCGGAACTGCGCCACGGGCCCTGCACGTTGCGGCCCTGATAACCGCTGGCGTCCTGCTCGTCGGCATTGCTGTGCCATTCGGCGGCGCCGCGCAGGCGCCTGGCCATGCCCGGGCTCAGCAGCGCGTGGTCGAGGCGGCCGGTGTAGCCGTTGTAGACGTAGCTGTAGGGATGCTCGACCTTGGCAACCTTGAACGCGTCCTGCCAGCCCAGGTCGTGCAGGGTGCGGATCGGGTCTTCCATCGCGTAGGCATTGAAATCGCCGAGCAGCACCGCGTCCTTTGTACCGGTACCGGTCGGATCCGTCTGCAGCCAGGCATGCAGTTGCTGCGCCGAGGTCACGCGGGTGGCGTTCCAGCAGCCCTGGTTGTCGTTGCGGTCGGCGTCGGCGCCGCTTGCGTCGCGGCAGCCCTTCGACTTGAAGTGATTGGCCACCACCACGAACGGCGCGCCCTGCCTGCCCTGGAAGGCCTGCGCCAACGGTACGCGGCTGTGCTCGACGAACGGGCCACCGGTCAACGTGGCCGGCGTGCCGACCGGCTGCAGGCGTGAGCTGCGGTAGATGATGCCGACCCGGATCGGGTTGTCGCCGGGGCCGTTGCCGGCATCGACGAAGCGCCAGTCGCCCTGCGCGCCGCGGTCGCGGTTGAGCGCATCGACCAGTTCGGCGATGGCCGACTGCGGGCCGTAGCCGTCGTTCTCCAGCTCCATCAACGCGGCGACGTCGGCGCCCAGCGCGTTGACCGTGGTGACCAGCTTGGCCACCTGCGCCTTGTGCTCGTCCAGCGTGCGGGCGCCGCGCAGGGTCGGGAAGCCGCCGCCCTGGCCATCACCGTTGAAGAAGTTCTCCAGGTTGAAGGCGGCCACGTGCAGGCTGCCCGGCACCGTCGGCACCGCCGGGCGCTTGAGTTCCGGCAGTTTCAGCACACCCTCGACCTGCAGGCGCGGATGGCCCTGCGCGTCCACGCGCACGATGCCCTGCACGTCGCGCAGCTGCATGCCGGTGCGCAGCACCGGGCTGCCCGGCAGGTACGCCACGCTGGCCGGATCGCGGGCATCACTGCCATCTTCCAGCACCAGGCGGCGGCGCTGGTTGTCGGCCATCACCTGCTCGTAGCCGGCGGTGCCCGGCGCGGCCACTTCGGTCGGCTGCCAGAGGCGGCCATCGAACGCCACCGTGAGCTGGCCGAAGTGCTCCAGGCCATCGCTACCGGCCAGGGTGAGCGGTGCGGCGATGCGGACGCGCTGTCCATCCAGCGCGCGCCAGTCGGCTGGCGCGGCGGTCAGCACCACGCTGGCGCTGCTGCGCGCAGCGGGCGGCGTCGCGACCGTCGTGGCCTGCGGCTGGGCCTGGGCGATGGCGCCGGCCGGCAGCAGCAGGGACAGGGCAAGGGCTAGGGAGCAGCGGCGCATCGACGGGCGATTCCTGGGACGAGGGCGCACAGACTAACCCTGAAATGCGAAACCCCGCCTGCGGGCGGGGTTTTGACCTTGGTGGGCAAAGCCTGGGTCGTGCCGGCCGCTGGCCGGCAACCTCATGACCTTCGTGCGATGTGTGGTTGCCGGCCAGCGGCCAGCACTACCGCTTACTTCAGATTGGCCAGCATCCAGTCCACGGTGGCGTGGATCTGTTCTTCCGTCAGGGCCGGGTTGCCGCCCTTGGGGGGCATGATGCCGCCGTCGGGGCCGGTATAGCCCTCGATGGCGTGCTTGTAGAGCGTGTCCTTGCCCTGCGCGATGCGCTTGTCCCAGTGCGAATGGTCCAGCGTCGGTGCCATGCCCACGCCGGTGGTGTGGCAGGCGGTGCACAGGTTGTCGAAGATCACCTTGCCATCCTTGGTGCCGCCGTAGGCCACCTGCGACGCGGCCTTGGCCAGCGCGGCGGCCTTGGCGGCGGCCTGCGCGGCAGCGCCGGTACTGCCGGCATAGACCGCGCCGGTGGGCGAGATGCGCTGTTCGGTGCGCTTGGCCGCGGTCGGCGACACCTCGGGCGGAATCCGGGTGTGGATGTAGGCGGCAAGGAGGATGAGGCCGAGGGTGATGGTCGCCAGCAGCGCGATCACCATGGAGAAGCGTTTCAGGAACTCCAGATCGTAATTCCGCACTCTTCGTTACCCCTGGCTGATAGTCGTTGGACCACGGCTGAGCGACTGCGTGATGGGCCGAGTATAGAACGCACTTTGCGTGCGACAACAGGCGTCACTGCTGATGCGGCGCAGCATGCCCACCCGGTAGTGCCGGCCGCTGGCCGGCATCACCATCCTGCCAGATGGATCGCGCAGAAGCCGGCCAGCGGCCGGCGCTACCGAATTGCCGGGGCGCCGATCGCGCGCAGGCAGAAGCTGCAGATCGCATCCACCAGCGCGTCTTCGTCGCGGTGCGCTTCGCGGCTGGGTGCGGTCGGGCCGACCATCGCTTCGGTGAAGGCACCCACCAGGCAGGCGGCGGCCACATGCGCGTCCTGCGCAGGCAGCTCACCGGCCGCCACGCCCTCCTCCACCAGCCGCAGGAACACGTCGCCGAATGCGCGACGACCGCGCATGCGCTCGGCTTCCACATCCGGGTCGACCGGTTCGACGATGAAGGCGTGCGCGAGCCCCGGCCCGGCCAGGGCACGGCGGACGAAGGCGGTGATGGCCAGCCGCAGCCGCTCGCTGGCTGCCTCCGGGCCACTGGCGATCCGCTCCATGATTGCGACCTCGTGGGCCACGGCAGCATTGAGGACTTCCACGAACAATTCGGCCTTGGACGGGAAGTGGCGATAGATCAGGCCGGTGGACACCCCGGCCTGGGTCGCCACGGCCGTCACCGGGGCATTGCGCCAGCCGCCCGTGGCGACCAGCTCGCGGGTGGCCAGCAGGATCCGTTCACGGGCGCCCGCCAGGCGTTCTTCCATCAATGCAGAGCGTTTATAGGCCATGTTCTGATTCTAGTTTCAATTTTTGAATTCGTATTCACTTCTTACCCGAACCCCGCTACGCTGGGGCCATCGCCCGTGTGGGTGACGGTCCTGCAGACCGCCGCCCACTCCCCCGCCGGGTGCGTCCATTCCTGCCATCCCGCCGTGGAGCCACCACAATGCACGTGCCATCCCTGAACTTCGATCTTGGCGAAGACATCGACCTGCTGCGCCAGAGCGTGGCCCATTTTGCCGCCGCCGAGGTCGCTCCGCTGGCTGCCGAGGCCGATGCCAGCAACCAGTTCCCACTGGCGCTGTGGCCGAAACTCGGCGAACAGGGCCTGCTCGGCCTCACCGTGGAAGAAGCATACGGCGGCACCGGCATGGGCTACCTCGCCCACGTGGTGGCGATGGAGGAAATCTCGCGTGCCTCCGGCGGCATCGGCCTGTCCTATGGCGCGCACTCCAACCTGTGCGTGAACCAGCTGCGCAAGAACGGCAACGAAGAACAGAAGCAGCGCTTCCTGCCCGGACTGTGCAACGGCAGCCTGGTCGGCGCGCTGGCGATGAGCGAGCCGGGTGCCGGTTCGGACGTGGTGTCGATGAAGCTGCGCGCGGACAAGCGCGGCGACCGCTACGTGCTCAACGGCAACAAGATGTGGATCACCAACGGCCCGGATGCCGACGTGCTGGTGGTCTACGCCAAGACCGACATGGAAGCCGGCGCCAAGGGCATCACCGCATTCCTGGTCGAGAAGGGCATGAAGGGCTTTTCCACCGCGCAGAAGCTGGACAAGCTGGGCATGCGTTCTTCGCCCACCTGCGAGCTGGTGTTCCAGGACTGCGAGATTCCTGAAGAGAACGTGCTGGGCCAGGTCGGCGGTGGCGTGCGCGTGCTGATGTCCGGCCTGGACTACGAGCGCGTGGTGTTGTCCGGTGGCCCGCTGGGCCTGATGGCCGCGGCCATGGACGTGGTGATGCCATACGTGCACGAGCGCCACCAGTTCGGCGAGCCGATCGGCAGCTTCCAGCTGATCCAGGCCAAGATCGCCGACATGTACGTGGGCCTGGGTGCCTGCCGCGCGTATGTCTATGCCGTGGCACGCGCCTGCGACCAGGGCCGCACCACCCGCCAGGACGCCGCCGGTGCCATCCTGTACGCCGCCGAGAAGGCCACCTGGCTGACCGGCCAGGCGATCCAGATCCTCGGCGGCAACGGCTACATCAACGAATACCCGACCGGCCGCTTGTGGCGCGATGCCAAGCTGTATGAGATCGGCGCCGGCACCTCGGAGATCCGCCGCATGCTGATCGGCCGCGAACTGTTCCAGCGCACCCTGTAAGGCCACTGCGATGACCGTATTGAGCACCCAGCTGCAACCGGGCAGCGAAACGTTTGAAAGCAACCGCGCGGCCATGCAGGCCGTGGTCGACGACCTGCATGCCACCCTTGCCCGCACCGCGCTGGGTGGCAGCGAAGCCGCACGCGCCAAGCACACCGCGCGCGGCAAGCTGCTGGTGCGTGACCGCATCGACGCGCTGCTCGACCCCGGCAGCGCCTTCCTGGAAATCGCGCCGCTGGCCGCGCACGGCATGTACGAAGACGCCGTGCCGGCCGCTGGCGTAGTGGCCGGAATCGGCCGCGTGAGCGGCGTGGAATGCGTGATCGTGGCCAACGATGCCACGGTCAAGGGCGGCACCTACTACCCGATGACGGTGAAGAAGCACCTGCGCGCGCAGGAGATCGCCGAGCAGAACCACCTGCCGTGCATCTACCTGGTCGATTCCGGTGGCGCGTTCCTGCCGCTGCAGGACGAAGTCTTTCCCGACCGCGACCATTTCGGCCGCATCTTCTACAACCAGGCCAACCTGTCGGCGCAGGGCATTCCGCAGATCGCCTGCGTGATGGGCAGCTGCACCGCTGGTGGTGCCTATGTGCCAGCGATGAGCGACGAGACGGTGATCGTGCGCGAGCAGGGCACGATCTTCCTCGGCGGCCCGCCGCTGGTGAAGGCGGCCACCGGCGAAGTGGTGACGGCCGAGGAACTGGGCGGTGCCGATGTGCATACGCGCATCTCCGGCGTGGCTGACCACATGGCCGACAACGACCTGCAGGCACTGGCACGGGTGCGCGCGATCATCGCCCAGCTCAACTGGCGCAAGCCGGAATCGGCAATGGCGGTGCAGCCGACCGAAGAACCGCTGCTGCCAGCACACGAACTGTACGGGGTGATCCCGGCCGATACGCGCAAGCCCTACGACGTGCGCGAAGTGATCGCGCGGCTGGTCGATGGCTCGCGCTTCGATGAGTTCAAGCCGCGCTACGGCGCAACGCTGGTCACCGGCTTCGCTCATCTGAACGGCTACCCGATCGGCATCATCGCCAACAACGGCATCCTGTTCTCCGAGTCGGCACTGAAGGGCGCGCACTTCATCGAGCTGTGCACCCAGCGCAACATCCCGCTGGTATTCCTGCAGAACATCACCGGCTTCATGGTCGGCCGCAAGTACGAACAGGGCGGCATCGCCAAGGACGGTGCCAAGCTGGTGATGGCGGTGGCCTGTGCCAGGGTACCGAAGTTCACCGTGGTCATCGGCGGTTCGTTCGGTGCCGGCAACTACGGCATGTGCGGCCGTGCATACTCGCCGAACTTCCTGTGGATGTGGCCGAACGCGCGCATCGGCGTGATGGGTGGCGAACAGGCCGCCAGCGTGCTGGCCACGGTCAAGCGCGATGGCATCGAGGCCAAGGGTGGCCAGTGGCCGGCAGCGGAGGAAGACGCGTTCAAGGCACCGATCCGCGACCAGTTCGAGCAGCAGGGCCACCCGTACTACGCCAGCGCGCGCCTGTGGGACGACGGCGTGATCGATCCGGCCGACACCCGCCGGGTGCTGGCGCTGGCGCTGTCGGCCAGCCTCAACGCCGCCCCGCAGCAGACGCGCTTCGGCGTGTTCCGCATGTAATCCATGCCATGACCGAGCACGCTCCCATGAAGCCCGTTGCCATGTTCACCAAAGTCCTGATCGCCAACCGCGGCGAAATCGCCTGCCGCGTCATCGCCACCTGCCGCCGCCTCGGCATCGCCACCGTGGCGGTGTATTCCGATGCCGACCGCAATGCACGCCACGTACGCCTGGCCGACGAGGCCATCCACATCGGCCCGGCCGCCGCGCGTGAGAGCTACCTGCGGGGCGACGCGCTGCTCGACGCCGCACGCCTGACCGGCGCGCAGGCGATCCACCCGGGTTACGGCTTCCTGTCCGAGAATGCCGACTTCGCCGATGCCTGCGCCGCCGCCGGCGTCACCTTCATCGGGCCGCCGGCCAGCGCGATCCGCGCGATGGGTGACAAGAGCGCCGCCAAGGCATTGATGGCCAAGGCCGGTGTGCCGCTGACGCCGGGCTACCACGGCGACCAGCAGGAACCGGCGTTCCTGCGCGCGCAGGCCGATGCCATCGGCTACCCGGTACTGATCAAGGCCAGCGCCGGTGGCGGTGGCAAGGGCATGCGCAAGGTCGAACGCAGCGAGGACTTCGTCGATGCACTGGCCAGCTGCCAGCGCGAGGCCGCCTCGGCATTCGGCAACGACCATGTGCTGGTCGAGAAGTACGTCGAGCGCCCGCGCCATATCGAGATCCAGGTGTTCGGCGACAGCCACGGTGATGCGGTCTACCTGTTCGAGCGCGATTGCTCGGTGCAGCGCCGCCACCAGAAGGTGCTGGAAGAGGCGCCCGCCCCGGGCATGAGCCCCGAACGTCGTGCTGCGATGGGCAAGGCCGCGGTCGATGCCGCGCGCGCGGTGGGCTACGTCGGTGCCGGGACGGTGGAATTCATCGCCGGCCCGGACGGCGATTTCTACTTCATGGAAATGAACACCCGCCTGCAGGTCGAACACCCGGTCACCGAGTACATCACCGGCACCGACCTGGTGGAGTGGCAGCTGCGCGTGGCCTCGGGCCAGCCGCTGCCGCTGCGCCAGGAGCAGCTGGCGATCCACGGCCACGCCATCGAGGCGCGGCTGTATGCCGAAGACGCCGACCGCGGCTTCCTGCCGTCCACCGGCACCCTGCGCCGCCTGCGCCTGCCGGCCGCGTCGGCCCACGTGCGCGTCGATACCGGTGTCGAGGAAGGCGACAGCATCACGCCGTACTACGATCCCATGATTGCCAAGCTGATCGTCTGGGACGTGGACCGCGACGCCGCGCTGCGCCGCATGAGCCAGGCCCTGGCCGACTGCCAGGTGGTGGGCGTGACCACCAATGCCGGTTTCCTGCGCCGCCTGGTGAACACCGATTCGTTTACCCACGCCAAGCTGGATACCGCGCTGATCGAGCGCGAGCAGGCCGCATTGAGCCGGGTGGGTGACAGCGATGATGCGCTGTGGCTGCTGGCGGCGGTGGCCGCCGTGGCCACTACTGCAGGTGCAGCCAGCGATGCGCGCGACCCGCATTCGCCGTGGCAGGCGCAGGACGGCTGGCGCCTTGGCGCGCCCGCGCCGCGCGTGCTGCCGCTGCAGCAGGGCGAACGCCGGCACACGCTGAAGGTGTGGGCGCAGGCCGATGGCTGGCGTGTGCAGTGCGATGACGCAGCACCCGTGCAGGTGATCGGCACAGCCGATGAGCGGGGGCTGGCGGTGCAGCTGGGCGACCGCCGCGGGTCGCTGCAGCTGCTGCGCGACGGTGACCAGCTGTACCTGTTCGGCACCGACGGCCAGCACCGTTTCACCCTGCATGATCCGGTGGGCGAATCGGACCACGCCGTGGCCGATGCCGGCAGCCTGCTGGCACCGATGCCCGGGAAGATCGTGGCCACGCTGGTCGCCGCCGGTACCGAGGTCAAGCGCGGCACGCCGCTGGTGGTGCTGGAAGCGATGAAGATGGAGCACACCCTGCAGGCACCGGCCGACGGCATGGTGAAGGGCTACCGCGCCAAGGCCGGTGACCAGGTCGGCGACGGCGCGGTGCTGGTCGATTTCGAGGCGGCGTGAACGCTGGGGTGGCGACCGCTCAGCGGTCGTCGCCCGTTGCCACCCGCCCGGCGGGATCGAATTCGGCCGTGTCCAGCGTGGCACTGCGCCAGCCCAGGCCACAGATGGCCATCGCGCTCTGGCCGATGCCGTCGAAGCCGAAGGCACGATCGACATCGGCATCGTTGATGGCCGCTGTCACGAACGCCGCCAGCCCGCGCTCGGTCGCGCACAGATACAGCAGCTGCGAGATGTGGCCGACATCCAGCGTGACCGCACGATGCGCCTTGGCGTGGTTGCGGTACTTCCAGAAGCAGCGGTCATAGCGCGGCGCCAGCACCAGCAGCGCTGGCGCATCGGCGAACCACGCCTGCCCGGACAGCATCCGCCGCGCCAGCGCCGGCAATGCATCGGGCGGCGGCGAGGGCAACGGCAGTACCGCGTGCTGCACGGGGTGGTAGTGGTATAGCCCAGGTGCCAGCCCCTTTACGTTCTGTACCAGCAGGAAACCTTCGGTGGGATGCAGGCCGCCACCGGAGGGCACGTTCTTCTTCAGGAACTCGGTATCGCGCTCGACCTTCTGCACCGCGTGCGCCATCAGCGTGCGCTGCAGCACCTGGGCCAGCAGCGGCAGCGGCAGCGCGCGCTGCGGGTCGAAATTGCGGCAGGTGGTGCGGCGCGCCAGCAGTGCGTCGAACGCGGCCTCTTCGCTGCGCGGCAGCGGCTGGTAGTCGCCCTGCATGGGCTGCACCACCGGCGGTGGCGGCCCGAGGCGCTGGCGCAGGCCGGCAGCGGTGTCCAACCCCTGCCGGCGCATGTCCTCCACGCTGTCCACGGCCTGCCAGCGTGCATGGCGATGGGCCAGTGCAGCCAGCGGCCACCACTGGCTGCGCCGCAGCGCCTCGTCGCGCAGCTGGTGCCCCACCTCGCTCGGCGGGTCGGTCAGCAGCAGGCCCTGCTCGACCAGGCGGGCCAGCATCGCCGGGGAGGCATCGGCGGGCGGTTCGCTCCAGCGGTGCGCGCTGAGCTCGCCCAGCAGCTGGCGCTCCTCGGCGTCCACCGGCAGTGGCTGGTCCAGATGCGCGGCCAGCGCCACCCAGCTGATCTGGCTGTCCATCTCGGCATGGCCGGCCAGCATCGCGCGCAGGTCCAGGGTGACTGCCTCGCGGGGCTCGAACATCAGGCTGGCGCAGCGGCGCAGGCGCATGGGTTTCCTTCCTTCTGCCGCACAACCGGCATAGCAGCAACGACCGCGGCGCGGCCAACTTTAGCGATGTGCACAGCGCGGCCCTCAATGGCAGGCTGTCGCGGCCGATACGAGAAACTCCACCTACGGACGATCCCCATGAGCACCCATCCCCGCCTTTCCGCCGCAGACGCCAGCCTCCTGCTGGACCACCTGATCGGCAATGACGACTTCCGCAGCCACTTCACCGCGTCGCCAGCCAAGGCGCTGGCCTCGATCGGGCTGGACGGTGCCGTTGGCGAGAACGACTGCATGAAGATCGGCACCCTGGCCTCGGTCGAAGAGCTGAGCCAGGTGCGTGACGGGCTGCAGGCCCACCTGTCCGGGTCGGTGGCGGCCATGACCGTGGTGTTCTGCTTCGAAGCCGGCAAGGTCGGCGAGCGCATCGACGGCTGACCCGCCATCAGGGTGCGCCGGCCGTGGCCGGCGTGCCCCACGTGGAGACGTCATGCACGTTCAGCGGTTGCCACACCTGCAGGGCGGTGACCTCGGCAATGGCCTGGCCGCGATGCTGGGCCAGCCATGCCTGCTGGCGGCGTACGGCGGCTTCATCGCCCTGCGCACGCAGCGCGAGCAGCAGCACGACGTGCGCCTGCACCGGCTCGCTGCCATCGAGCATCGGCTCGATCAGGGTGCGGGCCGCCTCGGGCCGCTGCCTCTGCAGCTCATCCATGGCGCTGACGATGCGCAGCCAGCGGTCCGCGACCGGACTGCGCAGGCTGCGCAGCAGGGGCCGCTGCTCGTCCAGCCAACGCCTGGCCAGTTCGAACTGGCCCTGCCGCTGCGCCAGGTGGACCAGCGCCAGCCATTGCAGGCCACGGGCATGCAGCATGGGATCATCACGCTCCTGCAGCATCGGCTGCAGCAGCGCCGCAATGGCCTGCAGCCCGGCACGGTCAGCGCTCGGGCACAGCGCCGCCACGCTGGCGTGCTGCAGGCGCTGCTGCACCTGCAGGTCGATCAGCGTCGGCGCCGCTGCATCTTCGCTTATCGCCTGCTGCATGGCCGCGCAATCGCGCTGCGCAGCAGCCAGCAACAACTGCGCACGCAGCTTCATCCGCTCCTGCAGGCCATCACTGGCGTGGATCTGCGGCAACAGCTGCGCGGCCTTCGCGTACTGTCCCTGCGCCACCAGCACATCCACGCCGGTCTCATCGGCATCATCGCGACCGCGCAGGACCTGCGCCTGGGCCAGCGTTTCGGCAGCGAGCTGCGGTTGGTTGGCAGCGATCTGTATCCGCACCAGGTGGACCAGCGGATACAGCCGCAGCGGATCCTGCGGCACTGCGGCCGCACGCGCATAGGGTTCGGCCTCGCTGAACTGGTTGGCCTGCAGCAGGTACCAGGACGTGTTGGACAGCCCCGCGAACGAATCCGGATAGACCTTGGCCAGCGTGCGCCATTGCTCCAGCGCCCAGCCACCCGGCTCCAGCTCGGCCATCCAGGCCTTCAGGTACAGCCGCTCGCGTGGCGGCAGCCGATCCTGCAGGTCCAGCGCATGCTGCATGGCTTCGCGTGCACGCCGCCCTTCTTCGACGCGCGCATGCAGTTTGGCCACGCCCATGTAGGCCAGGGCGAAACCAGGATCGATATCGATCGCCGCCTGGTACAGGTTGCGCGCCTCCTCGAAGCGACGCTGGCCCAGTGCATTCTCGGCCAGCGCGAACGCCCGCAGTGCGCGAAGGTCCTGGGTCGATGCCCGCGGCAGCGGCAACGACTGTTCCAGGCTCGCCACCGATTCGCCCAGTCCGCGACGCAGGCGCCCGACCACGTCGTCCACCGCGAACACCATCTGGTCGGATCGATCCACGGTGGCGGTGAACGTCTGGATCACCTGGCCGGTGCCGGGTGCGGCGACATCGATGGCCAGCTCGTAGCCACCGATCTTCTGCCGCACCGTCGGCAGCAGCACGGCGCGCGCGCCTTCCCGCACCGCCACGTTGGCCGCGGTATCGCGGCTGAGCCGGGTATCGCCCGAGAGCCGCGCCATTTCCAGGCTTTCGCGGATCTTGCCCTCCGACAGCACGTTCACGTAGCGCGACTGCTCCAGCGCAATCCGGATGGCGTGCCGCATCGAGTCGTCGAAGATCGGGTCGCCGGTGAGGTTGTCGACATCACCGAGCACCACCCAGTCGCGCTCGGCGAACGCGATCGCCGGTTCCGGCCGCAGCAGCAGCCACCCGCCCAGCACCACCACCGTCAGTACCAAGCCTTCCGCGGCCAGCACCAGCGGCTGCCGCCACAACGGCAGGTCGCGGCGGGCCTTGGCATTGGCACGCGGCATGCGCAGCGGTGCGGAGCCGATCTCGCCCACTTCGATCACTTCCTGTACCACCGGCACGCCCTTGAAGCGCCAGCGCCCGTGTGACTTCCACAACAGGCGCGTGCCGCGCTCCCCCAACGCATCGGTGGCACGGCGGGTCAGCGATTCGGCTACCGCCGACAACAGGATCTGGCCGGGCCGGGCCAGCATCATCAGGCGCGCCGCCATCGGCTTGGCCAGGCCTTCCACTTCCATCGACTTGGCACCGGCGCGGACCGCCTCGGCACTGTTTTCCCAGGTCAGCACGTCACCCACATGCAGGCCGGCACGTGCGCGCAGTTCAATCGCACGCTGCTGGCCCAGCGCATGCAGTTCGCGCTGGTAGTCCAGGGCGAAGCCCAGGGCATCGATGGCGCGCTCGAACAGCATGAACAGGCCGTCCGAACGATCGATCAGCTGGCCATTCCAGCGGTGCTGCAGCACCAGCACCAGGCGGTCGTGCTCCTGGAACAGGTTCGCCGCCGCCACGTCGCCGATCCGCTCGACCAGCTGCAGCGAATCACACAGATCAGTGAACAGCAGGGCGCGTAGCTGTGGGCTATGCGGGGCTGACGTTCCGTTGTCGCCATTCATCGCCTGCATCTCCCTATTGGCCGTCCGGATCATCCACCCAGCGCAGGCAGTTGCCGCCATCACGCTTGGCCCGGTACAGCGCCCGATCGGCGCTGGCATACCACTCGCTCCAGCCCGCGTCGGCATCCAGCAGGCTGGCCCCGATGCTGACCAGGCTTACATGCGGCGTACCGTGGCTGCGCTCGAGCAGGCCGTGCACCGCACTGAGGATGAACTCGGCAGCGTGCTGCACGATCTCGCGGTTGCCACGGCGCAGCATCAGGCAGAACTCGTCGCCGCCGAGCCGGCAGGCCAGGTCCTGTTCGCCAGCCATCGAGCGCAGGATGTTGCCCATGCTCTGCAGCACCCGGTCGCCGGCCTGGTGGCCGTGGCGGTCATTGATCTGCTTGAAACGGTCGCAGTCGATCAGCAGCAGCGCCTGCGGCGGCCCCTCGGCACGCTCGCGGCACTCCTGCAGGTACAGGGTGAGGCCACGGCGGTTGTGCAGGCCGGTCAGTTCATCGGTACGCACCAGCTCGCGGGTGTGGGTCAGCTGGTGGGTGGTGATGTAGAGGTTGTCCAGCGCGGTTTCCAGATCGTGGTTGCGCCGGCGCAGCTGGCTGATCAGGGCCTGTTCGTTGGCCAGCACGCGCATGATCGTGCGGCGCAGGAAGTAGGCCACCAGACCCGGATCGGATTCGACCAGCCGGTGGAAATCAGCCGGCCCCAGTTCCAGCACATCGCAGTCGACCAGCGCGCGCGCGCTGGCGCTGCGCAGGTGGTCGCCGACCAGCAGGCCCAGTTCTCCGAAGAACTCATGCTGCCCGAGTGTCTTGATCACCAGGTCCTCGCCGAAGTCCAGTTCGATCTGGCCCTCGAGGATCACATACATGCGCTCGCCGCGGTGGCCACGCTGGAACAGCCACTGCCCGGCACGGAGCTTGCATGCGCGGGCGAATCTGGCGAACAATGCCACCTCGGCATCTGACAACAGCGCGTGCACGATCTCGGCCATCGCCACCCGGGCGATACCTGTCGTCATGTCACTGTTCTCGGCCGCACCCCTGCCGGTCATTCCCTGCACCCGCCGCCAGCGTCCCCTGGTGAGCCGCGGAGCATAGCACCGCTTTAAAGTGTGCGCCCTATCTCATTTTGGCCCTTCTGCCGATCTTGATTGATGTGAAGATCGGTGGTGGCCCGTTCTGGTCACGGGTGCCCGGGCAAAACCCCTGCTGGATCAATTCGATGCCGGGTTTCACAGGGATTCGGCCAAGTTGCCGGAACCCGGGGTGCGCCTGATTGACGCTGCCCGCTGGCTGCACCCTTGCATCGATACAACAACGCCGGCAGGTCCCCCGACCGGCCGGCGTTGCCTGGCCCTTCCCTGGCCACCCTGATCGGATTTCGAGGCGGTAGAGCCGGCCGCTGGCCGGCTGCCACGCCGCGCTGGGAGCATCCTGTGATTGCCGGCCAGCGGCCGGCACTACCGGATCACGCGGCGCGCCGCATCACGCCGCGCGTTCGCTGCGCCCGCCATGGAACTGTTCTTCCTCGGTCGAGCCGGTCAGCGCGGTGGTCGAGGACTGGCCCTGCTGGATCGCCTGGGTCACCGCGTCGAAATAGCCGGTACCAACCTCACGCTGGTGCTTGACCGCAGTGAACCCGCGCTCGGCCGCTTCGAACTCGGCTTCCTGCAGTTCCACGAACGCGCTCATCTGGCGGCGTGCGTAGCCGTGGGCCAGGTTGAACATGCCGTAGTTCAGCGCATGGAACCCGGCCAGGGTGATGAACTGGAACTTGTAGCCGTAGCTGCCCAGTTCGCGCTGGAACTTGGCAATGGTGGCGTCGTCCAGGTTCTTCTTCCAGTTGAAGCTGGGCGAGCAGTTGTAGGCCAGCAGCTTGCCGGGGAACTTCGCGTGGATCGCCTCGGCGAATTTGCGTGCGAACTCCAGGTCCGGCTTGCCGGTCTCGCACCACACCAGGTCGGCGTAGGGCGCATAGGCCAGGCCGCGGCTGATCGCTTGGTCCAGGCCGTTGCGGGTCTTGTAGAAGCCTTCGACGGTGCGCTCACCGGTGGTGAACGGCTTGTCGTTGCCGTCGATGTCGCTGGTCAGCAGATCAGCCGCTTCGGCATCGGTGCGCGCGACCAGCAGGGTCGGCACACCCAGCACGTCGGCGGCCAGGCGCGCGGCGTTGAGCTTCTCGATGGCCTCGCGGGTCGGCACCAGCACCTTGCCGCCCATGTGCCCGCACTTCTTGACCGAGGCCAGCTGGTCCTCGAAGTGCACGCCGGCGGCACCGGCCTCGATCATCGCCTTCATCAGTTCAAAGGCGTTGAGCACGCCGCCGAAGCCGGCCTCGGCATCGGCCACGATCGGCTGCAGGAAGTCGATGTCATCCTTGCCTTCGGCGTGGTGCAACTGGTCGGCGCGCAGCAGCGTGTTGTTGATGCGCTTGACCACCGCCGGCACCGAATCAGCCGGGTACAGCGACTGGTCCGGATACATCTGCCCGGCCAGGTTGGCGTCGGCCGCCACCTGCCAACCGGACAGGTAGATCGCCTTCAGGCCGGCCTTGACCTGCTGCATGGCCTGGTTGCCGGTCAGCGCACCCAGCGCGTTGACGAACTCGCGCTCGTGCAGCGACGCCCACAGCTTCTCGGCGCCCAGGCGGGCCAGCGAATGCTCGATGTGGACGGTGCCGCGCAGGCGCACCACGTCGGCGGCGCTGTAGTTGCGCTGGATGCCCTCCCAACGCGGGTGGGTGTCCCAGTCGTGCTGGATCTGTTCGGCAGTGGGCAGCTTGCTCATGTCTTTCTCCAGTTCGGTTCGTGCGTGCAGCGGGGAGGGAAACGGCGGCAGACGCGGGCGGCGGTCAGTCGATGCGCGCGTAGGCCGGCAGGGTCAGGAAATCGGTCAGTTCGTCGCTGCGGCTCAGTTCGCCGAGCAGGGCGATGGCCTCGCCGATGCGCGCGCCGCCGGGCAGCGCGGTGGAGTCGCCCAGCCGCGCCGGCAGCTGCGCCAGGGTGGCATCCAGCAGGGCCAGGTCGATCGCAGTGCCGTCATCCAGCTGCTGGCCCGGGGTGTGCAGCCATTGCCACAGCTGGCTGCGGCTGATCTCGGCGGTGGCCGCGTCCTCCATCAGGTGGTGGATCGGCACGCAGCCATTGCCATCCAGCCAAGCGGCCAGGTAGCGCACGCAGACTTCCACGTTGCCTTCGAAGCCGGCGCGGGTGATCGTGCCCGGCGGCCGCGCGATCAGTTCGTCGCGGCCGACGCGCACATCCTGGCGCAGCACGCCGTGCTGGTTCGGGCCGGGCATGTGCTCGTCGAAGATCGCCATCGCCACCGGAATCAGCGCCGGGTGCGCGACCCAGGTGCCGTCGTGGCCGGCGCTGACTTCGCGCAGCTTGTCGGCGCGCACGCGGGCCATCGCCTGTTCGTTGGCGGCGGCATCGTTGTTGATCGGAATCTGCGCGGCCATGCCCCCCATCGCATGCGCGCCACGGCGGTGGCAGGTCTGGATCAGCAGTTCCGAATAGGCCTTCAGGAACGGCTGGGTCATGGTCACCTGGCCACGTTCGGGCAGGACGCGGTCGGCGTGGCGGCGGAAGGTCTTCAGGTACGAGAAGATGTAGTCCCAGCGCCCGCAGTTCAGGCCGACGATACGATCACGCAGCGCGTGCAGGATCTCGTCCATCTCGAACACCGCCGGCAGCGTTTCGATCAGCACGGTCACCTTGATCTGGCCGTGCGGCAGGCCGAGCATGCCCTCGATGTGCGACAGCGCGGTCTCCCACAGCGCCGCCTCTTCCATGCTCTGCAGCTTGGGCAGGTAGAAGTACGGGCCACGATCCTTCGCCTGCAGGGTGCGGGCGTTGTGAAAGGCGAACACCGCCGCATCGAACAGGCCACCGGCGAGGAACTGGCCGTCGACGCGTACGTGCTTCTCGTCCAGGTGCCAGCCACGCGGGCGCACGATCAGCACCGCCTGTTCGTCGTACGGGCGCAGCGTGTAGTGCTTGCCATTGGGGGCGGTGTATTCCAGATCGCCGCGCACCGCCGCAGCCAGCGACTGCTGGCCGGCCAGCAGGTTGCGCCAGGTCGGCGAGGTCGAATCCTCGAAGTCGGCCATGAACACCTTGGCGCCGGAGTTCAGCGCGTTGATGACCATCTTCGGGTCGGTCGGGCCGGTGATCTCGACGCGGCGGTCCTGCAGCGCGGCCGGCAGCGGCGCAACGCGCCAGTCGCCGCTACGGATCGCGGTGGTGTCTTCGCGGAAGTCCGGCAGGCCGCCCTGGTCGAAGAACGCCTGGCGCTCGCGGCGGGCCTGCAGCCTCGCCTGCCGGCCCGGTTCCACCGCACGGTGCAGCGACACCAGCAGGGCCAGCAGCGGCGCCGGCAGCACGATGTCCTGGCCGGCCACGCGGGTCGCCAGGGCGATGCCGGGGGTGGCCTTGCTGGCAGGGGTGGAAACAGCGGAAGCGACGGCGGACATGGGGCGACTCCAGCGGTGGGGAACGTCTCCACGGTGCCGCCGGGCCTCAGTATTTGGCAAAACAGTTTTTGCAATGTTTTACATAAATTGTGCTAATACTCGTTACACGATGAGCACACGCGCCTCGCCAAGTCCTCGTTTTTCCTACAAATCCGACCGGCTCAAGCCGCTGCGCGCGTTCTGCCAGACCGTGCGCCTCGGCTCGGTCTCACGGGCGGCTGAGGCGCTGTTCGTCAGCCAGCCGGCCATCAGCCTGCAGTTGCAGGCGTTGGAACGGGAGCTGGGGGTGCCATTGTTCGAGCGCAGCGGGCGCCGCCTGGTGCCCAGCCGCGAGGGCCAGCTGCTGTACGAAATGGCGCAGCCGCTGGTGGAGAACCTGGACGGGCTGGAGGCGCGCTTCCGCGACAAGGTGCGCGGCCTGGACGCGGGTGAGCTGAACATTGCCGCCAACAGTTCGACCATCCTGTACCTGCTGCCGAAGATCGTCGAGCGCTTCCGCCTGCACCACCCGGACGTGCGCCTGACCCTGCACAACGCGATCAGCGCCGACGGCACCGACCTGCTGCGCGAGGATGCCGCCGACCTGGCGATCGGTTCGATGACCGATGTGCCGGCCGACCTCAGCTATGCGCCGGCCTACCGCTTCGAACAGGTGCTGATCGCGCCGCATGACCATCCGCTGGCCAGCGGTGCCGAGCTGGAGCTGGCCGACATCGCGCGCTATCCGCTGGTGCTGCCACCGAAGCGGCAGATCACCTACCGGCTGGTCGACCAGGTATTCCAGCGCCACCGCATCGCCTACACCGTGGCGCTGGAGGTGGGGGGCTGGGAAGTGATCAAGCAGTACGTGGCGATGGGCATGGGCATTTCCATCGTGCCGGCGCTGTGCCTGAACGAGGCCGACCACGAGCGGCTGGCGGCGCGATCGATGAAGCGCTGGTTCCCCGAGCGCAGCTACGGGGTGATCGTGCGCCGGGGCAAGGCGTTGTCGGCGCAGGCGCGGGCGTTCATCGAGCTGATCCAGCCGGAGTTGTTCAGTCCGCGCGATTACGATCAGAGCGGGCATTCGGAGCGGTGAGGGTTTGCCGGCAGGGCTGCGCCCTGCACCTGCTGAAGCCAAAGCAACAGCAAAAGCCTGCTATCCGTTGATGGCGGGGCGGTGTGGGTGGGCAGGACACGCCGTACCTCCCTGGGGGCTCGATGGCGCCATCCATGGCGCCAACGGTCCTGCCCACCCACACCGCCCCGCCTCTGACAGGTTTCCGCGATCTGTCGGGGTCGGATCCCGTTGCTGCGCAGCGGGCTCTGACCCCATTCCCGGCTGACGATGAATAAACTGGACGCATGTCCATCGAACTCCGTCACCTGCGCTACTTCCTCGCTGTCGCCGATACGCTGCACTTCGGCCAGGCGGCGGAGCGGCTGGGCATGTCACAGCCGCCGCTCAGCCAGCAGATCCGCCAGCTGGAAGAACTGATTGGCGCGCGCCTGTTCGTGCGCAGCCATCGTCGCGTGCAGCTGACGCCTGCGGGCGAACTGCTGCAGGAGCGCGCGCGCGCCATCGTGCAGCAGGTGGAAACGGCCGTGGACGAGGTGCAGCGTGCACAGCGTGGTGAGCAGGGTGAACTGCATATCGGTCTGACCCGGGCGACGCCGCTGTCTCCGCAGATTCCGCGTTCGATCCTGCGCTACCGTCAGCAGTACCCGCAGGTGCGGCTGCAGCTGAGCGAGATGAACACGCTGCAGCAGATCGACGCGCTGCTCGACGGTTCACTGGACGTGGGCATCATCCGCAAGCGCGCGCTGCCGCCGGAACTGGTGGCGCACAGCCTGTTCGTCGACCCGCTGGCGCTGATCGTGCACGCCGACCACCCTGCCCTGCGCAGGCTGTCGAGGCAGGGCACGCTGTCGCTGCGCGACTTCGCGCAGGAGCCGTTCGTAGCGTTCCGCCGTAGCGCCGGCGCGGGCATCCACGACCACATGATCGCGTTGTGCGCAGCCGCGGGCTTCACGCCGCGCATCGTGCAGGAGGCCGGCGAGGCGTCGACATTGATCAGTCTGGCCGCCGCCGGGCTGGGCGCGGCGATCCTGCCATCGTCCTGCGACCACATCCGGGTGGAAGGCGCACGCTTCGTCGCGCTGGCCGACGCCGGGGCGCATTCGGAGGTGCAGCTGGCGTGGCATCGCGAGCGCGTCACGCCGCTGATCCGCAACTTCGCCGGGCTGCTGCGCGGAGCGTTCGCCGAAGGGTAGGCGTGCACTCCACCCGGGTAGCGCCGGCCGCTGGCCGGCAACCCCACATGGGCCGGCATGCCGGCCAGCGGCCGGCACTACCGTACGCGTTGGGTCACGCGGTGACCGGCTGCGGGGCGCGCTGCTGCAGCGCCCAGATGATGCCGCCCCCGATCAGGGTCAGCACGGCAGCGAACGCGCACACGCCCAGCCATTCCCAGGCCGCATAGGCCAGGCCACCGACCCCACCCAGCACGCTGGATCCCAGGTAGTAGGCGAACAGGTACATCGCCGAGGCTTCCGCCCGCATCGCACCAGCGCGGCTGCCAACCCAGCTGCTGGCCACCGAGTGGCCGCCGAAGAAGCCGAACGTGACCAGCGCGATACCCAGTGCCATCGCACTCAGCCACGGCATTGCCAGCAGCGCGATGCCGGCGCCGATCAGCGCGAACGAGATCGACAGGATGCGGCCGCGCCCGTAGCGCGTGGCCTGCTGGCCCATCCACGCCGAACTGAAGGTGCCCACCAGGTACACGCTGAAGATCAGGCCGACCACGGTCTGGCTGAGGTGGTACGGCGGCGCCAGCAGGTGATAGCCCAGGTAGTTGTAGAGGGTGACGAACACGCCCATCAGCACGAACGAGGTGGCGAACAGCCACGGCAGGCCCGGGTCGGCGAACAGCAGGCGCCAGCGCAACGGCAACTGGCGCAGGCCGTCACGACGGGGATGGAAGTGGCGCGACGGCGGCAGCTGCAGCCACAGCAGCACGGTGCTGGCCACCGCGATGATCGAGACCACGCCGATGCCCCAGCGCCAGCCCCAGTGATCGGCGATGATGCCGGCCAGCAGGCGCCCGCTCATGCCACCGATGGCGTTGCCGCCGATGTACAGGCCCATCGCCAGGCCCAGCGCGCGGCTGTCCATTTCCTCGACCAGGTAGGTCATCGCCACTGCCGGCACGCCGCTCAGCGCCAGGCCGAGCAGGGTGCGCAGCACCAGCAGCGTGGTCCAGTCATCCACCAGCGCCGTGCTCAGCGACAGCATGGCCGAGGCCAGCAGCGCGGCAATCATCAACGGGCGGCGGCCGACCGCGTCGGACAGCAGGCCGGCCAACAGCATTGCCACCGCCAGCGTGCCGGTGGTCAGCGACAGCGACATCGCGCTGCCGGCGGCCGACACGCCGAAGTGGCGGCTGAACTCGGGCAGCAGCGGCTGCACGGTATACAGCAGGCCGAAGGTGGAAAAGCCGGCCAGGAACAGTGCCAGCGCGGTGCGGCGGAAGGCCGGCGTACCCTGCTGGATGCGGGTCTCGGCGCTGGAGTCGACGGTGTGGGGGCGGCGTTCGACGGCCGCCGCGGTTTCGCCAGTCATGGGATCGATGGGCCGGTGGGGGACGGCCGGGCATGGGAGGGAACGGGCCTCAGACTAGGCCCGTCGATCCAGTCGATCCATAACCTGATAGATCAGGATTGATATACAGAAAGTATCAATTCAGCTTACAGCCGTTGCCACTCGAAACCGTCACCGCGGCGGTAGTACACCGCCACCGCGCGGCCATAGAGCTTGTCGGCGTCGACGAAGCCGAAGAAGCGGCCGTCGAAGCTGTTGCCACGGTGGTCCCCCAGCACCAGCACCTTGCCGGCCGGCACCACCAGATCGGCGATGTCCGGACCGCCGCCCATGTCCAGATCAAGGCGGGCACGGCGCTCGCCGAAGGCTTCCACGTCCTGCAGGTCGGCCATCTGCAGCGGCTGGCCGTTGATGCTCAGATGGCCCTCGCGCATCTGCACATGGTCACCGGCCACCGCCGCCACGCGCTTGATCAGGCGGGTGCCGTCGGCCGGTGAGTCGAACACCGCCACCTCGCCACGCCGCGGGGTGCCGGTCGCCATCAGTTCCGTGTTGGTGAACGGCAGGCGCAGGCCATAGGCGCGCATGTCCACCACCACCCGGTCGCCGGGCTGCAGGGTCGGCTGCATCGAGCCACTCGGCACCACGTAATGGTTGGCTAGGGTATCGCGGGCGGCGGCGAGCAGGCCGAGCATCACCAGCAGCGGCAATGCCTCCTTCTTCAGCCAGGCCACGGCGCGTTGGGAAAAGGGGGGACGGGCAACAGCATCCATGACGGGCTCCGGGTGGGTGGTGACTGCATCAGACCACATCCGGGCGGGAGAGGTTCCCGCGCCGGCTTGTTGTAGAGCCGAGCCCGCGCTCGGCTGCTCTTCAAGCGTCGGTGCACGCCAGCCGAGCGTAGGCTCGGCTCTACAGGAAGGGTTACGCAGGTTTTACGCGCGCACCCGGCCACGGGCATCGCACCTTTACGGCCAGCACGTGCATCGTGTGCCCACCGCGCCACAGGGCGCATTCCGCAAGGTGTTGTATGACCCTCCTGGTGATCCGCCACGCCTCTTCGTCGGCACCGCGTCCCCAACTGCCGGCACAGCTGGCCGGCCATCGCGTGCTGTGCAGCGACTGCGCCAGCCTGTCCGAGGTGCGCCAGTGCCTGTGCCAGCCGCAGGCGCGATCGGCCGACTGGGTGCTGCTGGATGTCGGTGCCGCCGACGAGGCGCAATGGCAGGCCGAAGGTGGCGCGCTGCAGGCGGCGCTGGAACGGCTGCCGGCGCAGTACATCGAGTTGCAGGCTCCCAGCGAACCTGGTCTGGATGCACGCCTGCGCCTGCAGCACGGCCCCGCCGCCGTGGTGGTCGACCAGCGCAGCCAGCAGGCCGGTTACCCGTTGTCGCTGGCCATCGTCGGCCGCCGCCTGGCACAGGAGGGCTGAGTCATGTCGATCTTCATCATCCGCGGCCCGGAAGCCGCCGGCGCCCTGATCCGAACCGCGATGCCGCTGCCGGCACCGGTGCTGAAGTCACTGGTGCACCGCGCGATCGACGCCGGCACCAGCGTGGCGATCCGTGCCTGCGGTTCGGAGCAGGAACTGCTGGACGCGCTGCGCGTGGCCGACCACAGCCGCGGCGAGGTGACCCTGCTTGACCCGGGTGCGTGTGCCAACAGTCTGCGCCTGCAGCGGCTGCTGCCCTATCTGCACAACGCGTACGTAGAGGTGCATGACGACGGCGCAGTGGCCGAACCGTGCCTGCCGGCCGGTGTCGGCCAGCGCCTGGGCATCGCTGCTGGGTATGGCGCGCAGAGCTATGTGCTGGCGCTGGATATCGCGCTGGATCACCTGGGGTTGGCCGAACAGGCGAACCGCGTGCACGTGGGGACGTAACGCTGTGTGTAGAGCCGAGCCCATGCTCGGCTGCCTTTCCAGGAGCCATCAGCCGAGCGTGGGCTTGGCTCTACAGAAAGAGAAACGGCGGGGTTGCCCCCGCCGTTTTCTGTTTCTCACTTCAGCCCGCGGAACTTCAGCAGCGGTTCCACCGACGGGTCCTTGCCGCGGAAATCGCGGTACAGGGTCGACAGCTCCACACTGTTGCCGCGCGAGAGGATCTTGTCGCGGAACTCCTGGCCGTTGGCCGCCGTCAGCCCACCGTGTTCGGTGAACCACTGGTAGGCGTCATGGTCCAGCACTTCGGCCCAGAAGTAGGCGTAGTAACCGGCCGAGTAACCACCACCCCAGATATGGTCGAAGTAGGTGGTGCGGTAACGCGGCGGCACCTGTGGCAGGTCGACCTTGAACTTCTTCAGCGCGCTGGCCTCAAAGGCGCCGACATCCTGCAGCGGTGCGTCGGCCTTCTGCGTATGCCAGGCCAGATCCAGCAGCGCGGCCGACAGGTACTCGGTGGTCGCATAGCCCTGGTTGAAGCTGCGCGCCTTGAGGATCTTGTCGACCAGTTCCTGCGGCATCGCCTCGCCGGTCTTGTAGTGCTTGGCGTAGTTGGCGAACACCTTCGGGTCCAGCGCCCAGTGCTCGTTGAACTGCGACGGGAACTCGACGAAGTCACGCGAGGTGGCGGTGCCGGCGATCGACGGGTACTTCACGTTCGAGAACATGCCGTGCAGTGCATGGCCGAACTCATGGAACATCGTGGTGACGTCGTCGAAGCTGATCAGCGCCGGCTGGCCGGCAGCCGGCTTGGTGAAGTTGCAGACGTTGTAGACCACCGGCTTGGCACCGGTCAGGCCGTCCTGTTCGACGAACACGTCCATCCAGGCGCCGCCGGACTTGCTGTCACGCTTGAAGTAGTCGGTGTAGAACAGGGCCAGCGAGGTGCCGTCCTTGTCGAACACTTCGTACACCTTCATGTCCGGGTTGTAGGTCGGAATGTCGGTGCGCGGCTTGAAGGTGATGCCGTACAGCTGGGTGGCAGCGTAGAAGACGCCGTTCTGCAGCACGTTGTCCAGTTCGAAGTACGGCTTGATCTGCGACTCGTCCAGATCGTACTTGGCCTTGCGCACCTGCTCGGCGTAGAAGTCCCAGTCCGAAGCGGCGACCTGGAATCCGCCCTTCTGCGCGTCGATCACCTTCTGGATCTCACCGGCTTCGGCACGGGCCTTCGCGGTGGCGGCCGGCACGGTGTCGGTCAGCAGCTTGAGCGCGGCAGCCGGGGTCTTGGCCATCTGGTCGCCCAGCTGGTAGTCGGCGAAGGTGTCGAAGCCGAGCAGCTTGGCCTTCTGCGCACGCAGCTGGGCCAGGCGCTGCACGGTCTGTCGGGTGTCGTTGGCATCGCCGCGCTCGGCGCGGGTCTCCGAGGCCTTCAGCACGGCGGCGCGCTGGTCGCGATCGCTCAGCGAGCCGAGCACCGGCTGCTGGGTGGTGTTCTGCAGCGGCAGCAGGAACTTTCCGTCCAGCTTGCGTTCCCTGGCGGCGGCCGCGGCGTTGTTGATTGCGCCCTCGTCCAGGCCGGCCAGCTTGGCCTTGTCGTCGACGACGACGGCCGCAGCGGCGGTGGCGGCCACCAGGCGGGTATGGAACTGGGTGGAGAGGGTGGTCTCTTCCACGTTGAGCTTGCGCAGGGTCGCCTTGTCGGCGTCGGACAGCTGCGCACCGGCGCGCACCAGGCCATCGTAATAGTGCTCGACCAGGCGCTTCTGCACCGGGTCCAGCTCCAGCGTGTCACGCTGGTCGTACAGCGACTTCACGCGCGCGAACAGCTTCGGATCGAGGTTGATCTCATCCTGGTGCGCGGCCAGCTTCGGCGCCACTTCTTCCTGGATCTTCTGGCGCGCATCGTTGGTGTCGGCCTGGACCAGACCAAAGAAGATGCGCGACACGCGGGTCAGGGTCTCGCCGCTGCGCTCCATCGCCACGATGGTGTTGTCGAAGGTGGCCGGCTCGCTGCTGTCGGCGATCTTGCGCACGTCGGCCAGGTGCTGGCGCATGCCTTCTTCGAACGCCGGCAGGTAGTCGCTGTCCTTGATCTTGTCGAACGGCGGGGCCTGGAACGGCAGCGTGCTGGCACTCAGCAGCGGATTGGTGGAGGCTTCGGCCGGCTGCTGGGCCGGGGTCTTCTGGGCATCGGACACGGGGGTGGACTCCTTGCCGGAACAGGCCGCCAGCGCCAGGCTGATGGCGGCGGCCAGGACTACGGTACGCGACATGTAAAAACGCTCCTTGGGCAGACGGTATGGATACCAGCCCTCCACCCTACTCCTGTCGCGCTCGCCCGGCATGTGCCGGACGTGGCGTCTATGCGGCGGCCTGCGGCCGGCTCAGACCGTGCCGCGGGTCTTGCCGATCCAGGGCCGGTAGAACTCGCGGATGGCAGCCATGTCGGCCACATCGTCGCCGCTCGGGGTGAACAACGGACCGATGCCGATGGTCTTTTCCGGATAGTGGAAATACGCAGTCAGGATCGGCACGTCGGCCATCCGGGCGATCTTCAGGAAGCCGGCCTTCCAGTCCTTCACCGCCTTGCGGGTGCCCTCGGGGGTGATGGCGAACCACATCTTCTCGTTGTTGCGCAGCAGGTCCACCGCCTGGCCCACCGTGCCCTGTGGCGAGCTGCGATCGAGCGGAATCACGCCCAGCCGGTGCAGCAACGGGCCCAGCGGCCACCAGAACAGCGACGCCTTGCCCAGCACCTTCACCTTCATGCCGAGCGCGATCTTCGCCGCCATGCCCCACAGCCCGTCCCAGTTGGACGAATGCGGGGCGATGATGAAGACCAGCCTGGGGATGTCAGGCAGGGTGCCGGTCACCTTCCAGCCCCCCATGCGCAGGGTGCAGCGCGCCAGCCAGCGCAGGAAGGCGTTGGGTTTGACCTGCGGCATCTGCGGCGGGACGGCCGGCAGCAACGAAGTCGGGTTGTTCAAGCAATCACTCCCAGTCACGTGATGAGCGCCCGCGCTTGATCTGCGCGCGCCCGCGTTTGGCGTCCAGACGACGCAGTTTCGACCCGAGGGTCGGCTTGGTGGCCTTGCGCGGTTTGGGCACGCTCAGCCCGGCCTGGATGAAGGCCGCCAGCCGCTCGCGCGCATCCTCGCGATTGCGATCCTGGGTGCGGAAACGTTGCGCGTGGATGACCAGCACGCCTTCGCCGGTCATGCGCCGGTCACGCCGCGCCAACAGCCGCGCGCGCAACGGTTCGGGCAACGAGGGCGAGTTGGCCACGTCGAAACGCAGTTCCACCGCAGTGGACACCTTGTTGACGTTCTGGCCGCCGGCGCCACTGGCGCGCACGAACCGCTCGACGATCTCGCCGTCGGGGATTTCAAGCTGCGCGCTGATGGTGACCGGTCCACTGCCCATCCGCGCATTGTAGCGGCAGCCACGTGGTGGAGTGCGCCATCGCGCCCCGTATGCCGCCGATCAGGCGCCGAACACGCCGCCTTCGCCTGGGCTGCAGGTATGCTGGCGGTCCCATGTACCGCAGGAAGCCCGCATGACCCGCTTCGCACCCGCCCTGCCGTCCCTGCTGCGCCGCGCCGCCCTGCTGCTGGCACTGGCCACGGCCAGCGTCCCGGCACTGGCCGCCCCGCCGACCGACGGCGACATCAACCGCCTGCTGTCGGCCTCGCGCGCGCAGAGCATGATCGACACCATGGTGCCGCAGATCGAAGCCATGCAGCAGCAGCAGTTCCAGCAGGTGGCCGCGCAGCGCCAGCTCACCGCCCAGCAGCAGGAACAGCTGAAGCGGATCCAGGCGCGGACCAGCCAGACCCTGCGCCAGGCCATGTCGTGGCAGCAGCTGCGGCCGATGTACGTGGACCTGTACAAGAAGACGTTCAGCAAGGAAGACGTGCTGGCGATGGCCGAGTTCTACGAGAGCGCGGCAGGCCAGAGCCTGCTGGACAAGACCCCGGCACTGATGCAGAACGTGATGGTGGCCATCCAGGCGCGCATGCAGCCGCTGTTTGCGGACCTGCAGAAAGACCTGGAAGCGATCGTCAACGAGCCGGAAAAGAAACGAGAATGAGGTAGTGCCGGCCGCTGGCCGGCTCCCCAGTACACCTGGAATCACGCAGCTGCCGGCCAGCGGCCGGCACTACCGTCAAACTGCGTCCACCTGCCAGCCGAACAGGTCCAGTGCCTTCTGGAACTGGCGGTCCAGCGGCGCACTGACATCCACGTTGCCGCCCTCCGGATGCGGAAAACGCAGGCGCTCGGCGTGCAGCAGCATGCGGTGCACGCCCTGCATGCGGAAGACGCGGTTGTGGCGCCCATCGCCGTGGCTGGTATCGCCGATCATGTGATGCGAGAGGTGCTTGAGGTGACGGCGGATCTGCCGGAAGCGCCCGGTCTGCGGCTGGCAGCGCAGCAGCGCGTAGCGCGAGCTGCTGAATTCGCCCACCGGCACCGACAGCTCGCCAGTGGCCAGGCGCTGGAAATCGGTGATCGCCGGCTTCTTCACCGGCTTGCCCGGCCCGCCATCCAAATCATGGTCCACCCGCCAGGACAGCTCGGCAGGCCAGCCTCGGCAGACCGTCAGGTAGTCCTTGGCCACTTCGCCACCCATCAGTGCCTTGCCCAGCGAACTGGCGGTTTCGCGGTCGAAGGCCAGCAGCAGGCAGCCACTGGTGGCCCGGTCCAGGCGGTGCACGAGGAAGATCGGCCGCCCCAGCTGCTCACGCAGGCGGTCGGCCAGGAAATCATCTTCGCCACGGGCCAGCTTGCTGTCGTGGACCATCAGCCCGGCAGGCTTGTTGACCACGGCCAGGCGCTCATCCAGGTGCAGCAGCTGCAGGGGCGCGGTTTCAGTCTCGACCGCGGCGAGGGTGTCAGGTTCGGTACTCACCGCGGGATTATCGTGGCTGGGCACTGAATGGGGTAGAGCCGGCCGCTGGCCGGCTGCCTCCGGGCAGTTGGATTGCGGCGGCTGCCGGCCAGCAGCCGGCACTACCGGATCACGCGCGGGCAGCGTGGCAATCAGGCGTTGCGCACGGCCAGCAGTTCGCCGTTGCCCACCGGCACCACGCTGGTGCTGAAGTCCGGATCGGCATCCAGCAGCAGGCACAAGGGTTCCATCTCTTCCGCGTGCGACGTGGCGTTGTCCACCACCAGCAGGCCTCCTGGCCGCAGCACGCGGCGCAGTTGCGGCCACCAGCCGGCGTACTGCCCGCGGTCCGAATCGAGGAACAGCAGGTCGATGCAGCCTTCGCCGGCCTCTGCCAACCACTGCCCGGCATCGCCATGCACCAGCGTGATGTGCGCGGCCAAGCCGCTGCGCGCGAACGTGGATCGCGCCATCGCCACCTTGTCCTCGGCGACTTCCAGCGTGGTCACGTGGCCGTCGATGGCGGCGGCGGCTTCGGCCAGCCACAGCGTGGAGTAGCCATTGGAGGTGCCGATTTCCAGTACCCGGCGTGCGCTGCCGAAACGCACCAGCACCGACAGGAATTCACCGGTATCCGGCGTGATGTTGAGCATGCGCCGAGCGCGCTCGGTTTCATGCGCGTCGTTTTCAGCACCGAAGTGCATCAGTTCGTTCTTCAGCGTCTGCAGCACCGGGTCTATCTCCACCACGCGCGCGCCAGCGCCAGCGCGCCGACGGCACCGGACACCCAGCTCCACATCGGCAGGTCGCCCCAGTACCAGCCCGGCGGCTGCAGCACGTACATCAGCGCGGCGATGGCCAGCAGGCCGACGCCGGTGATCGCGCCGACCGCGCGCTTCTGCAGGCGCTGCACGCTGGCATCCAGCGCAACCAGATCGCGCGAGCGCATCGCCAGCTCGTGGCGCCCCTCCACCTGCTGGGTCAGCCAGGCGTGTACGAGGCGCGGCATGTCCGGTGCGTGGGTCATGATTTCCGGCAACCGCTTGCCGATCTCGCGCACGACCCGGCGTGGGCTGTAGCGCTCGCGCAGGATCTTCGCCAGCACCGGCTTGGCCACCGCCCAGATATCGATCTGCGGATCCAGCTGGCGGCCGACACCTTCGATGTTCAGCAGGGTCTTCTGCAGCAGGATCAGCTGCGGCTGCAGGGTCAGCTGGTAGCGCTGCGCCACGCGGAACAGCTTCATCAGCACTTCGGCCAGCGAGATCTGCGACAGCGGACGGGTGAAGTACGGCTCGCACACCGAACGCACGGCCGCTTCCAGATCATCGATGCGCACGTTGTCCGGCATCCAGCGCGCCTGCACATGCAGTTCGGCGATGCGGCGGTAGTCGCGGTTGAAGATGGCCATGAAGTTCTCGGCCAGGTAGTACTGATCCTCCTGCGACAGCTGGCCCATGATGCCGAAGTCCAGCGCGATGAATCGCGGGTTGGCGCGGCGGGCCGGATCGGTGTCGACCCAGATGTTGCCGGCGTGCGCATCGGCATGGAAGAAGTTGTCGCGGAACACCTGGGTGTAGAAGACCCGCACGCCCTTGGCGGCCAGTGCTTTGCGGTCGATGCCCGCCTTGTCGAGCGCAGCGATGTCGTCGGACGGGATGCCCCACACGCGCTCCAGGGTCAGCGCGCGCTCGGCGGTATGGCTCCAGATCACTTCCGGCACGTACAGGTCGTCGCTGTTCTCCCAGAAGCGGCGCAGCACGCTGGCATTGGCGCCTTCGCGCTGCAGGTCCAGCTCGGCGGCCAAGGTGTTCTCGACTTCGGCCACCACTTCGCGCGGTCGGATCTTGTCGGCACGCGGATGGGTACGCTCGACCAGCGCGGCCAGCGAGTTGAGCAGGGCGATATCGGCATCGATCTGCTTCTCGATGCCGGGGCGCAGCACCTTGACCACCACCTGGCGGCCATCGGCCAGCGTGGCCGCATGCACCTGCGCGATCGAAGCCGACGCCAGTGGTTCGGTATCGAAGCTGGCGAACGCCTCGCTGACCGGCAGGCCAAGCGCTTCCTCGACAATCCGGCGCGCGGTATCGCCGTCGAACGGCTTGACCCGGTCCTGCAGCAGGGTCAGCTCGTTGGCCACATCCGGCGGCACCAGGTCGCGGCGTGTGGAGAGGATCTGGCCGAATTTGACGAAGATCGGGCCGAGATCCTGCAGCGCCAGCCGCAGGCGCGCACCGCGCGACTGTGCGGCGATGTCGGCCGAGGCACGCGGCACGAACGGCTTGGCCAGACGCAGCCAACGCTCGGCCGGCGTGCCCTGCAGCAGGTCGTCAAGGCGGTAACGCAGGATCACCCGGCCGATGCGGCTCGCCCGCAGCACGGCCTTCATGCGGCACCCCGCAGGCGCTGCACGCGCGCGCCGAGACGCTCGACGTCATCACGCAGCACGTCCACGTCATCGTGGAAGGCATCCAGCTCGGCACGCGGCACCACGTCGCGCGACTCCTCGGTGATGAATTCGGCGGCGCTGTGGGCCAGGTCGATCGCACCCTGGCGCGCATGCTGCAGGGCGCTGCGCAGGGTGTTGGCAACCTGCACGCCCAGTACCTCGCCGAATACGCTGACGAAGGGCTGCTGCCAGTCCGGATCGAAGCCCTTGGCCAGTTGCTGGAGGCGTCGCGCCAGTTCGGCGTCACCGGCCACGCGTACACGGCCCTTGTTGTTGGACTCGCCGCGCCGTGCGTTGGCCAGCAGCGGCAGCTGCGCCAGCACGCCGGCCAGGCTGCTGCGCACGGCCAGGTCGGCTTCCTGCGCATCCACCGGGCCGACCCGCAGCTGGTCGCCGTCGACGCTGATGCGCATCGCCAGCGACGGCGCTTCCAGGGTCAGGTCGATGTGCCGGCCATCGAGGCTGGCCAGGGCATGGCGGGTATCCGGATCCAGCGCCAGCGCGCGGTTCAGGGCGATCTGCAGGGCGCGGCCAGCGACCGGCTTGAGGGACTTGAGCAGGGAAAGAGCCATGGGCGCATTCTACCTGCGTGGGTGGGGGGCTTGGGCCGGGCTGCCGCCCGGCACCCGCGGTAGTGCCGGCCGCTGGCCGGCAAACCTCAACCCCAACAGCAACAGCGGGCATTCCGTGGGTTGGCGGGATGGGTCCGGTTGCGGGGGACGCTGCAAGTACGTCCATGCAAGCTCGGTCGCGCCATCCATGGCGCTCACGCCCCCGCAACCGGACCCACCCCGCCTTCGACAACTTGCTGCGATCTGTCGGGACGGCGTTCTGTGTTGCTGTTGGTGGGTGTCGACCTTGGTCGACACGGCAGATCCACGCCATGCGTGGATGGATATCCGGTTCATCTGTGCCTCACGCGAAGGGCCGATGAAGGTTCATGCTATGAGGCCACGCAACGCACAGGACATCGCATTCCCCATGGCACGGACCCGGGTCGGCATCATTTTCGGGGGCAAGTCTTCCGAGCACGAAGTTTCGCTGCAGTCGGCGAAGAACATCCTCGATGCGCTCGATCGCGACCGCTTCGAGCCGGTGCTGGTCGGCATCGACAAGCAGGGGCAGTGGCACCTGAGCCAGCCGGAGACGTTCCTGATCAATGCCGAAGATCCCGCGCGCATCGCGCTGCATCGGTCCGGCACGTCGCTGGCGGTGCGCCCGGGCGCCGAGCAGGGGCAGCTGCAGCCGTGCGATGCGGCCAGCGCGCTCGGCCAGATCGATGTGGTGCTGCCGATCGTGCACGGACCGTTGGGCGAGGACGGTGCGCTGCAGGGGCTGCTGCGCATGGCCAACCTGCCCTTCGTCGGTTCGCCGGTACTGGGCTCGGCAGTGGCGATGGACAAGGACGTGACCAAGCGTCTGCTGCGCGACGCCGGGCTGCAGGTGGCGCCGTGGCTGTGCATCCGCCGCCACCAGGTGGCGGAAGTGGATGTCGATGCGGTGATCGCCCAGCTTGGCCTGCCGCTGTTCGTGAAGCCGGCCAACCAGGGCTCGTCGGTAGGCGTGGGCAAGGTCAAGGATGCGGCGGGCTTTGCCGAAGCGCTGGCAATGGCGCTGCGCTACGACCACAAGGTGCTGGTGGAATCGGCGGTGATCGGCCGCGAGATCGAGTGCGCGGTGCTGGGCAACGAACATCCGCAGGCCAGCCTGTGCGGCGAGGTGGTGGTGCACGACGAGTTCTACGCCTATGACACCAAGTACATCAACGAGGATGGTGCCGAGGTGGTGGTACCGGCCGATATCGATGCCGGCACCCAGGCACGCATCCAGCAGATCGCGCTGCAGGCCTACCAGGCGCTGGAGTGTGCCGGCATGGCGCGGGTGGATGTGTTCCTCACCGCAGGCGGAGAGATCATCATCAACGAGATCAATACCCTGCCCGGATTCACCCGCATCAGCATGTATCCGAAGCTGTGGGGCGCCAGCGGTGTCGACTACACGACCTTGATCACGCGCCTGATCGAACTGGCGCTGGAGCGCCATGAGGCCGATCGCGGGCTGCAGAGCGCTGTGTAACGTCGTGATCGCCCGCAGAGTCGAGCATGGCTCGACTCTGCGGAAAGCGATGCCGGCCAGCGGCCGGCACTACCGGCTAGCCGCGCTTGCGGAACATCGAGATCACCGCAAGGATCAGGAACACCACGAACAGGATCCAGGCAATGTTGGTTGCGGCGCCGGCAATTCCGGAGAAACCCAGAACGGCGGCGATGATGGCGATGACAAAGAAGATGATGGCGTAGTGCAGCATGGCGCTCCTCGCGGGTGGTCGAGCCTTGGATGGCGTGGGTCCATCCTCCCGATCCTGCGGTGTGCAACCAGTGATGGCGATCTATGCAGCAGATGAAGCCTTCAGCCTGCGCAGACCCTCTTCGATGCTGACCTGCGGCACGTAGCCGAAGTCACGGCGCGCCGGTTCCATGCTGTACCAGTGCGGCGTGCACAGCTGTTCGGCCAGGAAGCGGGTCAGCGGCGGCTCGCCACGCAGGCGCAGCAGCGGCCACAGCCGTTCGCAGACCGCGCCGATGCGATAGGCGGTCTTGAAACTGATCGCCTTGTCCACCGTCGGCGCGCCAACAGCGGCCAGCAGCTGGTTGACCAGTTCGCGCATGGGCAGCGGTTCGCCGTTGGAAATGAAGTAGGCCTTGCCCGCACACGCTGCACCCGGCGCCAGTGCCTCGAAAGCGAGGAAATGCGCGAGCGCGGCGTTGTCGATGTAGGTGGTATCGACCTTGTTGTTGCCGTCGCCGACCAAGCGCAGGCGGCCCTGCCGTGCACGCTCGGCCAGGCGTGGCACCAGCTGCTGGTCACCCGGGCCCCAGATCAGGCGCGGGCGCAGTGCCACCGTCGCCAGCGACGGATCGTTGGCGGCCAGCACGCGCTGTTCGGCGATCGCCTTGGTCGCCGCATACGGTGCCTGGAAGTCCTCGCCGTACGGCACCTCGTCGGCCCCCAGGCCTTCCACCGGATGCGTGGCGCGGTGGGTCACGCTGGGCGTTGAGGTGTAGACCAGCCGGTTGATGCCGTGCGCGCGGCATGCCGCAATGACATTGTCGGTGCCGACCACGTTGGCCTGGTGGTAGCTGTCATAGCTGCCCCACGCCCCGGCCTTGGCGCCGTTGTGGAACACCGCATCGACGCCAGCCACCGCATGCAGCACCGCCTGCGCATCGGCCAGATCACCGCGGATCTGGCCCACGCCCATGGCCTGCAGCGCCGGGTAATGACTGCGGTTGAACGCCAGCACCTGGTGGCCACGCTCGACCAGGCCACGGCACAGCGCCTGACCAAGGAAACCACCACCGCCGGTGACCAGGATCTTCATGCGCGCTTCTCCAGTTCGGCGCTGGCCCAGACGGCGAGCTTTTCGCGGCCGATCTTGGCGTTGTGACGGATATCGACGGGGAACGCCGGATGCACCAGGAAGTGCTGCAGGCCGGCCTCCGGCAAGCGGGCGGCGGCATGTGCACGCAGCGCTTCCTGCAGCGCCGGGCTGTCGGACTGGCCGCGCTGCAGTTCCACGCACAGCACCGGCACCTGCGCGCCGGCGGCGCCGACGCCGACCAGTGCCGTGCGCGCCACGCCGGCCACGGTGTTGAACACCGGCTCGACCTGCTCGGTGTACAGCGGCCCGCGCGCGGTTTCCACGCGCTGGGTCTTGCGCCCGCAGAACCACAGGCGGCCCTGCGCGTCGAAGTAGCCCACATCGCCCATGCGGTGGACGATGCGCGTGCTGCCGTCGTCCAGCGTCTCGCGGATCTTCGCCGCCGCCGTGGCCTGCGGGCGGTTGAAGTAGCTGTCAGTGGCGGTCGGCCCGGCCACGGTGATTTCCCCCACTTCACCCACCGCCAGCACGCGCGCCTGCGACCAGTCCGGCAGCGGTGCGTCGTCGATGGCGATGATGCGCACCTCGTTGGGGGCCACCACGCTGCCCACGCAGGTGCCGGCACCGGCCTCGGTCGCCGCGCGGGTGCGCTCCAGTTCGCGGCCTTCGACCACCGCCACCGGCAGGCATTCGGTGGCGCCATAGGGGGTCCAGAACTGCGCATCGGCCGGCAGCAGGCTGCGGATGGTGGCGACCACATCCGGCGGCACCGGTGCCCCGGCCGAGGTCACCCGGGTCACCGTCGGCAGTGGCCGCCCGTGCCGGGCCAGCACCCGCATCAGGGCTGGCGAGCCGAACAGCTGGGTCACCCCGAAGCGCTGGATGGCATCGTGCAGGCGTCCCGGGTCGGCCTGCGCCGGCCGCGTCGGGTCCATGTCCGGGATGACCGAGGTCAGGCCCAACGCCGGGTCGAACAGCGCGAACGGCGGGAAGGTCGGCAGGTCCACCCCACCCGCTTCCATGCCGAAGGCACTGCCCAACAGCTGGATCTGGCCGACGAAGTGGCGGTGGCGGTAGACCACGCCCTTGGGCACGCCGGTGGAGCCACTGGTGAACAGGATCGCGGCCATGTCCTCGCCATCGGTGTCGGCCAGCATCGGCCCCCCCTTGGCACCGGCACGTTCCAGCGCGGCCAGGCTGGTACCGCCCCAGCCGAGGCGGCGGCCGACCGTCACCAGCCGGGTGGCCGACGGCGCCCAGCGCAGCACCAGCCGCGCCACATGCGCCAGCGGAATGCCGATGAAGGCCTGCGGCTGGGCTTCGTCCAGGCATTGCTTCAGCGCGCGCCGGTCGATGCCCGGATCGACCAGCACCGGCACTGCGCCCAGCTTGAACAGCGCGAACATCAGCAGGAAGAACTCCGGAGAAGGCCGCACCATCACCACCGTGCGCACGCCACGGCCGATCCCGTAGCCGGCCAGGCCGGCGGCCATGGCATCACTGCGGGCGTCCAGCTGGCGGTAATCGAGGGTGACATCGTAGGCGGCCATGCCGTTGCCGGCGCCGCGGCGGCCCGGGCAGCGGATGGCGATCTGATCGGGACGTTCACGCGCCAGTTCAGGCAGGCGCGCGGCAATGTTGCAGGGTCGGTTCATCCGTTCATTGTCGCCGCTTACGGAATTTCTTGCGCGGCGGCCCACTTCGTGGAAAATCCGCTCCCTCGTTCCTGATTCCGACTGCCGCCCGAGGCGGCTTGCCCATGCAACATCCCTGCATGACCTGCGGCGCCTGCTGCACCCAATACCGCGTGGCCTTCCACTGGATGGAATCGGACGAGGTCACCCCCGGCGGCGTGCCGCACCAGCTCACCGAGGTGCTGGACCCGCATCGCCTGTGCATGCGCGGCACCCACTCCAGGCCGGTGCGCTGCGTGGCGCTGGATGCGCAGATCGGCGTTTACTCGCGCTGCACCATCCACCCCAACCGGCCCAGCGTGTGCCGTGAGGTGGATGCATCGTGGGAGTACGGAAAGGCCAGCCCGCAGTGCGACAAGGCGCGCATCGCCTATGGCCTGGATCCGCTGACGCCGGCCGACTGGCGGTGGCGCGATGACGCCGACAACGACGACGATCACCCGGACGACAACGGCAACAGCCCGTCCTCGCCCCCGCAGGCGCCGGTCGCGGCGTAATGGTAGTGCCGGCCGCTGGCCGGCAAGCGCGCTATGCCCGCCGGGTTCATGAGGTTGCCGGCCAGCGGCCGGCACTACCGGAATCCGGCCCGGGAACCGATCAGATCGGGTTGGCGTCCAGGAACGCGCGGATCTCCGGCACCAGCACTTCATGCTTGTCTTCCAGCACATAGTGGCCGGCGTCCTCGAAGGCATGCACCTGGGCCTGCGGCAGTGCGGCCTGGAAACCCTTCAGGAAATGATGGTCGAACACGAAGTCGCGCAGGCCCCAGCCGAGGAAGGCCGGGCGGTCGGTGAACGACGGCAGCGCCTTGCCGGCGCGCTCCAGCAGCGACCAGGCCTTGTCGGCCGGCGACAGCGGGATGTCCTGCATGAAGCGGATGGTGCTGATGCGGTTGGCCCAGCTGTTGTACGGCGACACATAGGCGCGGCGGACGTCGGCCGGCATCCTGCGCTCCACGCCCAGCCACGAGGCGCCGGACGAGAATGCGTTGAAGCTGCGGATGATCCACTCGCCGATCTTCCAGTGGCGGCCGAGCGCGATCTGCCACGGCATCTTCTTCGCCGCCGGCATCGGGAACGCAGCGGTGTTGAGCACGACCAGGCGCTTCACCTGGTCGTGGTGCGACAGCGCCCAGCCGAAGCCGATCATGCCGCCCCAGTCGTGCACGGCCAGGGTCACCGGGCCGGTGATGCCCAGATGCTTCAGCAGCGCATCAAGATCGTCCACGCGCGACTGCAGCGTGTACTCATAGCGGCTGTCATCGGGCTTGTCCGACAGGCCCATGCCGATGTGGTCCGGCACGATGCACCGGTACCTGTCCGACAGGCCGGCTACCAGCGTGCGCCAGTAGTAGCTCCACGACGGGTTGCCGTGCACCATCACCACCACCTCGCCATCGCGCGGGCCCTCGTCGAGATAGTTCATCGACAGGCCGGGGCGGACCTCGAAGCGCTGCGGGTGGGCGGGGTAACCGGGAAGATCGCGCATGCGGAGCACCTAAGGAGAGTCGCGGCGCAATGTAGAGCCGAGCCGTTGCTCGGCTGCTCTCCGGTCCGCTGCGGAAGAGCCGCGCTGCGCGCGTGAGCCGAGCATGGCTCGGCTCTACAGGAGGTCGGGCAACGGGCTGCTTACCAGACCACTTCAGCCATCGAGCAGTTCAGGCCCGAGCCAATACCCAGAAGCGCGATGCGATCGCCCTTCTTCAGCTTGCCCAGCTGCTTGAGCTTGCTCAGCACGATCGGCACCGAGGCCGGGCCGATGTTGCCGTGCTCGCCGAAGATGGTCATGACCTTCTTCGGGTCGATGCCGAAGTTCTTGATGAACGCGGCGGTGTGCGGCTGGCTGACCTGGTGGATCACGAACTGGTCCAGCTCCTCCACGGCCCAGCCGAGTGCGATCTTGGCGGCGCTGAAGGTCTTCTGCGCCAGCTTGATGCCTTCGATCAGCAACAGGCGGGTGTCGGTGACCATGCGGTCCAGGTTGCCCAGGCACAGCTGGTTCCACTCGGTGGCCGAGCGGGTCACGCCGCCCTTGTAGCGCGGCGCGTCCGGCACCAGCTCCGCGCGCGCCATCACCATCGCGGCGGCGCCCGACCCGGTGGTCAGCGCGGCCAGCTCGTTGCGGAAGTCGTCGGCGGTGACGTCCGGGGCGGTCATGCGCTCCAGGGTCTTCTCGTACACCAGGTTGGCGGTCTCGCCGTCCACCACCAGCGCGTAGTCGATATCACCGCGCTCGATCATGCGCGCCGCGATGTCCATGCCGTTGATGAAGGCCAGGCAGGCATTGGCGACGTCGAAGGTCATGCATTCGTCGCTGACACCGAGGTTGCCCGACACGATCGAGGCCGTGGACGGCTCCAGGTAGTCGCGGCTGACCGAGGTGTTGACCAGCAGGCCGACCTGGGTCGCGGTGATGCCCGCGTCTTCCAGTGCCTTGCGGCCGGCCATGGTGGCGGCGTCCGACGCCAGCACGCCGTTGTCCCACAGGCGGCGGGCGTGGATGCCGGCGATGTCGCCGAGCACATCGGTGCGGATACCCAGGCGATCCAACGTCGGCTGCAGGCGTTCGTTGATTTCCTTGGTCGTCAGCGTATGCGGTGCGTCGACGTGTGCCAGGCCGGCGATCGAGACATTCTTGAAGAGCATCGAGGTTAGCGCCAAGGCTCAGGCAAAAGGGGGCGCTATTCTATAACCCCCGGGCTTTCACCGCATCTTTACGAATTCAGCCTCGGCCGTATGGTGAAGCGTTCAGCGCGGCGGGCACTGGAACGCGGCGAAGCGCTGGCTGCCATCGGCGGGGGCCGCAGCGGCCTGGACGGCATTGGCGTCGGCGCTCGGGGCCTCGTTGCGGGCCAGGGTTTCCAGCTCTTCCTGCACCCGCAGCGGGTTGCGGTTGTAGAAGCCGACCTTGCTCTTCACGGTGACCACCACCTCGCCCTTGGCGATGCAGCCGGCTGGAACCGGGCCCGCCGGCAGCACGCGGGTCGCCTTGCCGGCCGGTTCGATCGGCACCCAGGTACAGGCGGTGACGGTGAGCAGCAGGGAGGAAAGCAGCAGAACGCGCATGGGCAGATCCTGGAAGGGTATGGGGGGGATTCTGCCTGAACAGCCTGAATCGGGGGTAGCCGGTGGGGAGCGGATCCCCCGCAGGGGGCTCTGACCCCTTCAGGGTTGCCGGCCAGCGGCCGGCACTACCGGGGGAGCCGGCCCGCCACAGGGCGGGCCGGTCGTGCCTTATTTCTTGACCGGGTTGCCTTCGGCGTCGATCACCGTCACCTCGCCCAGGTTCAGCGCACGCACGGCCGCTTCGGTCTGCTTGAGGTCACCCACCACCACCCAGGTCAGGGCCTGCGGCTTGATCTCGGCGGCGGCCTGCTGCACCTGCGCCGGGGTCATCGCTTCGATCTCGGCCTTGCGCCGCAGCACGTAATCGTCCGGGCGCTTGAACTGCACGATCGAACCGATGGTCGACGCCACCGCACTGGCGGTCTCGTAGGCACCGGGCAGGCTCAGGGTCTGGATGTTGCGGATGCGGTTGACCTCGGCAGCGGTGGCCGGCTTGCTGCCATCGGCGAACGCGGCGATTTCCTTGCGCATTTCCGCCAGTGCCGGGCCGGTCTTGTCGATCTGCACCGGCGCGCTGGCCATCCACGGGCGCTGGCCCACCGAATTGACCGCGCTGCTGCGCGCACCGTACGACCAGTGCTTGTCCTCGCGCAGGTTCATGTTCAGACGCGAGGTGAAGTCGCCACCGATCACGCCGTTGGCGATGTCGAAGCGGGTCGAGCTGGTGGCACTGGAAGGTGCCACCACCTGGCCGGCGAACAGGTTGGCCTGTACCGCGCCCGGCTGGTCGATCAGGAAGACGCGCGGGCCTTTCGGCAGCGCAACGTCGGTGGCCGCCTTCACCTGCGGGGCCTCGCCACTGGCCTTCCAATCGCCCAGCTGCTTGTCCAGCAGCGGCACGATCTCGGCCAGGGTGGTGTCGCCGACGACGATCAAAGTGCCGTTCTGCGGGCGCAGCCAGTCGTGGTGGAAGTCGACCAGGTCCTCGCGGGTCAGGCCGTTGATCGCCGCCTCGTCACCGCTACCGGTAAACGGAATGGCATACGGGTGGCCCTTGCCGTACAGCAGCGGGGGCAGCACGCGCATCGCCACCGCACCCGGGTTGACCTTCTCCTGCTGGATGCCCGCGATCCAGCTCGCCTTGACCCGGTCGATCTCGCCCTGCTCGAAGCGCGGCTCGCGCAGCAGGTCGCGGTACAGCGCCAGCGACGGCACCAGGTTTTCCTTCAGCGCCGACAGCTCCACGCTCATCGAGTCCAGGCCGGCCGAGGCATCCAGGCTGGCGCCCAGCGCATCTGCGGCGTCGGCGAAGGCCAGCGAGCCCAGCTTGCCGGCGCCTTCGGTCATCAGGCTCATGGTGAAGTTGGCGGTGCCCGGCTTGCGGCCCTGGTCGGCGCTGAAGCCGCCCGGGAACTGGTAGCTGAACTGCACCACCGGAATCTCGTGGCGCTCGGCCAGGATCACCTCGGTGCCGTTCTTCAGCGTGGCGCGCTGCAGCGCCGGGAACTTCAGCTGCGGGAACTCGCGGGTCTGCGGCACGCCGGCCTTGCGGTCGACCTGCTCGGGCAGGGTGCTGTACTTCGGGTCCACCGCCGGCACAGTGAACGGCTTCGGCGCCTGGCTCGGGTCTTCCTTCAGCGCCACGCGCTCACCCGGTGCGATCACCAGGGTGTGGCTGCCCTTGTCCAGCCACTGCGCGCCCAGCCGGCTCAGATCAGCAGCACTGGCCTTCTCGATGTTGGCCAGCGAGGTGCGGAAGCAGCCCGGGTCGCCGGTGAACACCGCGCACTCGGCCAGTGCATCGGCCTTGCCGCCGAAGCCACCGATGCGCTCGATGCCGCGGATGAAACCGGCGCGGGCACCGGTCTTGGCGCGCTCCAGTTCGGCCGCGGTCGGGCCCTGCTTGATCAGCCGGTCCAGTTCCTCGTCGATGATCTTCTCGACCTTGGCCGGGTCCTGGCCCTGCTTGACCGTGGCCATGATCACGAAGTTCGAGCCCAGCTGCGAAGTCGACAGGCCCGACGCGATGCTGTCCACCAGCTTGTCCTGGTGCTGCAGGCGCTGGCTCAGGCGCGAAGACTTGGCACCGCCCAGCACCTGCGCGAACAACTGCAGCTGATCGACCTCGGTGGTGCCGACCTGCGGTACGTTCCAGGCACGGTAGATGCGCGCCTGCGGCACCTTGTCGGTCATCGTCTCGCGCGTGTCGGCACTGCGTTTGGCCACGTTCACCGCCGGCTGCGCCATGGTCGGGCCGGCCGGGATGCTGCCGAAGTACTTGGCGACCTTTTCCTTGGCGGTGGCCAGGTCGATGTCGCCGGCCAGCACCAGCACCGCGTTGTTCGGGCCGTACCAGGTACGGAACCAGGTCTTCACGTCATCCAGCGACGCCGCGTTCAGATCGTTCATCGACCCGATCACGCCGTGGTGGTACGGGTGGCCCACCGGGTACAGCGCCTTGTTGAGCTGGTCCCAGGCCTGGCCGTAGGGCTGGTTCTCGCCCTGGCGCTTCTCGTTCTGTACCACGCCACGCTGCTCGTCCAGCGCGGCCTGGTCGATCGCACCGACCAGATGGCCCATGCGGTCCGATTCCATCCACAGCGCCATGTCCAGCGCGGTGGTCGGCACGTTCTCGAAGTAATTGGTGCGATCGGTGTTGGTGGTGCCGTTCTGGTTGGTGGCACCGACCTGCTTGAACGGTTCGAAGAATTCGCCGTCGTGGTTTTCGCTGCCCTGGAACATCAGGTGTTCGAACAGGTGCGCGAAGCCGGTACGACCAGCCGGCTCGTCCTTGCTGCCCACGTGGTACCAGACGTTGACCGCGACGATCGGCGCCTTGCGATCGGTATGCACGATCACGCGCAGGCCGTTGGGCAGGGTGAACTGCTCGTACGGGATATCGACCTTGGCCGGTGCCGCGGGCCTGGCGGCAAGCGCGGAGGTAGGAGCAAGCGTGCCCAGGGCGGTGCTGAGGGCGACGGCCAGCAATGCGGTGCGCGGGCGAAGGGCGAGAGACATATCCGGATCCTTGGTCACATAGGTGAACCCCGATCCTAGCCTGCGCACGCGGCGGCAGGAATCGGTCGCCAGTCACTGGGGGTGTTTGCCCAGATGGCCATCGAGCCCGACGCCCACGGGCGCTCTTGAAACGTCACAGACGCCGGCTGAAGGCGTCCGGACAGTGTCCGCGGCTTATCGAATGGACAGGTGTCCGCCCAGCGGACACTTTCGGGACCACACAAAAGCCTTGCAAATCAATAACTAAAAGTTGGCACGCGGATTGCTTGGTACTTCCTGCGCCAAGAAGGGCTTCAGGCAAAAGCTGACTGGAGACTGAACAAATGCAGGAAATCGAAAATTTCTCTTGCATGCCCAGAACTGGTGTACTACCTTACTACCACACCACTGCTCACCAACACTAAACAGGCCCCGTCATGAACGCCAAGACCATTGCCATCGCCATCGCCCTGATCGCCGGCACCGCGGTTGTTTCGTCGGTGCAGGCCTCCGAATCCATCAAGACCCTGTCCACCGTGCAGGTTCGCCCGGCCGCCGACCAGCTGGCCCAGCAGGCCTGGGAACAGGCCAGCGGCATCCCGACCCTGGCCACCGTGGAAGTGCGCCCGAGCGCCGACCAGCTGGCCGAGCGCAACGGCTACGTCGCCGCCCCGGTTGCCGCCGCGCTGCCGATCACCACGCTGGCCTCGGTGGAAGTGCGCCCAAGCCTGGAACAGCGCGTCGCCCTGGCCGCCGAACTGGAAGCCCAGCGCTACGCCGCCACTCTGGCTGCGGCCGCGACCAACGTCGCCCACTCGGTCATCGTCAACCTGCCGGCCCTGCAGGTGCGTCCGAGCGCCGCCGATCTGCAGGCCCTGGCCACCGAAACCGCCCAGGTCCTGCTGCGCCCGTAACCGGTGCCGCCCTGCCCCGAGCAGGGCGTGCGCCGTAAAGGCGGCGGTCGTCGCAGGTACACTGCGCCGATGAATGCCGCGCCCCCGTTCCACGTGATCCTGTTCCAACCGGAAATCCCGCCCAACACGGGCAATGTGATCCGGCTCTGCGCCAACACCGGCGCGCAACTGCACCTGGTCGAGCCGCTCGGCTTCGCACTGGAAGACAAGCAGCTCAAGCGCGCCGGCCTGGACTACCACGAGTACTCGCGCCTGCAGGTGCACCCCGACCTGGACACCGCACTGGCGCGGATCGCACCGATCCGGTTGTTCGCACTCAGTACGCGCGCCAGCGTGCGCTACGACAGCGTGGCCTTTGAAGAGGGCGATGCGTTCCTGTTCGGCCCGGAAAGCCGCGGCCTGCCGCAGGAGGTGCTCGATGCCCTGCCCGACGGCCGCCGCCTGCGCCTGCCGATGCGGCCGGGCAACCGCAGCCTCAATCTTTCCAACACCGTTGCCGTGGTGATGTACGAGGCGTGGCGGCAGCATGGGTTTGCCGGCGGCGCGTAGCGCCACGCGCCTCTCTTCTGCCTGATTGTTGCTGTGGCGGGCGCATGCGTTCATGGGCGTTACTTTTCTTTCCGCGCGGAAAGAAAAGTAACCAAAAGAAACGCGCCGCCGTCTGCGAGCTGGTGCTGCGCACCGGTACCCTGCGCTCCTCGGCCCGCCGGGGGACGGCGCGGAACTCGCTGCGCTCAGACACCCGCGCCTCTTCGCCCCCGCCGGACCTGCGGTGCTCGGCTCGCTTCAAGGCGGACCCAACAGCCGCGCGGTACAGGCTATCCTTGAATCCATCGCGGTCCGGTGCGCGGTTCGGTACACCGATCGCTCGCCTGCGAATACGCTGCTGGGCAATGCCGGCCAGCGGCCGGCACTACCACTTCGCGCTGGCCAGCGGCCGGCACTACCGGTGCACTCAGAACGCGTTGATGCCGGTCAGTTCGCGGCCGATCACCAGCTGGTGCACGGTCTCGGTGCCCTCGTAGGTGATCACCGATTCCAGGTTCAGCGCGTGTCGGATCGCCACGTGCTCGGTGGTGATCCCAGCCCCACCCAGCAGATCGCGACACTCGCGGGCGATGTCGATCGCCATGCGGCAGTTGTTCCATTTGGCCAGGCTGACCTGCTGCGGTTGCAGCTGGCCGGCTTCCTTCAGCCGGCCCAGCTGCAGCGCCAGCAACTGCGCGGTGGTGATGCGGCGGGCCATCTCGGCCAGCTTGATCTGCGCGCTCTGCGTGGCCGCCAGCGGACGACCAAACAGCACACGCTCCTTGGCATAGCCCAGCGCTTCATCCAGGCAGGCAATCGCCGCACCGATCGGCCCCCAGCTGATGCCGTAACGGGCCTGGGTCAGGCAGCCCAGCGGCCCCTTCAGGCCCTTCACGTTCGGCAGGCGATGGCTGTCGGGTACGCGCACGTCGTCGAAGAACAGCGCGCCGGTCAGCGACGCGCGCAGGCTCATCTTGTGCTTGATCTCCTGCGTCGTGAAGCCGGCCATGCCCTTTTCCAGCACGAAGCCCTGGATGCCGTCCTCGGTCTGTGCCCAGACGATGGCCAGGTCGGCCACCGGGCCGCTGGTGATCCACATCTTGCTGCCGCTGATGCGCCAGTCGCTGCCGTCGCGCACCGCGCGGGTCTTCATGCTGGCCGGGTCGGACCCACCGTGCGCCTCGGTCAGGCCGAAGCAGCCGATCAGTTCGCCGCGTGCCATCGCCGGCAGCCACTGCTGGCGCTGTTCCTCGCTGCCGTACGCGTAGATGGGATACATGCACAGCGAGCTCTGCACCGAAACGAAGCTGCGCAGGCCCGAATCGCCGCGCTCCAGCTCCTGGCAGATCAGGCCATAGCTGACCGCGCCGAGACCACCGCCGCCGTACTCGGTCGGCAGGGTCGCGCCCAGCAGGCCCAACGAGGCGATCTCCGGCACCAGTTCGTCGGGGAAGCGGGCCTGGTCGAAAGCATCGCCGATGATCGGCAGCACGCGCTCGTTGGTGAAGCGGGCGACGCTCTCCTGCACTGCGCGCTCTTCCTCGTTGAGCAGGGAACGGACATCGAACAGATCGTACGGATGCAAAGCCATGGCACTCACGCGCAGTCAGGACCCGGCCATTGTCGGTCATCCGGGCAGAGCGTGCCGACCAAGGTCGGCACCCACCAGAGCTGCAGCACTACGCTGCAATGCAGCAATCGTGGTGTGAACATCGCTGATCTAGCTCGATCACGCGCGTACCGGTACCCTGACACATTCAAACAACCGTTTCGCCCGTGGCCGCACGCGCGATTCCCAGGCACCGCCGGTGGCCCCGATGCCGGCCCTACCCACGAGTCATGCAATCGATGAGCGCTGAAGCCAACGCCCTGCCCCCGCGTGAAGTAATGGAATTCGACGTGGTGATCGTCGGTGCCGGCCCCGCCGGCCTGGCCACCGCGATCCGGCTGCGCCAGCGCGCGATCGAAGCCGGCCGCGAGCTGTCGGTATGCGTGCTGGAGAAGGGTTCCGAGCCGGGCGCGCACGTGCTGTCCGGCGCGGTGATGGATCCGCGCGCGCTGACCGAGCTGTTCCCGGACTGGGCCGAGCGCGGCGCACCGCTGAAGCAGAAGGTGACCCGCGACGAATTCCTGTTCCTCAGCGAGACCGGCGCGCGCAGCACCCCCAACGCGCTGCTGCCGGAGTGCTTCCACAACGAAGGCAACTACATCATCAGCCTGGGCGAAGTGACCCGCTGGCTGGCGCAGCAGGCCGAGGCGCTGGAGGTTGCGATCTTCCCGGGCTTCGCCGCTGCAGAAGTGCTGTACGGCGACAACGGCGAGGTGATCGGCGTGGCCACCGGCGACATGGGCATCGAGAAGGACGGCAGCATCGGTCCGGCCTTCGAGCGTGGGATGGCGCTGCACGCCAAGTACACGATCTTCGCCGAAGGTGCGCGCGGCCACCTCGGCCGCCAGCTGATCGCCCGCTACAAACTGGACGAAGGCAAGGACCCGCAGGCCTACGGCATCGGCATCAAGGAGCTGTGGCAGATCGACCCGGCCAGGCATGAGCCGGGCCTGGTGGTGCATGCGGCTGGCTGGCCGCTGGACAGCGACACCTACGGCGGCGCGTTCCTGTACCACGCCGACGGCGGCAAGGTCGCCATTGGTTACGTGGTCGGCCTGGACTACAAGAACCCGTGGCTGAGCCCGTTCGAGGAGTTCCAGCGTTTCAAGACCCATCCCTCCATCCGCAAGCACCTGGAGGGCGGCACCCGCATCGGTTACGGCGCCCGTGCGATCACCGCCGGCGGCCTGCTGTCGCTTCCGAAGACGGTGTTCCCCGGGGGCGCGCTGGTCGGCTGCGAGGCCGGCTACCTCAACGCCAGCCGCATCAAGGGCAGCCATGCCGCGATCAAGACCGGCATGCTGTGCGCCGACGCCGCGTTCGACGCGCTGGCCGCCGATCGCCAGCACGATGAACTGAGCGCCTACCCGAAGGCGTTCGAAGCCAGCTGGCTGTTCACCGAACTGCAGCAGGCCAAGAACTTCAAGCAGTGGTTCAAGAAGGGCCAGACCGTTGCCACGCTGATGACCGGCGTGGAGCAGTGGCTGCTGCCCAAGCTGGGCGTGCGCAACCCGCCGTGGACCCTGCACCGCACCCAGCCGGACCACGCCTGCCTGGAGCCGGCGTCGCAGCACACCCGCATCGCCTACCCCAAGCCCGATGGCGTGCTGACCTTCGATCGTCTCAGCTCGGTGTTCCTGAGCAGCACCAACCACGACGAGAACCAGCCCAGCCACCTGACGCTGAAGGATCCGAGCATTCCGGTGAAGGTGAATCTGGCCGAGTACGCCGGTCCCGAAGCCCGTTACTGCCCGGCCGGCGTGTACGAGTTCGTCGGCGACGCCGACAACGCGCGCCTGCAGATCAACGCGCAGAACTGCGTGCACTGCAAGACCTGCGACATCAAGGACCCGACCCAGAACATCGTCTGGGTGACCCCGCAGGGCGGCGGCGGCCCGAACTACTCGGGCATGTGATCGCCCCGGGCTGCGACCGCGTGTCGCAGCCCGGCCGCTCCACCGCACCGCTATCCTGCCCGCCCATGCGTGCCTCCTGCCTGCTCACCACCGTTGCCGTGGCCCTGCTCGCCACGGCCTGCCAGCGCCCGCCTGCGGCGCCGGCCACGCCCGAACAGGCCCGGCAGCAGGCCATGCAGCGCGCGTTCGAACTGTGCGCCGGCTGCCACACCGTGCAGCCCGGCGGCATCCACCGCTTCGGGCCGAACCTGCACGGCGTGATCGGCCGCCGCGCCGGCAGCCTGCCCGACTACGGCTATTCCGAGGGCATGCGCCGCGCCGACATCACCTGGACCGCGCAGACCCTGGATGCGTTCCTGCAGTCGCCCACCCACGTGGTGCCCGGCACACGCATGTACAACGCCTTTCCCAGCGCCGAACGCCGCGCGCTGGTGATCGCTTACCTGCAACAGCAGTCGGCTCAGTGAGCCAATCGCTGCAGCTGGTGCTGCAGCCGTGCCACGAACGCCGTTACAGCGGCGAACACCGGTGCCGGATCGGCCTCGGTCGCATCCTGCAGCCGCTCGACCAGCGCGTTGGCCTGCCCGGCCAGTGCGCTTGCCCCGATTGCCCCCAGACCACCCGCCTGGCGATGCAGGTGGAGCGCCGCAGTCTCGCGGTCACCGGCCCGCACGGCGCGCTGTACCGCCGCCAGATCACTTTCACTGGCCTGCAACAGGCTGTCGCGCAGCTGCTCGGCCACGGCGCGCGAGCCATAGCGCTGCTGCAGGGTGGCCAGATCAGGCAGTACTTCAGCGTCGTCGGCGACAGTCTCCTGCACTGGCGCATCGAACGACTGGCCCTGTGCCTGCGGCAGCCAGCGCAGCAGCGCGGTGCGCAGCGTGGCCAGCGACAGCGGCTTGGCCAGCACCTCGTCCATGCCGGCCTCGCGGCAGCGGCGCGCATCGTCGTCCAGCACGCTGGCGGTCAATGCCAGCACCGTCAGTCGCGGCTGCCCGGTACGACCCTCGCGTTCGCGCAGCAGGCGGGTGAATCCAAACCCGTCGAGTACCGGCATGCGGCAGTCGGCAATGACCAGGTCGAAGGACTCCGATGACAAGCGGTCCAGCGCCTGCTGGCCGTCGCCCAGCAGCACATGGGGCACGCCCAGTTGCTGCAGCCGCCACGCCATCATCGCCTGGTTGGTCGGGTGATCCTCGATCACCAGCACCCGCGCCTGGCGCAACGCGGCGGGCAGCAGCGCGGTCTGCTCCTGCTCGGCCAGCAGCGCCGCCGCGTCCTCGCTGCCGGCCTCGACCAGCGAGACCCGCACTTCGGCGCGCGTGCCTTCGCCCAGCGTGCTGTGCAGGGTCAGTTCGCCCTGCATCATCTGCACCAGGCGCTGGCAGATGCTCAGGCCCAGGCCGGTGCCGCCGTGGTCACGCTGGATGTAGGCGCCGGCCTGGGTGAATGGCGCGAACAGGTGCTGCAGTTGTTCCGGTGCGATGCCCACGCCGGTGTCGGTCACGCTCAGGCACAGCGGCTGCACACCGTCCTCGCTGGTCGGCCCCAGCACCTCCAGCTGCAGGCGCACCTCGCCCTGGCTGGTGAACTTGATGGCATTGCTGAGCAGGTTGAACACGATCTGGCGCAGCCGTACGCCGTCCACTTCGTGGGCCGGCGCCAGCTGGGGATCGATCTGCACGTGCAGCGCCAGGCCACGCGCGCTGGCCTGCGCGGACAGCAGGCGGCACACGCTTTCCAGCAGGGGCCGCAGCGGTTGCGGCACCGGCTCCAGGCGCAGTGCACCTGCTTCCAGCCGCGAGTAATCGAGGATGTCGTCGAGGATCTGCCGCAGCATCTGCGCCGAATCCTCGATCACGCCGAGGATGCGCTGCTGCTCGCTGTCCAGCGGTGAGTGCGCCAGCACCTCCAGCATGCCCAGCACGCCGCTCATCGGCGTACGGATCTCGTGGCTCATCGTGGCCAGGAAACGCGATTTGGCCTCAGCGGCCTGCTCGGCGTCCGCCTTCGCCGCCGCCAGTGCATCGGCCTGCATCCGGGCTTCGCTTACATCCACCCAGTACCCGCTCCAGATCACCGCGCCTTCTTCGGCGGCGTAGGGATGGGCCTGGCTGCGCACCCAGCGCACGCCTTCCCCGTCGCTGCGCAGGCGGAACTCCAGGATCAACGGCGCGAACTGGTGCGCGGCCTGCTCGATGGAATGCAGGATGCGCGCGCGGTCCTCCTGCTCGACGCGTTCCAGCAACACCCTCGCATCCTGTTCGGCCTGCTGCCGGGTGATGCCGAACAATGCAGGCAGGTCGCCGGCGATGAACGGGAAGCTCAGCGTGCCATCGGCATCGCGACGGGCCTGGTAGACCACCGCCGGCAGGTTGTCGGTCACCTCGGCCAGTCGCTGCTCCAGCTGGCGGCGTCCTGCCACCTCACGGCGCAGCCGCCAATGGCCCACGCCATGCACCAGCAGCGCGGTCAGCAGCACCATCAGCACCGGCACGCCCCACCGCAGCAGATTGCTCCAGTCCACCCCATTGCGGTACTCCACCGCCAGCCAGTCGCTGCGCAGCGCCTCGCGCTTGCGTGGGGTCATCTGCAGCAGCAGGCGATCGAAGGTCGTGGCCAGGGCCGCATGGCGGCGATCCACTGCCAGCGCCAGCTGGTCGTTGAAACCGGCCGGAGCCGCTACCTGCATCCGCCCCGGGAAACGGCTGCGCAGCAGGTGATCGACCACGGCAAGGTTGCCGACATAGGCATCGGCTTCACCCTCGAGCAGGCGCTGCAGCGCCTGCTCGGCACTCCGCGCAGCAATGATCCGGGCCTGCGGCGCCTGCTGCTGCACATAGCCACGCACGCGCTCCGGGTCGGACAGCAGCACGCGCTTGCCCTGCAGGTCGGCCAGGCCCAGCAGCGACTCACCATCGCTCCTGACCACAATCACGTTCGGCACGCTGATGAAGGGCTGGCTGAACACCCAGTCCGGGCCCAGGTAGCGCGAATCAACGGGTATGCCCATCACCGCCTGCAGTTCACCGCGGCGGGCCTTCTCACGCACCTCGTACCAGTCATGGCTGTTCTCGACCTTCAGGTTGGCGCCGGCCTGCATCAGGCGCTGCAGGTACTCGCTGGCCAGGCCACTGGGCCGGCCATCCTCGCCGGTGAACGACAGGGGCGCGGCATTCGGCGCGAAACCGATCATCAGCGGCTTCTCCAGCACACGCTTCTCGGCCTGGCTCAGCGCCAGCTGCGCCGATGCCGACCAGTGCGGCGGTGACAACCAGCGTTGTGCGAGGGCATCGCGCTGGGCCTGGCTGGTCGCGGCCAGCGCCAGGTCCAGGGCTTCGGCCAGCGGTTGCTTGCTGTTGGGAATGCCGAAGTGCAGCCGCTCAGGGGGCAGGTCGCTCGGCCGCAGCAGCGCCACGCCCTGCAGGCGCCGGCTGGCAATCAGCTCGGTGGCGACAAAGGCATTGCCGATGTAGACGTCGGCCTTGTCGTCTATGACCATCTGCAATGCGCTCAACGTGTCGTTTGCGACAAGCTGGCGGGCACGCGGGAATCGGGCGCGCACCTGCGGACCGGTCAGGAAATCCTGCTCGATCACGACCCTCAGGCCATCCAGGTCCGGCATGTCGGAGGCACGCAGGTCATCGGGCCGGCCCACCAGTGCGAGGGGCGCCTCACTGTAGGCCGCGGTATAGACCATGCAGCGGGTGCGGTCGGCACTGAGGCCAACATTCATCACCACGTCGATCTCGCCACGACATGCCGCATCCAGCACGGATGTCCAGTCCGGATAGCGGCGCGCCTCGACCTTCACATCGAGCTGGCGAGCAAGATGCGACAGGTAGTCCGGTCCCAGCCCGACCTGCTCGCCATCACGGAGGGACTCGAAGGGCGGCCAGCCACTGTCATACTGCCCGACAACGATGGTCGGATGCGCCACCAGGTATTCGCGCTGCAACGGGCTGAGCGGCAGCAGGCCAGGGGCCGGCTGTGCCTGGGCCACGGGCAGCGCCAGCACCGCCAGCAGCAGGAGCAGCCCGCGAACAGCCCACCTACGCATCTGCGTCGATCTCCTAGAATCCTGCCAGGGACCGCGATCGTCGCGGTCCGGCGTGCCCGATGGCCATACTAGAGCATGAGCTTGCGCATCATCATCGCAGACGATCACCCGGTGGTCCGCATCGGTACCCGCGCCGTCATCGAGTCCAGTGGCGTGGGCCGCGTGGTCGGCGAGGCCGACAGCGCGCAGGCACTGATGACCCTGCTCGCCAACCAGCCCTGTGACCTGCTGGTCACCGACTACTCCATGCCGGGCAGCCCGCAGGCCGATGGCTTCGCCATGATCGGCATGATCCGGCGCCGCCACCCGGACCTGCCGGTGCTGATGCTCAGCGTTTCCAGCAACCTGGCGATCCTGCGCATGGTGCTCGACAGTGGTGTGCTCGGCCTGGTCGACAAGAGTTCGTCGATGGACGAGCTGCCGCAGGCGATCCAGGCGGTCTACCGCGGCCAGCCCTACATCAGCCGCAGCCTGCGCGAGCGGGTCGAGGCAGCCGGCAGCTGGCGCATGCGCGAGGGTGACGGCAAGCCGCTGTCCCCGCGCGAGGTGGAGGTGCTGCGCCTGCTCGGCACCGGCATGACAGTGAAGGAGATCTCGCTGCTGCTGCACAAGAGCGTCAGCACCATCAGCCGGCAGAAGGGCGACGCGATGCTCAAGCTGGGGTTGAAGGGCGATGCCGAATTGTTCGACTACCTGCGTGACGGCAAAATCTGAGACGCGATTCACATAATCGCCCCGGCAACGGCGGCCGCCTTGCTGGTCTGCGGATCTGTACCAGGATGAACGGGCGTGGGTTCTCAATTCGAGGTCGAAGGAATCGACCCGGCTCATGTCCGGCCGCCAGCCGCGTCACCGTGGAGACGCGGGCCGCCAGCGAGCGACGGGCGTCTGACATGCCAACGCCTTGGCAGAGAAGGGAGGGCCCACGCCCGCGTGGCCTTTTCCCTTTCTGCCAGCTGAGCGGCCGAGGCCGCTTTCAGCCTTGCTTCATGCCACCTGCCGCTAGATGAATGCGCAAGCCGCTCGATACGCCAGGCAATGTTCCGGCAATGTTGGAACGCCAGCGTGGACATCACGGCAGCCGGGGCGCCCCGCGCCCTCCCTGCCCAGCGTGGCATGCACCTCACAGGAGAACGAATCATGCTCAGTACTTCCACACTCAGCTTCCGTGGTCTGGCGATGGCGCTGGCACTGGTGGCCGGTGTCGCCGTGGTCAGCGATGCCAGCGCGATGTCGAGGAAGGACAAGCGCACCCTGGTCGGCGCCGTGGTCGGTGGCGTGGCCGGCAACCTGCTCTCCAACGGTGATCCTGCCGCCACCGTCGGTGGTGCCGTGGCCGGCGGCGCGATCGGCAATCTGACCACCTCCGACCGCCGCGACCGTCGTTATTACGACAATCGTTACTATGACAACCGCTACGACCGCCGCTACGATCGTGGCTACTACCGCAGCGGTTACTACGACCGTGGCGACGACCGCCGCTGGCAGCGCGAGCGTTACTACGACAACCGCTACTACCACGACCGCGGTCGCCATCGCGGCTGGTAAACGGCACGGCGGCGGTACCCCTGCCGATGGCAGAGACGGGCGGGTCGATGACCCGCCCGTTTGCGTTGGCCGCGCGCATGGCGTTGAATGCGCAGCCTTGGATGTGACTTTCCCCTCTCGGGCCGCGGCATGACGTCTTCCTCCCACCGTGTGCAGGGCCTCAACAACGACGAGGTGGCTGCCGACTGGCCACCGATCAGCGCGGCGGACATCGCATGGCTGCGCCAGCGCTACTCGCAGCTGGACAGCGGCAGCCAGCCACGCTGGCACAGCCCGCGGCCACTGTCGGCTGCCGCCATCGTCGATGGCACGCGCGGCGCAGTGTTCATCAAGCGCCATCACCACAGCGTGCGCAACGCGGCCTGCCTGGAGGAAGAGCACCGCTTCATCGCCCATCTCGCCGCTGCCGGCGTGCCGGTGGTGCAGGTGCTGGCGGCAACCGATGGCCACACCGCGGTCGAACACGGCGAATGGACGTTTGAACTGCACGACGTCGGCGTAGGCGACGACCTGTACCGCGACGCGGTGTCGTGGTCGCTGCTGACCGATGTCGCGCAGGCCCGCGAAGCCGGACGCGCACTCGCACAGCTGCACCGCGCCGCCGCCAGCTACCACGCGCCCCAGCGCAGCACCCATCTGCTGGTGGCGCGCGACGACCTGATCCGCGCCGACGATCCGATTGCCGCAATCAAGGCAGGGCTGCACGAGCGCCCCGGCCTGGCCCGCTATCTCGCGCGCATTCCGTGGGAAACGCAGCTGCGGCGTGACGTGCTGCCGTGGCACACGGGACTGGCCGAGCGCCTGCACGACGAACCACGGCTGTGGGCGCACAACGACTGGCATGTCTCCAACCTGCTGTGGCGCGACGGGCAGGTCAGCACCGTGCTGGATTTCGGCCTGACCTCGCCCACCAGCGCACTGTTCGACCTCGCCACCGCAATCGAGCGCAACGCCGTGGCATGGCTGGAACTGGCGCGCGGCATGGAGGCAGTGCGCATCGATATCGCGCTGGCGCTGCTCGATGGCTACCGCCAGGTGCTGCCGCTGTCGGCGGCACGCGTGCACCTGCTGGCCGACCTGCTGCCGATGGTGCACTTCGACTTCGCACTGTCCGAAGTGGAGTATTTCGAGGGCGTCACCGGCTCGACCGCCAATGCCGATGTGGCGTGGCAACCCTTCATGCTGGGGCATCCGGCGTGGTTCCACAGCGCGCCAGGGCAGGCACTGCTCAACGCGCTGCACGCGGCAGCCTGAAGGGCACCGGCTCGCAAATCCGTACCATTTGTAGTGAAATGGTCACCTGAAGCGGGGGTGCCTGGATCTGCCAGGCTGAGAGAGTCCCTTGGAACCTGATCCGGTTTGCACCGGCGTAGGGAGCTTTGAGCCGCAGCCACATCCCCATCCTGGGCCGGTGCACCTGCGCGCCGTCGCTTCGTCTCCCTTGTTGGCCGAAGACGAACCGAATGAACCGCTGCCTGCGCCCCACCCTGCTCTCCCTCGCCCTCTGTGCCGCGCTGCCGCTACATGCCAGCGAGGCCGAGGCCACCACCGATGCGGCCGCCATCGGCGCCGAACGCTCGCCGACCGAACTGGCAGCGGTGCGCGTGCAGGCCGGCAAACCGAAGGCCGATACCTCGCGCGTGAACGCCTTCGGTGGCGGTTCGTGGAAGGACACGCCGGCTTCGGTGAACGTGCTCGAGCGCGACTATCTCGACCGCCGCCAGCCACGTTCGCTGTCCGAGCTGGCCAGCAATGATGCCTCGCTGGGTGATGCCTACGCGCCGGTGGGCTACTACCAGAACGTCGCCATCCGCGGCTTCGCCCTGGACGCCGCCACCGGCTACCGCTTCAATGGGCTGTCCATCGCCGGCGAGCAACGCCTGCCGCTGGAGAACGTGCAGTCGGTGGAGATCCTCAAGGGTGAAGCCGGCCTGGCGGCAGGCGTGATGGCGCCGGGCGGAATCATCAACTACATCGGCAAGCGCCCGGCCGAAGTGCGCACCGCCACGCTCGGCACCGATTCGGAAGGCTCGCGCTACGTCGCCGTCGATGTCGGCCACTGGATCACCCCGCGCTTCGGCCTGCGCCTGAATGCCGCATGGGATTCCAGCAATTCCTACGTCGAGCACGCCGATGGCCGCCGCAACTTCTACTCGCTGGCCGCCGACTGGCTGATCGGCGAGCGCGGCAAGCTGGAAGTGGATGCCAACTACCAGACCAGCTCGCAGCGCTCGGTGTCCGGCTACCAGCTGCTGGGCGCACGTGACCTGCCGCGCGGCGTCGACCGCGAGCACCTGCTCGGCTACCAGCCGTGGCAGCGGCCGGTGGATATCGCCAGCACCAACATCACCGCGCTGCATACCTACGACTTCAACGACGCTTGGCAATCACGTGTATCGGTGGGCCACAGCCGTTCGGTGATCGATGACAACGTCGCCTTCGCCTACGGCTGCTACTACGCCGCGCAATGTGCCGACGGCAGCGTGCCGGGCAACTACTTCGCGCCCAACGGCGACTATGACATCTACGACTACCGCAGTCCGGACGACACGCGCCGCAACCAGCAGGCTCGTGCCGAACTGCGTGGCCGCTTCGAGACCGGCAGCGTCGGCCACCAGCTGACCCTCGGGGCCGACTACTTCCGCCGCACCGTGGACAGGCGCCCGAGCGTCAACGAGTACGTTGGCACCAGCAACATCCACGACGCACCGGTGCCGGTGTTCGCGCCGTCGCCGAAGATGCCGGGCCCGTCCGCACGTCGCCTGGACAGCCGCCAGACCGCGTTCTTCGTGCTGGACCGGATCAGCTTCGGTGACGACTGGCAGTGGCTGGCCGGTGGCCGCTTCGTCCGCCTGGATGAGCGGGCCTACGACAAGCGCGGCACCCCGCAGCGGCACAGCCGCCTGTCGCGCTTCCTGCCACAGACCGCGGTGGTGTGGAAAGCCACCGACCAGCTCAACGCCTACGCCAGTTACGTGCGCGGCATTTCGCTGGGCCAGGAAGCGCCGTTCTGGACCAGCAACGCCGACACCTTCCTGCCGTCGGTGCAGTCGCGGCAGCTGGAAGTGGGCCTGAAGTACGTGCCGGTCGAAGCGCTGACCCTGGGCGCGGCGGTGTTCCGCATTTCGCAGCCGTACCAGTACGCCAAGCCGGACAACAGCGACGTGGGCTACACCTTCGTCGAGGAAGGCACCCAGACCCACACCGGCCTGGAGCTGACCGCCAACGGCCAGCTGACCGATGCGCTGCAGGTCGTGGCCAGCGCCAGCGTGCTGCAGGCGCGCGCGCGCGACACCGGCACGCCGGCCTATGAGGGTCATCAGCTGGTGAACGTGCCGAAGGTGCGTGCCAGCGTGCACGTGGCCTATGCGCTGCCGTTCGTGCAGGGCCTGGATGTCACTGGCGGGTGGCGCTATGCCGGTGCCAACGTGGCACGCGCCGACGGCGCCGTACGCGCGCCGGATTACTCGGTGTTCGATGCCGGCCTGCGTTTCCAGCACCGGCTGCACGAGCGCGCCGTGACCTGGAACCTGTCGGTGGACAACGTGTTCAACCGTTTCTACTGGCGCGATACCGGCAGCAGCGGCGGTGACTACTACCTGTTCCCCGGCGCACCGCGACAGGCGCGCCTGTCGGTGACGTTCGCGCTGTGAACGGCGTCGTGCTCGAGTGGACCGCCGCGCTGTGCAGCGTCCTCGGCGTCTGGCTGATGGCCCGGCGCCGGCTGTCTGCATGGCCGGTGGGCCTGCTGTCGGTCACGCTGTATGGCCTGGTGTTCGCCGAGGCCAAGCTGTATTCGGACACCCTGCTGCAGGTCGCCTTCGGCGGCTTCCTGGTCTATGGCTGGCTCAACTGGCGCCAGCACGCCGCCGATGAAGGCAGCATCCGCATCGTGCCGCTGGCGCGCGGCAAGCTGCTGCGCGACCTGGCCATCGGCCTGTGCGGTGGCGTGGCGCTGGGTGCGGCCATGCACAGCTTCACCGATGCCGCACTGCCGTGGCTGGACGCGATGCTGACCGCGCTGAGCCTGGTCGGCCAGTGGTGGCAGGCACGCCGCCACGTCGCCTGCTGGTGGGTATGGATCGCCGTGGACGTGGTCTACGTGGGCGCCTACCTGTTCAAGTCGCTGCACGTGACCGCCGCGCTGTACGTGTTCTTCCTCGGTCTGGCCGTGTTCGGCCTGCGCGCATGGAGCGCGGCCGCGCGCGAGCCGCAGGTGGCAACGCAGTAGAGCCACGCCATGCGTGGCTGTTGCGGGCAATCGGCGCGCCATCCACGCATGGCGTGGATCTACGGGGTCAGGGCCAAACCCAGCCGCAGCGGCTGGCGCATGTCCGCCGGCGGTCCCGCCTGCAGCGGGCCGGCCTGCAGCGTCGCGCGCAGGTCGGCGTCGACCTGGGCGTCACCCAGGCTGTCGAATTCCAGTTTCGAAATACGGCCATCCGCCGCGATCCACACGCTCACCGGCAGCGGCGTCGGCGTGTCCGAGTGGGCCTGCAGCCACTGCAGCACGCGCTGCGCCTGCGGGTCCTGTTCCTGCTGCAGGCGCTGCTGCAGCTGGCCACCCACGGCGGCGGCGTAGGCCATCCAGTGCGCAGGGGCTTCCTGCGCGGACGCCGCGGCACTCCCCAGTGCCAGTGCGCCGAACACCGCAGCCAGACGCCGCCACCAGCGGCGTAGGCCTGTCCTGTTCCCTGCCATGACAATCGCCTGCCTCCTGCGCGCCCATCCAGCGCGCCATGGTCGGCGTCATAGATGACAGGCAGATGGCGGTCGGCCCGGCGCGATCACTCGCCCAGGTCGGCCAGCACCTTGCGCGAGGGCGCGAAGAAGGTCACGCCGGTGGTGGCGGTGGAGAAATCGAGGATGCGGTCGTGCAGCGGCGCGGGATTGCCGATGAACATGCGCTCGAGCATCTTCTCGATCACCCACAGGCGGCGCGTGTAGCCGATGAAGTAGGTGCCGTACTCGCCACGGCCCGGGTTGGCGAACGGCATGTTGTCACGCAGGATCTCGTGCTCGCCGTCAGCGTCTTCGATGGTGCACAGCGTCTTGTGCGATTTCTGCGCATCGGCCGGCGCATCATCCAGCTCGATGTTGTCGTGCTTGGTGCGGCCGATGATCGCCTCCTGCGCCTCGGTCTTCTGCGCGCGCCAGGCATCGAGGTTGTGCAGGTACTTCTGCACCACCACGTAGCTGCCACCGGCATGCTCCGGGTCTTCATCGCCAACAATGGTGGCTTCCGGCAGCGACAGTCCTTCCGGGTTGGCGGTGCCATCGACGAAGTCGAGCAGGTCGCGGCCATCGAAGTAGCGGAAGCCGGCCACGTCATCGACCGCTTCGACCGCATCACCGAAGGCCATCAGCAGATTGCGCTCGAACGCCACGATCAGGTCCATGGTACGTGCGCGGATGTGGTACAGCAGGTCACCGGGCGTGGACACAGCGGTGTGGGTCGCGCCCTTGATCTCGCGGAACGGCTTCAGCTCGCGTGGCGGCGTGGACCCTACCAGCGGCTGCCACACGCGATGGCCGATGGCCACGTTGCAGGTGAAGGTGCGCTCGATCTCGCGGATGGCGGTGTTCTTGATCAGATCGTCGGTACTGGCCAGCACCTCGCGCGCCTTGGCGATCGACGCCTCGTCGTCCTTCACCTTCAGCACCAGGAACGCCGCCGAATGGGTGAGCGGCGCGGTGATCTGCTGCGGCTCGTTGTCGAGCGTGTGATTGAGAGCGGTGATCTGGGCGGGCTGGGTGTTCACGGTATTCCTGCGGGCTTGAGGCGGGCGCATCGCGCGTGGCGATGTGCGGGCGATCATAGCGGAACGGCCTCGCGGGCGACGGAGCGGTTCTCAGTTCGCGCGTCAGACCGCCTCCACTGGTTGCGCGCTGCGATGGATACCTTCAGGCTTGAATACCTTCAATGAATCGATGCACTGCCATGTCGTCACGCAAGTTCAGTATGGAGGGCGCGTTGCACCTGATATCAGGTGGGCCTGGCGTCCTGTCGCCGGCAGATCTTTTCCACACAATTGACGATGACAAGACCCGCGAAAGGTTTAAGGGCTGCAATATCTACATGGTGGCGATTCGTCGACGCATGCTGATTGATCCGGCATCGGTTGCCATCCAGCAGGGTGCTTTGATCGGCAACCTGATGGTGGCACGTGACCAATGGCGGCCGGTGCCGTTCCGTCTGGCATTGCACGACGTGCTGGATCACCATCCACCCGGCACCCTCCGCGCTTGGGCTGCGCCGACCGGAACGCACCTTGTACTCGACGTCGATGGCAATAGGCTGCAGATACGATCCCACGTCATCGTGGCCAAAGCAGAGTGCCAGCTTACACCTGAGGAACGGGATCTGAGTGTTCTCTATGTTGGTCAGGGTATCGGTCGCACCCGTTCCCGACTGGCGATCGACCGGCTTTACAACCACTCGACGCTGCAGCGAATCCTCGCGGACATGCATACCCACCAGCCCGAAGCGGAGGTACTGCTGCTGCTCTACAGATTCGGCGATTCCCGAGTGATGATCAGCTCGGCGGGCGATCTGAACCTTATACCCTCCTCTACTGTTGAGGAGGATCGATCACATCTGGATCGTCTGCTTACTGCGGAGGTGGGGCGGCACGCGCGCGTGTGCCTTGCAGAGGCTGCATTGATCAACCATTTCCAGCCCCCCTACAACACAACGTTCCGTGGCACCGACTTCACCAAGGCGCGCAAATTGAAGCTGTTGCGCGAGATCCTTAATCAGGATCTGACCGGCCTGATCGTTGAAATCGACTCTCACACGATACGCTCGCGGCTGCGCACCGAGCACTGCGCACCCAGGGAACCGGATCCCGCACTCCTGGAAGGTTACCGTCGAATAGCCAGTATTCCGGGCGAACTGCAGCGCCAAGCCCACGCCGAGCTGCAGCAGATCCTCCATACGCACATCGCCCATTTCCCACTGACCCAAGCCGAGGAACGCGACAGCTTCCTGCATGGCACCTGCTGGCATGGCGAATCAGAGCGCCAGCCACTGTTCTAGAAAGTACAGGAATTTCTTTCCCTCTGCTGATCCAGCACGCTAGAGCATTGCAGGAGATACCCTGAATGCTCCAGTGGCAAAGCAACCGGGCTCGACAGCAGCAGATATTGTTCTACACAAAAAAAGAAGCCCGGCACGAGGCCGGGCTTCGGTTGGCGTGTGGGAGAGAGAGAGAGAGTCACACGCCAGCACAACACGCTCTAACGACGGGCGTTTGTTACCAGGTGAAGCGCGGGCCCACGAACCACTCGCGGTCGCCGGCCTTGGCCAGCTTCACTTCGCCACTCAGGCCCCAGTTCTGGTTGAACTTGGCGGTGGCGCCGACGCGGCCGTAGAACTCGCCGTCCGGGTTGATGCCGTGCTTCTTGGCGTAGTCCTCGTAGCCGGCCATCACGTAGCCTTCCACGTACGGGTTGAACGCGGTGCGCACGCCGACCTCGGTCGAGTAGCCGTTGAAGTCCAGGCCGTGCTTCATGTCGAACTTCTGGTACGCGACGCGGGCCACCAGGTCGGTGTTCGGTGCGATACCGTAGTTGTAGCCGGCACCGATGCGCCACTGGTCGACGTCATTCTTGAACGTGTCGGTCTCCTGCGCGCTGTAGTCGCCGAAGATGTGGAAGTTCGGGTGCACCGCCACGGAACCCTTCACCTTCCAACCATCGGCGTCGCCGCCCTTGGCATCGGTGTTCACGTAGCCGCCTTCAACGTAGTTGTACGACAGGCCATCGGTTGCCGATGCAGCGAACGGCAGAGCAGCCAGAAGGCCCAGGGCGAGCAGCGAATTCTTGTTCATCGGGACACACCTTTAATTATTTTGGTTTCGTCGGCCGCCTCCCGGGAGGGGGAGAGAGAGGAGGCGGTCGACAGGTGTGAATTATCCGTTAGGGGGTCTAATCGGCCCTGAATATTGAACTGACTGGTGTATAAATAAGGCTGGCGTTCAGGGAACTCCTCATGCCGCACGTAGCCATCCCGTCACTGCTGTTTCCGCTGCATGCCCGACGCACAGCGCGGGCGTTGCTGCTCTTCGCCCTGCCGATGATGCTGCAGGTAGCCAACGCAGCCGAGCGAACCCGCCCTTCCGGGCGCATCGTGATTCAGACCGACGATGTCACGCGCTTCTTCAACGTGCTGGATGCAAGCGGAGGCAAGCCGAGTGCCGACGATCTGCAGCGTGGCTATCTGCATGCGGGTACGGATGCACTACGCAGCTTCACTGACAGCCGTATCGGCTCGATGGATCGTCTTGCAGATGCGATCCAGCACAAACCTGCGCTGTTTGCCAAAGCACGTACCTGTGCGACGGCGCTGCCGGAGATCCGCGAGCGGGTTGCCAAGGCGCTCGATCGGTTGGGCACCCTGCTTCCCTCCGCACGTTTTCCGCCGGTCACCGTGCTGGTGGGTCGGGGCAACAGCGGCGGTGTCACCACGCCCGACGGCGTGGTGATCGGACTGGAAGCACTGTGCAACGCCGACTGGATGCAGGCCGATGTGAGCGACCGTTTCGTGCACCTGATCGCCCATGAGTATGTACACATCCAGCAGCCGGGCGCAGCCGCGGACGTTGCGCAACCGACCCTGCTCTATCAGACGCTGCTGGAAGGAGGCGCCGAGTACGTGACCGAGCTGATCTCCGGGCAACCGGCCAACGCGCATCTGCGTCGTTGGACGCAGGGCCGCGAATGCGCCCTGGAACGCCAGTTCGCCCGGGACAGCGCCGGTACTGATCTGTCGCAATGGCTCTACAACGGAGCGGGCGACGAAACGCGCCGCGGCGATCTTGGCTACTGGATCGGCTACCGCATTGCCGCTGACTACGTTGCCCGCGCCGATGACAAAGCCGGTGCCGTCGCCACGCTGCTGGAGGTGCGCCCGGAAAGTGCGCCGGCATTGTTCGCCGCAAGTGAATGGCGCCCGGCGTGTGGGCCAGTGGAAAACGGCCAGGAATGAGGCCGTCTTCAGGCTGATGAATTGGGCGATTCGAGCAACCGCAAGGCCGTCGCCTCTGTGCACATCAGCTCGCCTGATCTCACTCGTTAAGCTTCGCTGACGAACATATTTCACAACCCTTCCACGTCTTCCAACTTCAGCTGAAAGCGCTTGTCAGCGTGGGGAACAAACGCCGCTATATTCCAGCTTCCCCAGACGAAGGAGGGAGTGCAATGAACCTGAACCCGCAACACATGAAGACGGCCCGCGCACTTGCTGTAGCGCTCATCGCCACCGTGAGCCTTGGCGCTTGTGCCACCTACAAGGACGAGTTCGCAACCATCAACTCGCGCCTCGATCAGCTCGATGTAAAGGTGCAGGGCGCTGCACAGAGTGCCGAGTCCGCCAACCAGTCGGCACAGCAGGCCAATCAGCGCCTGGACCAGATCGAAGGCCGCGTGCAGCAGCTTGAAAGGGCTCCCGTCGGACGCAAGCCGCGCGGCTGATCGTTCCCTCACCGTTTGAATTGATCCACCTCTGTATCGGGAACCAGTGGCCCTCACCGGCCACTGGCGTCCTTCCACCAAGATTGCATTGCCAGGAGCCGTCCCATTCGTACCTCCTCCTCCCCTGCACGCCGCGCCCTCCATGCCGCACTGGCCATGGCACTGGCCGTTGCATGCAGCGGCGTAGCCAACGCCAGGGACAAGGACGCACCCGCACCACCGTCGGCCGCCGTTGATGAACTTCCGCCCGACCAGAGCGTCTCCGAAACGGTGATCGAGCTGGCCGGCTGGGTGGTCGCCAGCAAGGACAACCAGGGTTATCCGTTCGCGATCATGGACAAGGCTGCCGCGCAGGTCCTGGTCTTCGGTGGCGACGGCAAGCTGCGCGGCGCCGCACCAGCGCTGTTCGGTTCGGCCATCGGCGATCATTCCGCACCCGGCGTCGCCAAGCTTGCCCTGAGCGCGATTCCCGGCCACGACCGCACCACGCCTGCGGGCCGCTTCATTGGTGCCTATGGCCCCTCCGACGATGCCGGGCGCGTGCTGTGGGTGGACTACGATTCCGCCGTGTCGATGCATCCGCTGCCGCCGGGCAGCCCGAAGGAAAAGCGTGCCGAACGACTGGCAACGCCGACGCCGGACGACAATCGCGTCACCCACGGCTGCATCAACGTCTCGCCGGCGTTCTACGAGCAGATCGTGCACTCCACGTTCGAGAAGGGCGGCGTGTTCTACATCCTGCCGGACAAGGATTCGATCGCGAAGACGTTCCCGGCGTTCGCGCAGAGCCGTGCCGCCGCGGATGGCGACGAAAAGAAGACTGCACAGCACGCTGGCGAGTAGTGCGTTTGTGCGTCCGCTCTGGGCGTTGTGGGCACATGCCTGGGCCATGCCCGGCCGCCGGGGCGGCTGCGATGCACAGTCTGCTCGTGGAAAGCCGCCTGCCTATGAGACCGGGTGCCCCCCGAGGCGCGGCGCGCTGGCATACTGCGCCCGTTGATGATCCTGCGAGGCAATGCCTGCCTCGTCCAAGAGGCCGCCGGTGGACCCACTCTTCCAGTTTCTGCTGAGCACGATGGGTGGCGTATTCGTCTTCCTGTTCTTCGTGGCGCGCGAGTACCTGCGTGGCCTGGGATGGCTGCTCGGTTCCTGGGATCCGAACATGGGGCACGCGACCGAAGATGAGCTCATTTCGAAGGCCAATCGCAGCGCCTTGCTGATTGCGGCGGTGCTTCTGGCGTGGGCCTTCATGGGCCCTTCTCCCTACCGCCGCAACTGGGAAATCGAAGTAATGGGCATCGGCACCGGCATGTTGCTGGCCTATGTGGTGATCATCCGCCTTGCAGCTTCAAGGGTGAAGAGGCTGCTTGGGTGAGCGTGCCTCACATCGGCACCAATGAGGATCAGGAAGCCGTAGCCTCTGCAGCCCGCGCCAATGCCGCGGCGTGCGCGTCGCCCTTCCGCTCGCTGTAGCGGTCTACCAGGTAGTCCGACCGGCCCCGCGTCAGCAGCGTGAACTTCACCAGCTCTTCCATCACGTCCACCACCCGATCGTAGTACGGCGAGGGCTTCATCCGGCCGTCGTCATCGAATTCCTGCCAGGCCTTGGCCACCGACGACTGGTTGGGGATGGTCAGCATGCGCATCCAGCGGCCGAGCACGCGCAACGTGTTGACCGTATTGAACGACTGCGAGCCGCCACTCACCTGCATCACCGCCAGCGTCCTGCCCTGCGTGGGCCGCACGCTGCCATCTTCCAGCGGCAACCAGTCGATCTGGTTCTTGAACACGCCGGTGACCGTGCCATGCCGCTCGGGGCTGACCCAGACCTGCCCTTCCGACCACTGCGACCAGGCGCGCAGCCGCTGCACTTCGGGATGACTCGAATCCACGCTGTCCAGCATCGGCAGCGCATGCGGATCGAACACCCGGGTTTCGCACCCCAAGTGGCGCAGCAGCCGCTCGGCTTCCAGCACCAGCTTGCGGCTGAACGACTGGGGCCGCAGCGAGCCGTAGAGCAGGAGAATGCGTGGCGGCCCCAGATCTGCCGCGGCGAGCTGGTGATGATCGGGCTGGGGCAATGACGATTCCGCCAGGTTGGGCAGGTCCGGGCTTGTGATTGGCACATTCATTCGACTATTCTAGAAATATGGAAACGTCGAATGCAATCACCGCCCTGACCGCCCTCGGCCATGCCACCCGCCTGGCTGCCTTCCGCCTGCTGGTGGAGGCGGGGCCGGCAGGGCGCATGGCGGGCGACATCGCCACGGCCCTGCAGGTGCCTCCAGCCACGCTCAGCTTCCACCTGAAGGAGCTGGTGCAGGCTGGGCTGGTGGCGAGCGAAAGCCAAGGTCGCCACGTCTGCTACCGCGCCAACTTCGATGCGATGAACGGCTTGATCCAGTACCTGACGCACAACTGCTGCGCGGGCTCCCCGGATGCGCGGTGCGCGGTGAGCGAACCGGCATGCAGGTGCTGAGATGAAACCCGACCCGGTGATTCGTGCAGGCACGCGCGACGACGTGTGCTCCATCCGCGACCTTCTGCAGCAGGCGCAGTTGCCCGTGGCCGATCTGGAAAGCAGCGAGGTGGCGTTTCTCGTCGCAGACCTCGACGGCGTTCCCGTGGGTGCCGTTGGATTGCAGATCTTCGGCGCGTCGGCCCTGCTTCGCTCCCTGGTGGTGTCCGATGACCGACGCAATACCGGCCTTGGGCGCGCGTTGCTGTCAGCGGCCGAGGACATGGCCCGCCGCATGCAGGTCTGGGAACTAGTGTTGCTGACAACGTCGGCAGGCCCGTGGTTCGCGCGGCACGGCTATGCCGGATGCGATCGCGCGCAGATAGCCGAGGCGATCCGCAGCTCTGCCGAGTTCACTTGTCTCTGCCCGGCCAGCGCGCTTTGCATGTCCAAGCCACTCACTGACCACGGAAGCCACATGACCCGCAATGTCCTGTTCCTCTGCACCGGCAACAGCGCGCGCAGCGTGCTGGCTGAAGCCACCCTGCGCGCCTGGGGCGGCGATCGCTTCAGGGCTTTCAGTGCGGGCAGCCAGCCCACTGGCCAGATCAATCCCTTCGCGCTCGCCCAGTTGCAGGCCGAAGGAATGCCCATTGAGAGTCTGCGCAGCAAGTCGTGGGATGAGTTCGTGGATGCAGCGCCGATGGACCTGGTGATCACCGTGTGTGACGCGGCCGCTGCCGAAGCCTGCCCTGTGGTGTTCGGTGACTTCATCCGCAGCCACTGGGGCCTGCCCGATCCGGCCGCCGTGGAAGGCACCGATGCCGACAAGGCCGCAGCCTTCGCACTGGCCCATGCCATCGTGAAAACGCGCCTGCGTGCGCTGCTCGCACTGCCCGAATCGGTGTGGTCCGAACGCGAAGCGCTGCAGCACGCGCTGGACCGGATCGGCCAGCTGCTGCCGACCGACAGCGCGCAGTGACGGTGCCACTGCCATGAGTCTGTTCGAGCGACACCTGACGCTGTGGGTTGTGCTGTGCATTGCGATGGGCACGCTGCTGGGCCACGTCCTGCCCGGTGCTTTCGCGGCGCTGGCCTCCGCCGAAGTGGACAAGGTCAACCTGCCGGTTGCCGCGCTGATCTGGCTGATGATCATCCCGATGCTGCTGAAGGTCGACTTCACTGCGATGCGCCAGTTGCAGCAGCACTGGAAGGGTATCGGGGTGACGCTGTTCATCAACTGGGCCGTGAAGCCGTTCTCGATGGCGCTGCTGGGCTGGCTGTTCCTGCGCCATGCCTTTGCCGACTGGTTGCCGCCGGGGCAGATCGACAGCTACATCGCCGGGCTGATCCTGCTGGCAGCCGCGCCCTGCACCGCCATGGTGTTCGTGTGGAGCAACCTGTGCCGTGGCGATGCGAATTTCACCCTGAGCCAGGTGGCGTTGAACGACGCGATCATGGTGGTCGCTTACGCACCGGTGGTGGCACTGCTGCTCGGCCTGTCGGCGATCACCGTGCCGTGGGACACCCTGCTGTTGTCGGTTGGCCTCTACATCGTGGTGCCGGTGCTGGTGGCCGCGTTGCTGCGGCGCTGGATCCTTTCGCGTGGCGGCGAGGCGAGGCTGCAGCGTGCGCTTCGACGGCTGGGCCCGCTGTCGCTGTCCGCCCTGCTGCTGACGCTGGTGCTGCTGTTCGGGTTCCAGGGCCAGCAGATCGTGAAGCAACCGCTGGTGATCGCGCTGATCGCCGTGCCGATCCTGATCCAGGTCTATTTCACTTCGGGCCTGGCCTACCTGCTCAACCGCCGCCTGGGCGTGGCACATTGCGTGGCGGGCCCGTCAGCACTGATTGGCGCCAGCAACTTCTTCGAACTGGCGGTGGCGACTGCGGTGGGACTGTTCGGCGTGCATTCGGGTGCTGCGCTGGCGACGGTGGTGGGCGTGCTGATCGAGGTGCCGGTCATGCTGTCCGTGGTGCGGATCGTGAATCGTACTCAGGCTTGGTACGAAAGACCCGGAGAGCGCTGACAGATCAAAGTGTGTGGGAATCGATTTACGTTCTTCGCCCCGCACTGTCGTCATCGGCTTGGTGGGGTACCCGTACGCCACGTCATCAACTTCGACCCATGATGCAAAGGACGAAGACGAGAAAAGTGCGCGGCGCGCGAGCAAGTAGCACGCCGGCGTACAGGCCACGCTGGGGAAACACGCGTTGCGGGCCGGCTTGGTTCAGGTGTTACGTCTGCATGTCCGTTTTCTAATTCAAAGCACGATGGAGGGAAGAACTGGTCTGCACAGGCCCGCACGGCTCGTTCGTGCTTGAGCTGCCAATGTGCAGGTTGACGGCCTGCCTGCCTTCCGAAGAGGCATTCCGAAGCAACGCCCCTCGTGGACGGCCGATCTCTGGCCTCAACTCACAGAAGAGCTTGAACTGTGGCGCGTGACCCACCAGGCAGCGTTGGTCGTGGACCCCATGGCCCGGGTCTACTGACTGATAGCAGTAATTCGAGCAGCCCGGAACATCACTGCCGTCTCCTTGGCATAGGCAGTGGCGCCGGGCATGCGGATTTTTCTCAGATAGTTTCTTAGATCTGGGCCCTCGCCACGGTGCAACCAGTACTCGATCAGATGACCGATGGGCATGTGCAGGTTTGCGGGCTCATTGACAATATTGTCTGGCCCTCCTTCCGCTTCCATGTATGCAGTGAGCTTCCGCGCAATGTATCTGAAGGTCTGAACGCGTTCCGCTTCAATCAGGCCCAGCAGCGCTTCAGGTGTCACCTCGGCGTACCCCATCCATTCTTCATGCAAGCGGACAATAACGGCCCTAATGGGTGCGTCTTGGTTGAAAGGGTGCCCGATCAGATGCGATTCCAAGTCAGATAAATATTTGCGATAGGCAGCAGAGATCAACAAATCTCTCAGATTCATGGTGCGCAGTCATGGAAAGGAGGAAGCGTTTATAGCGACATACTCTGACTCCGCAAAGCGTGAATTGCGACACCGTTGCGATGGAGGCCTACTCCACTGCTGTGCTCCAGTAGGCACAACACCGTCTGTGCCTGCTCCGAAAAAAGGCAGCCCTTCTGTTGAAGCGCAATGTTGTGGGCGATCAGGGTCATTCAATAGTCCAACGGCGATCTTGCTGCTTCCACCCCACCTTGTCGTCATCGGCCAGGTGACGCGGCAGAGCGCAGCACCCTCAACTTCGACCCATGTCGCATATTCCCCATGCTGCTACGGACGTTGCGGCACCTTCGTCCGCGACGGCTTAACAGCATGCAAGAATGCTGAAAGCGTCTTCGATCAAACGCTGTTTGCAACTTGTCTGATTGGCGTTTCGCAGCGACAGCGGTACAGATGGCGGGCCACCGGAAGATGGGTGGCCGGGCCTCGAAAACCCGTGGCAATGCGTACGTTGTATGCGCCTGCCCGTCGGCGTCATTTAGTGTGGCGCCGGCGGGCAATTCGTCTGCCGACTATGGCGGGCGGAGCGTGGAGGCCTTGTGCCTGCCGGCCTTGTACGCACTGTCCCGGTTTTCGAGCCACGTCTCCGCCCGCCACCTTTGCGTGGCGGCTGCCGTCTGTCCTGCACGGAGCACTGCCATGACATCACCGGACTTCCCCCGCCTGCATCCGCATCGCACATCTGCCACTGACGGTGAGCCATCAGAGCACGCGCCTGCGACCGATCCGAATGCCTTCATCGCCACGCTTCGCCGCATCGGCAAAGGCGCGGCCGCCGATGGCCAACCCTGGCCGGAGCGTCACCAGATGCCGGGCCGTTGCATGGCGCTGGCCGATGCGGACTGTGCGCTGGCCGGCCAACGCGTGACGCTGGAGCTGCTGCTGGCGGCCGAGCGCGTGCGTCAGAGCGGCACGGAGGCCGAGTACGTGGGCGACCGGGTGATGGAAGGGCTGATCCTGGCGTGCCTGACCATGAACGCACAGGCCAGCACGCGCATGCAGCCGGAAGGATGACGCGGGCGCCACATCACTCGCAGAGTGCGCTGTCTTCCTTCAACGCGGCATCCTGCAGTGGCTGGCGTTGTTCGATCTGCGCACGCTGTTCCGCCGTCGGCTCACCCAGCCACCACACACGACAACGCGCGGTAAGACGGCCGACCATCTTCGCCTCCGTCGGCGAATACAGCATCGCCAAGGCGGTGCCGGGGCAGTCGTGGGCCTGGCAGGCGGTATAGAACCAACCAAGGTTGGCAGCTACCAGAAGCGGGCTCCGTCGTAGATCCACGCCATGTGTGGATGGCACGCGCACAAAAAAAACCCCGGCACGTGGCCGGGGTTTTTCGATTCACTTGAACAGCGTGTCCGGATACTCCGGTTTCTGTTCCCGCGCCAGCAGTGCGCGCAGGCCTTCTTCCGGGGTCTGCTCGCCATGCAGCACGGCACGCACACCGTCGGAGATCGGCAGGTCGATGCCATGACGGCGCGCCTGTCGCATCACTTCATCGGCAGTCTGCACCGACTCGACCACCTGGCCGATCTCGCGCACCGCATCCTGCAGCGTCTGGCCGCGGCCCAGGGCCAGGCCCAGGCGGCGGTTGCGCGACAGGTCGCCGGTACAGGTCAGCACCAGATCGCCCAGGCCGGCCAGGCCCATCAACGTTTCCGGCTTGGCGCCGATCGCAGCGGCCAGGCGCAGCATCTCGTTGAGGCCACGGGTGATCAGGCCGGCACGGGCGTTGAGGCCCAGCTGCATGCCATCGGCCACGCCGGTGGCCACGGCCAGCACGTTCTTCATCGCGCCGCCCAGCTCGGCACCGACCATGTCGTCGCCGGTGTAGGCGCGGAACGCCGGGCCATGCATCGCCTCGGCCACCGTCTGCGCGAACTCGGGTATGTCGCCGTGCACGGTGATCGCGGTCGGCAGGCCCTGGGTGACTTCCTTGGCGAACGACGGCCCGGTGACAACGGCCAGCGGCACATCCTCACCCAGCACTTCGCGCGCCACTTCATGCAGGAAACGGCCCGAACCGGGTTCGAAGCCCTTGGTGGCCCAGGCCACGCCGGCACCGGCCGGCCGCAGCGGCGCCAACGCACGCACGGTCTCGCCGAACGCGTGCGACGGCGTCACCACCAGGATCCAGGCCGCGCCCTGCACCGCCGACGCCAGGTCGGTGGTAGCCCGCAGGCTGTCCGGCAGCGGGATGCCCGGCAGGTAACGCGGGTTCTCGTGGCGCTGGTCGATGGCGTCGACCACGGCAGCATCGCGCCCCCACAGCACGGTCGGGTGACCGTGCCGTGCGAGCAGGCTGGCCAGCGCGGTTCCCCAGGAGCCGGCGCCCAGCACGGCGATCTTGTCAGCGGGAGTGCTCATCCGTGACGTCGCGGCAGGAATCAGGCGTTGCCGGCCGGCTCGGAGTCAGCCAGCGACGGTGCGTCGCCCTGCTCCTGGCGCTGGCGCAGGGTTTCTGCGTACAGGCCTTCGAAGTTGATCGGCTGCAGGAAGAACGGCGGGAAGCCGCCGGCCTGGATCAGGTCGCTGATCAGCTGGCGCACGTACGGGAACAGGATGTTCGGGCACTGGGTGCCGAGCAGCACGTCGATCGACTGCGGGTCCAGGCCGACCAGGCCGAACACGCCGGCCTGCTTCACTTCGGCCACGTAGGCGGTGCGCTCACCGGCCTGGCAGGTCAGGGTCACGGCCAGCACGACTTCGAAGGCGTTCTCACCCAGGCGCTGCACCTGCTGGTTCAGGTTCAGCTGCAGCTCCGGCTGCACCTGGTCATTGAAGATGGTCGGCGCGTTCGGCGACTCGAAGGAGACGTCCTTGACGTAGATCTTCTCGACGGTGAAAGCGGGGCCGGTAGCGGCATCGACCGGCGCAGCGGCGCCGTTGGTGATCTCTTCGGACATTTCCAGTAACTCCAGGTGAATGCAATGAAAACGATGGTCGAACTACTGCGATGGGGGCGGGACCAGGCCCAGACAAGGCCGGATCCGCCACCTGCGACAATCAGTTGCGGCCCTTGACCAGCGGCAGTTCGGCCTGCTGCCAGGCGGGAATGCCGCCATCGAGCACGTAGACCTTTTCGAAGCCGGCCTTCTTCAGCGCCTTGGCGGCGGTTTCCGAAGCGTTGCCGCTGCGGCACACCAGCACCACCGGCGACTGCTTGGCATTGGCCACCAGCTTGTTTTCCGGGCCGAAGGCACTGGCCTGGGCATTGCGGCTGCCGGCAATGTGGCCCTTTTCGAAGTCACCGCTGGCCGACAGGTCGACCACCACCGTGCCGCCCGCGTTGATCAGCTGGGTCAGTTCGGCGGGCTTGATGCCCTTGAAGCCCCGGAACAGGCGGCGGATCTCGGTGACGATGATGGCCACGGTCAGGCCGACCAGGGCCGCGGACAGCATCGGGTTTCGGCCTGCAAAGGCCAGCAACTCTTCGTAATTCACTCAGGTCACGGGTCGATTAAGCGGGCGCCGATTGTCGCACAAGCCGGACGCGGCCCGTCACTGCCCCTTCCACAGGTCCGGCAGGCCGGCGGTCTGCCACCAGCGCTTGGCCTCCGGGTCCCAGCGCCAGCGCTCGACCACGACCACGGTGCGCTCGGCCTGGGTGTTCTGGTTGATCACCCCGATTTCAACCCGGCGCTCGACCAGTCCCCCGTCCAGTGAGGCACTGCTGCGCTCGCGATAGGACGACACGCGCAGCTGCGCGTAACGGTTGAGCTCGAACTCGGTGGGCGGCTTTTCCTTGCGCAGCTTGGGGTCGAGATAGCCGATGGCATCGTCCATGCTGCCCCAGCGGATGGTCGCGCCGTAGGCGATCTGGGTCTCTTCCAGCAACTTGCGCTGCTTGCGGCTGAGGTCGTCGGCCGAAGCCACGGCGCTGACCAGCAGCAGGGAACAGATCAGGAACTGGATGAGGCGGCGCATCGGTGGTTTCCCCAGGACGTCAGCCTGCCATCCTACCCTTTGGCGAAGGCAACAAAGCGACCGCTGAACTCGGCGGCAGGCCGGCCATCGGCGCCGGGCTGGGTGGCGATGATGCTGATGCGGGCCTTGCGGCGCTGCCGGAAGGTGTTCAGGAAGGCGTCCCAGCCGGTGGCCTCGGCCGCTTCGGCGTGGGCGTGCAGGTCTTCGTAGACCGGGGCCAGGTAGCGCAGGTTGCTGTCGGCCACGTAGACCTCGGCATCGTGGCCGGCCAGGCGCAGGCGCAGGCTGACCAAGGCCCAGCCGGACAGGGTCAGCACCGAGGCCAGGCTGCCGCCGAAGGCGTTGCCCTTGTCGTTGACGTTGGCAGCGAGCGGCGCGGTGATGCGCAGCACGCCATCGGCATAGCCATCCAGGCGGATCTGCATGGCGCGCACTGCCGGCATGCAGTCCAGCACGTCCTGCAGGGCGGCCAACGAGGAAGTCAGGGCATCAACGGACATCGGAGCAGCGACCACGACAACGAAGGGCCCGCATAATGCAGGCAATGGTCGACCATACGATACCCACTGGCGCCACCCGTTCCGGCGCGCGCTGGACCCTGATCTCGCTGCGCCCGCGGGGCCAGAACGTGGCGCTGCGCCGCGCCGTTGCCGGGCTGGGCGGGAATGTCCTGGCCCTGGCGCCCTGGCGCCTGCAGCGCCTGCAGGGCACGGCTGTGGTGCGCCAGCTGCAACGCGCGCTGAACTGCGACCGGGTGGTGTTCACCAGCCCGGCCGCTGTCGCCGCAGCGGCATCGCTGCTGCCGTTGGCCGAAGCGCAGTGCAGCCCGTGGCTGACCGTGGGCGACGGCTCTGCGCGTGCCCTGCAGGCACTGGGCGTCGACGAGGTGCATGCGCCGCAGCGGATGGACAGCGAGGGGCTGCTGGCGATGCCGGTGCTGGCCGACGTACGCGGCCTGCGCATCGGCCTGGTGACCGCCCCCGGCGGGCGAGGCCTGATCGCTGCGCAGCTGCACGCAGCCGGCGCCACGATCGAACGTGCCGACGTCTACCAGCGTCGCCTGCTGCGACTGCCCCCGCGAACGCTGGCTCGATTGGCGCATTCAGCGCAGCCGTGGGTGCTGGCCGTGAGCAGTGGCGAAGCGCTGCAGCATTTCTGGCAACAGCTTCCGCCGGCCGGGCAGCAGCGCCTGCGGGCGTCTGCCCGCGTGGTGGTTGCCAGTGACCGCCTCGGCGAACAGGCGCAGGCGCTCGGCCTGCAGCACATCACACGCAGCGCCGGCCCCACCGCTGCGCAGCTGGTGGCCGCTGCACACGCGACGCTCACCGTCCCGGCAGCGACCTGAACAGGGACGTGGATCACGCTTGCCGCTGCCGTCGGCAACGGTAATGCTGTGCACAACGCAGCCTGCCGGCACCCCGACCGGCGACGTTGCCGACAAGGAAGCCCGATGAACGATACTCCGCCCGCAACCCCACCCCATCGACCCGTGCGCTGGCTGCTGCCGCTGGCCGCCGTGGTCGTGCTCGGCGCGGGCGGCTATGCCGGCTGGTACGTCTGGCAGCAGCAACAGCATGAGCAGGAAGCGCAGGCGCAGACCACGGCCGTCCAGCTGAAGGGCCTGGAGGCCACGCTGGATGCGCTGCGCCGTGACCAGCGCGCGACCAGCCAGCGCCTGCAGGATGCGGCGACCACCAACCGCGTGCTGCGCGACGAGATGCTGGGGCTCTCGCAGCGCAGCGCTTTGCTGGAAGAGAACCTGGCCAAGCTGGCCGACAGCGCCAACCAGGGTCGCCAGGCGGTGCAGCGCGACGAGGCCGAGCTGCTGCTGACCCAGGCCGCACAGCGCCTGAACTACGCCGACGACGTGGACGGCGCACGCCGCCTGTATGCACAGGCCGCCACCGCGCTGGCCGAACTGCCCGACACTGAGGGACTGAACCTGCGCCAGGCGCTGGTGCAGGAGCGCGAGGCACTGGATGCGCTCGGCAGCGGCCCGCGCGTGCAGTCGCTGCAGCGCCTGGATGCTGTGGCCCGGGCGCTGCAGGGCCTGCCCTCGCAGATCACCGGCACGACCGGCAGCAGCACCGCCAAGCCCTGGTGGCAGGCCACGCTGGCACCGTTCGTGGACATCACCCCGAGCCGCCAGAACGGCCCACTGACTGCCTCCGAACAGCGCAACGCCGACGATGCGCTGCAGCTGGAACTGACCTTGGCGCGCGCCGCGATCGAGCGCGGCGACCGCGCGGGCCGCAACACCGCATTGGACCGCGTGGAACAGTGGGCACAGCGGCGCTGGCCGGATTCACCGGCCCTGCGCGCACAACGTGCTGAACTGAAGGCCCTGCGCGAACTTCCGCTGCAGGCCAGCGACGCTGTTCTTGGCAGCACCCTGCAACAACTGCGCACCCAGACCGACCGGAGGTAAGCCCGCATGAAACCCCTGCAATCCCTGGTCGTGCTGTTGCTGGCCGTGGCCATCGGCGTAGTCGCCGCGCAATGGCTCGGCGCCGATGACCTTAACCGCTTCGGCGAGGTGACCCTGCGCTACGGCGGCTACGACTATCACAGCAACCTGCCGAAGGTAGCGCTGCTGGCGGTGATCACGGTGCTGGTGCTGTGGCTGCTGTGGAGCCTGATCGCTGCACCGTTCCGTGCCTGGGGCCGCTACCGCCGCAAGCAGGGCCGGGTGCGCCTGATCGACGGCCTGCAGGCCTACGAGCATGGCCAGTGGCAGCGCGCGGAAAAACTGCTGGACGGCGCCGCCAGGGACCCGGAAGTGAGCGCGGTGGCACTGGCCACCGCCGTGCGCAGCGCGCAGGCACGGGCCGACGGCCCCGCCGGAGAGGCGCTGCTGCAGCGCCTGGGCGAAAGTGACGCCACCCTGCAGGCGCTGCTGCGCGCCGAACAGCTGCTGGCGCGCGATCTGCCAGTCGATGCGATCAACGCGCTGGACGTAGCGGCGATCCAGCCGCTGCCGCCACGCGGCCTGTGGCTGCGTACGGAAGCGCTGGCACAGGCCGGCCGCGCCCACGAAGCGTATGGCCAGCTGGGTGCGCTGCGCCAGAGCAAGGTGCTGCCGGCCGACGCGAACAGCGAACTGGAAGCACGACTGGCCGCACAGGCGCTGCTGGAAGCGGCCGACGTCAATGCACTGGCCGCGCAATGGGAAGCCACGCCGAAGGCGCTGCGCCCGACCCCGGACGTGGTGGGCGCCTATGCCAGCCGCGCCGTGGCGCTGGACTGGGACGAGCCGGCGCTGCTGGCGCTGGAACAGGCCCTGGACCAGCGCTGGGATGACGAACTGGTGGCGCTGTATGGCCGCCTGCCGGCCGAGCGCCTGGCCACCCGCCAGGCCAACCTCGCTCGCTGGCGCAACGTGCATGACGGCTCGGCCGCGCTGCGCCTGGCGCAGGGCCGCGTGGCCCTGGCCCAGCAGCAGTGGGAGGCCGCCGATGCGTTCCTGCACGAGGCCATCGCCGCGGGTGCCGGTGCACCAGCGTGGGAAGCGCTGGGTGAACTGTTCGCCCAGCGTGGCGAACACGCGCTGGCCGCACAGTGCCTGGCCAATGCCCTGCGCCTGCAGCGTGGCGAGGACAGCGTGGCGCTGGTGCGCGGCAGCGAAGCGCCGCTGCGTGCCACGGTGGAAGAGCAGCCGATCGCGGTGCAGCCGCCAGTGTATGACGCCAACGAAGAGCGCGACGAATTCGGCAATCCGCGGTTGCCGTGAAGCGTGCCGACCAACGGTCGGCACCCACCGATGCAAAAAAAAACGCCGCCCATTGGGCGGCGTTTTCGTACCAGCGCTGCCGGCCAGCGGCCGGCACTACCGTGATGCTCAGCGTTCGACGATCGCCACCACGCCCATGCCGCCGGCGGTGCAGATCGACACCAGTGCGCGGCCACCGCCGCGTTCGGCCAGCTGCTTGGCTGCCGTGGCGATCACGCGGGCGCCGGTAGCAGCGAACGGATGGCCAGTGGCCAGCGACGAGCCCAGCAGGTTGATCTTGTCCGGGTCGATGCGGCCCAGCGGCGCGTCCAGGCCCAGGCGGTTGCGGCAGTAATCCTCGCTCTCCCACGCACGCAGGGTGCACAACACCTGCGCGGCAAAGGCTTCGTGGATCTCGTAGATGTCGAAGTCCTGCAGGGTCAGGCCGTTGCGCTTGAGCATTTCCGGCACCGCGATGGTCGGTGCCATCAGCAGGCCTTCGCCATGCACGAAGTCCACCGCGGCCACGTGCGCGTCACGCAGGTAAGCCTGGGGTTCATGGCCATGCGCGCGTGCCCACTCTTCGCTGGCCAGCAGCACTGCAGCGGCACCGTCGGTCAGCGGGGTGGAGTTGGCGGCGGTGAGCGTGCCACGCCCGGAAACCTTGTCGAAGGCCGGCTTCAGCGTCGCCAGCTTTTCCAGCGAGGTATCCGGGCGCAGGATGTTGTCGCGCTCGACGCCACGGAACGGTGCGATCAGGTCGTTGAAGAAGCCACGCTCGTAGGCGGCGGCCAGCTTCTTGTGCGACGACACCGCCCACTCGTCCTGCGAGTCGCGCGAGATGTTCCACTCCTTGGCCATGTCCTCGCAGTGGTCGCCCATGCTCTTGCCGGTGCGCGGCTCGGCCACGCCCGGGAACTCGGGCTTGAGCTCGGAGAACTTGAAGCCAGCGGTGAGCGCGCGGATCTTGTCGCCGGTGCTCTTGGCGCGGTTGGCCGCCAGCAGGCGTGCACGCAGCTTCTTGCCGTAAACGATCGGCACGTCGGAGGTGGTGTCCGAACCACCGCCGATGCCCGATTCGATCTGCCCCAGTGCGATCTTGTTGGCAACGGTGATGATGCTGTCCAGCGAGGTGCCGCAGGCACGCTGCAGGGTGATGCCCGGGGTCAGCGGCGACAGGCCGGACGACAGCGTCGCTTCGCGGCCCAGGTTCCAGTCGCTGGAATGCTTGATCACCGCGCCCATCGCCACTTCACCCAGTTGCTGGCCATGCAGGCCGAACCGTTCGACCAGCGCGCCCAGCGTACGGACCGACATGCCGAGGTTGCCGACATCCGAATACGCGGTGTTCTGGCGGCAGAACGGAATGCGGACGCCACCGAGGATGGCGACGGGACGAGCGTTGGGCATGGAGATACCTGGCATGGATGAGGGTGTCTGCAACATGGCCTGCACGACGGAGCAGGCATAATGGAGCCAAGTGTAGCTGCCGCCCTGTGATGGGCCAACCGTGGAACCATGAGCAAACCCGACCCCGCGATGAATGCCCTTGGCGTGCTGGCCCTGGAACTGGCCGGCGGCGAAATCCCCCGCCAGGCGGTGCTCAGGGCTGAACAGGCCGGTGAACTGGCCGAACGCGTCGGCCGTGACCTGGCCAAGCTGGTGCCGCAGGTCGCCGAGCTGGACCTGGTGTTCGCCGCCGCGCATTTCGACCCGGCCGAAGTGCTGCGTCCGGGCTGGCCGATCCATCGCCGCCTGGAAGAGCTGCAGATGCGTGCCCCGGGCCGCAACCAGGGCCCGCGCCTGCTGGCCTTCGGTACCGATGCCGAGGGTGACGTGCCACTGCCGTTCCAGGCCGATGCCACGCTGGTGGGCGGTGGCCTGCGCGTGGTGCCGTTCCTGCTGACCGGCAGCGATGTAGCCACCACCAACGCGGTCGCCGATGCGCTGGAAGAAACCTTGCTGGCCAACGGCATGGCGCATGCCGACACCGCGCTGATGGCGCAGAACGCCTTCGGTGCCCGCATCGAGCACGCGCGCTATTTCACCGTGAACGACCTGGCCGCGATGATGTCGATGCAGTACGACAACCAGGGCCTGGCCGCACTGTGGCCGCTGATCGAGACCGCGATCATGGCGCCGGGCGAGGACGAGTGGCTCAATGCCGCGCCCGAGCCGCTGCTGCGCTATACGCATGGCGAAGCACGCATGGCGCTGTTCGACCCGGCCGGGTGGTGCGCGCACTACAGCCACAGCAAGAACGACTGCGATCGCCTGCAGGGCATCTACGAGCAGTTCCTGATGCGCCAGCGACAGATGGCTGCGGTGCTGGAAGCACACGGCGTGCCGGTACTGTTCGTGCACTGCGAGGCCGGGCAGGACGCGCGCGAACTGCTGGCGCGCTGATCCGGGTGATCTGTGGGTAGTGCCGGCCGCTGGCCGGCACCTCCGGATCTGTGATTGCCGGCCAGCGGCCGGCACTACCCATCAGGAAAAACGCCGGCTTGCGCCGGCGTTCTTTGTTTCTTACGGGGCCTTCTGGATCACCGCACAGGCCAGGCGCGCGCCGGCGTTGCCGGTTGGCTGGGTCTTGTAGTCGTCCGCATCGGCGTGGACGATCAGGCCGCGGCCGATGATGTCGAAGTCATCACCCTTGCCGATGTTGACGTTGCTCGACACCGGGCCGTCGATGGTGGCCACGCCCTTGTCGTCGGCCTTGATGTTGGGCATGTCGCCGCCGTGGTGCGGATCGGTGGCGACGTTGCCGTGATCCTGCTTGCCCGGGTTGAAGTGGCCGCCGGCGCTCATGCCGTCCGGCGCGCTGCAGTCGCCCTTCTCGTGAATGTGGAAGCCATGTTCGCTGCCTGGCTTCAGGCCGGTGATCTGGCCGGTCACGTGGACCTTGCCATCAACCACCTTGAAGGTGACGCTGCCCTTGGTCTCGTTGCCCTGGGTCGGTGCCAGCTCGGCCGTTGCCGAAGCATCGGCCGCCGGTGCCGCAGCCGGTTCAGGAGTTGCAGCCGGCTCGGTGGTGGCGCCGTCAGCCGGCGCGGCCGGCGGAGTTTCAGTCTGCGGCGCGGCGGGCTGCTGGTTACAGGCCGCCAGGCCCAGCGCGGCGATGGCCGCAAACAGCGAAGTGTGGATCAGACGCATTGGAATCTCTCCCTCGATGATGCCTGCAGTGATCAGCGGACGACCCGGATCACGCCACAGGCGATGCGGACGCCGGCATTGCCGGCGGGCTGGCTGCGATAGTCGTCGGCGTTGGCATGCACGACCAGTGCGCGTCCGGCGATATCGGTGGCGGCGCCTCCGCCAAGGGTAACCCCCTTGAGGTGGATATCGACGTTGGCGCGGCCCTGGGCATCGGCACGCAGATTGTCCATGTCGCCCAGGTGGTGCTTGCCGGTGCCGGCGCGGCCATGCGCAGCGCCACCGGGATTGAAGTGATTGCCGGCGCTGCTGGCATCCACCGCGCTGCAGTCGCCGCGCTCATGGATGTGGAAGCCGGCCTGCTGCATCGGCTGCAGGCCACCGACCAGGCCGGTGATGTGGATGCCACCGGGCTCCACCATCAGCGCGATGCGGCCACTGACGATGCTGGCCGAGGCGGGCGCGAGATTGGCCTCGCCCTGCTTCGCAGCACTGACCACGGTCGGCGGCGGCGGCGTGGGCTCAGCCTTCTTCGGCGCACTGCCACAGGCAGACAGCAGCACGGCGGCGGACAACGGGAGGATGGCAAAGGACAGACGCATCGAAGACTCCTTGCAGGTGACACTAAGCATTGCATCGTCCATGAACGATCAACGGTTCGGCAAGCGGGCGCGAGGATCGCGTGCAGGGACCGTTCAATGGCCCCCGCGGCGGCGCCCGGCGCCCAGCTTGCGGGTAAGCGTATTGCGGCCCAGGCCCAGGCGGGCAGCGGCTTCGGCGCGGCGGCCATGGGTAATCTGAAGCGCCGCCTCCAGCAGCGCATGGTCGACCCGCTCGCGCACCTGCGCATGCAGCCCTTCCACGCCTTCGGCCAGCTGGCGGCGCGCCCATTCGGCCAGCAGCGCTTCCCACTGGCCTGGATCGGCAGCGCTGATGCTGCCGCGACGGCCCCGCGTACGGTTCAGCGCGGTATCGACGTCGGCCACGCCGATGGTGTCAGCGGCGGCCAGCGCGGCCATCCGCCAGCACACGTTTTCCAGTTCGCGCACGTTGCCGGGCCAGTCGTGTTCGCGCAGCGCCTGCAGGGCCGCGGCGGTGAGGCGCTTCGGTGGCGTGTCCAGCCTGCGTGCGGCGGCGGCCAGGAAGGTGCTGGCCAGCTGCGCGATGTCCTCGCGGCGCTCGCGCAGCGGCGGCAGCTGCAGGCGCACCACGTCCAGGCGATGCAGCAGGTCGGCACGGAACTTCCCCTGTGCGACCAGCCCTTCCAGGTCCTGGTGGGTGGCGGCGACCACGCGCACATCGACGCGGATCAGTTCGCGGCCGCCGACGCGGAAGAACTCGCCCTGCGCCAGCACGCGCAGCAACCGGGTCTGCAACGGCAGCGGCATGTCGCCGATCTCATCAAGGAACAGCGTGCCCCCGTTGGCCTGCTCGAAGCGGCCGATATGGCGGCGCTGCGCACCGGTGAAGGCACCGGCCTCGTGGCCGAACAACTCGCTTTCCAGCAGCTCGGATGGGATTGCAGCGGTGTTGAGCGCGACGAACGGACCCTGCGCGCGCGGCGATTCGCGATGCAACGCATTCGCCACCAGCTCCTTGCCGGTGCCGGTCTCGCCGGTGATCAGCACCGCCAGCGGTGCCTGCGCCAGGCGACCAATGGCGCGGAACAGCGCGCGCATCGGCGGTGTATCACCGACCAGCTGCGGCGGCTGGTCGCTGCCGGTTTCGAGCGCAGGGGTGGGCGCTGCCATGGCCGGTGCAACCGCCGGCAGCACGCGCTGCGCCAACGCCACCGCATCGTCCAGATCGAACGGCTTGGACAGGAATTCATGCGCGCCGCCGCGGAACGCGCCGGCCGTGCTGGCGACATCCGTGTAGGCCGACATCACCACCACCGGCAGCTGCGGCAGCGCGGCCTTGAGCTTGTCCAGCAGCACCAGGCCATCGTCGCCGGGCATGCGCACATCGGTGAACAACAGGGCCGGCGGCGGGCCCTCGCTCAGGGCCTGCAGGGCCGGGGCGGCACTGTCGAAATCGACGACCTGGTAACCCGCCTCGCGCAGCGCGGTGCACAGCACGAAGCGCACGGCACGGTCATCGTCGACCACCCAGATGCGCTGCGCAGTGGTGGGGGACTCAGACATCGCGCGGGGCCTCCTCGGCCGGAACGGCGCCGTTGCCGATCGGCAACAGCAGGGTGAACACGGTATGGCCCGGACGCGAGCGGTAGGTCAGCGTGCCGCGATGCTCGCGCGCCACCTGCTGGGCCAATGCCAGGCCGAGTCCAGTGCCTTCGGCACGGCCACTGACCAGCGGCAGGAACAGGTGTTCGGCCAGTTCCTCGGGCACGCCACGGCCGTCGTCAGCGATTTCCAGGCGCAAGGCCAACGTGTGCAGGTGTTCGGCGATGCGCACGCCATGCTCCACGCGGGTGCGCAGGGTGATGCTGCCGGCACCGGCCTGGATCGCGTTGCGCACCAGGTTCCACACCGCCTGGGTGAGGCGGTCGGCGTCGCCATGGAACTCGGGAATGCTGGGGTCGTAGTCGCGCTGCAGGCGTACCGCCCAGCCGGCCTCGTTCTCGGCCAGGCGCAGCACGCGCTCGAGCGCGGCATGGATGTTCAGTTCGGCGTGCGGTGCGGCCGGGGCCGGCGACAGCAGCTGGTCGAGCAGGCCGTTGAGACGTTCGATCTCCGAGCCGATCAGCTCGATCAGTTCGCGTTCGCTGGCATCGCGCTGGGCCGCGCGGCGGGCCAGCAGCTGGGCCGCGCCCTTCAACCCGGCCAGCGGGTTGCGCAGCTCATGGGCCAGCCCCTTCAGCGCTGCACTGAGCGCGCTGGGCAGGGCCTGGGTCGGGTCGAGCCCGGGGAATTCATCGACCGGATGCGCCTCCAGCAACCAGCCGCCATCGTCGCGCCGGCTCATCCAGCCCTCGGCGAAGCGCGGCGCCTCGCCGGGCACCGCCAGCGCCAGCCGGTTCAGGCGCAGGCTGTCGCGCTCATCGCGTGCCAGGAAGTGGGCCAGGGCTTCGCCCTGCACTTCCAGTGCGGCCAGTGGCTGGCCCAGCAGGCGGCGACCGCTGACGCCCAGCCAGCGCCCGAAGGCCGGGTTGCAGCCGATGATGCGGCCATCGGCCCCGGCCCAGGCCAGCGGCGTGCCCAGGGCATCGAGGGACGGCGGGGGGGCGGGGTCGGACATTGCACCAATGTAGTGCAAAACGGGGGTCCGGGGCCAAAGCCCATTCCTGGCGGAAAGGGCTCTGACCCCTGCTGCAGGTCGAGCAAGCTCGACCACTACCAGATGCGTGGCCGGTTACAGCTTCATGTTGAGGCCGACGAACACGCTGCGGCCCGGCGCCGGCGAGAACATCGGGCGGGCGCTGTCCCAGAAGAAGCTGTCGTACCAGGCGTAGGCGTACTCGCGGCCGGTAACGTTCTTCAGCTGCAGGTCCACGCTGAAACGCGGGGTGAGTTGGTAGGCCGCGCTGAGGTCGAGCACGGCGAAGCCTCCGAACTTGCCGGCCACGTTGCGCTCTTCCAGGTAGTAATCGCCCTGTGCACGCGCCTGCAGGCCCAGCCGCAGCGCATCCGTGGCGCGGTAGTCCACGCCCAGATTGCTGATGTGGCGCGGGGTGGCGGCCACTTCCCGGCCCTGCAGGGAAATGCTGGCATCGCGGTCGTCGCGGGTGATCTTCGCTTCCTGGTAGGCGTGCGACGCCCATACCGTCCAGTCGTCGCCCAGCTGCAGGTTCAGCTGCGCATCCACGCCGCGCCGGCGGGTCTTGCCCAGGGTGACCGTGGTACCGGTGGCCGGCATGTTGGACACCTCGTTTTCCGCGTCCTGCTGCCACACCGCGAGGCGTGCCTGGCTGCCGGCAAACGGCTGGAATTTCAGGCCCAGCTCCATGCCGGTGTTGGTGGACGGCTGCATCGTTGCCTGTCCCGGGGTGAGGTAGGCCGGTGCGGTAGACCCGGTCAGCACCTGGAAGGTGCGTCCCCAGTTCGCGTAGACGTGAGTGGTCTGGCCCAGGCTGTGGATGATGCTCAGCTTGGGCTGGCCGATGCTGCCGTAATCCTGCAGCCGAGCGGTGATGCCGTTCATCAGGTGCGTGCGGCCACTGAAACGGTCGACGCGGTAGGCCGGCACGATCTTCCAGGCCTCGACCGGCTGGTAGATGGCCTGTACGTAGGCACCCCAGTTGTCGAAGCTGTGGCGATCGTTGTTCTGCACCCGCGCCGGCGGCTGGCTGAAATCAGTGGGTTCGGCGTAGGCGTAGCGCTCGCGGAGGTAGCCGTTGTCCTGCTGCTCGTAGTTCAGGCCGCCCTCGACGGTAAGCGTGGGGCTGGCCTGCCAGGTCAGCGTGCTGAGCAGGCCATGCTGCCGCTCGTCCCACACGCGGCGCTGGCGCGGCAGGTTGCCGGTGGGCAGGTCGCTGAAGGTCACGCGGCGGTCGTCTTCATAGCGGTTGTAGTACAGCCGCGTGCCGAAGGTGAGCGCGTCGGACAGCTTCAGGTCGAGGTGCACGGCGATCTGGCGCATGTCGCGGTCATCGCCATCGTTGCCGTTGCGCAGGTCGCTGCCACGGCGATGCGTGCGCAGTTCCTCGGCGGTCATGAAGCCGGGTTCGTCGGCTTCGTGGTGGTACGCACGCGCGGTCAGTCCCACGCGCAGGCCGTCGTCCAGCGTGCCGAAGAACCACTTGCCACCCAGTGAGTACTTCTTCGAGGTGTCGTGGTCGCGGTAGCCATCGCTGGCCTGGGTGCCGACGAAATAGTTCTGCGCGAAGCCATTGGCTTCGCGGCCAACCGCCAGCTGCGCATCACGGGTGTTGTAGCTGCCGTAGGCCAGGCGCGCATCGGTGTAGCTGCCCCCCTGGCGCGTACCGAAGTTCACGTTGCCGCCGATGTTGTGCAGGCCGTAGCGCGGGTCGTTGGTACCACGCACCACTTCGATGTAGCTGATGTCCAGCGGAAACAGCATGTCGATGAAGCGCTGGTTGCCGCTGTTGACGTTGCTGGGGATGCCGTCGATCAGTGTCTTGATGGCGTTGAGGTAGCCCTCGCCGTTGAAGGCGCGGAAGCTGACCTTGCCCGATTCGGCGCCCTGCCGCGTTTCGGTGAGCTGGATGCCGGGCATCTGCCCCAGCAGCTCCCAGCTGTGCGAGACGTTGCGGTTTTCGATCTGGTCTGCACCCAGGACGTCCACCGAGGTCAGCACCTGGTGCGCGCTGAGCTGGCCTTCGCCGTGCTGATGTACCTGCACCTTGCCGAGGGTGAGCGCGGCGTCGGCAGACTGCGCGAGTGCTTCAGGGGCGAACGGTGCGGCCGCGAGGGCGGCCACCAGGGTGGGAGTCTTCATGGGAAAGGGCGGCTACGGTGAAATGTAATCATATAACATTTCACACGCCCGCTTTTGCAGCGTCGAGCAAGGCTCGGCGCTGCAAGGGCGGGTGCCGGGGGATTACACCGGGTATCCGGTGGCTTCCCGGGCCTTCTTCCAGGCGGCTTCGAATTCACGTGCGGAGATTTCGTCGTCCTCGTCGAAATCCAGGAACGACACCGGCTGGTCGGCCAGCAGGAAGCGGTCGTCGCTGTGGGCATGCTCGTCGGCCCAGACCATCTTGGTGCCGTAGATTTCCACCTGCCGCACGATCTTCTCGCCGCGCGCTTCCATCAGCACGTTGCCCTTGCCCAGGCCCGATTCGGCCCAGTGCTTGTAGTACTTCTTTGCGGCGGATTTCGCGCCGGATCTTGCGTTGTGCTTTGCGTAGGTCATTGCAGGAGCCCTGGCCGCAGGCGCGGCCGGAAAGTACGGAATGGCGCCATTATCAGGCATCCGGCGTCAGAGCCCTTCCCTTTGGAAAGGGATCCGACCCCTGCTGCTTCAGTTCGGCAGGGGCACGCCCTTCGGCCACAGCATCCAGATGTTGCCCTTCTGCTTCATGTCGCCAGCCAGCTTGCCGGCGGCATCGCCGCTGCCCCAGTACAGGTCGGCGCGCACTTCGCCGGCAATGGCGCCGCCGGTGTCCTGCGCGGCCACCGGGCGCACCACTGGGCTGCCGTCCGGGCGCGTGGTGGACAGCCACAGCAGGCTGCCCAGTGGCACCACGGTACGATCAACCGCCACGCTGTAGCCGGCGGTGAGCGGCACGTTCAGCGAACCGCGCGGGCCCTCCGGGCTGTCCGGGTTGCGCACGAAGAACACGTAGCTGGGGTTGCTGCGCAGCAGCTCAGGCACCCGCGCGGGATTGGCCCGGGCCCAGCTGCGGATCGCGTCCATGGTGACGTCTTCCTTCTTCAGCTGGCCCTGGTCGACCAGCCAGCGACCGATGGCGCGGTAGGGGTGTCCGTTCTGCTCTGCGTAGGCCAGCCGAATCTGCGTGCCGTCGCCCAGGCGCACGCGGCCGGAGCCCTGGATCTGCAGCAGCTGCAGGTCCATCGGGTCGGTCAGCCAGGCCAGTACCGGCGCCTTGGCGCCCTTGCTGGCGATGGTGCCGGCATCGTCATAGGGCTTGAGCACCTTGCCTTCGACGCGCCCGCGCAGGCGCTTGCCCTTCAGTTCCGGGTAGAGGCTGTCCAGCTGCACCACGATCAGATCATCGGGCGTGCCGTACACCGGTACCGTCGCCTTGTCGGTGCGGGTCAGGCTGCCGGGGTAGATCGGCTCGTAGTAGCCGGTAATCAACCCGTCGGCCTGATGGCCACCGGCACGCAGCGCGTAGGCATCGAGGTCGCGCTGCAGGAACTGGCGGATCGCGGCCGGGTCCTTGTCTGATACCGCGGCGGCGGTGGCGCAGGGTTTGGCCCAGACCGCGTCGTTTTTCAGGCGGGCGCAGCTGCTGCGCCAAGCCACGAAGCCGGCCTGCAGATCGCTGTCGGAGACCGCTGGCAGGGCTTTCCAGTCGACCTTGGCGTAGGTGGCCGCCGGCGGCGAGGTCGGCGTCGGCGCTTCGGAGCCCGTGCGGGGAGCGGTGGTGGCGCAACCGGCGAGCACCGCCGCTGCCAACAGGGTCCAGTGCTTGCGCTTGAAGAACGTAGCGGAATCGATCATGCCGCCATGGTGGAGTGCCGGCCGCTGGGCGGCAACCCAGCGCGGGGTCAAGCGTTCATGCGCGGGGTCACGGCATCTGCAGCAGCAATGAATGCAGGATACGGGCGTCCTCGGCATCCAGGGTCTTCGGCAGGTCGTCGCGGCCACGGAAGCGGCGATGGAACGCGGCGACGGTGGCCTCGCGGTTGTCGAGCGGGTAACCGAAGCGCGCCAGCGCATTCCACGCGTCGAAACCCTCCGGTGCCGCGCCGTCGGCCGCGCGCGGCCAGACGCCGAAGCCGGCCTCGGCCAACTGCTGCCAGGGGAAGAAGCGGCTCGGATCCTGCTTGCGCGTCGGCGCCAGATCGGCGTGGCCAATCACCTGGCGCGGTGGGATGTTCAGGCGGGTGGTGAGGTCGCGCAGCAGCAGGATCAGTGATTCGATCTGCGCCGCACTGAACGGGCTGCGGCCATCGTTGTCCAGCTCGATTCCGATCGAGGTTGAGTTGAGATCGGTGATGGTGCCCCAGCGCCCGGCGCCTGCATGCCAGGCGCGGCGCTCGTCGGCCACCAGCTGGTAGCGATGGCCATCGCTACCGATCAGGTAATGCGCACTGACCGGTCCACCGCTGTTGGCGGTGCGCAGCGTATGCAGGCTCTGCTGCACCGATTTCTGCTCGGTGTGGTGGATGACGATGATGACCGGCGTGCGCGCGTTCTGGTTGGGTGACGGCACCCAGGTGGCGAGCGGGTTGTGCTGTACGGGCGCGGTAGCCGTGCAGGCCGAAAGGGCCAGCGCCAGCAGTGCGGAAACCAGAAGGCGGGGGCTGATCATGGGCAGATTGTAACCATGGACTGCGGCCGTGGTTCGACGCAGCGTACCGATCGACATCGCCGGTGGCTCCGCAGTCCGCGTGCTGATGGCTGTGCCTGATCATGAAGATGTAGCGAATCACATGGAAAGAGCGAAGCGGCACTACGAGGCAGCAGGACCCGGAAAGATCAGATCCTGCCCAAATCTTGCGGCATAGATGCTCTCGAACTGGAAGGAAAGCACGAACCCCGATTCACATGCCGCAGCATAGCGCTTGATGAAACGGCAAATTTCCTCCCAAGCGCATTCAAATCCGCCTGCGCGGAAATGGAACGAACCCATCAGCCCCACACGCCACTCGGCCTCCTGCCCTTCCGCGACGACAGCCTCCGGCGGTTCAACGATACGGAAACCGAATCCCGTGTTGGACGCTGGGAGATACCGCTGTAGCTTGTCCAGATCATCGGAATATGCGAACTGGATAGAATCCAAGGCTTGTAGCACGACCTCGAGGCTGGAACCGACCTCGACTTCGAGCGAAATGCTCATCGTCGAACCTTTATAGCGGCGCCATCATCAAAGATCTTGTGCTGCGGCAGAGCGGTCTCATCCGCCTATCGGGCAATCGGACGCAATGATCCTCTTATCCGCTGATCTTACCCATGAATTCCGCAATCAACGCCCGATCCGAATCATTCTTTCCAGCCCGATCCAGAACTGGACCAATATGGTAGGCAAGAAGGTCACGATAGGCACCGGCCTCTGGAATGAAAGCATCAAGACAACTCAAGAACGATCTCACCGACATAAACGAAAGAAACACCTCGTAGGGATATGAGCTCGCAAAAGGAACACCCTGCAAATAGTAGTTTGCCAGCTTCTTTTGCTCTGCCCTTGGCCAAGAGCGGCACTTCATCAGAACAAATGCATCCCGATAATTGTCCGATTTCAATGGCGCGTAACCCATCAGCCACTCTGATGCGGCCGTAGCGTCCATTGCAGACATCTCACCGCAGAGCTTTCTAACTCTCTCATCCATAAAACCACCTAGAATTCATTAACGACCGTTAGATCCATTGAACTTATCCAGCGGGAGACCGGCTCCCCCATTGAGAGTCGCCGGAGGCTTGTAATGACCGGAGTTGTTATTCCAATCCACCACCTTCCCGCGATTCGGACCATCATTATTTCCAAATCGGATAGATCCGGCATACTTCACCTCTCCACCTCCGCTCAAGCCCAAGTGGGTAGAGTAATCCTGGTTTGGCCCAGGACGGGAGGCACGAATCGTACCATCCGGCATGGTCACGAAGTCGTACCTACCAGACGGAGTAATGAGCTTGCCACTTTCAGTCTTCAGCCAGTAACGCCCGGCATCATCCTGAACTAGCACGCGGACTGGCTTCTGCTGCACGGCCAGATCAGCCGGAATAAGATTTACAAGCGTTCCGCGCTCAGTAACATTCTCACCTGCCTTGCCAGCAGCCCCTAGCGCAGTAGTATCTCTGCCTGCAAGCGTATCGCGACTGCGACTCCCACTGGATGCCCTGCTGCCTGATGCGGCGCCAGTAGACGGGTTTATTCCCAGCCTCCCGGTCACCGGCAGAAGTCCAGTCTTTCCAGCTGCCACCGCGCCAGCTATCAGCGCGATGTTCCCAGCGGTCATGGTAAGGGCATAGCGATCATCATCGCTCAACCCTGCCGCCGTGCCGAAGAGATAGGCGCCACTGGCCAGGGGGCTCGCGATCTGTGCATCAAGCAACGCGAAGTCGTGCCTTTGCCTCATCGCAGTTGGAAGCAGATCTTCGGATCGCCAGATCTGCAAGCCCGACTTGATGATGGCCTCGTTGTAGATCGCTTCATTGATACCCTGTGGCCTCCAGATGTATCGCTCGAAGGCAGAGAAGTTCTCATCCGCATACTGCCGCTTGTCGGATGACAGACCGGAGTATGGGAACTCACTTGCTTTGCGGAATCCGCCAGCAACGAGGGCGGCAGCCGCGTCTGCGCCATTCTGCTGCGCGTACGTACCAAGGTAGATCTCAAGATTGCGCTGTTGCACTTCTGTGAGCTTTTCACCCGCGTACAGCTTGTTGAGCAGGCCATCGCTCATGCGATCGCCGGCATCTAGGTACAGGAGCTCCGTGGACTCCTGGGGCGTGAGACCACCCTTCTGTGACTTTTCGCGCAGGCTTGCAAGCCTCTTCTGATCGACATGGCCAAGGAAGTTGTTCTCAACCGAGTTCTTGGCGATCCCCGCATTCAACGTGATCCCAGCCAGATCCTGCCCCGACAGCCCACCCGCCAGCGCACCCACCGCCTGCGATAACGCCAGCACCATCTCCCTCTGTTCCGGACTCAATCTGGAAGGATCTCCCCCGGTCAACGTATTGGTCAGCACCTTCGCAGCCAACTCGCCGCCTGCCGCCGACACGGCACCGGTCCCCGCACTGCCACCATTGGCTTCCGCCAGCAGCGCACCCAACACCGCATGCGACAGCAATTGAAGCGTCGCGTTCGGGTCACTGCCATGGTTCGGGTCAAGCGTGCTGCCGATGAAATAGGCGGCATAGGGCGCCAGTGCATTGGAAGCGACCTGACCAGCACCTTGTCCCGCTACGCCTCCCACAAGCGCTGTCGTCACCGCGTTCAATGCACGGTTGTATTCGCCGCCCGTGCCCCACTTTTTGGCATTTTCGTAGGCTGGGCTGTTTGCCGTCAGCACCGCATCGCGTTGTTCCGCACTCAGCGCGTTGAACGCCTTCTTCTGTTCCGTTGACAGGCTGTCGTAGTACGCTTGGGTTGCCTTGTTGCTCTGATAGGCCTGCACATCCACGGCGACCTGCTTGCTGGTGGCGAGCACCGTGCTGGCTGCGTTCGCCATCGCCTGCTGATCGACCAGCAGCTTGTTGGCATCAGGCATCGCGTCCAGCGCACGGTGTGCAGCGGCTGCATCGGTGTTGACACCCAGCTCGGCCGCGGTGGTCTTCCTGCCGCCAATGGTGATGTTGCCCTCGGTCAGTGTCGCGCGCGTGCTGGAGCTGTCGCTGCCGCTCTCATGCATGGGCAGCCCGCCACCCATTGAGACACCCGTCGGCCCCTCCAACTTGCCCGTCACGATGCTCGTGCCGATGCCCTTCAGCTGCTCGCCGACCCCCACACCCTTGCCGGCCGGTCCCTTGCCCCCGTTGCCGAAGCCACCACTGATGCTGCCGGAGCTGGCCTTGTAGTCCATGTGGTTCTGCAGGTCGGTGAACGTCAGCGTATCCGCAGTCAGTTCACTGTTGCCCGCATTGGTGCTGGCGATCGCGCCACCCACCAGGTTCACCTGGCCGGCATCGACGTGGTACCCCCCATTGCCGGCAAACAGGCCGCTCTGCTGGCCAACGCCCTGATAGCTGCCGTTGGCTTTGCCTGCACTGGCGTAACCGTCGGCATTCCACGCGGTACCGAACGACACCTGCACGCGGCCGCCCACCTGGCTGTTCTTCGACATACTCTCGGCGATGTCCTGCAACGACTCGATGGTCAGCGTGCCGCCGGTCTTGACGTCGATGCGATCAGCGGTCGCCGTGGCCCCACGCAGCGTGGTGTCGCCCTCAGCCTTCATCGAGATGTTCTTGCCGGTCAGCGTGGTGTTCTGCCAGGTGCTGCTCTCGGCGTTGGACTTACTGCTGCCGACGCTGGCTTCGGCGTACACGTACACGCCGGTCTGCGCGCCCACCGCAACGCCCACGCCGACTTCGGCGCCGGCATTGCTGCTCTTGCTACGGTCGGCCACATGCGCCCTGCCCGCTTCCAGCAGGATGTCACCGGCCGAATCCAGGCTGAGCGTGTTGCCCGCGCTCAGATTGCCCTGCACCACGTGGATGTCGCCCTGGGTGCTGGTCAGGTTGACGTTGCCGCCCCCCTGGATGGTGGAGCCTCGCGAGACCTGGCTGCTGCCATCGGCACTGCTGCTGGAGGTCTTGAAGCCGACGCCGGCCTCGGCACTGAGCAGTGCCCCGCCTCCGCCCTTGCCGGCCATGCTGGAGATGGCACTGGCGGCCTGATAGGCATTGGCACCAGCGGCAAGTCCCTGCATCTTCTGCAGGCGATCGTCGGACTTGCGCGCGGCGTCGACGTTGTTGAGCAGATCGATCAACGGCGACTTCACCCGCGCGAAGGCACCGATCTTCAGGTCCTTGTCGCTCTGCGAGTAGTGGCCACTTTCGTCGGCGGTCAGCAGCTCGATCTCGGCAGCGGTGATGTTCACGTCCTTGGCTGCCACTACATTGCTGGCGCTCTGGGTGTACTTGCCACCTGCGGTGAGGTTGACGTTGCCGCCGAGGCTGCCGACGGTGCTGGCCACCTGTGAGACCTGCGCGCTGTCATCGCGATGCTGTTCGCGATGCCAACCGGAGAATTTCTCGGTATCGGAGATCTGCACAGTGCCGATCGCCTTGCTGTCCGAGCGGTTGGCATTGCTGACCGTGTCCTGCCCGCTACGGATCGTCAGATCGCCCGCAGCACGGATGCTGACGTCCTTCTCCGCCGCAATGTTCGCAGCAGTGAGACTGATGTCACCCTCCGTGGTGGCCATGCGCACGCCACCACCGACCGACAGCTGGGTGCCGGTAATGGTGTCGCTCTGTCCGGCGCCATCGCTGCGTGAGTTGTTGGTGCCGAACGGCAGGCCTGCCGAGTTGGTGGCGATACCCCAACCCTTGCCACGGCTGTCGCTGTCACTGCGCTCGGTGTTGTGCGCGACATCGAACACGATGTCCTTGGTAGCCAGCAAGGCGGCATTGCCCTCGGCCGACATCTGCGCGCCCTGGCTGGTGATCGAGCCGCCGTTGGCAATCAGCGAGAGATTGCCGCCTGCATTGAGATTGCTGACCCGGGCATCACTGGTTGAGTGGCTCTGGTTGCTGTTGGATCGCTGGCTGCCGGCCGTGATCGCCGGCAGCACGGCCGCCGACACGCCGGCCGCCACGCCCTCGGCGGTGCGCGTGATCCGGCCCATCATCGTGCCGCTGTCGGCCATGCCTTCGGTAGCGTTGTCGCGTGCGGCGCGGTACGCCTTGGCCGGGTCGTAGGTGACGCCCACCGAGAAGCCGCTGGACTTGCTCGACTGGCTGGACTGCGTATCCACGGTGTCCTGCCGGGCAACCAGGTTGATGTCCCTGCCGACCAGGGTCAGATCCTTGCCTGCCGCCACGTCGGACGCCGCGACCGTCAATTGGTTGCCTGCGTTGATCAGCACGCTGCCTTCGCGCGAGGCGATGGCCGAGCCGACCTGGGTGGTCGACTGCTCGGCAGTGCTGCTGCTGTTCTTCGAGCTACCGTAACCGATCGAAGCGGTGCCATTGGAGAAGCCACCGGTGAAGCCGGACTTCTTCCTGCTCTCGCTGGACTCGCTGCTGTGATGGTCCTCAGCGGAGGTGATCAGCACATTGTTGCCAGCGCCGAGAACGACCGTACCCGTGGCATCGACCATCGCGCCCACCGCGGTCAGGTCACGGCCGGCGGTGACGCTCACGCTCTCGCCCATCAGACCGGTGCCGATCGCGTAGCTGTCGCTGCTCTCGGCATGGCGGGTGGTGGTGGTGCTCGAAAGTGTCTTCTTTTTCTTATCGTAACTGTCCAGGCTGAAGTCATGCGTCTCGCTGGCCGAGAGCAGGTTGACGTCGCGACCGGCGGTCACACTCAACGTGCCATCCGAGCTGGTGGCCCGGGTAGCGGTCAGATTGATATCGCGGTTTGCCCTCAACACCATGTTGTCGCCAGCCAGCAGCTGGCTGCCGCGCACGGTCTCATCACTCTGGCTGATCTGCAGCGAGCTGCGCTTGCCACCGGCATTGAAGTCGCTGCTGCGGCTGTCCACCAGCACCTGGCTGTTGATGTCCCCACCGGCCTGCAGGGCCATGCCGCCATCGGCCTTGATGCGGGTTGCAGCCAGGTTGATGTCCTTGCCCGCTGCCAGCACCACATCGCCAGCGCCTTCAATCGAAGACACCGCATGCGTGGTCTGGCTGTTGCTGGTGTGATTGCGGCTGTCGTGGTTCAGCGCGCTGCTCTGGCCCAGCGTCTGCGCACCCAGGTCCAGGGTGCCGCCAGCAACCAGCTGGGTGATGCCATCCTTCCCGGCATTGCGGACCTCTGCCGCCTTGAGGCCGATGTCACCGCCGGCCACCACCGACAGCACGCCGTCGCCGCTGGGATTGGTGACATACAGACCAGCCACGCGATCGAGCGTGGTCTTCTGCTGCGACAGGCGATCGCCCTGGTCCTTCCATTCCGTGGTAGTCGAAGCCACGGTGATGTTGCCGCCGGCCTTCAACGCCAGCGCATCGGTAGCCTTGACGGTACTACCGATGATGTCGATGTCCTGCCGCGCCGACAGGCCCACCTGCGCACCGCTGATCTGGCCGCCGGACAGGTTGCGGATGTTGCCGGCATCGATGCTGACCAGCTGCCGGCCGGCAATCGTGCCGCTGTTGACCAGGTCACCGCGCAGCTTGACGTCCACCTCCGCGCCGGCCAGCAATGCGCCATCGTTGCCAAGGTCGCCCGGCAGCACCCGCAGGTAGACCTGCGGGACCAACGCGCGAACCACCGAGCCATCGGCCAGGGTGACGTCCTTTTCCACCAGCCAGACGATGTCGCTGGTCAGGCGTGCCATCTGCTCGGCGGTGAGCGCTACGCCGGGGCGCAGGCCCCATTCGCTCGCCACGGTGGCACCGGCCTCCAGCAGCGCGCGGTACTGCTCCTCGTCGCTGGCGTGGCCGCTAAGGAAGCGGCGGCCGGTGAGTTCGCCGATCTGCTCGCGCACCAGCTTCTGCTCGTAGAAGCCATCACCCAGACGCTTCTGCGTCTGCGCGGGATCGAAGCCTGCGCGCTGCAGAAGATAGTCCGAGCTGAGCCAATCACGATAGCTGGTAAAGCGCGGGTCAGTTTCCACGATGTGGTTGCCACGGTTGGCGTCCACATTGAACAGGCTGGCGGTGGGCGCACTGGCATTCGGGGTGGTGGTGACCACCACGCGCGGATCAGCACCGGTTGTCGTGGTGGCCTGCTTGCCATCCACCGCGGCATTGCCATCACTGCCGGCATGCTCTCCGGCGCGCACCGCCGCCGGGCCGTTGGCATTGGCCTGCCCGGCCTGGGTGGCACTGATGTCCTGCGCCGTGCCAGCGCCCGCCCCGGCATTGCCGGCCTGGCCGGGGCCCTGGGCACCCGCCGCGTCTGCCCGCACGCCGTCGGCCTGTGTTACCGCCTGCTGATGGCCGCCGTTGGCCCCCTGCGCCGCGCCAGCGGTGCCCGGCCCCTGCGCGTCTACGCTGCCCGCACCCTGCCCCGTGCTCTGGCCGGGCCCCTGCACGCTGCCCGCGCCGGGACCGACCGCACCTGCACCGCGGCCGTTGGTATCCACCTGCGCGGTGCCCTTGCCACCCCCGGCGTTGGGGTTGCTGCCCCCGGTGTTGTCGTTGCGCAGGTTGCCGACATCGATGGTGAGCTTGCCACCGGCGGTTATCGACGAACCCAGCGCGCCGGTCTTCTCGGTGATCGGTGCCGCCTTCCAGCGGCTGGAGGAGCCACCGTAGGTGATGGACACGTTGTCGAAGGTGCTGGTGCGGGTCAGCTGCTCGGCAGCATTGATCACCTCGGATTGATCGCGATTCAGGCCGACGATGGCCAGGTCGCGACCCGCAGCGATGTTGGCGAAACGGTTCTCCAGCCGATCGGTGCTGATCCGCATGTTGCCGCCCGCATTGATCACGGCGTTGTTGCCTGCCGAGACCACCACGTCTTCCACGGTGGTGCGGGTGGCAATACGGGTCTTCTCGTTGCCGCTGGTCTCCTGCGGGTGGCGCTGCATGTTGATCAGCGTCGCGTCCGGATTGTCATAGTCCGGATAAGTGATGAGCTGCACGCAGGTGGTGGTGCAGGTGCCGTAGGCGTTGTTGTACCGGAGGGTATCGGTTACGTACTCGATCGGCGGCGAACCGGCCCCGCGGACGGACAGGTCGCGGAAGGGATCTTCCGCGCCCGCGCCGAGCTGGTCGGGATTGTTGCGGTTGTCGGCACGGCCGACGTAATAGATCGTGACGGTGCCGTCCTGCACGTTGAGGCGTTCGCGTGAAGCGCGCGCACCATACGCGCCGCCGCGGGCAAAGGCATAGGCGCTGGTGTTGCTGGTCAGCCGGATGACCGCCTTGCGGATCTGCTGGCCATCCGGGGTGACGTAGGGGGTGTCTTCCAGGATGTCCGACGGATCAAGGTAGTAGATCTCGTACGGCTGGTAGTTCGAGGTTGCCCTGAAATCGCGGTTGTTGTTGTTGGCGTTCTTGAACCAGCCGGGCTGCTCCAGCCGGACCGGCGCGTGCACGGTGGTGACCTTCTCCACGACTACGTTCTCGCGGATGTTGTTCACTGCCAGCGCGGACAGATCCAGGTTGCCGCTGACCTCGATGGTGGATCCGATGTTGTCCACCCGCTGCGCGCTGCCTACTGCGGCCAAGCCGTTCAGGGCGCCGCCGATGGCGGCGTCGCCATCGCTGAAGATCAGGCTCTTGCCGCTGTTGGTCAGCGTGCCGACGCCGAGGTCCAGGCGCTGGCGCGCGGCGATGGTGCCTGCACGGTCCACGCCACCGATGTTGGCCGCCACGTTGTTGAGCGAGCCCGCCTGGATGGCGACGCGGTCACCGTAGATGCGGCCGCTGCCGATGTTGTCGACGGTCGCGGCGGTGATATGGGTGACGTTGCCTTCCAGCAGGCCGTAGTTGACCAGTGCGCCGCCCGCTGCAAGGCGGGTCAGGCCGATGCTGCTGATCTCGCCGGTGGACGCATTGGTGATGTTGCCCGCATTGATGTTGACGTTGGCGCCGGCCAGCTTGCCGGTGTTGTCCAGGTTGCCCTGGATGGACAGGCTCAGCGTGCCGTTGGCCACCATCTCGCCACGGTTGGTGTGGCTCTGTCCCAGCTCCAGGGTCATGTCACCCTGCGACATCAGCCGGCCGTCACCGATGATCTCGCGGGTGCGGAGGGTCTGCTGCCTGCCGGCCACCAGGGTGCCGCCGCTGTTGACCAGGGTATCGGCGCGGACATCGGAGCCTAGGGCCGCCGACACCAGGCCACCGCTGTTGTCCAGGCGCTGGTTCACCTGCAGCACGAGGTTGTCCGCAATCACCTGGCCGTTCTGGTTGTCCAGGTTGCTGGTGGTTACCTGCAGGGTCTTGCCCTGCAGCCCCAGTGCAGGACCATTGCCCGGGCTGAGCGTATTGCGGTTGTCGACGTGGCTGGCTTGCAGGTCGAGGCGGCCGGTTGCGGCCACCAGGCCGCCACTGTTGAGCAGCGCGCCCTGCAAGCCGATATCGGCGTTGCCACCGGCGGTCACGCTGCCACCACTGTTGGCCAGCTGCTGCGCGCGCAGCAGCAGGTCGGCCGCACTCACCAGCGAGCCACCGCCACTGTTGTCGATGTTGATGGCCTGCACGTCGGCGCCGGACTTGGCGGACACGGCGCCGCCACGATTGTCGAGATCGCCGCTGCGGATCTGCAGCGTGCCGCTGCTGACGATGCCGTTGCCGTTGGAACTGGCATTGGTCAGCCGCTGTCCCCCAGTGTTGATGCTGAGCGCCGCCGCCGATTGCAACAACCCGCCGGTATTGTCCAGCGCACCACTGCGCAGCTCCGCATTTCCGGAAAGGCTGGCAATGATGCCGCTGCGATTGTCCAGCGCCTGGCCGCGGGTATCCAGCTGCAGGTCGTTGGCGATGATCCGGCCACTGGTGTTGTTCAGGCCGCTGGCCGAGACCTGCAGGTGCTTGCCGGCCTGGACCAGGCCAGCCTGGTTGCGCAGCACTTCACCGCTGGTCAGCTGCATGTCCTGACCAGCCGCCACGGTGCCACCGTCGTTGTTGATGGACTGTGCCTCGGCCAGCAGCGTGCCTCCGGCGGACAGGGTGCCCTTGTCGCTGTTCTCGAGCAGGCCGTCGACGCGCACGGTCAACGCGCTGGTGCCATCGCTGTGCACGGTGCCGCCGCGATTGTCGAACGCGCCTGCTGTGAGGGTGGCGTCTCCTGTGGTCAGGATGCGGCCGCCGCGATTCTCCAGCGCACGGGTGATCGCCAGGGTGCTGCCACCGCCGCCGGCAGCCTGGATCGTGCCCCGGTTGTTGAGCAGCTGCGCGCTGCGCAGATCCAGCGTGCCATTGCCGGCAAGCGTGCCACCGGTGTTGTCCAGCCTTTCGCGCGCGGACACCTTAAAGGCATCGCGACCGGAGGCGATGATCGAACCGCCCGCGTTGAGCAGCGTGCCGGTATCCACGGCGATGCGGGCAGCCGACAGCGTGCCGTCACTCAGGTCGGTGGTCTCGCCGGCCAACTGCAGGGCGCCATTGCTGAGCAGCTTGCCGCCCTGGCCATTCAAGGTGTGCGCGTTGATGGCCAGCGTGCCGGTGCCGGCCTGCTGCACGGTGCCGCCAGCATTGCCGAACACTGCGCTGGTCAGGGCCAAGTCGCCATTGCTGGCGATCAGACCGTTGCCACCATTGTCCAGTGAGGTGGTGGCCTGCACGCTGCTGGCCTGCGTGCCCGTCGCCAGCAGCTTGCCGTTCTGGTTGTCGAAGCGGTCGGCATTGATGTTGAAGTGATCGGCACTGAGCGTGGCGCCGCGATGGTCCACAGTCATCGCATCCAGCTGCAATGCGCCTGCCGTGGCGATGCTTCCGGCAGCTCCATCCAGCTGGTTGGCCTGCACGGTCAACACGCCCTTGCCTGCATGGACGATGCTGCCGGCAGCGTTCACCAGCTGCCCGGCATCGATACGCAGGTTGCCGGCATTGCTGGCGAGGGTGCCGCCGCCGTTGTTGAATCGGCCGGTGACGGTGACCCGGCTGTCGGACGTACCTGCCGAGCTCAACGTGCCGCCCGCATTCGATAGCGAACCGGCGCTGATCTGCTGCGCGCCGTTGGCGGCAATGGTGCCGCCGTCATTGCCCAGCGCGCCGCGCACCTGCAGCGACATCGCCTGGTTGCCGGTGGCGTTCAGCGTACCGGCCGTGTTGTCGAGCTGGCCGACCTCGATGCTGACCTGCTGCGCGGCCGTGGTGCCCGCACTCAGATCGACGGTCTCGCCCTTCAGCTGCAGCTCGCCGTTGCTGACGATACGGCCGGCGTGGCCCTGCAGCGTAGTGGCATCGATCTGCAGCAGGCCGTCACCCGCCTGCTCGATGCTGCCGCTGCGGTTGTCTAGCGAAGCCGCCGCCACCTGCATGCGCGCGCCACTGGCAATCACGCCCTTGTTGCTGTTGTCGAGCAGGCCATCGGCCTTGACCACCAGCCGTTCAGCGCTGTGCAGCGCACCGCCCTGGTTGTCGATGCTGCCGGAAGCGATGCCGAGCCCACCGTTGGCCAGGATGCGGCCACCGCGGTTGTTGAGGTCCTGGCCGATGCTCAGCTGGCTGGCCGCTGTACCCGCGGACTGCAGCGTACCGCCGGCGTTGACCAGCACGGCGCTGCGCAGATCCAGGCCACCGTTGCTGGACACCGTACCGCCGCTGTTGTCGATGCGTTCGCGTGCGCTCAGCCGCAGCATGTCACTGCCGGTCGCGGTCAGCGTGCCGCCGGCGGTGACCAGGGTGCCGGTGTCCACCTCGATCCGCTTGGCCGAGGTGACACCCGCCCGCAGGTCGGTGGTGGTGCCCTTGAGCAGCAGGCTGCCATTGCTGACCAGCGTGCCGCCCGTACCGTTGAGCGCTCCGGCGTTGATCGACAGCACGCCTTCGCCGGCGTGCTGCACGCCACCGCCGGCATTGCCGAACACCGCCGCCTGGATGCCCAGGTCGCCATTGCTGGCCAGCAGGCCACCCTCGCCGTTGTCCAGCGTGCCGGCCACCTCGATCCGGCTGCCCTCGGCACCGGTTGCGATGACCTTGCCGGCCCGGTTGTCGAACGACTGTGCGTCCAGCGTGATGCGCTCGGCCTGCAGGGTGGCGCCGCGATGGTCCACGCTGCCCGCCTGAAGGGTGATGCCCCCTGCGCTGGCAATGGTGCCGCCCTGGCCATCCAGTTGCCCGGTACGCAGCAGCAGGCCCTGCGTGCCGGCATGGCTGAGCGTGCCCTTGACGTTGGCCATGCCGCCGGCGTCGATCTTCAGCGCCGCACCATTGCTGGCCAGCGTGCCGTTGCTGTTGTCGAAGAGGCCATTGACGCGCAGCTCAGTGGACGCGCTGCCGGCCGAACTGAGCGTGCCGCCACGGTTGGAGAGCTCGCCGGCTTCAATGTGCTGCGCACCGTTGCTGGCGATGGTGCCCGCGTCGTTGGCCAGCCGGCCGCTTACTTGCAATGCCAGCGTTCCGCTGCCGGTTGCACGCAGCGCGCCTGCACTGTTGTCCAGGCTGTCGGCCACGATATCGAGCTGCTCGGCCGCCACGCTGCCGCCGCGGAGATCCAATGAACCGCCCTGCAGAGACAGCGCGCGGGAAGCACTTATGCTGCCGCCCTGGCCCGACAGCATCTGCGCCTCGATGCGCAGGTCGCCGTTGGCGGAGAGCGAACCGCTGCGGTTCTCCAGCTGCGCGGCACGGATTGCGGATGCAGCATCACCGGCGACGATCAACTTGCCGTGGTCGTTGACGAAGCGGCCTGCATGCACGTCGACGGCGCCATTGCTGCCCAGCGTTCCGCCGGTATTGTCGAGCAGGCTGCGGGCCTGCAACTGGAGCACCTGGCTGCCGAGCGCGCTCAGATTGCCGCCCGCGGTGATCACGCTGTCACCGGCGATGCTGATGCGTTGCGCCGTCGTGGTGCCATCGCGCAGATCGAGGGTGTCGCCCTGCAGGTCCAGCGAACCGTTGCTGAGCAGGGTGCCACCGGCGCCGGTCAGGTCCTGCGTGATGATGACCAGGCTGCCGGAACCGGCCTGCTGCACGGTCCCTCCGGCGTTGCCGAAGGTGCGCGCGTGGATGTCCAGGTTGCCATTGCTGGCAACGGTGCCTCCATTGCCATTGTCCAGCGTGCCCTGCACGCGCAGCGTGTTGCCGCCGGTGCCGGTGGCGATGATGCGCCCACCGCGGTTGTCCAACCCGGTCGCCGTGATATCCAGCTGTGCGGCAGCCAGCGATGCGTCCTGGTGGTCGACCTCGGCCGCAGTGAGCTGCAGGGCGCCAGCAGTGGCAATCTGTCCCTTCGCCCCGTCCAGGCGCCCGGTAGCGATGACCAGGCCGGCGCTGCCCGCATGGCTGAGGGTACCGCCGGCATTGACCAGCGCGCCGCTCTTCAGCTGCAGATTGGCCGCGTTGCTGGCGATGCTGCCGCCACTGTTATCGAGGGTGCCGTCGACCCGGATCTGCGACGCTGCAGTACCCGCCGAATTGAGCGCACCGCCGCGGTTGGACAGCGCGCCCGCCTGGATCTGTTGCGCGCCATTGGCGCTGATGCTGCCGCCGTCGTTGCGCAGCAGGCCCTGCACCTGCAACTGCATCGCATTGTTGCCCAGGGACAACAGGCTGCCGCCGCTGGTGTCCAGGCCCGTGGCCGTGATCTTCACGTCACGGGCGCGGGTGTTGCCCTTCTGCAGGTCCAGCTGCTGCCCGCTCAACTGCAGCTGGCCGTTGCTGGCGATGCTGCCGCCAGCCCCCTGCACGGTGATCGCCTCGATCTGCAGCGTGCCGGTGCCGGCATGGTCGATGCTGCCGCCCTCGTTCAGCAGCCCATCGGCATTGATGTCCAGATCGCCATTGCCGGACAGCAGGCCGCGCTGGTTCTGCAACCGCTGGCTAGCATGGATGCGGCTGGTGCCAGTGCCTGCGGCGATCAGTTTGCCGCCATCGTTGATGAGGATGCCACTGTTGATGTCCAGCGCACCATTGGCGCCAACGGTGCCGCCGCTGTTGTCCAGGGTGCGCGATACCTGCAGCTGCAGCGCGTCGCCGCCCGTCGAGGTCAGCGTGCCACCGGCGGTGGTCAGGTCGCCGGCACGTACATCGATGCGCTGCGCGGCGGTGGTGCCGTTGCGCAGGTTCAGGGTATCGCCGTGCAGCTGCAGGGTGCCGTTGCTGAGAACAGTGCCGCCCTGGCCCTGCAGGTTGGCGGTGGCAATGCGCAGGTTGCCGGCGCCCGCCTGCTGCACGGTACCGGCAGCATTGCCGAAGGACACCGCGTCAATCTGCAGGTCGGCATTGCTGGCCAGCAGGCCACCGTCGCTGTTGTCCAGGTGATTGCGGACATTGAGCGTACTGGCCTGCAGCCCGGTGGACAGCACGCGGCCGCCACGGTTGTCGAAGTCCTGTGCGGTCAGCTCGAGCTGACGGGCGACCAGCTGCGCGCCGCGGTGGTCGGCACGGCCCAGCAGCAGATCTGCCGCGCCTGCGGTGGCGATGCTGCCTTGCACACCGTCCAGGACCCCCGCACGCAGCAACAGCCCTTCACTGCCAGCGTGGCTGATGCCACCTCGCGTGTTGACCAGGGTGCCGATGTCCAGACCCAGGCGCGTGGCATTGCTGGAGATGCTGCCCTCGCTGTTGTCGAGCTGGCCAATCGTCCAGGTCGTCTCGGCGCTGCCACCGTGGGCGAGGCTGCCGCCGCGATTGATCGCCGACATCGCCTTCAACTCGAAGCCACGGGCGAAGGTCATGCGGCCGCCGCTGTTGTCCAGCTGTTGCACCTGCGCGCTGGCCGCGCCCTGGACCTGCAGGGTGCCACGCATGTTGCGCAGCGCCTGTCCCTGTACCTGCAGGGTGCTTGCGCCCAGGGTACCGTCGCTGTTGTCCAGGCTGTTGCGGGCGCTGAGCTGCAGGTCGCCACTGGCTTCGATGCGGCCGCCGTCGTTGCCCAGCGTTCCGGCGATGTTGAGCACACCGGCCGCCAGCGGCGGAAGTGGCGTGACCGGCGGGGTGCCGGTGCCAGGAGAGCCGGTGCCCGGAGTACCCGTGCCTGGCGTGCCGGTACCCGGGCTGCCCGTACCCGGTGTCCCGGTTGCCGGTGTACCCGTGCCAGGCGGGGTACCGGTGCTGGTACCCGGCGACACACTGGCCACGTTGCCGATACGGCCCTGCAGATTGCTGACGTCGGCCGCCTGCAGCTGCAGCACCTGCGCTCCAAGCTGTTCGATGCTGCCGCCACGATTGCGCAGTGCATCGGCATTTACTTCGATGCGCCGCGCGTTGAGGGTGCCGCCGCTGTTGTCGACATCCGCAGGGGTCTGCAGGCGCAGCTCGCGCTCCGCACTGAGCGTGCCGGCATTGGCGATGCCCGCGCTGGCATCGATGCGCAGGTCCTGTTGCGCATGCATCGCGCCGGTGTTCTGCAGCCGGCCGTCGGCAGTGACGACCAGCTCGCCGGCCTGCGCGCCGATCTTGCCGGCGTTGCTCACGCCCACGCCGTGTTCGTTGCCGACCAGCCATATGCGATTGGCGTACATGCCGCCCAGCGCGCCCACATCCAGCGCGAAGGTGGGCGCCGCGGATGCAGGACTCTGCAGCTGCACACTGCTGTGTTCAGCGCTGACCACGTTGCTGCCCAGGCTGGCCTGCAGCTGGTTGGCCCAGATGCCGGCGTTGACCTGCAGCGAACGGGTGATGATGTCGGTGTAGTCGGCGCGACTGGTATCCAGGCCTGCGCCACCGATACCGATGCTGCCACCTTCCACGCGGTACCCGTCCAGTACGCCCTGGGTGACGATCGGCGTACCGGTGGTGAGGGTCACCCGGCTGGCATTGAGGAAGCCCGCGCCATTGACCTGAATGCCGGCCGGGTTGGCGATGACCACCTGCGCCCGCGCACCCGCCACTTCCACGTAGCCATTGAGGTGGCTCGGATTGCTGCTGTTGATCTCGTTGAGGATGACGCGCGCGCTACCGGTGGCCAGCCACGGATTGCCCTGCACCCAGCCGCCCAGCTGGGTCTGCACCTCACCGCGCGAGTTGTTGAGGATGACGCCCTGCTGGCCGACGTCGAACTGCTGGTAGGTATTGCGCGACACGCCGCCAGCGCTGGGCGTGGTGATGTTGACCTGGGGCGTGCCGTTGGCCGAGGTGATCACCGTCGGGCGCTGGTTCGCCGGCGCGCCGGGGTCTGCGGCAATTCGGCCCGGGTCGGCCGGCGCCTGCTGCGCGGACAACGGCTGCACCAGACCCACCCACCCCAGCATCAGCCACAGCGCGAAACTGATCGGACGCAGCGTGCCAACCGTACGGCCTTCCCGGTTGTCGGCACCGCCGTGCGCGGCGTTGACCAGCTCGGACGCCACCTGCATGACCCCGAGCGTACGGTTGAAGACCAGACGGTAGACTTTGTTCACGGCGCTGATTCCTTTCGGTGCTGTTGGGTTGTATGCGCAGCAGGCTGCGCGGTACCACATCGTGTTGGCCGCGCAGCGGACTGCGCAGGCCGGTCATGTGCAGGTGTCAGAACGAGACGCCCACGTTCATTCCGAACGTGGTGTAGGCGGTCTGGAAACCACGCGGCTTGGACAGCGGGCTGCCGACGAACGCATCCCAGTTGATGTGGCGGGTGCCACCGCGAAGTCCGAGCGCGGTGCCGGTGAGCCGGTTGCCCAGCAATCGCGCCGTGGACGGGCCGGCAACACGCCCGTGATCAACGGCAACGTAGGCCTCCACGCCGCCGCCCAGGGGCACGCCTACTTCATTGCGTAGCAACCAGCCACGCTCACCGGTCAGCGACATTTCGCCATCAAAGCCACGCACGGTGTAGCGGCCACCAATGGAGAACCGGTCCTGCGGCACCAATGGCGAGCGGTTCCACTGCGCGCGCCAGCTGCCGATGTAGCGCAGGCTCTGCTTGCCCCACTGCAGGGGCAGGACCAGCTGCGCGTCCGCGGTATAGATGCGGCCATGCGCCGTGCCTTCGCCAAAGGCCTCTTCCGGCGCACGCAACGCGTTGAAGGCACCGGTACCCTTGCGGTACGCCAGGTTCACATCCAGCGTCGCCTTGCCGATGAAGTGACGGTGGCCCAGGCCCAGCTCCCAGCCGGCCATGCGGCGGCGCTGCACTTCAATCTCGGTGTCGTTGATGAAGTTGTCCGATTCGCGATACCAGCCACGCGCGTACATGCTGGTCTTGGCGTGCGCATTGCGGAACAGCATGCGGGTCAAACGCAGTTCCGCATTGCGGCTGGAGCCGCTGTAGACGTAGTTCTCGAACGCACCGGCAACGGTCTGCTCATAGTCGTACTTGCTGGCATTGGCGCCCAGCAACCAACCGCCCAGCGGCAGGCTGTAGTGCGCCGCCCAGCTGTCGGTGCCACGTTCGCTGCCATTGAACACCGATCTGCCCACGTTGATGTAGAACAGATCGCTCAGGCCCGCAGGGTTGTCCACCGACACCGTGGCACCGGCCTGTATCTTGCCCGTGCTCTGGCTGCCGGCATCGTCCAGGGTCAGATTGACCCGTACCGGGCGCGCCTGCTTCCAGCTGATCACCAGGTCGCTTTCGCCGGGTTTGGCGGCCGCGCCGTCGGCTGGTGGCGCGATCTGTATGTCCACCGAGGCAGTCGGCACGCGTTGCAGGTTCTCCAGCGCCTGCTCGATGTCACGCAGGTTCAGCACCTCGCCGCGCGTCACCGGCATCGCGTTCCAGAGGGCGGGGGTACGGCCTTTTCCATCGGCGAAGCGGATGGCGTTGACGCGCCCTGGCACGACCGTGAGCGTCAGGATGCCGGCCTTCAGGTCCTGCGGTGCGGCCAGGATGCGGGTGGTGACGTAGCCGCGCTCGATGATCGCGTTCTGAACGCGCTTCATCACGACGTCCACGCCGCCCGTACCCAAGCAGCGCCCGGTGGCGGGATCGCTGCGGGGATCAGCTGCCGCCAGCGCCCAGCGGAAGCGGTCCGCAAGATCCCCCTGCAGCGCGATGGCGTTGATGGTGAAGCACGGTGACTCCTCCACCGGCAGGTGGCCGAGGTCTTCGGTAGCCGGCTGCAGGCGGACGTCCGGCGTGGACTCCTGCTGTTCACGCAGGAGACGCTCGCGCTCCTGCTGCCGGAGCAGTTCCTGCTCCGGCGACACCGTCTGCGCCCATGCCGGCGCCTGGAGGCCGGCGATGGCCAATCCCACGCCCACGGACAACCGCCACCGCAACGCGCGGCTGCGTACCTTACGTCCCTGTTTCACGATGCTCTTTCCCTGCGGATAACTGCCAGTCCGACGAGTATTCGGCTGGAAGAGGCCGCACTTTAGGGGAATCGCATGGAAGGCGACAGAGCCAGCACGCTACGCGGGCCAAAGCCTTGCCCAGCAAAGTGTGATGTCCGACGAGGCGGCTTCTGGCAGCCGGCGGCCATCGGAATCTGCTCCGACACTGCCAGCCGGTGGATAGACATTGGCGGCCCTAGGGCCGCCGAGGGCGGACGCCCGCTACTGCCTGTGCGACGGCGGTAACGAGGCGTCCGCGAAACCGTGAAGCCGGTCAGGCCTCGTACGCCGATTCGCCGTGCGAAGTCACATCCAGGCCGGTGCGTTCGGCCTCTTCGGTCACGCGCAGGCCGACCACGACCTTGACCATCAGCAGGATGACCGCGGTCACCACCGCCGACCACAGTACGGTCAGGCCGACGCTGACCACCTGCACCCAAACCTGGTGGGCGATATCCAGATCGGCCTTGGTACCGCCCAGCGACTGTGCACTGAACACGCCGGTGAGGATCGCGCCGACGATGCCGCCGACACCATGCACACCGAACACGTCGGCCGTGTCGTCCACTTTCAGCAGGCGCTTGAGGCCGGTCACGCCCCACACACAGACCACGCCGGCGACGAAGCCGATCACGATCGCGCCGAGCGGGCCGACCGTGCCGCAGGCCGGGGTGATGCCGACCAGGCCGGCCACCGCACCCGACGCCGCCCCCAGTGCCGACGGCTTGCCCTTGCCGATCGCTTCCACCAGGGTCCAGCCGAGCACGGCGGCGGCGGTGGCCAGCACGGTGTTGAGGAAGGCCAGCGAGGCCACCGTATCGGCCGCAGCGGCGGAACCGGCATTGAAGCCGAACCAGCCCACCCACAGCAGCATGGCGCCGATGTAGGTAAACGGTACGTTGTGCGGCTTCAGCGCGGTCTGGCCGTAGCCCAGGCGCTTGCCGACGAACCACGCGCCAACCAGGCCGGCCACGCCCGCGTTGATGTGGACCACGGTGCCACCGGCGAAGTCGATCGCGCCCAGTTCACCCAGGTAGCCGCCGCCCCAGACGATGTGTGCCATCGGGATGTAGCTGAGGGTGAACCACAGTGCCGAGAACAGCAGCACCGCGCGGAACTTGATGCGCTCGGCGAATGCGCCGACGATCAGCGCGGTGGTGATGCCGGCGAAGGTCGACTGGAAGGCGACGAACAGGTAGTCCGGCAGGCCCTTGATCGGCGTGTTGCCCACCGAGTCGGGCGTGAAGCCCTTGAGGAAGGCGAATTCGGTGAACGAACCGAAGAATGGATTGCCCGCGCTGAACACCGCGCTGTAGCCGTAGGACACCCACAGCAGCAGCACCAGCGAGAACACCACCAGGATCTGGCTGAGCACCGACAGCACATTCTTCGACCGCACCAGTCCGCCGTAGAACAGGGCCAGGCCTGGAACCACCATCAACAGCACCAGCAGGGTGGAGGTGAGCATCCAGGCGACGTCGCCACGATCGTAGGCGGCGGCCGCTTCGGCCACGGCCGGCGCAGCGGCGCTGGCGGCCGGATCGTGCAGCGGCTCGACCGCAACGGTTTCGCTCGGCAGCGGCGACACCTGTGCCTGGGCATGGGCGCTGCCCGGCCACGCACCTGCAGCCAGCGCGCTGAGCAGCATCAACAGGCACACCAGGTGGAACCGGGCCTGCCACCCGGTGAGAAGGCGGATCTTCATTGGGGAGTCTCCGGAAGGGGGTTACAGCGCGTCGGCACCGATTTCGCCGGTGCGGATGCGGATGACCTGTTCGACGGCGGTGACGAAGATCTTGCCGTCACCGATCTTGCCGGTGCCTGCCGACGACTGGATCGCTTCGATCACCGCGTCGGCACGCTCGTCGGTGACCACCGTTTCGATCTTGATCTTGGGCAGGAAATCGACGACGTACTCGGCGCCGCGATACAGCTCGGTGTGGCCCTTCTGGCGACCGAAACCTTTCACTTCGGTCACGGTGATGCCCGACACGCCTGCATCGGACAGGGCCTCGCGGACCTCGTCGAGCTTGAACGGTCGGATGATGGCGGAGATCAGTTTCATACGCATGTCCCGATGGTGGATGGGGCCAGCGCGCCAGCGCGCGTTGGCATCAGGCAACCACAGGTCATCAGGGTGATGACCGTGGCTGTTGCACCGGACACGTACAGGGCCGGGACGGCCGTGCCTCTCTCCTTGCACGACCGACGCGGGAGGGAGGGCGGCCCTGGTCGCGTATCCGGTCTCTCTCTTGCCCCTGGGGTGGGGTCAGAGCCCTTTCGCGGCGCGAAACGGATCTGACCCCCTACAACCGCGGCTCCCCAGCCGCGAAAACGGAAGCGATGGCGGCGGGTGGGAGGGGGAACCCACCGCCATCGCGTCCGGTCAGCTGGCGTAGTACAGCTGGTATTCCAGCGGGTGGGTGGCCGCGCGGAACTTGGTCACTTCCTGCATCTTCAGCGCGATGTAGCCGTCGATGAAGTCATCGCTCATCACGCCGCCGGCCTTGAGGAACTCGCGGTCCTTGTCCAGCGCTTCCAGCGCTTGGTCCAGCGAGGAGCAGACCTGCGGGATCAGCTTCTCTTCTTCCGGCGGCAGGTCGTACAGGTCCTTGTCGCTCGGTGCACCCGGGTCGATCTGGTTCTTGATGCCGTCCAGGCCGGCCATCATCAGCGCGGTGAAGGTCAGGTAGCCGGACTGGATCGGATCCGGGAAGCGCATTTCGATGCGGCGCGCCTTCGGGTTGGAGACCCACGGAATACGGCACGACGCCGAACGGTTGCGGGCCGAATAGGCCAGCATCACCGGCGCCTCGAAGCCCGGCACCAGGCGCTTGTAGCTGTTGGTGCCCGAGTTGGCGAAGGCATTGATGGCCTTGGCATGCTTGAAGATGCCGCCGATGTACCACAGCGCCAGCTGGCTCAGGCCACCGTAGCCATCACCGGAGAACAGGTTGGTGCCGCCCTTGGACAGCGACTGGTGCACGTGCATGCCGCTGCCGTTGTCGCCGACGATCGGCTTGGGCATGAAGGTGACGGTCTTGCCGTTGCGGTGCGCGACGTTCTTGATGACGTACTTCATGCGCAGCAGCTCGTCGGCCTTCTGCACCAGGGTGCTGAACTTGGTGCCGATCTCGCACTGGCCGGCGGTGGCCACTTCGTGGTGCTGCACTTCCACTTCGATGCCGACCTGTTCCAGGGTCTTGCACATCTCGGCGCGCAGGTCGTGCAGGGTGTCGGTCGGCGGAACCGGGAAGTAGCCGCCCTTCACGCCGGGACGGTAGCCGCTGTTGGCGCCGTCATACTTGGCGCCGCTGTTCCATGCCGCTTCTTCCGAGTCGACCTTGAAGAAGGTGTTGCCCATTTCGTTGGCGAAACGGACCGAGTCGAAGATGAAGAATTCCGGCTCCGGGCCGAAGAACGCGGTTTCGGCGATGCCGGAGGACTTCAGGTAGGCCTCGGCACGCTTGGCGATGCCGCGCGGGCAGCGGCCATAGGCCTGCATGGTGGCCGGATCGAGGATGTCACAGCTGATCACCAGGGTCGGATCGGCGTAGAACGGATCGACGTAGGCGCTGGACGGGTCCGGCAGCAGCACCATGTCCGATTCGTTGATGCCCTTCCAGCCGGCGATCGAGCTGCCGTCGAACATCTTGCCTTCTTCGAACAGCGACGGTTCGACGATGCTGACCGGGAAGGTGACGTGCTGCTCGACGCCACGCATGTCCACGAAACGCAGATCGACGAACTCGATCTGGTTGTCCTTGATCAGCTTCTCAACGTTTTCCACGGACATCGGTACGACCTCGGATGGGGATGAATGCCTGCTGAGGTACAGCAATGACCGTGCCAACTTTTCGAAGGCCGCAAGTCATTGATTTTTGGACGAGCGCCCCGTACCGGTGCATTGCCCCGCGCACCAAACGGGTGCACTTGCCAACAGACGCACCCGTTTGGTGCAGCAGGGATCGTCTATCCTCTCGACCTTCTTCCTTCCTGCCGCGCGTGCCCGCACCGTCCATGTCCGACCTGCTCTCCGCCCTGCTGCTGGGCATCCTCGAAGGCTTGACCGAATTCCTGCCGATCTCCAGCACCGGCCACCTGCTCATCGCCCAACACTGGCTGGGTGCCCGCTCGGACTTCTTCAACATCGTCATCCAGGCCGGCGCGATCGTGGCCGTGGTGCTGGTGTTCCGCCAGCGCCTGCTGCAGCTGGCCACCGGCTTCAACCAGCGCGAGAACCGTGAGTACGTGTTCAAGCTGGGCGCTGCGTTCCTGGTTACCGCCGTGGTCGGCCTGGTGGTGCGCAAGGCCGGCTGGTCGCTGCCGGAGACGGTCAGCCCGGTGGCCTGGGCACTGATCATCGGTGGCGTCTGGATGCTGCTGGTGGAGGCCTACACCGCGCGGCTGCCCGATCGCGACCAGGTGACCTGGACAGTGGCAATCGGCGTGGGCCTGGCACAGGTCGTGGCCGGGGTGTTCCCCGGTACCTCGCGCTCGGCCTCGGCGATCTTCCTGGCCATGCTGCTGGGCCTGAGCCGCCGCGCGGCCGCCGCCGAGTTCGTGTTCCTGGTCGGCATTCCCACCATGTTCGCCGCCAGCGCCTACACCTTCCTGGAACTTGTCAGGGAAGGGCAGCTGGGCAGCGAGAACTGGACCGAGGTGGGCGTGGCCTTCCTTGCCGCGGCCATCACCGGCTTCGTCGTAGTGAAGTGGCTGATGGGCTACGTCAAGTCGCACAGGTTCACGGCCTTCGCCCTCTACCGCATCGCGCTGGGCGCGGCGCTGCTGCTGTGGCTGCCCTCCGGCAGCTGAACAGCACTGGGGCACGGTAACCCCATGGCCGGCCCCACCCCGTTTCCCCCACGGTTCCCCAAGGAGAATCACCATGAACCGCAAGCTCACCCTGCTCCTCCCGCTGGCCCTGATGGCCGCCTGCAGCCAGACCCCGGCCCCGGCCGGCACCGGCGGCGACGACGTGGCCCCGGCCGCAGCCAAGGCAGCAGATCAGCAGACGCTGGCGCACCTGGATGCGCAGCGCCTGCAGAGCCAGCACTGGCTGCTGCAGCAGGCCACCGGCGCCGACGGCAAGCGCATCGACGCGCTGTTCGCCCGCGAAGGCAAGCCGGTCACCCTGGACTTCGCTGACGGCCGCCTGTCGGTCAGCAACACCTGCAACCGCATGGGCGGCGGCTACACCCTGGCCGACGGCAAGCTGACGGTCAGTGCGATGGCCTCGACCATGATGGCCTGCACCGACAAGGCGCTGATGGCGCTGGACGAAGCCGTGTCGAGCCGCCTGCAGGGCGAACTGAAGGCCGAGCAGGATGCCGATGGCAAGCTGACCCTGACCAACGCCAAGGGCGACGTGCTGGTGTTCAACCCGGAACCGACCGCTGAAACCCGCTACGGCGGCGCCGGCGAAACCGTGTTCCTGGAAGTGGCCGCGAAGACGCAGAAGTGCTCGCACCCGCTGATTCCGGACTACCAGTGCCTGCAGGTGCGCGAAGTGAAGTTCGACGACAAGGGCCTGAAGCAGGGTGAGCCGGGCAAGTTCGAGAACTTCTACGGCAACATCGAGGGCTACACCCATGAAGACGGCGTGCGCAACGTGGTGCGCGTGAAGCGCTACGAAGTGAAGAATCCGCCGGCCGATGCGCCGTCGCAGGCGTATGTGCTGGACATGGTGGTCGAGTCGGCCATCGAGAAGTGATGCAGAGCCGACTGTCAGTCGGCTGATGGGTGGAGGGCGGCCGCAAGGCCGCCCTCTTCGTTGTGGGTAGAGCCGGCCGCTGGCCGGCTGCCATGCGCGGATCCGGCAGCACACGGGCGTTGCCGGCCAGCGGCCGGCACGACCCGTTATGCCGCCTCAGCCCAGCGCCGGATTCAACGTGTAGGTGCCGTGCAGTGCCGCCTCGGCCAGCACGTGGCCGTGCATGGCGCGGTAGGCGTCGGCGGCGGTGAAGCGTGCCGGCAGCTGCAGCGATGCCACGTCCAGCGCGAACACGCGGAAGAAGTAGCGGTGCACGCGCTCGTCGTTGAACGGCGGATAGGGGCCGTCGTAGCCCAGGTAGTCACCGGCCATGTCCGGGTTGCCGGCGAACCAGCCGGTGAAGTCGTTCAGGCCCTGGCGGCTGCCGGCCGGCCCGGCCGGCGTGGTCTTGCCCTTCACCACGAAGCCGTCGCTGCAGCTGCCTGCGGCGATCTCCTGCACCGAGGCCGGGATATCGGCCATCACCCAGTGCACGAAATCGCAGCGTGGCTGGTCGCGTGGCACGCTCATGTCGGTGCGGCCGACCGTCTCCGGCACGGTCGGCACGTCCGGATCGACGCATACCAGCAGGAACGAACGGGTGCCCTCCGGCACATCGCTCCAGGCCAGGTGCGGATTGCGGTCCGGTGCGAAGCCTGCGGCATCGCCGGCGGCGAATTCGCGGTCGATCGGTGCACCGTTGGTCAGGCTGTGGCTGCTCAGTTGCATCGGCGTGTCCTCACTCTTCCGGGTAACCCAGGCGCACCGCGATCGGGGTGAGCTTGGCGAAGGCGGCGCTCATCACGTCGCGGTAGTTGCGCCAGTGGCCCGGCGGGAAGCGCGGCGCGCCCAGCTGCGCGGCCGGCGGCATCGGCCGCTCGAACAGGCGGCCCAGCAGATCGGCCATCGCCTGCGGATCGTTGCCGATCTGGTCGATGCGCAGCAGCACCTGCGGGTACAGATCATCCTCGTGCAAAGCGGCGACCTGGGCCAGTGCGCGCGCCAGCCATTCGCTGGCTTCGGCCAGCGAGGTCATCGCCAGCGGCGCGGCCGCACCGTAGGCCACCCAGTCCAGCAGCATGTCGCGCGGGTCGCGCAGCACCACCAGCAGGCGGCCCTGCGGCAACTGCGGGCGCAGCGCCCACAGCAGCGCGTTGTCCCACCACAGCAGCCAGTCGATGATCGCGTCGTCCTGCACGCCGCGCGACGGCAGCTGTTCGCGCCAGCGCTGCACCAGCCGCTCCGGCGTCAGCACGCCCGAAGCGAGGTCCTGCAGCGTGTGGTAGTTCTGGAACGCGTCGTCGGGTGCGTTGGAGGTATAGCGGTCGCTGCGCAGCACCGGGCTGGCCGCGGCCAGGCCGGTCGCCACGCGCTCCACGCCCGACCCCGGCGCCCCCCACAGGAAGATCGGCGCGGAAGTGGCATCACCGTCGATCTCGCCCTTGTCCGGCCAGCTCGGCGGTGCCTTGGCCTGCGGCGGCAGCGGCAGGCGCTGCGGGGCCTGGTCGGCCTGCAGGGCCAGCCAGGTCTGCAGTGCGTCTTCGTGCTGCCCGGCGCGATCCTGGATCTCGCCCAGCCAGGTGCGCAGGTCGGCGCGGTGGCCTTCCGGCGCCATGCCGATCAGCGCCTGCACGCGGGCGATGGCGGCCGCCGGATCGCGCTGCAGCAGGCCTTCGACCAGGCGGGTCTCGCCGCTGACGCGGCCCGGCTCGAGGCTGACGATACGCTCGGCGATCGCTTCGGCCTGCGCGTGTTCGCCCACCATGTCGTGCAGCCGCAGGCGCGCTTCCAGCGCCGGCAGGTGGCCCGGCATCGCGTCCATCCAGCGCTCGACCGTAGCGGCGGCGGTGGCACTGCCGACCTCCTCCACCGCCAGGCGTGCCAGCCACAGGTCGTGCAGCTGCGGGTGCTGCTCCAGGGCGGCATCCAGGCGTGCGCGGGCCTCGTCTTCGCGGCCCAGGCGCTGCCAGGACATCAGCAGCAGCTGCAACACATCGCGGTCGCCGGGCGCCGATTCCAGCAACGGCAGCAGGTGTTCCAGCGCCTGCAGCGGCTGGCCGCTGCGCAGCGCCAGTTCGCCGGCCAGGCGGCGCATCGACGGCGTATCCAGGCCTTCCTGCTGCAGCGCGATCTGCATCGCCTCTGCCGCAGCTTCCAGGTTGCCCTGGCGCATGGCCAGCTGCACCACCAGGCCATGCAACGAGGCGATGGTCGGGTTCAGTTCCAGCACGCGGCGGAACGCCTGCTCGGCGAAGGCCAGCATGTTCTTGCCCAGGTAGGCGAAGCCCAGTGCGTAAAGCACGCGGATGTCGTTGGGCAGGGCCTGGTTGGCGGCCGACAGCAGCGTCAGCGCGCGATCGGCATCATCGCGGCGCAGCGCGATCATGCCATCGATGGTCAGCAGCTCCGGGTGGTCCGGTTCGACGCGCGAGGCCAGCGTGGACAGGCGCTGCGCTTCATCGAAATCGTTGCGACCGATCGCCAGGTGGGCCTGCATCAGGTACGCGGCGAATGCGTTCGGGTCCAGCCCGGTGGTGCGCGTCAGTGCTTCGCCTGCGCCGTCGAACTGGCGCAGGGCCAGCAGCAGGCCGGCGTGCTGCAGGTGCAGCTGGGCATTGTCCGGGGCCAGCTGCAGCGCCTGCTGCAGGGCCTCCATCGCGTCCTCGGCCTTGCCCTGCTGCTGCAGCGCAAGCGCCAGCCAGCGGTGGGCCTCGGCCTGGCCGGGTTCATCACGGGTCCACGCCTGGGCCAGCTGCACGGCCTGGTCGGCCTCGTTCTGGCGCAACGCTTGGATGATCTGGTCTTGCATGGCGGTCCGGTTCAAGGGCAAACCCGCATTGTAGCGGCCTGCGCGCCCGTGCCGGTTCAGCCTTGCAGCACGCGCTGCAGGCGCTGCGCCACCCAGCGCTCGGAGAAGCCGTCACCGCGCCAGTTTTCCAGGAAGCCACAGTGTCCGCCCCAGCTGGCGGTTTCCAGATGCGCCTGGTGCGGCAGCTGCCAGTCGCTGAAGGTCGCGTAGGGGATTACCGGGTCGTCCTGCGCCATCAGGATGTCGGCCGGCACCTGCAACGTGGACAGCCGATCGCCGGCAATCGAGTAGCCATCGAAATAGGCCTGCAACGAACCGAAACTGGTGTGGCGCTCGACCAGCCAGGCGGTCAGCGCGCGGATGTCCAGTTTCAGTACGCGATCGTCGCAGTCGCTCAGTTCGGGGAACAGGTCGCGCTTGCGCCGCAGCGAACCGGCCCACTTGCGGCGGAAGTACCAGTCGTACATCGCCGGACCGTTCTCGATGTTCTCCATGGTCAAGCCTGGGTCCAGCACCGGGCATACCGACGCCACGCGCAGCAGCGGCACGCCGGCCGCCGGCGCGCGCAGGGCCAGGCGCAGCACGAAGTTGCCGCCCAGCGAGTAACCGGCGGCCACCAGCGGCAACTGCGGCCAGCGCTGGGCGATATCGCCCGCGGCATGCACCACTTCGTCGATCAGGTTGGAGTGGAAGATGCCGGGGTTGAGATGATGGGTATTGCCGTGGTCGCGGAAGTTCAGCCGCACCACGTCGAAGCCCTGTTCGAGCATGCGCGCGGCCGCCATGCGCATGTAGCTGGATTCGGCGCTGCCTTCCCAGCCGTGCAGCAGCAGGGCCATGCCCTTGGGTTCGCGGCCTTCGATGTGGCTGTGCCAGCCTTGCAGGCGCACGCCATCACCGCCGTCGAGGATCAGTTCTTCGCTGATCGCGCCGGTCGCGGCCAGCAACAACAGGCCGCGCTGCAGGCGCATGCGGCTGGAGCTGAGCATCGACTGCAGGTGCGGATTGCGCAGCCAGCGCGGCGGCTGGTAGTCAGCCGCGTGCAACGTCGGCGTGCCGGCGTCCAGGACGGGTGGCGGGATCAGGGCCACCGCACCCTCACCCGGTGCTCATGGCCGCCACGATGCGCGCGCGCGACGTCTCCGCGATGCGCCGACGGCCTTCCAGGTCCTGCGCACCGATCGGTGCCAGGAAGTGCACTTCTGCACGCCGCGCCGGCTCACCGAGCAGGCGCAGGAAATTGGCGAAGAAACTCTCACCGGGGCCGAACGCGACAATGGTCTGCGCATCGCCCTTGAGCCCGTACACCAGCGCCACCGGCTGCACCGGCACGCCGGTTTCAACCGCGGCCTGGAAGATGCGGGCATGGAACGGGCCTACTTCGTGGCCGCCGCGGGTGCGCCCTTCCGGGAACACGCCCACCGCCTTGCCTTCGCGCAGGCGGTCAGCCATCACCTGCATCACGCCACCGAGCGATTCGGTGTTGCCGCGCTGGTGGAAGATGGTCTGGCCACGCGCGGCCAGCCAGCCGACCAGCGGCCAGCTGGCGATCTCGCGCTTGGCGACAAAGCCCATCATGCGCTGGCTGTGCAGGATGCAGATGTCGACCCAGCTGACGTGGTTGGCGACGAACAGCACGGCGCCGGGCAGCGGCGTGCCGATCTGCACCAGGCGGAAGCCGAAGATCCACATCAGCCCGCCCTGCCACCAGTTGACCACTTTGGCCCCCAGGGTCGCCTCGCCCACGCGCAGTTCGCCCCACGGCCGAAGCATGCCGATCAGGATGAGCGGCAGGAACACGATGATGTGGACCAACAGCAGCGGTACGCGGTACAGGTAACGGCACACACGCGCCACGCCGCCGCGGGGGGCCGGAGTGGGGGAATTCATCCGCGCACGATACCGGAGGGCCGTCATCGCTGCCAGCCGATTTAGGCCATAACACCCATCGACCGGGGCAATCGGCGGGGAACGCTGGGTTCCGCTGCCGTCACCGGCCGTCCGGGGCTCAGCCGTGGCCGGCCGCCACCACCGCCAGGGTCAGCCGCGAGATGCACACCAGGCGGCCCTGCTCGTCCTCGATGCGGATCTCCCACAGCTGGGTGCTGCGGCCGACATGCAGTGCGCGTGCGGTGCCGGTCACGGTGCCCGAGCGCACGGCGCGTACATGGTTGGCGTTGATCTCCAGCCCTACGCAGATCTGTTTGGCAGTATCCACGCACAGGTTGCCGGCGCTGCTGCCCAGGGTCTCGGCCAGCACCACCGACGCGCCGCCATGCAGGATGCCGTAGGGCTGGCGGGTGCGCTCGTCGACCGGCATGGTGGCCTGCAGCCAGTCATCACCGGCCGCGCTGAAGACGATGCCCAGCGACTCGATCGCGGTGTTGCGGCTGAGCGTGTTGAGCTGCTCGAGGGAAACGGCTTCGCGGAACACCAGGGTCATGCGGGCACCTTCAGAGGATGGGAACGAGGCCGGCGCCGAATGCGGTCAGCATGCGTACCAGCAGCCATTTCGGGCCGACATTGACTTCGGGGAAATCGCCCACGGCGACATAGCAGCGGTGGAAGTCCGGGTCCTGCCGGGGCAGCGGCCGCGGGCAGTCCGGGCCGGGCTTGAACTCGTAGTCGGTGGCATAGCGCCACGGCCAGAAGTCGAGGATCGGCAGTGCTTCGGAGGCCTTGCCGACGCTGTAGTTGAGCCCGGACAGCACCGGCGGCTTGGCCCGCGGCGCCACCGTCCACGAATTCTGCGGGTGGGTGTCGCGCAGGATGCTCTCGGCCAGCTGCTCGGCGAAGGCCGGGTCATCGATGATCACCGCACCTTCGGTGTTGTAGTTCTCGCTGCGCGGATCGAAGTTGTGGGTGCCGACCACGCCGATGCGGCGATCGACCACCAGCGACTTGGCATGCAGGCCCATGCGCGCGCCCTTGCGGGTGACCGGCAACGGCTTGTTGACCGCCTTGCTGCCCAGGAAGGAGGGCCGGGTCTCGGTGCGCAGCAGGCGGGTCTCGACCTCGCTGCCGGCCGCGCGGCGGCGCTCGCGTGCGTTCTGGTAGGCACTGCCGGTGCGCGGGTGGTTCACCGCCCCCTGCTTGCCGGCGGGTGCCGGGTGCTCATCGCGATCGCGGCTGTCGCCGGCATTGCTGCCCGCGGCGCTGCCGCCGATCAGCGGATTGCGCCCGCCGTCGTCGTCACCCCCGGGCGCGGCGATCGGATCAGGCAACAGGTTGCGGTAGTCGACCGGTGCATCCAGCGGGAACGGCTTGTACTCGAAGATGTTGAAGCCCAGTTCGCGCATGTTGCGCCGCTTGTACTTGTACGACAGCGCATACACGATCGGATTGTCGGTGGCCGCCAGGCTGTTGCTGGACACCACTACCCGCGGCGGCTGCGGGTGCTTGCGCAGCTCGCGGAACAGCTTCTGCGCCGGCTTGGACAGCACCAGGTACGGGGTCTGCAGGATCACTTCCTCCTGCGCGCCGGCGATCAGCGCATCCAGCTGCGGCTCGGTCACGTGCTGGCCCGCCAGTGGCGCATCGGCCTTCTCGCGCCGGTGCTTGCGCGGCAGGTCGGCGACATAGCGCACCGAGGCCACCGGCAAGGCGGTATCGACGAAGGAACGGCTGACGAAGTCGATGTCATTGGCTTCGGCGCTGACCCGCTGCACACGCTCGGGGCGGCGGAAGCTGGCCGGCGGCAGGGTCGGCACGCCCTCGCGCAGCAGGGTGCGGCCGACATCGTTCAGGCGCTCGGCCGGCACGCTGCGCCTGGCATGCCAGAAGGCATCGAAGTTGGCGGCCATCGCCCGCGCCTCCGGGCCGGCGATCAGCACGTCGCGGTCGCGGAAGTTGTACTCGCGGTCCCAGTCGTAATAGTCGTCCTGGTAGTTGCGGCCACCGACCACGCCGATCGCATCGTCGATCACCAGCAGCTTGTTGTGCATGCGCTGGTTGAAGCGGCGGAAGCAGCACAGCACGCTGCCGGCATAGTCGAAGTAGTTCAGCCGGGCCTTGCCGAAGGTCGGGTTGTAGACCCGCAGCTGGAAGTTCTGGTGCGCGCCGGACAGCGCGCCGAGGATCTGCAGGTCGGAGATCGCCGAGAGCTGGTCGATCAGCACGCGCACCTTCACCCCGCGCCGCGATGCAGCCAGCAGCTCGTCGATGACCAGCCGGGCGCTGTCGTCCTTGTCGAAGATGTAGGTCTGCAGGTCGATGCTGCGGGTAGCGCTGCGCAGCAGGTTCAGGCGCGCCACCAGCGCACCTTCGCCCTCGTCGAGCAGGGTGGCGTAGTGGCGCGGCTGTTCGGGGGTGGATTCGGTGAACGCGCGGCCGGCCAGCGCTCGCAGCGGTGAGTCCTGCGCGCAGCGGTCGGCGCGCTGGCAGCCGACCACGGTCGAGCGCGCCTGCACGGCGATCGCTTCGGCACGATCGCGCTCGGCATGCGAAAGCGATGCACAACCGCTGCCCAGCAACACCGTTGCCAGCGCCAGTAAACGCAGCAGGAGGTTCACGGTTTCGGCGCCTCGCTCAGGCGCGCACGTAATACGAAGGTCACTCGGTCACTCAGGGCTAGCTGCCAGCTGTCCATTCCATACCGGCCTCGCTGCACGGTACCGCGGCTGACGACATCGCAATCATAGCCGGGTCGGGCGCACTCCGCCTTCTCGACCCGCAGCGACTCGGGGTGGCTGACGCCGCGCAGGGTCAGCCGGCCGTTGATGTCGCCGCCCTGTTCCACCGTCTCCGGCCAGTACGGCAGCGAGTCGAACTCGACCACCGGATGGCGCCCGGCATCGAAGAACTCTTCGCCGCGCATCCAGCCGGTGTAGCGCGCCTTGCCAGGGATCTCTACCGAACGGGTGAACATCTTCAGGTGCACCTGGTGGCGCCCGTCGGACAGGATCTCGATGCGCCCCTCGAAGTGCGGGAATACGCCTTCGATGCGCTGGCCGAAACGGGTCCGCACCTCGAAACCGATCCGCGAGCGCTGGGTATCCAGGCGCAGTACCCGCGGCGCTTCGGCGGACACCGGCGGCAACGGGGTTGGTGGGGGCACAGCGGCCCAGGCCGGGCCAAGCGCCAGCAACGCGGGCAGCAGAAAGCGGCTGCGCCGCGCCTGGCTCATCGGATCACGGCCACCAGAACGCGTTCAGGCTGGCCACGCCCGGTTCGATCGAGACCTCGCGCGGGAAGCCGAGGACCGCCACGCCGCCCGGCGGCATGCCACGGTAGTCGCTGCTGGTGCCGTCGGTCATCAGGGCCACCAGCTGCTCCAGGCCCGGGTTGTGGCCCACGATCAGCACCCGGTCCAGGTCGCGACGCTCGTCCACCAGCGCCGCCAGGGTGCCCGGGGTGGCTTCGTAGATCCGGTCTTCCAGGCGCTTCTCAACATAGCCGATGGCCGTCATCACCGCTTCCAGGGTCTCACGGGTACGTCGCGACGGCGAGCACAGCACGCAGTCCGGCAGCAGGTTGTTTTCCTTCAACCACTTGCCGGCGGCTTCAGCTTCGGCCAGCCCTACCGGCGACAGCGGCCGGTCGAGGTCGGCCTGACCGGAAACGGCGGGTTCGGCATGGGCATGGCGCAGCAGGATCAGTTCACGCATCGCGGGTTTCCATGGAGAAGAGGATGCAGCAGGAGAAGTGACGCAGGCATCAAAGCTTGAGCCAGGACAGCAGCGGTTCCCAGTCGGCCTGGTGTTCGCGCACCTGCGCGGAGCGATAGTCGAACAGGCTGCGGCCCAGGCCGGTCATGACCACGTAGCTCTGGCTGTCACGCAGCTGCGCGACCACCGGGTACGGCCATTCGGCCAGCATCTGCAATGCCTGCTGCGAGGTCTGCGTCCAGGGTTTGGTGCGGTTGAGGACCAGCCCCACCGGCAGCTTGCGGCTGTGCACGCGCGGGTTCTGGGCCAGGCTGTTGAGGAAGCCGACGATGGCTTCGATATCCAGCGCCGAGGGCAATACCGGCACCACCACGGCATCGGCCGCGTCCAGGAAATGGGGGATATCGTCGGCCAGCGCACCGGCTGGTGCATCGATGATGACGGTATCGGTACCGTCGGGCAGCTTCTGCGCCCACTGCTTCTTCCGATACACATCGACGGGGAGCACCGCGCTTTCCAGCCCGGCACGCCGTTGTGCCCAGCGGGTGCTGGAGCCCTGCGGGTCGGCATCGGCGATCACCGTGGCCTTGCCCTGCAATGCCGCGTACGCGGCCAGGTGGGTGGCGACGGTGGTCTTGCCCACCCCGCCCTTGGAACCGGCCACCAGGATCGTCTTCATGCCAGCCTCGCTTCCGGGTACGTGCCCCGAGCGTACACCGGCGGTGGTGACGGGAGGTAGCGCCGTGCTGAACCAGTGGCCATCGCCTTTGCTATCGTGGCGCCCCCGAAGGATCGAACCGGCATGAGCGAACTGCAGGACCTGAGCGCACTGATCCGCGCCAATACCCCCCTGATCGTGATCGAGACCCAGGATGAGGGGCGCATCGTCGAACTGTTCCGGCAGACGCTGATGCACGTGTGGCGGGCCCTGCACCGCTGGTCCATCACCGAGGGCCTGCGCCGCATCGACCTGGACCGCGAGGATCCTCCTGTCGGCCCGCCCGATGCCAGCGCCGCGCTGCAGATGATCCGCCAGGCCGACCAGCGCGGTGTCTACCTGCTGCTCGATTTCCACCCCTACCTGGGCTATGCCAGCCACCAGCGCGCACTGCGCGACCTGATCCAGCGCCGCCACAGCGAACCGCACGTGCTGGTGCTGATCGGCGCCAAGGTCGAGCTGCCGGCCGAGCTGGAAGCACTGGCGGTGCGCTTCAACCCGCGCCTGCCCGATGCCAACGCCCTGCTGAAGATGCTGCGCGAGGAGGCCGACGCCTATGCGCGCGAACACGGCGGCCGCCGTGTCGAGGTCGACAGCGAGGCGGTGAAGAAGATCCTGAAGAACCTGCAGGGCCTGAGCCTGGTCGATGCCCGCCGCATCGCCCGCCAGCTGATCTACGCCGATGGCGCGCTGCGCGACGACGACCTGCCGCAGCTGGCACGGCTGAAGTTCGAGCTGCTCAACCGCAGCGGCCACCTGTTCTTCGAGCACGACAGCGCGCGCTTCGGCGACGTAGCCGGCGCCAACCGGCTCAAGCGCTGGATCAGCCAGCGCCGGGTGGCCTTCATCGCCGGCTCGGCACCGGCCGGCCTGGACCCGCCGCGCGGCATGCTGCTGCTGGGCGTGCAGGGCTGCGGCAAATCAATGCTGGCCAAGGCCACCGCCGCCGGCTTCGGTGTACCGCTGCTGCGCCTGGACGTGGGTGCGCTGTACAACAAGTATCACGGCGAGACCGAGGCCAACCTGCGCCAGGCGCTGGCCTCGGCCGAGCAGCTGGCGCCCTGCGTGCTGTGGATGGACGAGATCGAGAAGGGCCTGGCCAGTGGTGGCGAGGACGGTGGCGTATCACGCCGTGTACTCGGCTACCTGCTGACCTGGATGGCCGAACGCAAGGCGCCGGTGTTCATCGTTGCCACGGCCAACCAGGTGCACGAGCTGCCGGCCGAACTGCTGCGCAAGGGCCGTTTCGACGAGATCTTCTTCGTTGACCTGCCCACGCCGGAGGTGCGCGTGGAACTGCTGCGGCTGCACCTGGGCCGGCGCCAGCTCAATGGTGACGACTTCGCGCTGCCGGCGTTGGCGGCCGCGGCGAATGGTTTCTCCGGCGCGGAGATCGAGCAGGCGATCGTGGCCGGGCTGTATGCAGCGCACGCCGAAGGCCGGCCGCTGGACACCGAACTGCTGATGAATGAGATCCGCGCGACCCGACCGCTGTCGGTGCTGATGGCCGAACAGGTAGAGGCACTGCGGGCGTGGGCGTCGGGGCGGACGGTTTCCGCAGACGATTGAGGGGTTTCCAGCGAACGGCGCAGCCCCTCGTGGCGGCTGGTTGGCTGTGAACATCAAAAGCCGCGCTTGGCCGGGCGGGGTGGATTCGCGTTGGCTGGCCGCTCTTGAGCGCATGGGGTCAGATCCGTTTTCCTCTGGAAAACGGATCTGACCCCAGTTCGATTTCTATCCCGGGCAGATCAGTGAGCCGCATGGATGCGGCGACCAAGCCCCCATGGATGGGTTTACGGCGGCCCCGCAAACCCACAGTGCCCCGCCATCCCTCAGGAAACCCGCTTTGGCTTTGGCTTTGGCTCCAGCCCTTGCTTCTGCGGGTGCCGGGTGCAACCCGGCCCCCCCTTCCCTCAGGGCCAGGCCGGCGGGGCGGCCGCCCAGGCCTGCTGCACTTCCGCCAGCGAAGCACGCTCGTCGTCGCGCCACAACGGCAACAACTGCGCATAGCGGCTGCTGTCGCTCCATTGCGTCGGCTCGGTACGCACTGCGGCGGCATACCACTGCACCGCCTCCTGCTTCCGCCCGGCCCGCCACAGCGCCAGCGCATAGGTCGGTGGCAACCAGCCCGGCTTGCTCAGCGAACCACCGGCAGCCGCCTGCCATTGCTCCAGGGCGGCTTCGGGCTGGCCCTGACGCAGCAGGTCCCACCCGTAGTTCCAGCGCACGCCACGGCCCAGGCTGCCCTGCACCGGCGCATCCTTCAGCGCTTCGCGATACAGCTGTTCACCCAGTTCGGTACGGCCCTGGGCAATGGCCACCGACGCCAGCTGCACGGTGGCCTCCACGGTCCGCCGGCCGCGCTCGCGCTGCTTGAGCAGCTGCGCCACCAGCGCATCCCCGTCGGACTGGACCACGATCATGGGCACGGCGGCCGCATCGCTGTCGAAGTAGAACTCCTGTGGTGCTGGCACCGCCGGCGCGGCCCACACCGGGGCCGCTCCCGAGACCAGCAGCATGCTGCCCAGGATCTTTCCTGCAACTGACATCCCTTCTCCCCAGGCCGCAACTGCAGCCTCCCTCTCTCTCTCCCCGATCCTAACCCCAGCATGGCCGCCGGCGCGAGTGCCGGGGCGGCCGGGCCTCGCTGCTACAATTCGCGCCTTTCCCGCCGCGTGCCTGCACGCGGCCGGTGCCAGCCGATCCTGACCGGGCCAGCCATGACCAGTACCGCGCAACTCACGTCGCCCTCCTCCACCGACCTGATCGACCGTGACTACACGCTCGACCACAAGTACACCCGCAACGAGGGGCGGATCTATCTGAGTGGCGTGCAGGCGCTGGTGAAGCTGCCGCTGATGCAGCGGCTGCGCGACGCGCACCAGGGCATCGACAGCGCCGGCTTCGTCAGTGGCTACCGTGGCAGCCCGCTGGGCGGCTTCGACCTGGAGCTGTGGCGCGCACGCAAACACCTCGACGCCGCCAAGGTGAAGTTCACCCCCGGCCTGAACGAGGACCTGGGCGCCACCATGGTGTGGGGCACCCAGCAGACAAACCTGTTCCCCGGCGCCAACGTGCAGGGCGTGTTCGGCATGTGGTACGGCAAGGGCCCGGGTGTGGACCGCTGCGGCGACGTGTTCAAGCACGCCAATGCCGCTGGCACCTCGCGCTACGGCGGGGTGCTGGCACTGGCCGCCGATGACCATGCCTGCCGCAGCTCGACCCTGCCGCATGGCAGCGAGGACGAGTTCGTCAGCGCGATGATGCCGGTACTGAATCCGGCCGGTGTGCAGGACATCCTCGACATGGGCCTGCTGGGCTGGGCGATGAGCCGCTATACCGGGCGCTGGGTCGGCTTCAAGACGATCGCCGAGACAGTCGAATCATCGGCCTCGGTCGAGGTCGACCCGATGGCGCGCCGCATCGTGCTGCCGGAGGACTTCGAGATGCCTTCGGGCGGTCTCAACATCCGCTGGCCGGACCCGCCGCTGGACCAGGAAATGCGCCTGCACCGCTATGCGGTGAAGGCCGCACAGGCGTTCGCCCGCGCCAACGGCATCGACAAGGTGGTGATGGACGCGCCGCGCGCGCGGCTGGGCATCGTCACCACCGGCAAGAGCTACCTGGACGTTCTGCAGGCGCTGGAATACCTGGGCCTGGACGAAGCCGCCTGCGCCGACATCGGCATCCGCGTGTACAAGGTCGGCATGACCTGGCCGCTGGAGCCGCAGGGCATCGCGCGCTTCGCGCAGGGCCTGGAAGACATCATCGTGGTGGAGGAAAAGCGTGCCTTCATCGAGCGCCAGATGAAGGAACAGTTCTTCAACTGGCCGGCCAGCTGGGGCCAGCGCCCGTCCATCGTCGGTAAGTATGACGAGAGCGGCGAATGGATCCTGCCGTCCACCGGCGAGCTGACCCCGGCCACCATCGCCGGTGTGATCGGCCGCCGCATCCAGAGGTTCTTCAACAACGCATCGATCGAGCAGCGGCTGCAGTGGATGCAGGAAAAGGAAGCCGAGCTGGCCCTGCCGCGCGCCAGCTTCCCGCGCGTGCCGCACTACTGCTCCGGCTGCCCGCACAACACCTCCACCAACGTGCCGGAAGGCTCGCGGGCGCTGGCCGGCATCGGTTGCCATTACATGGTGACCTGGATGGACCGCAGCACCGACACCTTCACCCACATGGGCGGCGAAGGCGTGACCTGGGCCGGGCAGGCGCCGTTCACCGATACCCCGCACGTGTTCCAGAACCTGGGCGACGGTACCTATTTCCACAGCGGCTCGCTGGCGATCCGCCAGGCGGTGGCTGCCGGGGTGAACATCACCTACAAGATCCTCTACAACGATGCGGTGGCGATGACCGGCGGACAGCCGGTGGACGGCCCGTTGAGCGTGCCGGACATTGCGCGGCAGATGCGCGCCGAAGGCATCCACACCATCGTGGTGCTGTCGGACAACATCGGCAAGTGGACCGCCCAGCGCGAACACTTCCCCAGCGATGTCGAGTTCCACGACCGCAGCGAACTGGATGAGGTGCAGAAGCGCCTGCGCGAGGTGAAGGGTGTTTCGATCCTGATCTACGAACAGACCTGTGCCACCGAGAAGCGCCGTCGCCGCAAGCGCGGCAAGCTGGAAGATCCGCAGAAGCGGGTGATGATCAACTCGCTGGTCTGCGAAGGTTGCGGCGACTGCGGCAAGAAGAGCTTCTGCGTGTCGGTGCTGCCGAAGGAAACCGAGTTCGGGCGCAAGCGCGAGATCGACCAGTCCAACTGCAACAAGGACTATTCCTGCGTGAACGGGTTCTGCCCGAGCTTCGTCACCGTGCACGGCGGCCAGCCGCGCAAGGGCAGCAAGCGCGATGCCTCCACGCTGCTGGACAACCTGCCGGCACCGACTCTCCGCGGCAGCCTGGAACAGCCCTGGAACATCCTGATCACCGGCGTCGGCGGTACCGGCGTGGTGACCATCGGTGCGCTGCTGGGCATGGCCGGCCACCTGGAAGGCAAGGGTGCGACCGTGCTCGACCAGACCGGCCTGGCGCAGAAGGGCGGCGCGGTGACCACGCATATCCGCATTGCCCGTCGCCCTGAGGACATCCATGCCGTGCGTATCGCCGCTGGCGAGGCCGACCTGGTGCTGGGCTGCGACATGGTAGTGGTCAACGATTACTGGGCGCTGTCGAAGGTGCGTGCCGGCCGTTCGCAGGTGGTGCTGAACACCTACGAAGCGATGCCGGGCACCTTCACCACCCGCCCGGACATGCAGTTCCCCGCCGCCGACATCATCGCCGGCGTGCGCGTGGCACTGGGCGGCCAGGAGCCGCTGCTGCTCGATGCCACCCAGCTGGCCACCGCGCTGCTGGGCGATGCCATTGCCGCGAACCTGTTCATCCTCGGCTACGCCTGGCAGCAGGGCCTGGTGCCGCTGTCGTTCGATTCACTGATGCGCGCCATCGAACTCAACGGCGCCGCCGTGGCGATGAACCAGCAGGCCTTCGCCTGGGGCCGCCTGGCGGTGGTCGACCCGCAGGCCGTGCAGCAGGCCGCCGGCCTGGTGCGCAACCGCCATACCGATACCGAATCCACCCCGGGCCCGCTGCATCCGCTGCCGCCGGGCGAGTGGGAGGGCAATGAATGGGGTGCCACTGCGGCACCGCGCAACACCGGCGACGAGCGCGAACTGCGTGGCCTGCCCTCGCACGGTGGCGACGTGGCGTTCCTGCCGCTGGACGACGCCCGCCTGTCGCGCTCGCTGGATGAAATGATCGAGCGCCGCGCCGCGTTCCTGGTCGAGTACCAGGATGCCGCCTACGCCAAGCGCTACCGTGACCTGGTAGCACGCGTGCGCGCCACCGAAGCCGACCGCATCGGCGGTTCCACTGCGCTGACCGAGACCGTGGCGCGCTACCTGTTCAAGCTGATGGCCTACAAGGACGAGTACGAAGTGGCGCGCCTGTACACCAGCGGCGACTTCCAGCGCCGCCTGCAGCAGCAGTTCGAGGGCGACTACCAGCTGCGCTTCCATCTGGCACCGCCGCTGTTTGCGAAGAAGGACGGGCAGGGCCGGCTGCTGAAGAAGGAATACGGCCCGTGGATGTTCAAGGCCTTCGGTCTGTTGGCGAAGCTGAAGTTCCTGCGTGGCGGCCGCTTCGATGTGTTCGGACGCACCGAGGAGCGCCGCATGGAGCGCAAGCTGATTGCTGATTACGAGGCGACGGTGCAGGTGCTGCTGGACGGGCTGGAGGATGACCGTCTGTCGCTGGCGGTGGAGATCGCCAGTATTCCCGAGCACATCCGCGGCTTCGGCCATGTCAAGGAAGCCCACCTCGAACAGGCCAAGGCACGCGAAGCGGCCCTGCTGGCGCAGTGGCGCAACCCGAAGGCGCTGCATATCGTGCAGGTGGCTTGAGGCCGCGGAACAGGTAATGCCGGCCGCTGGCCGGCATCCGTCCTGGCAATCGGTGCCGGCCAGCGGCGGCACTACCGGCGATTCAGCCCAGCCGCCACAGCAGCAACCGGTTGTTGGCCGGCATCGCCACGTCACCCAACCGGGTAAACCCGTTGTCCGCCGCCAGCGCCTGCACCGCTTCGCTATCGCGGATACCGCTGCTCGGGTCGCGCGCCTTCAGCCAGGCATCGAACTGCGCGTTGCTGTCGCTGGTGTAGCGACCGCCGTAGTTGAACGGGCCATACACCGCCAGCAGCGCGCCATGACGCAGTACCGCAGGCAGTGCGGCGAACAGTGCCTGCACGTGCGCCCAGCTCATGATGTGCAGGGTGTTGGCGCTGAATGCGGCGTCGAACGCGCTGCTTCCTGGAAGGTCCAGGCCCGTTGCAGGTGGCAGCTCCACCTGCAGCGCCACCGGCGGCAACAGGTTCAGCAGCGCGGCCTCGGCGCGCCAGGCCTCGATGCCGGGCAGATGGTCCGGATGGTCGCTGGGCTGCCAGCGCAGCCACGGCCAGCGCTCGGCGAAGAAGGCTGCGTGCTGGCCGGTACCACTGCCGATCTCCAGCACCCGATGGCGGTCGCCCATCCACGGGTCGAGTGCGGTGGCGATGGGTTCGCGGTTGCGCTCGCAGGCTTCTGAATACGGCTTGCTCGACATCAGGACGGTGTCCAGGCGGGGTCGGCCCCATTGTGCACGAGGGGGGTGCCTGCAGGGCTTGCAGCCCTGCACCCGCAGGAGCAACGGCAAAGGCCGAAGCAACGTCAAAAGCGGACTTGCTGTGGGTTGGCGGGGTGGGTCCGATTGCGGGGGACGCCGTAAATACGTCCCTGTAGGCTCGGTCGCGGCATCCATGGCGCTCACGCCCCCGCAACCGGACCCACCCCGCCTTCGACAGATTTCCGCCATCTGTCGGAAGTGCTCTTGGGGTCAGATCCGTTTTCCACAGGAAAACGGATCTGACCCCGGATTCATTTCGATACCTGACAGATGTGTCGACCAAGGTCGACACCTACCAACAGCCGCAGGAATCTGTCAGAGGTGGGGCGGTGTCGGATTGCGGGGTGTCAGCCGCATGGATGCGGCTGCCAAGCCTCCATGGACGGATTCACGGCGTCCCCGCAATCCGACACCGCCCCGCCCACCCACGGAATGCCGCTCTGGCTCTGGCTTTGGCCGTTGCCGTTGCCGCTGCATTGAGCAGGTGCAGGGCGCAGCCCTGCCGAAACCCTCCCCAACCATGACTGCAGTCACTTGCCCGGTTGCGCCGCGCTGGCGAAAGTCGAGGAGTTGACGTGATCGGTCCGGCGCGTTGCCGACCGCACGCAAGCGAGAGAGAGAAACGCTGTGCAACGACGTGAGTTCCTGGCTTTTTCCGGTCTGGGCCTGGCCGGCCTGCTGCTGCCGCATTCCCGTGCCATCGCCGCCGAGCAGCTGCTGGCGCCGGTCGATACCGCCCAGCGCCGGCGCTTGGCCGAGGTCGCGCTGGCCACCGCACGCTCGGCCAAGGCCAGCTACTGCGATGTGCGCATTGGCCGCTACCTCAACCAGTCGGTCATCACCCGCGAGCACCAGGTCGGCAATGTGACCAACCGAGAATCCTCCGGCGTGGGCGTGCGGGTGATCGTCAACGGTGCCTGGGGCTTTGCTGCAACCCACCAGCAGACCGAGGCCGCCGTGCGCGCGGCAGTCGAGCAGGCGGCGGCAATCGCCCGCGCCAACGCCAGCATCCAGACCCGCCCGGTGCAACTGGCACCCACGCCGTCCGTCGGTGAAGTGCGCTGGCAGACGCCCGTCCGCAGGAACGCGATGGCGGTGCCGATCCAGGACAAGGTCGAGCTGCTGCTGGCCCTCAATGCCGCTGCGCTGGATGCGGGCGCCGACTACATCAATTCCACCCTGTTCCTGGTCAACGAACAGAAGTACTTCGCCTCCAGCGACGGCTCCTTCATCGACCAGGACATCCACCGCATCTGGTTGCCGTTCACCGCCACCGCCATCGACAAGGCCAGCGGCAAATTCCGCACCCGCGCCGGCCTGTCCTCGCCGATGGGCATGGGCTATGAGTTCCTCGATGGCGATGCGCGCGGCAAGGTGCAGCTGCCCGGCGGCATCACTGCCTACCGCGATTCCTACGACCCGGTCGAGGACGCCATTGCGGCCGCCCGCCACGCACGCGAGAAACTGAAGGCGCCGTCGGTGAAGCCCGGCAAGTATGACCTGGTGCTGGACCCGTCCAACCTGTTCCTGACCATTCACGAGAACGTCGGCCACCCGCTGGAGCTGGACCGCGTGCTCGGCTACGAAGCCAACTACGCCGGTACCAGCTTCGCCACGCTGGACAAGCGCGATGCGGGTTTCCGCTGGGGCAGCGACATCGTCACCTTCTTCGCCGACAAGACCCAGCCCGGCAGCCTCGGTGCGGTCGGCTACGACGACGAAGGCGTAAAGACACAGCGCTGGGACCTGGTGCGCGACGGCATCCTGGTCGACTACCAGGCCACCCGCGATGAAGCCCACATCCTCGGCCGCGATGCATCGCATGGCTGCAGCTATGCCGATTCCTGGTCCAGCGTGCAGTTCCAGCGCATGGCCAATGTCTCGCTGGCGCCGGGCAAGCAACCGCTCAGCGTCGAGGACATGATCAAGGACGTGGAGAACGGCATCTACATCCACGGCCGCGGTTCGTATTCGATCGACCAGCAGCGCTACAACGCGCAGTTCGGCGGCCAGCTGTACTACCAGATCAAGGACGGAAAGATCGCCGGCATGGTTGAGGATGCGGCCTACCAGATCCGCACGCCGGAATTCTGGAACGCCTGCACCGCCATCTGCGATGAACGCGACTTCCGGCTGGGCGGTTCGTTCTTCGACGGCAAGGGCCAGCCCGGCCAGGTCTCGGCGGTCTCGCACGGTTCGTCCACCACCCGCTTCAACGGCATCAACATCATCAATACCGCGCGCAGTCTCGGCGCTTGAGCCACCCATCCTTCGACATGGAGAGCAGCCTTGCAAAGACGTGACTTCCTGGCCCTGACCGGGCTTACCGCGGGCGGGCTGATCGTGCCCTCCTTCTTCGGCAAGGTGATCGCCGCCGAGCAGCTGCAGAGCACGCTGGACCTGGGGCTGAAGAAGCGCCTGGCCGATGCGGCGCTGGCCGCCGCCCGCCAGGGCGGTGCCACCTACTGCGACGTGCGCATCGGCCGCTACCTGCGGCAGTTCGTGATCACCCGCGAGGACAAGGTGCAGAACGTGGTGAACACCGAGTCCACTGGCGTGGGCATCCGCGTGATCGTCAATGGTGCGTGGGGCTTTGCCGCCACCAACGCGCTGGGCACCGCCGACGTGGCCAAGGCAGCGCAGCAGGCGGCCGCGATCGCCAAGGCCAACGCCGGCGTGCAGACCGCGCCGGTGCAGCTGGCCAAGGCGCCGGGCGTGGGTGAGGTGAGCTGGCGCACGCCGATCCGCAAGAATGCGATGGAGGTGCCGATCAAGGACAAGGTCGGCCTGCTGCTGGACGTCAACGCCGCCGCAATGGGCGCCGGTGCCAGCTTCGTCAACTCGATGCTGTTCCTGGTCAACGAGCAGAAGTACTTCGCCTCCACCGACGGTTCCTACATCGACCAGGACGTGCATCGCATCTGGGCGCCGATGACGGTCACCGCCATCGACAAGGCCAGCGGCAAGTTCCGCACCCGTTCGGGCCTGTCCTCGCCGATGGGCCTGGGCTACGAGTACCTGGACGGCGCCGCCGCGGGCAAGGTGGTCAGCCCCAATGGCGTGGTCAACTACAGTTCTTCCTACGACATGAAGGAAGACGCCATCGCCGCCGCCCGGCAGGCGCAGGAAAAGCTGAAGGCACCGTCGGTGAAGCCGGGCAAGTACGACCTGGTGCTCGATCCGTCGCACACCTGGCTGACCATCCACGAGTCGATCGGCCACCCGCTGGAACTGGACCGCGTGCTCGGCTACGAAGCCAACTACGCCGGCACCAGCTTCGCCACCCTGGACAAGCGCGAACAGCGTTTCCAGTACGGCAGCGAGCTGGTCAACATCTTCGCCGACAAGACCCAGCCGGGCAGCCTCGGCGCCGTGGCATACGACGATGAAGGCGTGAAGTGCAAGCGCTGGGACCTGATCAGCAACGGCAAGCTGGTGGACTACCAGACCATCCGCGACCAGGCCCACATCCTCGGCAAGACCGAGTCCGACGGCTGCTGCTATGCCGACTCGTGGTCCAGCGTGCAGTTCCAGCGCATGGCCAACGTGTCGATGGCACCGGGCAAGAAGCCGCTGAGCGTGCCGGACCTGATCAAGGACGTGGAGAACGGCATCTACATCATCGGTGATGGTTCGTTCTCGATCGACCAGCAGCGCTACAACGCGCAGTTCGGCGGTCAGCTGTTCTACGAGATCAAGAACGGCCAGATCACCCGCATGCTGGAAGACGTGGCCTACCAGATCCGCACGCCGGAATTCTGGAACGCCTGTACCGCCGTGGCCGACGAGCGCGACTACCGCCTGGGCGGCTCGTTCTTCGACGGCAAGGGCCAGCCGGGCCAGGTCTCGGCGGTCTCGCACGGCTCGTCCACCGCGCGCTTCAACGGCATCAACGTCATCAACACCGCACGCAGCCTCGGCTGACCGGTCAGGAGCCCTTACACATGAGTATCTTCACCGAAGCCCAGGCCAAGGCCATCCTCGACAAGGTCATCGCCCTGTCCAAGGCCGACGAGTGCACCGCCGTGCTGGCCGGTGCGATCAGCGGCAACATCCGTTTCGCGCTGAACAATGTCTCCACCAGCGGCATCGTCGACAACACCGAGCTGGCGGTCACCGTCGCCTTCGGCAAGCGCGTGGGCACCGCCTCGATCAACGAGTTCGACGACGCCGCGCTGGAACGCGTGGTACGCCGTGCCGAAGACCTGGCCCGCCTGGCCCCGGAGAACCCGGAGTTCATGCCGGCCATTGGCAAGCAGAGCTACCGCGCCAGCCCGACCTTCAGCGAATCCACCGCCGCGATCGATCCAGCCTTCCGTGCCAAGGTCGCTGCCGATTCGATCGCCCCGTGCCGCGGCCACGGCCTGATCGCCGCCGGCTTCCTGGAGGACGGCCAGGGCTTCCAGGCCACCGCCAACAGCAACGGCAACTTCGCTTACCAGCGCACCACCAACTTCGACTACACCTGCACCGTGCGTACCGAAGATGGCCGCGGTTCGGGCTGGGTCGGCCGCAACCTGAAGGATGCTGCCGACTTCAAGGCCGACCAGGACATCCGCATCGCCATGCGCAAGGCCACCGAGTCGGCCGAAGCCAAGGCGCTGGAACCGGGCAAGTACACGGTGATCCTGGAGCCGGCCGCGGCGGCGGGCCTGATCAGCTTCATGATGAACTTCTTCAGTGCACGCTCGGCCGATGAAGGCCGCAGCTTCCTGTCGAAGAAGGGCGGCGGCAACAAGCTGGGCGAGCAGGTCTACGACCCGCGCGTGACCATGATCGCCGACCCGTGGCATCCGGAGGCGCCGGTGCTGCCGTGGGACAACGAGGGCCTGCCGCGCGAGCGCATGGCGATCATCGAGAACGGCAGGATCGCCAACCTGGACTACTCGCGCTTCTGGGCGCAGAAGCAGGGCAAGACCGCCAAGGCCTCGCCGGGCAACCTGCTGATGAGCGGTGGCGACAAGAGCACCGCCGAGCTGGTGCGCGGCACCCAGAAGGGCATCCTGGTCACGCGTACCTGGTACATCCGCATGGTCGATCCGCAGACCGTGCTGCTGACCGGCCTGACCCGCGACGGCACCTTCTATATCGAGAACGGCCAGATCAAGCACCCGGTGAAGAACTTCCGCTTCAACGAGTCGCCGGTGATCATGCTCAACAACATCGAAGAGCTGGGCAAGCCGGTGCGTGTGGCCGGTGATGAATCCAGCTTCGTGATGATGATCCCGCCGATGAAGCTGCGCGATTTCACCTTCACCTCGCTGTCCGACGCGGTCTGATGGATCGCCGGGCCTGCCTGCGCTGGTTGGCCGCTGCCGCTTCGGCGGCGGCGCTGCCGGCCTGGGCACAGGCAGGCCCGCGCAGTTCGCGCTACGACTTCTGGTTCACCCGCCTGCAGTACGACTCCGGTGACTGGGACGTGGACGCGCGCATGCCATCCAACCTGATCACCTCGCTGATCGACTACACCTCGCTGCGGGTGGACCCGCAGGAACACGTGGTGGCCCTGGCCGACCCGCGCATGCTGGAAGCGCCGTTCTGCTACCTGGCCGGGCACACGCTGGTGGAGTTCAACGCCGCCGAACGGCAGAACTTCGTGCGCTACGTGCGCAATGGCGGCTTCGTCTTCGTCGACGACTGCAACCATGACATCGACGGCCTGTTCGCCACCTCGTTCGAGGCACAGATGGGCCGGCTGTTCGGCCCCAAGGCGTTGCAGAAACTGCCCAACAGCCACGCGCTGTACCGCAGTTTCTTCCGCTTCCCGGACGGTCCGCCCGCCACCAGCTTCGAACTCAACGGCTGGGGCGACGACCTGGTGCACGACTATCTGAAAGGCATCGAGGTCGATGGTCGGCTGGGCCTGCTCTACAGCAACAAGGACTATGGCTGCGAGTGGGACTACGACTGGCGCAACAAGCGCTTCCTGGCCGAAGACAACACCCGCTTTGGCGTCAACATCGTGATGTACGCGCTGAACAATTGACAGGACCTGCACGCCCATGAACGCCTCCGACCTCGATTCCCTGCTGCCGCGCCTGGATGAACTGCGCGCCGCGCTCGCACGCGCGGTGGTGGGCCAGCACACGGTGGTCGAGCAGCTGCTGATCGGCCTGCTGGCCGGCGGCCACTGCCTGCTGGAAGGTGCGCCCGGGCTCGGCAAGACCCTGTTGGTACGGTCGCTCGGCCAGGCATTGGAACTGCAGTTCCGGCGCGTGCAGTTCACCCCCGACCTGATGCCCAGCGACATTCTCGGCACCGAGCTGCTGGAGGAAGACCACGGCACCGGCCATCGCCATTTCCGCTTCCAGCAGGGCCCGATCTTCACCCACCTGCTGCTGGCCGACGAACTCAACCGCACCCCGCCCAAGACCCAGGCCGCACTGCTGGAGGCAATGCAGGAACGCACCGTCAGCTACGCCGGTACCACCTACGCACTGCCCGCGCCGTTCTTCGTGCTGGCCACGCAGAACCCGATCGAGCAGGCCGGCACCTACCCGCTGCCGGAGGCGCAGCTGGACCGCTTCCTGCTGCACGTGCTGGTGGATTACCCCAGCGAAGACGAGGAGCGGCGGATCCTGGAACAGACCACCGGCGGTGCCACCGACGCGGTGCCGAAGGTGATGGATGCCGAGGCGGTGATCGCCCTGCAGGCCGCCGTACGCCAGGTGCATGTCAGCCCCGACGTGCTGGCCTGGATCACCCGCCTGGTGCGCGCCAGCCGGCCTGGCGACGGCGCCCCGGCAGCGATCAACCAATGGGTGAAGTGGGGCGCCGGCCCGCGCGCCGGGCAGTCGCTGGTGCTCGCGGCAAAAGCGCGCGCATTGCTGCAGGGCCGCTTCGCCGCCACCCGCGAGGATGTGCAGGCGCTGGCCGCACCGGTGATGCGCCATCGCCTGCTGCTGTCGTTTGCCGCCGAGGCCGAGCAGAAGCGTGCCGACGACGTGGTTGCCGCGCTGCTGCAGGCCGTGCCGTTCCCGGGTTGATCCACGCGTGAACGCCGGTACCCCGCTGACCTTGCCACCGGAGCTGCGTGCACGCCTGCGCCTGCTGCGGCTGCGGCCGCGCCTGGCCAGCGGTGCCAGTGGCATCGGCCAGCACGCCAGCCGCAGCCGCGGTGCCGGCCTCGAATTCGCCCAGTACCGTGCCTACGAACCAGGCGATGAGCTGCGCCAGATCGACTGGAAGCTGTACGCGCGTTCGGACCGCTTCTTCGTGCGCGAATCCGAACGCGAAAGCCCGATCACGGTCTGGCTGCTGCTCGATGCCACCGCCTCGGCCGGCCAGGCCGATCGCGCGGCACCGCAGCGCACGCGCCTGGATCACATGCGCGGCGTGGCCGCCTGCCTGGTGGAACTGGCCCTGCAGCAGGGCGACCGTTTCGGCCTGCTGGCGATCAATGGCGATGGACTGCAGTTGGTGCCGGCAGCGAACGGCGCACGCCAGCGTGACCGCGTGCATCTGCAGCTGCATGCCCTGCAGGCACGCGGCGCCTGGCCTGCGGCTGATCGACTGCGCCCGCTGTGGGAGCGCGTGCGCCCGGGCGACCTGCTGCTGGCGATTGGTGATGGCTTCGACGCGGCCTGCATCGTGCTGCTGGAGCAACTGGCCAGCGCACGCCGTGAAGTGGCACTGCTGCAGATCCTGACCGCCGACGAGCGCGACTTCCCGTTCGACGCAGGCCATCGCTTCCGCGATCCGGAGACCGGCGAGGAACTGCTGGGCGATGGCGCGGCGATCCGCACCGACTACCTGCAGCGCTTCGCTGACGCACGCAACGCATTGCGGTCGCGCCTGCAGGCCAGTGGCATCGCCAGTGCCACCGGCTGGCTCGACCAGCCGCTGGACCAGGCACTGCAGGCGCTGTTCGGCCGTGGGGGCGGTGCATGACCCTGCTGTTCCCGTTGGGCCTAGCCGCGCTCGCTGCAGGGTTGCTGCCGCTGCTGATCCACCTGGCCCGGCGCCATCCGTACATGCCGCTGGATTTCGCCGCGCTGCGCTGGCTGCGCGCACAGATCCGTCCGCGCCAGCGCATCCGCTTCGATGACTGGCCGTTGCTGCTGATGCGCCTGTTGCTGCTGGCTGCATTGGCCTTGCTGCTGGCACGCCCTGCATTGACCGGCCCCGCTCCCATCCCCACCGCGTGGACGGTAGTGGCTCCCGGATTGGACGCCGCCGCACTGCGCCGGAGCGCCGAAGCGGGCAACTGGCACTGGCTGGCACCCGGCTTCCCCGCTATCGATCACGCACCACCTGCGTCCAGCACATCGCTGCCCAGCCTGCTGCGCGAGCTGGACGCACAGCTGCCCACGGGCACCGCGTTGACCGTGCACGTTCCCGATCCCCTGCCCGGTCTGGACGGCGCCCGCCTGCAGCTGTCGCGCGAAGTGCAGTGGCGGCCGCAACCGGTACCGGCCACTCCGCAACCGAGTGCCGCGACGGTGCCGCGCCTGCGCGTGCACAGCGGCGCGCCGGCCGCCGCCCAGCACTGGGTGAACGCACTGCAGCGCGCGTGGGGCATGCCGGCGCCGCTCTCTCCTCTGTCGGCCGATGCCCTGCCCGAACGCGGCGAGATCGGTGTATGGAGCCGCAGCGATGCACTGCCGGCAAGCTGGCAGGCATGGCTGCGCGACGGCGGTCGTGCAGTGAGCGCCGGCAAGCCTGCTGGCGACGCCGGCATCCTGCTGCGCAACGCCGACGGCACGCCACTGCTGTGGCAGCAGCGCATCGGCCACGGTGTCCTGCTGTCACTGCCCGGCGACTGGGATACCTCAGGCAACGCTGCGCTGCGCGACCCGCAGTTGCCGCGTGCCCTGCTGCTGGCGCTGCAACCGCCAGCGTCACCGCGCCGCGGCGATGCACAGGACCAGGCACCACGCCGGGCCGCACTGCCCGCCATAGCGCCTCCAGCGCGTGAGCCAACCATGTGGTTGCTGCTGGCCATCGTGCTGCTGTTCGCACTGGAGCGCTGGATGGCCAGCAGTCGCCGGCGCAGGGTGGCCACATGAACACCCTGCAGCACGCCTGGCAGCGCGCACGCCGTCGCCGTGCACTCACCACCCTGCTGCTGGGCCTGCCGTGGGTGCTGGCCGCGACGACGCTGGCGCTGCGCCTGGTGGGCTTCGATATCGCCTGCGTGGTCGGCACGGTCAGCCTGCTCGCCTGCGCAGCGCTCGCCACGGCACGTGCCCGCCAGCTGGACCCGCAATGGTTGCAGCGCCACCTCGATGCCAGTGGTGCCAGCGAGGACAGTGCCGACCTGCTGTTCGCCGATGCCGCCACGCTCAATCCGCTGCAGCACCGCCAGCGCGCGCATGTGCTGGCGACGCTGGAGCGCGGGACACTGGACCTGCGTCCGCGCTGGCCGCGCAAGGCGTTGGCCCTGAGCTGGGTCGCAGGCCTGGCGATCACTGCGCTGGCATTCGGCTGGCCACGTTCCGGCCCCGGCTCCGCGCCGGCCCGCACATCGGCGCCTGTCAGCACGGCTGCCGCCGGGCCGCTGCACCTTCAGTCCACCCGCCTGCGGATCGACGCACCGGCCTATACCGGCCAGGCCACGCGCACCCAGAACGCGCTGGATGCCAAGGTCGCCGCCGACAGCCGGCTGTCGTGGTCGTTGCGCTTCGATCGCGCGCCGGACAAGGCATGGCTTCAGTTCCACGACGGCCGCCGGCTGCCGCTGAGCGAGCAGGATGGGCAGTGGCTGGCGCAGGATGTGGCGCGCGTGCCTGTGCTGTACCGCGTGGTGAGCGAACCTGCACTGGCCCAAACCCGCCTGCATCGGCTGGATGTGGTCGCTGATCGTGCGCCCAGCGTGCGCGTGCTGGAGCCCGCCACCAGCCTGGTGCTGGGCACGCCCGGGCAGCGCCAGTGGTCGCTGCGGTTCGAAGCCAGCGATGACTACGCCGTGGCCACGCAGGCAACGCTGTCGATCACCATTACCCAGGGCAGCGGCGAGAACATCACCTTCGTTCGCCGCAGTGTCGGCCTCACCGGTAGCGGCGAAGCGACTGCACGGCGATTCGCGCACACCCTCGACCTGGCTGCGCTGGGCGCGCAGCCCGGCAGCGATGTCATCGCCCAGCTGGAGGTGCGCGACAACCATGCGCCGACGCCGCAGGCCGGGCGCAGCAGCAGTGTGATCCTGCGCCTGCCCAGCACCGAAGTCGCGCTCGGTGCCGAGCTGGAAGGCCGCATCAAGAAGACGCTGCCGGCCTACTTCCGCAGCCAGCGGCAGATCATCATCGATGCCGAGGCGCTGATCCGGCAGCGGCGCAGCCTCGCCGCCGAGGACTTCGTGAAGCGCAGCGATGCGATCGGTGTCGACCAGCGCATCCTGCGTCTGCGCTACGGCCAGTTCCTGGGTGAGGAAAGCGAAGGCGCACCGAAGCCGCCGCCGACCAGCGACCTGCCCACCAGCGATGCGCCAGCTGCAGGCAACCGCGACGACGAGCACGAGCACGACCATGGCGTCGAGGCCGGAGCACACGATGAGCATGGCCACGATCACGGCGGCAAAGCGTCCAATGCCGATGCCCCACCGGTGTTCGGCAGCGCCACCGATGTGCTCTCCGAATACGGTCATACCCATGACCATGCCGAGGCCGCGACCCTGCTCGACCCGCAGACCCGGGCCACGCTGAAGGCCGCGCTGGACCAGATGTGGTCGGCCGAAGGCGAGCTGCGCCAGGGCCGTCCGGAGCAGGCACTGCCGTTCGCCTACAAGGCACTGGGGTTCATCAAGCAGGTGCAGCAGGCCGAACGCATCTATCTGGCGCGGGTGGGGCCGGAGCTGCCGCCGATCGATGAAGGCCGTCGGCTGGGCGGCGATCGCACCGGACTGGCCAGTCGCGAACTGCCGCTGGCCGCACGCACGCCGCCCGACCCGGCCATCATCGAAGCCTGGCAGCGCCTCGGTGATGACACCAGCGCGCCCGACCTCGACGCACTCGCTGCCTGGCAGCAGCGCAATGCAGCCTACCTGCCCGATGCGCTGGATCTGGCTGCCGCCATCGAGCAGCTGCGCATCGAGCCCGGTTGCCGCGACTGCCGCCAGCGCCTGCGCGCTCAGTTGTGGCGGGCGCTGCAGCGTCCACTGCCGCAGGCGATGCGGCGCAGTGCCGCCGATGCGATGGGCCAGCGCTACCTGGACGCGCTGGAGGCGCAGCCATGAACCCGTCCGCCCTGAACCTGTGGATCGCCCTGGCACTCGCTGTGATCGTGGCGATCGCCAGCGTTCGCCAGTCGCGCGGCAACACCGCCCACCGTGGCCGCCGCTGGGGGGTGATCGGGCTGCAGGTCATGGTCGCCACGCTGCTGTATTTCTGCCTGGTGCCGCCCACCCGCCAGCAACCCGCAGCCGGGCTGGTTGTGCTGGGAATCGATGCCGGCAAGGCCGGCGCGTTCCCGGCCAGCGCAGGTCCGCTGTGGCTGTTGCCGGAAGCTGCCGATGTGCCCGGCGCAAAGCGCGTACCCGACCTGGCCACCGCGCTGCGGCAGCATCCGGCCTCCACGCTCACCCTGGTCGGTGCCGGACTGGTCGCACGCGATCGCGATGCTGTACTGCCACGCGACGTACGTTGGCAGCCGGCGGCACCGCCGCGCGGCTGGGTCGCCTTGCAGCCACCGGCCGACAGTGCGCCCGGCGCACGCTTCGAGGTATGGGCGCAGGCGCGCGGCGTTGCCAGGGCAAAGGCGGAACTGCTCGACCCCGCCGGCAGCGTGGTCGATCGCGCGGAGGTGGCCGACGACGGCCGCGTGCAGCTCAGTGGCATCGCCCGGGCCGAAGGCCGCAGCGTGTTCCAGCTGCGCCTGCTCGATGCCGACGGCCATGTGGTGGACAGTGTGCCGGTGCCGCAGCAGACCCTGCCGGCGGCGCCGCTGCGCCTGCAGGTGCGTGCCAGCGCGCCGGGTCCCGAACTGAAGTACCTGCGCCGCTGGGCAGCCGATGCCGGCATCCGCGTGCAGGTGCAGGCCGATACCGGTGCCGGCCTGAGCGTCGGCGACGGCGCCTTGCCGCTGGACGCGGCATCGCTGGCGCGCAGCGATCTGCTGCTGCTGGACGAGCGCAGCCTGGCGGCATTGAATGCCGCCCAGCTGGCCGCTGTGCGGCAGGCGCTGCGCGAGGGACTGGGCGTGCTGGTACGCAGTGCGGGCGCCCCTTCGGCCAGCGCGCGCCAACGCCTGCACGATCTGGGCCTGCCGCTGCGGGGTGATGGCAGCAGCCAGGTCCTCGAACTTCCCGGCGACGGCGAGAGCGCGGTCCTCGCCGCACGACGTGGCCCGCTCGCCGCGGGTACGCTGCCGACCGGCTACGGCGCAGAGGCAGACCGCAGTTCGCACGACGCCGCGCTGCCCACACTGGAAGCACTGGGGCTGCAGGTACCTGGCAGCAACGCGCTGCTGCACGATCGCACCGGCAAGGCTGTCGGTGGCTGGCGCGCTACCGGCAAAGGCCGCATCGGCCTGCTGCCCATCACCGACAGTTGGCGCTGGGTGCTGGCCGGCCGCGATGACCGCCACGGCGAACTGTGGAGCGGCGTGGTTGCCACGCTGGCGCGGGCGCAGGGCAGCGCTGAGGCGCTGTGGTCGCCACAGCCGATCAGCTGGGCGGGCGAACGGCAGGCGCTGTGCGGCGTGCAGGCGCCGCTGCAAGCCTTCAACGCACGCGGCGAAGGCACGCCGCTGATCGTCGATGGCGCGACGTCAGACCTGCGTTGCGCGGGCTGGTGGCCGCGCGAGGCGGGCTGGCAGCGCCTGCAGCACGGTGACGCCACCCTCTGGCGCTATGCGTTCGACCCGAAGGACGCGCCCGCGCTGCATCAGCAGGCAATGATCGATGCAACCACGCAGGCGCTGGCGGGCAGCTCCCCGGCAACCGCGTCGCTGATGCAACCCGTGCCGGGATCGCGCTGGCCGTGGTGGCTGGCGTTCGTGCTGTGCGCATCGCTGCTGTGGTGGTTGGAGCGGCGGCGCTGACCGCGACGATGGGATCGCGGGCGGCATCCACGCATGGCGTGGATCTACTGGCCGGTTGCCCTGGTGGACGCCAACCTTGGCTGGCGTCTTTCGGCGGGGTCAACGCGTTCCCGCGCGCCGGTACACGCCATTGAAGCGCACGTTCATGCCACCGCATTCGCTGTTGTCGGCCACGATCAGCACCTCACCCAGCGAGTGCACACGCACCCGGCACGTATCCTCGGCGAACTCGACATCGGCACCCTGCGGTGTGGCACGCGCTTCCACCTGGCCCAGGTTCGGCCCATACGGGCGCTGTTCCGGCGTGGGGTTGGCGGAGGGCCAGTAGGCGTCGCCATCCACATGCAGCTGTCCACCCTGCACCGTGATGCGCAGGCCGTTGTCGCCATCTTTCCAGTGGCCCGTCCAGTCCTGCAGCGTGGGCACGGCCACCGGCAACGGCTGCAGCTTGCTGCGGTCGACCCAGCCGGCGCTGCCGCCCACCTTGTTGGGGAAGAACGCGCAGCGGTAACGGCCCAGGTCGCGACCGGTCACCACCGTATCGCCGTTGACCACATAGCTGCGCTGGCGGCAGGCCGGTTCGCCCTTGGCGGGGCAGCCCTCCATGTCGCCGAGCAGGTACAGGCGCGGTGCATCAACCACCCGCGCCAGCGCGAACCGGCTCTGTTGGGAGGGGAACGCGCCATTGCGGCAGGCGCCGCCATCGGCGATACCGGACGCGAAGGCGGAGGCCGGCAGCAACGCGGCCAGCAGGCAGAATGAACGCAGGGACATGACAGCATTACTGGTGGGGGAGCCCGCAGGATATACCGGCCTACTTCACTGGCGCTGTGTCGCCGGCATCCTGCTCCTGTGAGAACCGCAGCGCGCGCTGCTGCTGTTCGGCACTGAGCTCTGGGGGTGGCCGCGCCACGGCCGCCTGGATCTGGTCGGGACCGCCGGTGAGTTTGTTGATGCCTTTGGCTGCCGCCAGCACACCCTTGACCACGCCCATCATGATGTAGCCACCGCCCATGCTGACCTGCTCCGGCGATGGCGGTTCGCTCCAGTCGCGGCTGAAGCGGTTATCGCCGAACTTCACCGGGTTCTTGAAGCGGTACAGGTCCAGCGGCTCGTCATCGGGCTTGAGCGCACGCACTTCGCCGAGGGTGGTGACGTTGTCCTGCGGCAAGGTGGTGGAGATCGGTGCGGTGGGGGCAGGCGGCGCATCTTCAGGGGGAACGGGTGCAGGATCGGGCACCGCCACCGGCGCAGCCTGTTGCGCCTGTACGATGCCGGTCAGCAGCATGCCGGCCAGAAGTGCTCCCTGCGTTCCACGTCGTGCCACAGCCATCCACCCTGTTGGTTGCGTCCAGCGCCCAAGCATACGGATGCCGGCTTCAGATTTCGTTGGCAACGGCGGGGGCATTCAGGCTGTGTCGCGCATCATCGCTGCGCGGCCGGGACACCGAAGTTTGCAATGAACTTCATTCCCCCCCGGGGGGCGGGGACGGCATCCTGCCGTTCTCCCGGTACGGCGCTTCCTCATGACAGCTCCCTCCACAATCCCGCCACGGCAGCCGGTCGCCTGCTGATGTCGCGCGCAGCAGTACTGGTTGGTTTGGCAATCGTGCCCCTGATGGTCATCGCGGCCGTTGCCGAATGGACATCACGTGTCCACGCAGGCATGGCTTCGCTGCGCCGGAGCAGCACGCTGCGTACGCTGGGCACGGACGAACACAGGGCACTGGCACCATTGCGCGCATTGGCCGGCTGCGACCATGACGACCAGATAAAGCGGCTGCGTGGAGCATTCACCGGCGGTGCGTGCCGGAACAGCTTCCCGGTCGGTGAAGGCCTGCTGGGTGGCGTTCCCGCACTGGTGCCAAAGCAGGCGTGGCCCTACCTCGCGGAAGACAATGAAGCCGAAGTGGTGTTGGGCAAACGCGCGGCCGTGGTGGTATGTCTCAACGGCTTCACTATCGCTGCTGCACGGCCGGCTGCAACCACCAGCCGCGTCTGTGGCGAGCGCCTGGAGACACCCGAAGAAGTTTCGATGCGACGGGGACCCGGCCTGCGCCCTTCCCCGCTGGTGATTGCCGCACTGGCGTCATGGGCCGCCGCTGGCGCCCCAGGGCTGCTGGCCATGCCGTTGCTCGCCATCGCCGGGCTGGCGGCCTGGCTGGCACTCCCTCGCCGCAACAGCCCCGCGACGGCTCAGCGCGTACTGCAGGTTCGCGGACGCCTGCGCGCTTACCAGCGCACTGCCCAGACTTCGCGGGTGTGGTTGCTCGGCAATGACCGCCGTGTGCAGCTTCCAGCGGAATGGGAGCACGCTGCGGCATTCTCCCGCGGACGCTCGATGGTGCTGGAAGTGCGCGCCTGTGATGGATGGGTGCTGGGCGCAGGGACGGCATGGTGCCTGGCCAGCGACCGACGGCGCTATCCGCCCACAGGAGGGTCGTGGCATCTGGCATGGCTGGGCCTGCTCCTGCGCGTGCTCGTGTTCGGCGCTGGCGGAATGCCGCCGCCCCGTCCGGATCCTGCATGGGCGGCTGCCTATGGCTGGGGGGTGCTCGCAGTGCTGGCATCGGGCTGGCACGCGGTGCAGGTCGTGGTCTGCACCGTGCAGTTCCTGCTCCGCCGCCGCGCGTTTGACGCAAACATCGCGCAGCGTCCCGACCCGTGGCACTGAACGGTTCACGCGTTCCCATGCTGGTGTCTCACATCCTGAGACATGGATGTGGTGCCATGTGACCCCTCGCAATCCGTCCCGGCTCCATCTTCCATGGCTTACGAACTCGCCAAGCGCACCGCCGATGCCGAGCAGAAGCTCGCCACCCGCGATGGCCTGCCCGCCCGCGACGGCGCCCTGCTCAGCGCGCGCCTGCAGCGCCGCTACCAGGACCGCATCACCGGCAGCTTTGCCATTCCCGGCCGCGAAGGCCGCTATGCGCCCATTCCCGATTCGGTTCCGCCTGCCCTGGCCGCCGCGCTGAAGGCCCGTGGCATCGAGCAGCTCTACAGCCACCAGGCCGAAGCCTGGGAGGCCAGCCAGCGCGGCGAGCACGTGGCCATCGTCACCCCCACCGCCAGCGGCAAGTCGCTGTGCTACACGCTGCCGGTGGTCAGCGCGGCCATGCAGGACAAGGCCAAGGCGCTGTACCTGTTCCCGACCAAGGCGCTGGCCCAGGACCAGGTGGCCGAGCTGCTGGAACTCAATCGTGCCGGCGACCTCGGCGTCAAGGCCTTCACCTTCGACGGCGACACCCCCGGCGATGCGCGGCAGGCGATCCGCCTGCATGGCGACATCGTGGTGTCCAACCCGGACATGCTGCACCAGGCGATCCTGCCGCATCACACCAAGTGGGCGCAGTTCTTCGAGAACCTGCGCTACATCGTCATCGACGAGGTGCACACCTACCGCGGCGTGTTCGGCAGCCACGTCACCAACGTGCTGCGCCGGCTCAAGCGCATCTGCGCGTTCTACGGCGTGCAACCGCAGTTCATCCTGTGCTCGGCCACCATCGGCAACCCGCAGGCGCATGCCGAGGCGTTGATCGAGGCACCGGTCAGCGCCGTCACCGAATCCGGCGCGCCCACCGGGCCGAAGCAGGTGCTGCTGTGGAACCCGCCGGTGATCAACCCCGACCTGGGCCTGCGTGCCTCGGCGCGCTCGCAGAGCAACCGCATCGCCCGCATCGCGATCAAGTCCGGGCTGAAGACCCTGGTGTTCGCGCAGACCCGGTTGATGGTCGAAGTGCTGACCAAGTACCTGAAGGACATCTTCGACCACGACCCGCGCAAGCCGCCCCGCATCCGCGCCTACCGCGGCGGTTATCTGCCCACCGAACGCCGCGAGACCGAGCGTGCGATGCGCGCCGGCAACATCGACGGCATCGTCAGCACCTCGGCGCTGGAGCTGGGCGTGGATATCGGCAGCCTGGACGTGGTCATCCTCAATGGCTACCCCGGCAGCGTGGCCGCCACCTGGCAGCGTTTCGGCCGTGCCGGTCGCCGCCAGCAGCCCGCGCTGGGGGTGATGGTGGCCAGTTCGCAGCCGCTGGACCAGTACGTGGTGCGGCATCCGGACTTCTTCGCCGAAGCCTCGCCCGAACATGCGCGCATTGCGCCAGACCAGCCGCTGATCCTGTTCGACCACATTCGCTGCGCGGCCTTTGAACTGCCGTTCCGGGTCGGCGATGGCTTCGGCCCGATCGATCCGGAAGTGTTTCTGGAAGCGCTGGCCGAAACCGAAGTCATCCACCGCGAAGGCGAGCGCTGGGAATGGATCGCCGACAGCTATCCGGCCAACGCGGTCAGCCTGCGTGCGGTGGCCGACGGCAACTTCGTGGTGGTCGACCGCAGCGACGGCCGCCAGCAGATCATCGCCGAGGTCGATTACTCCGCCGCCGCACTCACCCTGTACGAAGGCGCCATCCACATGGTGCAGTCCACGCCCTACCAGGTGGAGACGCTCGACTGGGAGGGCCGCAAGGCCTACGTCACCCGCACGCATGTGGATTACTACACCGACAGCATCGACTTCACCAGGCTCAAGGTGCTGGACCGCTTCGATGGTGGCGTGGCCGGGCGCGGTGATTCGCACCATGGCGAAGTGCACGTGGTGCGGCGCGTGGCCGGCTACAAGAAGATCCGCTACTACACCCACGAAAACATCGGCTACGGCCCGGTGAACCTGCCCGACCAGGAACTGCACACCACCGCAGTGTGGTGGCAGCTGCCGCAGGCACTGCTGCTGCGCGCGTTCGCCAGCAGGCAGGATGCGCTCGATGGCTTCCTCGGTGCGGCGTATGCGCTGCACATCGTCGCCACCGTGGCGGTGATGGCCGATGCGCGCGACCTGCAGAAGTCGGTCGGCAACGGCGATGGTTCCTGGTTTGCGATCGCCGACCAGAGCGGCCGTGGCCAGTTGCGCGGCAGCGAGGGTGATCCTGGCGTTGTCGAACTGCTGCAGGAATTCGTGCCCACTGTGTATCTGTATGACAACTTCCCCGGTGGCGTCGGCCTCAGCGAGCCGTTGTGGCAACGCCAGGCGGAGCTGGTGCAGCGCGCGCGTGAACTGGTGCAGCGGTGCGACTGCAAGGCCGGTTGCCCGGCCTGTGTCGGCCCGGTGCTGGCCGCACAGGAAGAGGACGAAACCTCGCCGCGTGCGCTGGCGCTGCGTGTGCTGGACCTGTTCGATGCCGAGGCCTGCCGGCACGTCCCCGACGTGGTGGTGACCGCGCGCGACCCGATGGAGCTGCTGGCCCCGTGAGCCTGAGCCTGGACAAGCTGCGCCTGCTGCGGAAGCAGGCCGGCGACCCGAAAGCAGTCACGCCGGTGGCGCCCGAGCCGCCCCCTCCGGCGCCGGCCCCGGTAGCCGCCAACGATGCGCGGCAACCACCGGCCGAGCGTTCGGTGTTCGCCTGGGTCGAGCAGGAGATCCGCCACAAGCCCACGGGTGCTGCAGCGGCCACATCGGCACCCACGCCGGCCCCACTTCGGCGGCCGGAAGTGGGCAGCCTGCACCGCCTGCTCGGCCTGCGCTCGCGTGGTGGAGCCGCACCGGCACGCGCCAGTGCCCAGGATCGCCAGCTCCCCGGCGAGGAAATCGCGCCGGGTCTGTTCCTGATCGAATCGCTGCAACCTCAGCCGATCCCAACCGCGCCGCTGTCGCTGGCCTTCGCCAAGCGCGAAGACCAGCACGTGGCTGCACGCGATCTGCTGTTCTTCGACACCGAGACCACCGGGCTGGCCGGCGGCACCGGCACCCGTGCCTTCATGATCGGCGCAGCCGACTGGCATGTGTGCCCGCAGCGTGGCGAGGGCCTGCGCATCCGCCAGTTGCTGATGGCCACCATGGCCGCCGAGGACGCGATGCTGGCCACCTTTGCCCGCTGGCTGCAACCGTCCACCGTGTTCTGCAGCTACAACGGCCGCAGCTACGATGCGCCGCTGCTGAAGGCGCGCTACCGGCTGGCCCGGCAGCCGGATCCGATCACCGCACTGGACCATGTCGACCTGCTCTACCCCACGCGCCGTCGCTATCGCGGCAGCTGGGAGAACTGCAAGCTGTCCACCATCGAACGCCAGCTGCTGCGCGTGGTGCGCGAGGACGACCTGCCCGGCTCGGAAGCACCCGGTGCATGGCTGCGCTTCCTGCGCGGCGGCGATGCGGTGAACCTGCGCCGGGTGGCCGACCACAACCACCAGGACGTGGTGACCCTTGCCCTGCTGCTGCAGCGGCTGGTGCGCGAGGAACAGCGCGAGCGCGAGACGCTGGCGCTGGTCGGGCACTAATGACACGGGGCCGCGTTGACATGCCCTGACGGCGGTTGCGGTGACACTGCCGCCACCATCCACGCCTGGAGCCCGACGATGCGCCTCAATCCGCTTGCCCTGCTTGCCATCCTGCCACTGGCCGCCTGCAGCCACGCCGGCAGCAGCACCGCCCTCGATGCCGCGCCAGCGCCAGCACCCGTGGCCGACGCCGCGCACGAATGCAAGCCGGAGGCGCTCGAGGCCTTCACCGGCAAGACGGCTGACGAAGCCACCATCAAGAAGCTGGTGGCCGCCAGCGGCGCGCGCGGTGCACGGGTGGTCAAGCCGGGCATGGCGGTGACCATGGACTTCCGCCAGGACCGCGTGACCGTGCAGGTGGATGCGCAGAACCGCATCGAACGCGCCAGCTGCGGTTGATCGGCCCAGGGCAGTGCCGGCCGCTGGCCGGCACCCCACATTGCCGGCCAGCGGCCGGCACTACCGATCAGAGTCGCTCGGCCTTGCCACTGGCCAGGGCGCGTGCGATCACCTGCTGCGCCTGCTGCGATGCCTGCGCATGCACGCGTGCCTGGCGCTCGCCCAACGCGGCCTGCTGGCTGCCCAGCGCTGCCTGGCGGCTGGCCAGTTCGGACTGCTGGCTGGCCAGGCGCTGCATGTCGCGGGTGTGGCTGGCCCGCGCGGTTTCGTTGTCCACGTCCCGCATCGCACGACGTGCCTGTGCGGCGGCGTCACGTGCAGCCTCGCGGGCAACGGCCGCATCGTGGGTCGCGCCCCGCGCCGCCTTTGCCGCTTCTGCCGCCGCCTCGCGGTTGATGTCATGCGCGGCCATCGCACTGCGCGTGGCCTCGGCGGCGATCAGTGCGATGCGGCGCGATTCCTCGCCCTGCAGGCGGCCCATTTCACCCATCTGCCTGCCGAGTTCGCCCTGCTGGCGACCCAGCACGCTTTGCTGGCGGCCCAGTTCGCTCTGCTGGCGGCCCAGCTCTACGGCACCGCTGTAGGCACGCTGCAGGGTCTGGATCAGCATCGGGTCACGCACCACGTAGCGCCTGTCGCCCTGGCGGAACCACAACGCCGGGCCCTTGCCGAGCTGCCTGCGGGCCACCGTCACGTCATCCATGCCGCCGTTGGCGAAGGTCGAATCACCATCAACCAGAACGAAGGCCTCCCGGGGCGACCTGCCCAGGTCGAGGCGACCGTAGGTGGTGATGGAGGTGGCGGCCGACGTCGCGCCTTCATCGTCTTCGGCCATGCCCGTGGCATCGTCGACTTCGGCCACATCGGCATCGTCGGGCCCGGTCGCGTCAGCGGGTTCGGCCGGCGCGGCCGGTGCTGCAGGCGCGGCCGGGGCCGCCGGCACGCCCGCGGCGGAGGGCGGTGCGGCCGGAGCCTTGGGAGCCTTCGGCGGTGGCGGCGCCACGACCTTGGGTGCCGCCGGTGGCGCGGGCGGTGCCGGCGGTACCGGCGCAGCGACCAGCCGCATCGGCGCCACACCCACCAGTACCACGGCCGCCGTCAACGCCATCGCCAGGATGCGGGGGCAGGCACGGCGTGGCTGCAACGAGAGCAGGCGACGCTTGAGGCTGGTGGCATCCGGCGCGGCACTGGCCACGCCCAGGTGCGGCTGCGGTGCCACCCCCAGCTGCAGCAACAGTCGGCCATAGGCCTGGCGGCTGGCAGCGTGCTGGCCCACCACCGCTGCGTCCACCGCTTCTTCGCGCGCTTGTGCATATTCACGCACCGACAGGCGCAGCAGCGGATGGAAGAAGAACAGGTGCTGGGCCAGCGCAGGCAGCAGGCCCCACTGCAGGTCCCGCCGCTGCAGGTGCTGCAGTTCGTGGGTCAGGGCCAGGTCCAGCGCGTCGCCCTGCAGGGCATTGTCGCCAGCCGGCAACAGCAGCACCGGGCGGAACGGACCGACCAGCTGCGGTGCGTCCACCTGCGTGCTCATCCACAACCGCGGCGCAGGCCGCACACCATGTGCATCGGAAGCCAGCTGCAGGGCCTGCACCAACGCCTGGTCCTCGCAGGGATAGGCCGCTGCCAGCAGCGCGCGGCAGCGACGCCACTCACCGAAGGTACGCAGCGCCATCAGCAGCACGCCGGATGCCCACAGCGCGGCCAGCGCGACGGCCCACCACGCCACTGCCGGCGCGTCCGCTGCAGGCATCGGCATCGCGGCCAGCAACTGTGCCGAGGCCTCCGGGGCCAGCGGGTAGACGATGTCAGCGGCCACGTCGGTCGCGGTCATCGCCACCGCCTGCGGGGCAGGCAGCCAGGCCAACTGCAACGGCTGGCTCCAGAACAGGCCGAGCACGGCCTGCAGCGAGACCAGCCACCACAGGCGGCAGCGGGTCGCCGCCGACAGCGACGGCAGCGCGCGGCACAGGCCGTACACCAGCGCCACCAGCAGCACGGTCTGCAGGCTGGTCCAGCCCAGGCGTTCCAGCATCGGGATCAGCATCGTGGTGTCCATGGCTCAGCCCTCGTGGCGACGCGATTGGAGTTGGGCGACCAGCGCTTCCAGCTCGGCCAGCTCGTTGTCGCTGACCTTCTGCCGCTGCGACAGATAGGCCACGAACGGCGACACCGAGCCCTGCAGGGTGTTGTCGACGAACTGCGCCACCGCGCCCTGCAGCACGCTCTGCGGGCCACGGGTGGCCTGGTAGCGGTAGACGCCGTCCTGCTGCCGACGCTGAAGATACCCCTTCGCCCGCAGGCGCTCCATCATCGTCAGCACAGTGGAACGAGCCAGCCCACGGGCCTCGCCGTAGCCACTGGCGACCTCACCGACACTGGCCGGCGCATGTTCATCGATGTACTGCAGCAGGGCCAGTTCCTGGTCCCCGATGGTCTTGCCGCGCATGACACCACTCCCTTGACTACACGTGTCGTCACTGTCAGCTTGACGACATCTGTAGTCAACCCCCCGGAAGTCATGGGCCGACGAACGGTAGGCGCCACCGAGCGCTTAAACCTTTGACCCGCCCGCCGCATCCGATCCGCAACGCCCCGCTGGAATTCCGCATGTCCCGCCCAATGCTCCGAGTCCTGCTCATGCTCATAAGTGCCCTGCCCTTCGCCGCCGTCTCTGCCAGCCAGGACCAGGCCAACGACCAGACCCGCCGCCTGATCCGCCAGATCATGCTGGAGCAGCGCATCCCGGGATTGCAGATCGCGGTGGTCAAGGATGGGCAGATCGTGCTCTCCGAAGCCTACGGGCTGGCCAACGTGGAGAACGGTGTGCTTGCCTCGCGCGACACCCGCTTCCCGCTCAATTCGGCCACCAAGGCATTCACCGGCGTGGCGGCCGCGCAGCTGGCCCAGCAGGGGCAACTGGATCTGGACGCGCCGGCCTCGCGATATCTGGGTGATCTTCCGCCAGCGTGGAGAGACGTACGCGTACACCAGCTGCTGGCGCATACCTCCGGCCTTCCGGACATCCTTGATGCGAACGGGCTGCTGGGCGGAGGTTCCGAAGCACAGGCATGGGCGGCGGTGACAGCTCGACCGCTGGAAGCGGCGCCTGGGCAGCGCTTCGCCTACAACCAGACCAACTACGTATTGCTGGCACGGATCATCGCGCAGCAATCCGGCATGCCCTACGAACGTTTCCTGGCCACGCGCCAGTTCAGCAGCGCGCGCATGGCCCGCACCACCTTCGGCGACAGCTACGACCTGATTCCGGACGCGGCAACGATGTACAGCCTGGCCCCGCGTGCCACCGATGCTGCGGATGCACCGTCCCGCCTGTCGCACTGGTTCTACGACATACCGCCTTCGCTCTGGGCCGGTGGCGGCATCCTCACCACCGCCGACGACGCCGCGCGCTGGCTGGCCGCGCTGACCGAAGGCCGCCTGCTGCCGGAAACGGCCCTGCGGCGGATGTGGAGCGCAGAGCGCCTCGCTGATGGCCGTGCCGGCCCGTGGGCGGGTGGCTGGGCGGTACTACGCGCATCGCCCGACCTTCAGGTGGCCGGTATCGGCGGTGCGCGCTCGGCCTTCGTGGTCTATCCCGAGCGCGGCGTGGCGGTCGTGGTGCTGACCAATCTTGTCGGTGCCAATCCGCAGCAGTTCATTCCACGCATTGCCGATCTTTATGCGCCTGCGGTGACCGTGCCCTGAGGCTGCCGGCCAGCGGCCGGCACTACCGGCAGTGCTTGTTCACCCACGCGGTCCACCCATCACCGGCAGGATTACCCCGCTGATGTAGCTGGCACAGGCCGGCGAGGCCAGGAAGACGTAGGCCGGCGACAGCTCCTCGGGCTGCGCGGGCCGGCCCATGTCGCTGTCCTTGCCGAACTCCGCCACGTCTTCGGCCTGCTTGTCGGCGGGGTTCAGCGGCGTCCACACCGGCCCCGGCGCCACGCAGTTGACCCGGATGCCGCGCGGCAGCAGCTGGCTGGCCAGCGATTTGGTGAACGCGTGGATCGCGCCCTTGGTCGCCGAGTAATCGATCAGCGCCTTGCTGCCGAAGATGCCCGTTTCCGAACCGGTGTTGATGATGCTCGCGCCCTCGCCCAGATATGGCAGTACCGCACGCGCCATCTGGATGTAGCCGCCGATGTTGGTCTGCAGCGTTTCCTGCAGGTGCGCGTCTTCCAGATCTTCCAGGCGCTCGCAGTGCAGCTGGAACGCGGCGTTGTTGACCAGGATATCGATGCCGCCGAACGCCTTGGCCACCTGCTTGACGGCCTTGTTGCAGAAGCGCGGATCGCGCACATCGCCAGCGATTACCACGCAGCGGCCGCCTTCGCGTTCCACGTGCTGGCGGGTGATGTCCGCGTCTTCGGGCTCGTCCAGGTGCAGTACCGCCACATCCGCACCTTCGCGCGCGAACAACACTGCCACCGCACGGCCAATGCCGGAGTCGCCACCGGTGACGATCGCACGCATGCCCTGCAGCTTGCCGCTGCCCGCGTAGTCGGGCGCAAGGAAACGGGGCGCCAGCTCCAGTTCGTGCTCGTGTCCGGGCTTGGCCAGCTGCTGCGCCGGCATCGCCTCCGGCTGCCGGCGTGCGCCGGCCTGGGTCGCGGTCTTCTTTGTTGCCTTCTTGGCCGCGCGGGCGTCCTTGGCCTTCTCCTGGTCCTGCAGGCGCCGCTGCCGTGCAGCGACGCGTGCCGCCCGCGGATCACTGGCGGCCGCCTTGCGGGTTGCGGTCTTCACCACGCGCGGGCGATCGGGGTCGGCGACCGCCTCGGTCGGGGTGCTGCCTTTACGCACTTTCGGCGATGCCTTACGGCGGGCGGGGGTCTTCCTGGTGGTGGCCATGCAGGTCTCCTCGGGAGGGAAAGGGGCTGCCGGCCAGCGGCCGGCACTACCGGGGGGCGGCCCATGCCGCTCCTGCAGTGTCGCCACCCACGCTGTTGGCGGCAGTGAGCGCGCCGTGTCCACGATGTGCACGGCATTCATTCCGCCACCACGTCTGACGTCGCACCCTGCACGCAATCACACAAGGACCGCCGCCATGAAACTTGCCATCGCCACCGCCGCCGCCTGCTTTGCCCTTGCCGCCTGCAGCAGCACGCCGATGGCCCAGGTGCAGCCGATCGACGGCGTGATTTCCGGCCAGTGCCACAGCGACAGGGTGCGCGGCGCGGTGGGCCTGGCCGCCTCGGACGCCACCGTGGCCCGCGCACGCGTGGACAGTGACAGCCTGCACGTACGGGTACTGCGCCATGACGGCCCGCGGGTGCCGCCGGCCAGCGAAGGCGGCGACCGCCTGACCATCGAGAAGGGCCGGACCAACAACATCGTTGCGATCTACTGCGGCTGACGACTGCGACTGAGCCGCCGCGCCCGGCGCAGCACTTTCAGCGTGGCTTGCTCCCACTGCCGCGGGCCGCGCAGGCCAGCCAGCGAGGCCAGCTCACCGCGCTCCCAGCCGGCAAACACGCACGGGTCGATGTAGGCCTTTCGGCACACGGCCGGCGTGTTGCCCAGCCGTGCCGCCACTTGGCATACCACTTCGCGCTGCGCCCTGGCCAGCGCGCGCTGGCTGGCCGGTTCCGGCAGTTCGGTGGCGGCGAATGCCTGTACCGCCGCCAGCGTGCCGCCCCAGGTGCGGAAGTCCTTGGCGGTGAAGTCTTCGCCCATCACCTCGCGCAGGTAGTCGTTCACTGCGCCGGAATCCACCGGCTGCAGCGCGCCTTCGTCGTCGCGGTACTGGAACAGCGCCTGCCCGGGCAGCTGCTGGATGCCGCGCACCAGCGTGCCCAGCCGCCGATCGCCCACCACCACCTCGTGCAACTGCCCGGATTTGCCCCGGAAGCGCATGCGCACGCGGCCACCGCGCAGCAGGTCCAGGTGGCGGTTGCGCAGCGTTGTCAGCCCGTAGGATTTGTTTTCCTGTGCATAGCTTTCGTTGCCCACCCGCACCAGGGTGTCGGCCAGCAGGGCCACCACCACCGCCAGCACCTTGTCGCGCGGGAAGCCGGGCTGCTTCAGATCACGCGACAGCCGCCGCCGCAAGGTGGGCAACGCCTCGCCAAAGGCGATGATGCGGTCGAACTTGCCGGCATCGCGCTCCTTCGCCCAATCGGCATGGTAGCGATACTGCTTGCGTCCACGCGCATCGCGGCCGGTGGCCTGCAGGTGGCCGTTGGCGTGGGCGCAGATCCACACGGCGGTATACGCAGGTGGAATCGCCAGCGCACGGATGCGCTGCAGGGTGGCGGCATCGCGAACCGTGTGGCCATCGGCATCGCGGTAACTGAAGCCCTTGCCGGCGCGGCGCCGGCTGATGCCGGGCTGGGTGTCATCGACATAGCGCAGGCCGGCCGCTCGCGCGGCCTGTCGTTCGGGGGTAGGGGAGGTTGGCATGACCGCAGTGTCGCCGTCGCGATGCCGCGAACCTGTCGATAACAGAAGACAAACACGTGAGGGTCGGTTCGCCGCTATGCTCGGGCTTTCACAATCCCTTCCGGAGTCATGATGTCGTTCCCGATTCGCGCCCGTTCGCTCTCCGCCCTGCTGCTGCCGGCCGTGCTGGCCCTGACCGCCTGCCAGGCTCCGGCGCTGGATGAACAGGATTCGGCCACGGCCCATGCCCAGCAGGCGGCCGAAGCCGCCAAGGCGCCGGCCGACGAAACCGGCAAGGCCACCGAGGCACCGCCGGTCGGCACCTGCGATGCCAGCCAGGTGCAGAGCCTGGTCGGCCAGGCCTACGCCGACGCGCTGGGCAAGCAGGCGCAGGAAGATGCCGGTGCCCACCAGCTGCGCGTCATGAAGCCCAATGACGTAGCCACCATGGAGTTCCTCGGCGACCGCCTGAACATCGAAGTGGACGACAAGGGCCTGGTCAGCGGCGTGCGCTGCGGCTGAGTTCGACCGCGCGCCGGCACGGGGTTGCCGGCGCGTTCTGTTGCACCTGCAACCGTGTATTGCGGCGCTGCAGCAACCTGTGATCTAGTCGAGGCATCCGGTGGCCTCACGATGCGCTCCAGGGAATGAGCGGGGACGAGTGTCGCCGCCAACCCTATACGCATCGAGGTAGAGATGGCCCCCCGCAACCGCCAAGGGCTTTACGACCCGCGCTCCGAGCGCGATGCCTGTGGATTTGGCATGGTCGCCCAGCTCGACGATCAACCTTCGCGCCTGTTGGTTGATACCGCCATCGCCGCGCTTTCGCGCATGACCCACCGTGGCGGCGTCGCCGCCGATGGCCTGACCGGCGATGGCTGTGGCCTGCTGCTGCGCCGCCCCGATGCATTCCTGAAACTGCTGGCCAGCGAAGCCGGCATCGCCGTCGCCGCGCGCTTCGCTGCCGGCCTGGTGTTCCTGCCGCACGACACCGAGGCCGCCGACGCCTGCCGCACCCAGCTGCAGGCGCAGGTGGAAGCGGTCGGCTGCAAGGTCGCCGGCTGGCGCGAGGTACCGACCGACGACAGCGTCTGCGGCCAGCTGGCGCGCGATACCCTGCCGCGCATCGAGCAGGTGTTCGTCGACGCCGGCGTCGGCCAGGATGATGCCGGCTTCGCGCTGGCGCTGTTCCTGGCCCGCCGCCGCAGCGAACAGCAGCTGCGCGACCATGCCGACTTCTACGTCACCACCCTCACCCCGGATGCGATCAGCTACAAGGGCATGGTGCTGCCGGACAAGCTCAGCCGCTTCTTCCCGGACCTGCAACGCCGCGAACTGGCCTCCAGCGCGATCGTGTTCCACCAGCGCTTCTCCACCAACACGCTGCCGCGCTGGCCGCTGGCCCACCCGTTCCGCATGCTCGCCCACAACGGCGAGATCAACACCATCGAAGGCAACCGTCGCTGGGCGCAGGCGCGCAGCAAGGTGTGGAAGACGCCGCGCTTCGACATCGCCGAGTTCGATCCGGTGATCTCCATGCACGGTTCGGACTCGCAGAGCCTGGACAACATGCTGGAGCTGATGGTCGCCGGTGGCATGGAGCTGATCCAGGCGCTGCGCATCCTGGTGCCGCCGGCCACCCAGTCGCTGGAGTTCAAGGACCCCGACCTGGCCGCGTTCTACGAATTCCACGGCCTCAACAGCGAGCCGTGGGACGGCCCGGCCGGCATCGTCGCCTGCGACAGCCGCTACGCGGTGTGCACGCTGGACCGCAACGGCCTGCGCCCGGCGCGCTGGATGCTGACCGCCGACCGCCACTTCCTCGTCGCCTCCGAAGCCGGCGTGTGGGAAGTGCCGACCGAGCGCGTGGTGCGCAAGGGCAAGCTCGGCCCCGGCGAAATGGTGGCCATCGACCTCAAGCGCGGCGACCTGCTCGATTCGGACGCGGTGGACCGCATCAACCGCGGCCGCGCGCCGTACAAGCAGTGGCTGCAGCAGGGCGTCACCTACCTGCAGACCGAACTGATCGACCCGTCGCTGGTGGAAGAGCCGTTCGACGAAAGCACCCTGCGCAGCTACCACAAGCTCTACCAGCTCAGCAGCGAGGAAGTGGAACAGGTGCTGCGGCCGCTGGCCGAGACCGAGCAGGAAGCCACCGGCTCGATGGGCGACGACACACCGATGGCGGTGCTGAGCCAGCGCAGCCGTCCGCTGTACGACTATTTCCGCCAGGCCTTCGCGCAGGTCACCAACCCACCGATCGATCCGCTCCGCGAAGACTGCGCGATGTCGCTGTCCACCCAGCTTGGCAAGGAGACCAACATCTTCCATGCCGGCCCGGAGACGGTGAACCACGTCATCCTCAATTCGCCGGTGCTCAGCCAGCGCAAGCTGCGCCAGTTGCTGAAGATGGACCAGTACGTGCAGGCCAACCGCCTGCTCGACCTGTCCTACAGCGAAGACGAGGGCCTGCGTGCCGGCATCGAGCGCATCTGTGCCGAGGCCGAACAGGCCGCGCGCGAGGGCATGGTGATGCTGCTGCTGTCCGACCGCTACCCGGTGGCCGGTCGGCCGATGGTGCATGCCCTGCTTGCCACCAGCGCCATCCACCACCACCTCTCGCGGCTGGGCCTGCGCTGCGACGTGAATCTCATCGTCGAGACCGGTACCGCGCGCGACCCACACCACATGGCCTGCCTGCTCGGCTTCGGTGCCACCGCGGTGTATCCGTACCTGGCCTATCAGACCCTGTTCGACCTGGGCCGACGCGGCATCCTCAAGCTCAGCAAGGGCGGCGAGCAGTCGCAGATCGGCCGCCGCTACCGCAAGGGCATCTACAAGGGCCTGTCGAAGATCATCTCGAAGATGGGCATCTGTACGGTGGCCAGCTATCGCGGCGCGCAGCTGTTCGAGATCATCGGCCTGGAACCCGAGGTTGTGGACATGTGCTTCCCGGACACCGCTTCGCGCATCGGCGGCGCCGGCTTCGCCCGCCTGGATGCCGACGCGCGCGAGCTGTGCGCGCAGGCGTGGGATGCGCAGCAGGGCGTGGATGTGGGCGGCCTGCTGAAGTACGTGCACGGCGGCGAGTACCACATGTACAACCCCGACGTGGTCACCACCCTGCAGCGCGCCGCGCGCAGCGGTGACCCGCGTGCGTGGCAGCAGTACTGCGATGCGGTGCACGCGCGCCCGCCATCGGCGCTGCGCGACCTGCTGGAACTGGTGCCGGCCGCTACGCCGGTGCCGCTGGACGAGGTCGCCCCGGCCAGCGCCCTGTTCCCGCGCTTCGATACCGCCGCCATCAGCCTGGGCGCGCTGTCGCCGGAAGCGCACGAGGCGCTGGCCATTGCCATGAACCGCCTCGGCGGCCGCAGCAATTCCGGCGAAGGCGGCGAAGATCCCGCACGCTATGGCACCGCGAAGCGCAGCAAGATCAAGCAGGTGGCCTCGGGCCGCTTCGGCGTCACCGCCGAATACCTGGTCAATGCCGAAGTGCTGCAGATCAAGGTCGCGCAGGGCGCCAAGCCCGGTGAGGGCGGCCAGCTGCCGGGGCACAAGGTCAACGAGCTGATCGCACGCCTGCGTTATGCGCGTCCGGGCATCGGCCTGATCTCGCCGCCACCGCACCACGACATCTATTCGATCGAAGACCTGGCCCAGCTGATCTACGACCTCAAGCAGGTCAACCCGACCGCGCTGGTGTCGGTGAAGCTGGTCAGCCATGCCGGCGTCGGCACGATTGCCGCAGGCGTGGTCAAGGCCGGTGCGGACCTGATCACCATCTCCGGCCATGACGGCGGCACCGGTGCGTCGCCGGTCAGCTCGATCCGCTATGCCGGCGTGCCGTGGGAACTGGGCGTAGCCGAAGCGCACCAGGCGCTGCTGGCCAACGACCTGCGCGGGCGCACCCTGCTGCAGACCGATGGCGGCCTGAAGACCGGCCTGGATGTGGTCAAGGCCGCGCTGCTGGGGGCGGACAGCTTCGGCTTCGGCACCGCGCCGATGATCGTGCTGGGCTGCAAGTACCTGCGCATCTGCCACCTCAACAACTGCGCCACCGGCGTGGCCACCCAGGACGAGCGCCTGCGCGAGAACCACTTCACCGGCCAGCCCGAACGCGTGGAGAACTTCTTCCGGCTGCTGGCCGAGGAAGTGCGCGGCTGGCTGTCGTACCTGGGCGCGCGTTCGCTGGAAGAGATCGTCGGCCGCACCGACCTGCTGCGGCAGATCGAGGCCGCGCCGCGCGACGGCGTGCGCGTGGACCTGTCGCGGCTGCTGGCCGACAGCCGCTACGAAGGCAGCCACTGCGCCGCGCAGCGCCTGTACGAATCGCCGGACAGCCTGGCCACGCAGATGGATGGGCTGCTGGCCCCGGCCATCGAGCACAAGCGCGGCGGCGAGCACCGCTTCCTGATCCACAACACCGACCGCAGCATCGGCACCCGCCTGGCGGGCGCGGTGGCGCGCGCGCACGGCAACCAGGGCATGGCCGAGGCACCGCTGGAACTGCGCTTCCGCGGCAGCGCCGGGCAGAGCTTCGGGGCCTTCAACGTCGGGGGCCTGCACCTGGAAGTGGAAGGCGAAGCCAACGATTACGTCGGCAAGGGCATGGCCGGCGGCCGGCTGGTGGTGCGTCCGCCGCGTGGCGCCCGCTTCGAGGCACGCAGCACCGCCATCATCGGCAACACCTGCCTGTATGGCGCTACCGGTGGCGAGCTGTTCGCCGCAGGCCGCGCCGGCGAGCGTTTCGCGGTGCGCAATTCGGGCGCGCTGGCAGTGGTGGAAGGTGCCGGTGACCACTGCTGCGAGTACATGACCGATGGCGTGGTGCTGGTGCTGGGCAAGGTCGGGCTGAACTTCGGCGCCGGCTTCACCGGTGGCCTGGCCTACGTGCTGGACGTGGATCGCGATTTCGTCGACCGCTACAACCACGAGCTGATCGACATCCATCGCGTCTCCGCCGAAGGCTTCGAGAACTACCGCCAGCACCTGCACCGCCTGATCGGCCGCCACCGCGAGCTGACCGGCAGCATCTGGGCGCAGCAGATCCTGGACGAGTTCCGCGATTACATCGGCAAGTTCTGGCTGGTCAAACCGAAGGCCGCTAGCATCGAGTCGCTGACCGAAACCCTGCGCCGCGCCGCATAACGGTAGTGCCGGCCGCTGGCCGGCATCCCAGGATCACGTAGTGCCGGCCGCTGGCCGGCATCCGGAAAACACCACAGAGTCCGCCATGAGCCGCAAGCACGCCTTCCAGTTCCTCGACCTGCCCCGCACCATGCCGCAGCGCATCCCGGTGGAACTGCGCACGTCCGGCGACTGGGGCGAGCTCTACGGCAAGTTCGGCAAGGAAGACGCCCAGTACCAGGCGGGCCGCTGCCTGGACTGCGGCAACCCCTACTGCAGCTGGAAGTGCCCGGTGCACAACGCCATTCCACAGTGGCTGCAGCTGGTGCAGGAAAACCGCATCCACGAGGCCGCCACGCTGTGCCACAGCACCAATCCGCTGCCGGAAGTGTGCGGCCGGGTCTGCCCGCAGGATCGGCTGTGCGAAGGCAGCTGCACGCTGGAGGAGTTCGGCGCGGTCACCATCGGCGCGGTGGAGAAGTACATCGTCGATACCGCACTGGCCAGTGGCTGGCGCCCGGACCTGGGCGCGGTGCAGCCGACCGGCCACAGTGTGGCGGTGATTGGTGCCGGCCCGGCCGGGCTGGCCTGTGCCGACCGCCTGGCACGCTCCGGCATTGCCGCCGTGGTCTACGACCGCTACGAGCAGATCGGTGGCCTGCTGCAGTTCGGCATTCCCAGCTTCAAGCTGGACAAGGACGTGATCCATCGCCGCCGTGAAGTACTGGAAGGCATGGGCGTGCAGTTCCGCCTCGGCGTGGAGATCGGCCGTGATGTCAGCGTGCAGCAGTTGCTGGACAGCCACGATGCGGTGTTCATCGGCACCGGCGCCTACCGCTATACCGATGGTGGCCTGGTCGGCCAGGACCTGAAGGGCGTGCTGCCGGCGCTGCCGTTCCTGGTGCAGAACAGCCGCATCGTCGGTGGCGATGATCCGAAGGGCCGGCCGATCGCCGGCTGGGAAGACACCATCGCCCTGCCCGACCTCAACGGCAAGCGCGTGGTGGTTCTGGGCGGAGGCGATACCGGTATGGACTGCGTGCGCAGTGCGGTGCGGCTGGGCGCGGCCAAGGTCACCTGCGCCTATCGCCGCGACGAAGCCAACATGCCCGGCAGCGCGCGCGAAGTCGCCAATGCACGCGAGGAAGGGGTGCGCTTCCTGTTCAACCGGCAGCCGCTGTCGATCGAAGCCGGCGCCGACGACGAGGTGATCGGCGTGACCGTGGTCGAGACCCGGCTGGGCGAGCCCGATGCCAATGGCCGCCAGAACGCGGTGCCGATCGAAGGCAGTGAATCGCTGCTGGAGGCAGACGTGGTGATCATCGCCTTCGGCTTCTCGCCGAGCGTGCCGGCGTGGCTGGCGGAACTGGGGGTGGAAGGCCAGCCCAATGGCCGCATCCTCGCCGGTGGCAGGGACCGCCTGCCGTTCCAGACCGCGCATCCACGCCTGTTCGCCGGTGGCGACGCGGTGCGTGGTGCCGATCTCGTGGTAACTGCGGTGGCCGAAGGCCGCGACGCCGCTGCCAGCATCGTCCGCCTACTGGCGCACTGAGTCCGGCAACAGCAGCACTTCCAGCAGCGCGCGCAGTTCGTGCGCCTCCACTGGCTTGGCCAGGAAGTGGTCGATGCCCGCCTCACGGCAGGCCTCGCGCGTGCGTTCCAGCACGCTGGCGGTCAACGCAATGATCGGCACCGGAGCACGGGCAGCGCGGGTATCGCGACGGATCGCGCGCGCCAGCGCGAAGCCATCCATGTGCGGCATATGGCAGTCGGTGATCACCAGGTCGAACGGTTGCGCCTGCCAGGCCTCCCATGCCTGCAGCCCGTCGCTACAGGTGTAGACCTGCAGCCCCAGCTCGCACAGGCGCTGCTCCAGCAACTGCAGGTTGGTCGGATGGTCCTCGACAACCAGCGCCCGCGCCGGCGGCAGCGCCCGCGGCGCAGCCCTCGCGGGCACTGGTGCGTCCCTGGCTGCCACAGAGGCCGCCAGATCCAGATCCAGCCCTACCGTGGTGCCCTTGCCCTGCACGCTGCGCAGGTGCAGCTGCCCGCCCATCGATGCCGCCAGCTCACGGCAGATCGACAGGCCCAGCCCACTGCCGCCGAAGCGACGCGTGGTCGAGGTCTCGGCTTGTTCGTAGGCGGCGAACACCGCCTGCTGGCGCTCCACGCTGATGCCCACGCCCGTATCGGTCACCTGCAGGCGCAGTCGCTGGCCGCCGTCGCGCTGCTGCAGCACCTGGACCTGCAACACCACGCTTCCCTGCAGGGTGAACTTGAGCGCATTACCGGCCAGGTTGAACAGGACCTGCCGCAGGCGCAGCCCGTCAGCCAGCGACCAGGGCTGCAACGCCGGGTCGATCTCGCTGCACAGGTGCAGCCCGCGGCTGGCCGCGACCGGCATCAACAGCTGCTGCACCGCGCGCACCAGCGCCGCCAGATCGGTCGGACGCAGCTGCAGGGGTGCCGGCTGCAGACGCTGGCTGTGCAGCACATCGTCGAGGATCTGCCGCAGCATCTGCGCAGCGTCACCCACGGTGGTCAGCACCTGCCGCTGGCCCGCATCCAGGTCAGTGCCAGCCAGCCGCTCCAGCATGCCCAGCAGGGTGCTCATCGGCGTGCGGATCTGGTGGCTCATGGTCGCCAGGAAATGGCCCTTGGCCAGCGCCGCCTGCTCGGCCGCGCGGCGCGCCTCGGCCAACGCCGCTGCACGCGCCTGGGCTTCGCTGACGTCCATCCAGTAGCCGCTCCACTCCACGCTGCTGTCATCGCACGGCAACGGTCGTCCCTGTGATCGGACCCAGCGCCAGCCCTGCGCCGACCGGGTGCGGAAGGTAACGTCGATCGGACCGCGCACGAGCGCGGCCGCTTCGATGCTCGCCATCACCCGGCTGCGGTCACCGGCATGCACGGCCGCCAGCAGCTGCAGATGGTCGATCCGCTCAGTTTCCACGGCCACGCCGAACAGCGCCTGCACGTCGCCGGCGATCTGCGCCAGGCTGTAGTGGCCGGTTGCCGAACGGCGCGCCTGGTAGACCACCGCCGGCAGGTTCGCGGTGACTTCATGCAAGCGCTGCTCCAGTACCCGGCGACGCACGCTCTCGCGATGCACGCGCCAGTAGCCGAAGGCATGCAGCAGTATGAGCGCGAGCAGGATCAGCGACACCGGCACCAGCCAGCGCAGTGCCGAACCGGCGGGCCGCGCACGTGGCAGGTCCGGCAGCCAGGCACTGCGAACCGACGCCCGACGCGCATCGCCCTCCCGCTGCAGCTCCCGGTCGAAGGCAGCGACCACCGCGGCGCAGGCCGGTACGGCGGCCAGCACCAGTGCATCGCCGAAGCCAGCGGGTGCTGCGATCACCAGAGGGTCACCCGGCACGGCGCGAAGCGCGGCTTCGACCTCAGCGAGATTGGCCACCACCGCATCGACCAGCCCGGCGCGCAGCAGTGACAGCGCGTGGTCCAGCGGCGCCGGTGCCAGCAGCTGCGCACCCGGGGCCTGTTCGGCCAGCAGTGCCTCCAGCGGTAGCCGGTCCGGACTGGCCACGCTGCGCCCACGCAGGTCCTCCAGCCCCAGCACGGCTGCCGCGCTCTCGCGCCGCACGATCACCTGTGGCACTTCCAGGTAGGGGCTGCTGGCCACCCAGCCGGTCGGCAGCTGTGCGCGCGGCCAGCCCAGCAGCACCTGGGTGCCAGCCGGCAGCGGGTCATCGGTGAGCACCGCTGCGGGCAACGGCTGCGCATGCTGCAGCGCCTGCGGGCCCAGCAGGGGCAGGTAATCCGCAGCCACCCCCGCAAGGTCGCCCTGCACGCTGTATGACAGCGGCGGCCGATCGGAACGCCATGCCACCTGCAGTGGGCTCGCGCAGTCGGACGCAGCAGCGATGCCGGGCAGCAACAGCGATGCCATGACAGCGGCGACGGCGCGGCGGCCGGCGACATTCACGGTAGACATCCTCATTTCGCGGGCAGGAACCACGGCCGCGCAGCGGTACCGCTGCCAGCCACGCTAGCGAGGCGCGCTTCCGCGACAATGAGAAAAATTGGAAAAACATCCCTATCGGCGAATGCCGACATACACTGCCGCTTCTACCCGTCCCTACGGAGCGCTCGATGCGTATCGGCCTGGCCGCCAACCGTCTCCATCACCACGATGCGCGCGCCGCGCTGTTCCGCTGGCTGCGTGCCAGCGAGGCCGGGCTGCGTGAACTGGGGGTATCGCTGCACGCGGTCGGGCGCACCCACGATGCGATCGAACGGCAGGGCTTCCTGGCCGGCTACGGCGGCCTGCACCGGTATCCCTACGGACGCGAGGGTGGCCTGATGAAACTGGTGGCCGAAGTGGTTGGCATGGGGCCGGAGCGCACCCTGGACGGCGCGATCTACCTGATCGACCCGGTCGATCCTTCCTCGGTGTTTCCGGAGGCAACCGCGCTCAAGCGGCAGTGCGTGATCCACGGCAAGCCGTTCATTTCAACCGTGGCCACTGCGCGTGACTGGATCGAGGTGGAACGCGTCCACGCCGGGCTGGCCGCTGATGCCGGTGCCGACGATCTGCATGCCTTCCAGCACCAGACGCTGGCGCTGATCGCGCACGACGCGATGAAGCCGGCAATGCTGGCCTTCGCTGACGAGCACTTCGATGTGCTGGCACGGTTCGGCGAGCGCGTGGCGACCGGCACCACCGGCCAGCGCTTGAACGAGCTGGCCTGGAGCCGCGGCTGGCCCAGCGATACGCCGTGGGTGACGCGCTACCAGAGTGGCCCGATGGGCGGCGATGCGCAGATTGCTGACCGTGTGCTGGAGGGGCGCTGCCAGCGCGCGATCTTCTTCGAGGACCCGCATGTGGCACGCCAGCACGAGGCCGATATCCAGCTGCTGGAGCGCGCGGTGACAACGGTGACCGACCAGGCGGTGTGCATCACCGCGCCGCGGGTGGCGGCGCGGTGGGCGGCCGCGGCGGCATTGCGGGCGGGGTGAGGGTTTCGGCCAACGGCTGAGTCCCTCGCGGTGGGTGGGGCTGCACGATCATCAGGTTGGGTCGCGCTTTTGTAGAGCCGAGCCGATGCTCGGCTGCTGTTGATCGCGAGGGCTGGATATCTTCGCCACCCGCGTCAGCCGAGCATCGGCTCGGCTCTACAGCAGCTGGCGAAGCATCGCCTTCAGCCTGCGGCCTTCCAGCTGGAAGTAGTCGCGCTGCTCGCGCCACGCGGGGAAACGTTGTTCGACTTCGTGCCAGAACGCGGGCGAATGATTCGGCTGGATCAGGTGGCAGAGTTCATGCACCAGCACGTACTCGAACGCTTCCGGACGACCGAGCACCAGGGCCAGGTCCAGGGCCATGCTGCCATCGGGGGCCAGCGAGCCCCACTGCGAGGACATCACCTTCAGGCGCAGGCGGCTGGGGGCGCGCGGCAGGGTGGGCAGGTACTTCGGCAGCCAGCGGCCGACGTCGGCGCGGGTCTGCGCTTCATAGAACTCGCGCAGCAGGCGGCGCAGGGTGGCGTCACCACCACGGGTCGGCCACTGCACGCAGGCGCCGTGCGCGTCGATCTCCAGCCGCGCGTAGCGACCTTCCTGCCAGCGCAGCGGCAGCAGTTCGCCGCGCAGGGGCAGCACGCCGTCTTCGCCGGGCTGCAGCGGTGGCGGCAGGCCCTGCCCCTGGTACTGCCGCAGCTGCAGCGCCAGCCAGTCGCGGTGCTGTTCCAGGAAGCGTTCGCCCATCACCAGGCTTGCGCGCGGCGGCAGGGTCAGGCGTGCGCCGCGCTCGTCCACGCTCAGCTTGATGCGGCGCGCGCGTGGATCGCGCACGCGCAGCACCTCGATCTCGGCATCCTCCAGGCGCAGGCGAACGGTATCGCGCTGTACGGTGGCGGGCGGGGTCGGAGTGATCAGGCGGCGCAGCAGACGGCTCATGCGCCCAGCATAGCGCTGCTTCGGGCCGCCGGATGACCGGCGACCGTCGGGCTGCCTGTTCAGTCAGCCTTGCTGAGCTTGAACGCTTCTTCCAGCAACAGGAACAGGCGGCGGATCTCGGCGCTCTGCAGGGCGAAGCGGGCATCGAACTCGGCACGGCGGCCGTCTTCGTCGGCATGCTCCAGCTGGTCCAGGGCGCCGTCGAGGAACTTCAGCTTGCGCACGATCAGGTCGTCGCCGATCACGAAGGACAGGTTGTCCTCGAAGATCAGCGCCAGCTTGGTCACCTGCTTGCCGGCGTCCAGGTGCTTGTCGATCTCGTCGCAGCGCAGTTCCTGGTGCTGGCACTTGACCACCGCGCCGCCTTCGACCGGATCCTTCATCTCGCACTCTTCGCCCAGGCTCAGCCCGGTCGGCAGCGGCTCGCCGGCGATCCAGCCGGTCAGGATCGAGCGCGGCGCGACTTCGGCGTTCAGCGGCATCGCCGGGAAGCTGCCGAGCAGCCCGCGGATGTCGGACATGAAGTATTCGCCGGTCTTGCGGCTGGAGGTATCCACCGCCACGTAGCCGTGCTGCAGGTCGATGAAGGCGTCGTTGCGCGAGGACTTCACGAAGGCGCGCGGCAGCAGTTCATGCAGCAGGTCGTCCTTCATGCGCTTGCGCTCGCGGCCACCCGGGCGCCGCCCTTCCTTCTCCTCGATCTCCTCCAGCTTGCGCTCGAGCAGGTCGTTGACCACCGCCGCCGGCAGGATCTTGTCCTCGCCGCCCACGGTCAGCCACAGGTGTTCGGCGATGCGGTGGGAGAGCAGTTCCTTCTCCTCGCGGCCGAACGGCGAAATGAAGCCGCGGGAATTCATTTCCAGCGCGCCAACAGGCTTGAGCACGGCGTGCGGCAGCAGGGTATCGACTTCGGAAAAATCGGTGGTGGTCGGGAAACGGAAGAACGTCAGGTTGCGAAAGAACATGGAATTCCGGATGGCGAAGAGGAAGGGCGACCGACCTTAAACGGTGGGCGTCTCGGGATCTGCGTCGGCGTCGGCCGGGGAGCCGGCCAGCCAGGCATGGGCGTCGGGCAGCGGCGTGTCGTCGCGACGGCCCAGCGCCATGAAGTCGAACAGGGTGGTGTCGGCCAGCTGCGAGGGCCGGACTTCACCCATGGCGCGCGCGATCTGCTCGATGCGGCCCGGATGGTCCTTCTCCCACTGCTTGAGCATCAGGCCGACCTGGCGGCGCTGCAGGTTCTCCTGGCTGCCGCACAGGTTGCAGGGAATGATCGGGAACTGGCGTGCCTGCGCGTAGTCGACGATGTCGCTCTCGCGCACGTAGGCCAGTGGCCGGATCACCACGTGCCTGCCGTCGTCGCTGCGCAGCTTCGGCGGCATGCCCGCCAGCTTGGCGTGGTGGAACAGGTTCATGAAGAACGTGGCCACCATGTCGTCGCGGTGGTGGCCCAGCGCGATCTTGGTGAAACCGTGGGTCTCAGCGTAGTTGTACAGCGCGCCACGACGCAGGCGCGAGCACAGCGAACACATCGTCTTGCCCTCCGGGATGACCCGGCTGACCACCGAATAGGTGTCCTGCTCGATGATGTGGTACGGCACGCCCAGCCCTGCCAGGTATTCCGGCAGGATGTGCTCGGGGAAGCCCGGCTGCTTCTGGTCCAGGTTCACCGCCACCAGCTCGAACGGCACCGGCGCCTTTTTCTGCAGCTGCAGCAGCACGTCCAGCAGGGTGTAGCTGTCCTTGCCGCCGGACAGGCAGACCATCACCTTGTCGCCGGCCTCGATCATGCCGAAGTCGGCAATCGCCTCGCCGACCTGGCGGCGCAGGCGCTTGGCCAGCTTGTGCTGCTCGCGCTCGGCCACGCGCGGATCGCGGGCGGCGCGCGGCTGGGGATCGGGAAGGGAAATCACGGCACTCATGGGTTCCATTCTAACGGCTCGGAGCCGCCCCGGCCGGGGGTCGGGTTTCCCCTCTCCCGGCAGTCATCAACGCTGTGTATGCTCGGAGGCTGTGGATACCTACAGCCCCGCCGAGATCGTCGAGCACCTCGCCGCCCTGCGCGCCGAGCATCGCCTGCTGGATGAACAGATCACCCGCATGGCGGCCAACGGCGAGGACGAACTGGAAGCCAAGCGCCTGAAGCGGCGCAAGCTGCAGCTGAAGGACTGCATCGCCAGGCTGGAAAGCCTGCAGATTCCCGACGAGCCGGCCTGAGCCGGGTTCGGATGGGTGCCAACCCTGGTTGGCACGGCTGGAAGGTGTGGACCGAGGTCCACACCCACCGCATTGCCCGGCGCTGCCTTCAATCCTGCGGCGCAGGCTCGTCCGGGCGCGCTGCTTCCGGGCTGACCCGCTCGATGGTGTGGCGCAGCTCGCGCCCCAGGATGAACTTGGCGTCCTTGGCCCAGGCATCCAGGCGTTCGTCGAACAGCAGCTTGCTGTTCTCGTCCGGCCACACCAGGCGCAGTTCGCGCAGCTTCTGGATGAAGCCACGGAACAGGGCCTTGTCGAAGAACTCGGGAGCGGCCGGCGCATAGAGCAGGCTCAGGCGCTGCGCGGCCTGCTGGCACAGGCTTTCCAGCTCGGCCGCGCCGAGCACGCCGGGGCCGTTCTTCACCAGCACCGAGATGGCGATGTAGTAGCGCTCGAACGCCTGCTGCAGCGAATGGCCGATCGCCCGCAGGCGGAACACCTCGTCGGTCTGCCCGGTGTTGCGCGCCAGGATGCCGCCGTCGTCATCGTTGACGTTCTGCAGCAGGCCTTCGCGCACGAACACGTCGATGGTGCGGTCAATGCGCTGCGCGAACTCGTCCTCGCTCCACGGCAGGAACAGCTCGGCCTGCAGGAACGGGTACACCGTGCGGCCCAGCTGGACCAGGCCGGTACGGCTCATGCGGCGGTTGTTCTGGAAGCAGCAGGCCACCCACGACGAGGCGGTGAACAGGTGCACCACGTTGTTGCGGAAGTAGCTCAGCAGCACCGCGGTGTCGCCGCTGACGCTGAGCACATCGCCCAGCGGATGCTTGATGCGGGTGAGGACGTTGATTTCCTCGGCATGGGCGATGATCCGCTCCGGCGAGTGCGGGGTCACCGTTACCCGGTCCGAGTACGGCATCTCGACCAGCAGCGTCTTGCAGAGTTCGATCTGCGCGATCAGGTCGGCCTCGCCCATCGCGTGCTTCGGCGTGGACAGCAGCGCCAGCGCCAGCAGGTTGATCGGGTTGACGTCGGCGGCGCCATTGATGCGCACCTGGATGCGTTCGGCCAGCGTATCCACCGTGGTCGACAGCCAGGCTGGCTTCTCGTCCTCGGACACCGCCTCGCCCTTCCACTCCGGCGCCTTCTCGGCCAGCACGTCGTTCAGCGCGATCGGCTCGCCGAAGTTCACCACCACCTGGCCGTAGTTCTGCTTGAGCACCTTGGGGATGCCCCACAGCAGCGACCAGATCGATTCCTTTTCCTTTGGCCGGCCGGACAGTTCGTCCAGGTAGCTGCCGCCCTCCATCAGCTTCTCGTAGCCGATGTAGATGGGCTGGAACAGTACCGGCTTGCGCGGCTGGCGCAGGAATGCACGCAGCGTCATCGAGATCATGCCGCCCTTGGGCTGCAGCAGGCGCCCGGTACGCGAGCGGCCGCCTTCGACGAAGTACTCCAGCGAGTAGCCACCGGCCACCAGCTGCGCGACGTACTCACTGAGCACCGCAGAGTACAGCGCATTGCCACGGATCGAACGGCGGATGAAGAACGCACCGCCCTTGCGCAGCAGGGTGCCGACCACCGGCAGGTTCAGGTTGATGCCGGCCACGATGTGCGGCGGCACGATGCCACGGTCGTACAGCAGGTAGGACAGCAGCAGGTAGTCCATGTGGCTGCGGTGGCTGGGCACGTAGACCACTTCGTGGCCCGGCGCGGCGGCCTTGAACTTGTCCAGGTGGTGTACCAGCACGCCCGCATAGATGCGGTTCCACACGTGGCTGAGCATGAAGCTGGCCGAGCGCACGACCGGGCTGGAATAGTCCGCAGCGATTTCCCAGGCGTAGGCGTGTGCCTTCTTCCAGGCATCGGCCGGCTTCGAGTTGTCGCGCTTGGCCTGTGCGGCGATCGCTTCGCGGACCGGCTCGGCGGCCAGCACCTGGTCCACCAGCAGGCGCCGGGTCGACAGGTCCGGGCCGATCACCGATTCACGGATGCGGCGGAAATGGGTGCGCAGCACGCGCTGCAGCTTGCGCACCGTGCGCTCCGGTTCCAGGCCTTCGTCGACGGTGCTGCGCAGCGAGATCGGCGGAGCGAAGCGCACGATGGTATTGCGCCCGTTCAGCAGAAGCCCCAGCAGGCGGCGGAAGCGGCCCACCAGCGCCCAGTTTTCCGAGAACAGCACCGCGAACCAGCCGCTCTGCTTGTCCGGCGCGCGGCCGACGAAGATCGACACCGGCACCAGGTGCACGTCCAGGTCATCGCGCACGCGGTGCGCCTGCAGGACCTTGGCCAGCGAATCGGAGTGGGTCTTGGCGCCGCGCTGTTCGGGGATCAGCGAGTTGCTGGAGCTGCGCCGCGACAGCGCCAGGTAGGCGCGCTTGCGGCCGGTCGGATCACCGGCCAGCGGCACCAGCGGCGACGGCAGGCCGGCCTGGCGGCAGGCCTTGTCCAGGATCAGCGCGTTGGACAGGCCGTAGTCTTCCAGCACGTACATGACCGGGCGGCCATCGTTGTACTGGCCCGGGTCTTCCGGTTCGATCTTCAGCGACAGCCACGGCTCGACCAGGCGACCGAGCAGGCGGGCCCACAGTGGACGGCGTCCGGCCGGACGCGCGTGCGCGGGCGGCGGTACCGGGTTCGGGCCGGTACCGGTCGAGGGGGACGCCGACACCGTATCGGCGGGCGTCGACTGGGATTCTTCGCCGGGGAACGGCAGCGGGTTCTGTTTCGACATCGGCGCCATTATGGCTTAGGCGGCGGTGTTGCCGCTTCCCCACCCTCGGCGGGGGCTTCAGCCGGTACTGGCGACGCCGCCGCGCGGGCCGCATCGGCCTTGCGCAGCAGCGCGTCGGTGTCGGCCAGGGTGCGGGTCAGGTACCAGTGGCCCTCGCGCCGGCTCAATGGCAGCTGCAGGGTCATCTCGCGACCGGCCAGGTCGTAGTGCAGGCGCACCAGCGCATTGTCGCCCTGCACCGACAGCAGTTCGCCGCGCACGCTGCGCAGCGCGTCGTCCACGCCGAGTCCGTAGCTGCCCAGCACCGCCTTGAGGGTGTGGATGAACGGCGCCAGCTGCTGCAGGCTGCCTTCCATGCCGGCCGCCTGCAGGCCGGCTTCATCATCGAAGCCGACCTTGCTGGCGGCGCCGACCAGCGCGGCGATGGTGCTGCGGGCACGTGCGCGGTCGCTGATGGGGGCAGCCTGCGCCCACCCCGCCAGGGTCTCGACCAGGGCGATGTAGTGGGCCTGCTGGCTGGGCGTGTAGCCCTTCTGGTGGCGCAGGTACTGCACGCCGAAGTTGCCCATCGACTGTGCGGCCTGGCGCACGGCGCCGGCCTGGCCAGCCAGCTGGCGATCGAAGCTGCGCTGCAGTTCGGCGCTGGCACCGGGCTTGCGCAGTGCGGCCAGCATCGGCAGCAGCTGGTCGCCCAGTGGCAGCTCGGTCAGCGGCCACTGGCTGTGGCCTTCCACCCACGCCTGCTGCAGGCGCTGGTACTGGGCCGGCGGCACCGACAGCTTTGCGTAGCCGACCAGATCGTCTTCGGCAAGGCGCAACGCCATCGCCTGTACTGCAGCCACCGGCTCGGCCGCCGGCCTGGCCGGATCGTTGGCAGACTCGCGGCACCCCGCCACGGCCAGCAGCAGCATGGCCGCCAGCCCCCATCCACGCGCAGACTTTCCTCGCACCGCCACGCTCATGCACTCGGACTCCCCGGACCGGCCCGCATCTTGCGGCCTGCGACGTGACAGCGGCAAGCCGGGACGTCACGGTTTCCAGCCAAGGGGGCCACCGGGATAAAAAAAGAGCCCGGATCACGGGGATCGCAGGCTCTTCAAGCCGGCACGGGGCCGGAGGACAGTGTTGTGGCGCATGTCCGGTCAAGGACCGGATGGCGGCGATCCTACGCTGCCGCCCAAGTTAAGGCAACACTTTACGTAATGCATTGTATCTATTTGATTTTAATGGATCAGTCCCGTTGCCAAACCGCCTCAATGAAATCTACGGCATGTTTTTCGGCGATTCGGGCATAAACCCCGGGATAGCCGGCCAGCGCGCACCCCTCGCCCCAGCTGACGATGCCGAACTGGGTCCAGCCCTCGCGCAGGCGCAGCAGCAGCGGGCCACCGGAATCGCCCTGGCAGCTGTCCACGCCTTCACGGCCGGCGCAGATCACCTTGCCGCGTGCGAGTTCACCGCCGTAGGCCTGCTGGCAGTCACTGAAGGACACGAACGGCACCTGCGCGGTCTGCAGCTGGGTGGGGTAGATCCGGCCATCGCCGATGTCGGTGTCGCCCCAGCCAATCACGGTGAACTCGCGGCCCGGCTTGAGGTAGCCGGCGTCGGGCCGCAGCCGCAGTGCCACCGGCTGTGCGCCATCCAGGGGCGCGCTCAGCTGGACCAGGGCAACGTCGTGTTCGAGCGAATTGCCGCTGTTGAAGGCCGGATGGACGTGGATCGCCTTGACGTTGGACGGTCGTGGCGCGGCGTCGGTGGACAGGGTCGTGACCTTGCCGACAACGGCGATGCCACCAGGCGCTTCGCCCTGCACGCAGTGCGCGGCCGTCAGCACCCACGAGGGTGAGATGAGGGTGCCCCCGCAGAAGTGGCGGTCGTGGTCCGAATCGCCATCGAAAATGCCTTGGATGCTGACCATGAACGGGTACTCGCCGGCGAGTGCCGCTTCGCCGCCGATCACGCGCGGCGCATCGCGCACCTGTGGCGCAGCAAAGGCGGGTACGGCGGACGCGGCCAACAGCAGGCCGATGAACAAAGAGGTGCTGCGATACATTTCCCTGTACTCCTCTGTCGATGGTTGGAACCGGCGCGGCCGCGGTCCGTACCGGTGCATCGATTGGGGAGCAGTGGAGAGGCCCGCAGCGCGAACCTGCGCACAGTTCTCGTGGCTGGCGCTGCGTGCGACAGATGCAGCCCCACAAATGCGAACGCCATCCCGCATGGATCGGGATGGCGTTCGTGGTGCCAGCGTGATCGGCGTCGGCTGTGGGCTCAGCGTGCAGCCAGAGCCGACGCGATTTCCTGCTGGATCGCCCGCGCTGCGGCCTGCGGATCGGCGGCCAGGCGGATCGGGCGACCGACCACGATGGCATCGGCGCCATCGGCAAAGGCCTGCGCTACGCCAACGGTACGCTTCTGGTCATCGCCGACCGGGCCACCGGGGCGGATGCCCGGACAGACGATGGAGAATCCGCTGCCGGTGGCAGCGCGGATCGGGCCGGCTTCCTGGCCCGAAGCGATCACGCCATCGATGCCGGCGGCCTGGGCGGCCAGCGCGCGCTCGACCACCACGTCCACCGGTTCGCGGTCGATGCCCATCCGTGCGAGGTCGGGGCGACCCATCGAGGTCAGCACGGTCACTGCCAGCAGGCGCATGTCGCCGCTGTTGGCGGCCGCGCACGCCTCCATCATGGCCGGGTGCCAGCCATGGATGGTGGCGTAGCTGACCGGCCACTGCGACAGGCGCTTGATCACCGCCGCAGCGGTGGCCGGAATGTCGAAGAACTTCAGGTCGACGAACACGCGCTTGTCGCGGCGGGCCAGCTCATCAAGCACCTGGAAGTACTCGCCGGAGGCGAGCAGTTCCATGCCGATCTTGTAGAAGGCCACGCTGTCGCCAAGGCGGTCGACCCACTCCAGCGCCTGCGCGCGGTCAGGCACGTCCAGCGCGAAGATCAGGCGCTCGTCATCGCGCAGCGGCAGCGGTGCGCGGCTCATGGTGCGTAGTCCAGGGCGGCGCGCTTGGCGTCGTGGCGGGCCTGGCGCGACTGGCTGTAATCGTTGTTGAACTGCGCCGGCTCGAAGCCGCCGTAGGTCGGGTTCGGCAGCATCCACCAGCGCTCGCCGAACCAGTCGTGGTACTGCTGCAGCAGTGCGTCACGGCCTTCGTTGGTGTTGGCGGTCACTTCCACGAAGTCACCCAACTGGTCGCCGAACTGCATCAGCACGCGGTACTTCTGCCCGGCCAGGCGGCGGCGGCAGTTCTTCTCGCTGCCGGCCTGCTCGCAACCCTCGACCACGGTGCCCAGGCCCAGGAACACGCTGTCATCGGCCACCGGCAGGCCCTGCTCGCGCAGGTTGGCCAGGGTCGCGTCCTTCAGGTGCACGGCGCGGTTGGAGATGTACAGCAGGGTCACGCCCTTGGCGTTGGCCGCCTTGGCGAAATCAACCACGCCCGGGATCGCCTTGGCCTTCTTTTCGGCCACCCACTGGTCCCAGCTCAGCTCGTCGTATTCCTTGCCGTCGCGCACCAGGCGCGCCTGGTAGGGCGAGTTGTCCAGCACGGTCTCGTCCACGTCCAGCACCACGGCCGGCTTCAGGCCCTTGGCCTCGTTGCCGCGTTCTTCCGGCACCAGTGCGTCCCAGTGGGCCTCCTTCAGCGCGGCATCCAGGTGGTCGGCGGCGGCACGATAGGTCTGCTCGGTGATGGCCTTGTACTCCTGCGCGCGCTGCATCCACAGCACCGCATTGAGATTGTCGTTGGCGGTCGCATCAAGCGCGCCATCGGCCTTGGCAGCGGCAGCGGGCGCCTGCGGGGCAGCGGCTTCGGCGGCAGGCGCCTCCACGCGCTTGCAGGCGGACAGGCCCAGCGCCGCGGTAGCGAGCAGGGTCAGGGACAGGGAAACGGGACGACGCATGGATTCACCGGCAATCAGATATACCGGCGCATTTTACCGGCAAAGGCGGCCCCGGGACGGCTATGCTTGGCGGTTGACCCGTTGCCCTTCCGGAGGCCGCCATGACCGATTCCGTCCAGACCCCCGACGTCCCGCTGCTCGACGCCGTGCAGGCCCGCCTGCTGGGCTGCCTGGTGGAAAAGGAGGCGACCACCCCGGACACCTACCCGTTGACCGTCAATGCCGCCCAATCGGCAGCCAACCAGAAGACCGCCCGCGAGCCGGTGATGAACGTGGACGCCGGCAGCGTGCAGCATGCGCTGCGCCAGCTGGAAGCACTGGGCCTGGCCCGCCAGCACTTCTCCTCGCGCGCCGACCGCTACGAGCACCGCCTGCAGGCCGCGCTGGACCTGACCCGGCAGCAGACCGTGCTGCTGGCACTGCTGTTGCTGCGCGGCCCACAGACCCTGGGCGAGCTGGTGTCGCGCAGCGAGCGTCTGTACCGGTTTGCGGATATCGACGAAGCCCGCCACGCCGTCGAGCGCCTGCAGCAGCGCGCGCTGCTGGTGGTGCTGCCGCGCGCCAGCGGCCAGCGCGAAGACCGCTACATGCACCTGCTGTGCGGTGAAGTGGACGGCGCGGCGTTGGCAGCAAAGTACGCCAGCAGTGGCGGTGGCAGCGGCGATGCGGCCGATCCGGGCCTGGCCGAGCGCGTGGCCCAGCTGGAAGCGGCCGTGGCCGAGCTGCAGGCACAACTGGCCGAACTGCGCGGTTGAACGTCCACATCCGGTAGCGCCGGCCGCTGGCCGGCAACCCGGTGATGCCTGGATGCCGGCCAGCGGCCGGCACTACCCGACCTGCGCCGCCCCCGGCGTGGCATACAGGCGGCTGGCGCTTTCGATGCCCGGCAACTGGATCACCCCGCGCTCCTGCATGCCCAGGCCCAGCAGGATCTTCCCGGACACCACGTTGTCCAGGTCGGTGATGCCATACAGATCGTGCAGGCCCAGCGCTCCGCGTGCATGCGCGAACACCGCCCGCGCTGCCTCACCGGCATAGCCCTGCCCGGCGAACTGCGAAAGCACCGCATAGCCGATATCCGGCCCCGGCAGGCCGTCACGCCGCACCAGCCCGGCATTGCCCACCCAGGCACCATCGGACAGCCGCTCGATGGCATACATGCCGAAGCCGTTCAAGGCATAGCTGTGCAGCACGCGCAGCGCGATGTACTCCCGCGCCTGCGCCTCGCTGCGCACGTTGCGGTCGCCGATGAAGCGCAAGAAGCCCGGATCATTCAACAGCGCCAGCATCGGCGCCGCATCGCGATCAGGCTCGATCGCACGCAGGCGCAGACGTTCACTCTCGATCGGTTGCACAGGCAGACCTCCAGCCGAAACCCCGATTCTGCCTCAACCCCGGCTGCTGCTTTTGATTTTCTTTTTTCTTTCCGTGGCTGGCGCGCACGGAAACTGTCAGGGGCCGGGCGGGTGGGCTGGACGGGACCGTCCGCGGCATGGGCCCGAGGCATGCCTCGGGCGGGTTGGGCAGGACGCCCAACCCCGGTCTTGCCGTGTGCGCAGGACAGCGCACACGAGCAAGCCGCGGCCGAGCCCCCATGGATGGGTTTACGGCGTGTCCCTACCGGCCCACCCGCCAGGCCCCCCACGAATGCATTGCGAACGGCGCCAACCACGAGGGGCTGCGCCGTTCGCCGATCAGTCGAACAACGCCTCGATCGCCGCCAACCCCGCCGTCGCGCGCTCCTTCTTCCGCGCCGCATCGGCCACCGGATCAGCACCGTCGCGCTGGATCTCCTCGGCCGGGATCTCATCGAAGAACCGGCTCGGCTTCAGCCGCACATGCTCGCCGAACTTGCGCGTGAGCTTGCTGTAACTCATCCACAGCTGGATCTTGGCGCGGGTGATGCCCACGTACAGCAGGCGCCGCTCTTCCTGCAGGTTGCCCTCATCCAGGCTGACCTGGTGCGGCAACACGCCGTCCTCGCAGCCAACGATGAACACGTACGGGAATTCCAGGCCCTTGGAGGCGTGCAGGGTCATCATGCGTACCTGGTTGCCGCCCTCGTCCTTGTCGCTGCGCGAGAGCAGCGCCAGCTGGCCGGCCAGGTCGGCGGCGGTGGCACCGCGCGGGCCGCCCTCGAACCACTGCGCCAGTTCCTCGATGTTGTTCGCCCGGCGCTGGTAGCTGGCCTCTTCCTTGGCCTGCTGGCGCAGCTCGCTCAGCAACCCCGATTCCTTGGCCACCTTGCGGATCATGTCGCCGGACGTCACCTGGCGCATCTGCGCGCGCAGGTCGCGCAGGATGTCGGTGAACCGCGCCAGGCTGTTGGCCGCGCGCGGTGGCAGCTGCTGCAGGGCGCCGATGGTCTCGGCCACATGCGCCATCGGCATGTCCTTTTCCTGCGCCAGCTCGGCCAGCCTGGCCAGCGTACCGGCACCCACATCGCGCTTGGGCGACTGCACCGCCCGCATGAACGCGGTGTCGTCGTCCGGGTTCACCAGCAGGCGCAGCCAGGCCAGCGTGTCCTTCACTTCCTGGCGTTCCAGGAACATGGTGCCGCCGGTCAGGTGGTAGGGAATGCGCAGCAGCTGCATCGCCTTCTCCAGCGGCCGCGACTGGAAGTTGCCGCGGAACAGGATGCAGAAGTCACTCCACGGCACGTTGCGCGACTGCGCCACGAAGGCGATTTCGGCGGCGACCTTTTCCGCTTCGTGTTCGCTGTTGCGGCATTCCCACACCCGGATGCGCTCGCCGTCGGCCTGGTCGCTCCACAGCTTCTTCAGGTGCTCGTGCGGGTTGTTGGCGATCAGCGCATTGGCTGCGCGCAGCACGCGGTTGGAGCAGCGGTAGTTCTGCTCCAGCTTGATGATTTCCAGCGTGGGGTAATCGCGCCCCATCTGCTGCAGGTTTTCGGGATTGGCGCCACGCCAGGCGTAGATCGACTGGTCATCGTCGCCGACGCAGGTGAAGTTGCCCTTCTCGCCGGCCAGCTGCTTGAGCAGGCGGTACTGCGCGTCGTTGGTGTCCTGGCATTCGTCCACCAGCAGGTAGCCGATGCGCTCGCGCCAGGCCAGGGCGATGTCCGGATTCTCTTCCAGGATCTGCACCGGCAGACGGATCAGGTCATCGAAGTCGACCGCATTGAACGCGGTCAGCCTCAGCTGGTATCGCTCGTAGACGCTGGCCGCTTCCTTCTCGCGGTTGCTGCGTGCGGCGGCCATCGCCTGTTCGGGCGACAGGCCGGCGTTCTTCGCGCGCGACACCAGGTTCTTCATGTCCTCGATGTCGTCGGGCTTGGCCCCGTGCATCAGGTCCTTGATCTGCGCAGCGGCATCGTCGGCGTCGAAGATCGAGAATCCACGCTTCAGGCCCACCGCCGCGTGCTCGATCTGCAGGAACTTCAGGCCCAGCGCATGGAAGGTGCAGATCGTCACCTCGTCGGCATCCTGCTCGCGCAGGCGCTTGGCCACACGCTCGCGCATTTCCTTGGCCGACTTGTTGGTGAAGGTGATCGCCGCGATGCGGCGTGCCGGGTAGCGGCCACAGCTGATCAGGTGGGCGATCTTTTCCACGATCACGCGCGTCTTGCCGCTGCCCGCGCCGGCGAGCACCAGCAGCGGACCTTCGATGTGCAGGACGGCGGCGGCTTGGGGGGGATTGAGACCGTGCATGAGGACAGGATTGTAGCGGGGTGCCGGCGGGCCGACCTGACTTGCATGACGCCTGGCCGTAAGGTATTGAGTCGACACCGGAACACAGGAGCGTGGTCCATGTCCTTGAACATCATCGCCCGCCCGTTGGTGGCCACCCTGCTGGGCCTGCTGGCCGTGCCTGCGGCCGGGTCCAGCCCGGCACCGCCTGCCGACGCCTATGAAGCGATCGTGCTGCAGTCGCACGAGTTTCTTGTCTACCATCCGGACCTGCGCTTCCGTGGGCTCGGCATGCAGGCCCGCGAGCGGGGCCGCCACGAAGAAGCCCGCAACGACTTCCGCAATGCCGCGCGCTACGGCGACAAGCTGTCACAGGCAGCGCTGGCCGACATGCTCTGGAACGGGCAAGGCGGTCCGGTCGACCGCGCCCTGGGCTATGCATGGATGGACCTGGCGGCCGAGCGCGGCACCGAGTGGCTGGTGGTACAGCGCGAACGCTTCTGGGAGGCGCTGTCCGCCGACGAGCGCGAGCGCGCGGTGCGCGAGGGCCGCGCGCTGTATGCCGAGTTCGGCGACCCGGCGGCGACGCCGCGGCTGGAACGTGAACTGCGGGCCGGCAGCATGCAGCAGACCGGCAGCCGCGCCGGCTGGAACGGCGCCATGCGCAGCCAGGGCCGTGGCGATGCGGGGGTCCGTGTGCTGCAACCGGAAAAGCACCAGTTGGCCCGCTACTGGAACCCGGTGGCCTACCGGCAATGGCAGGACGAGGCGCTGGCCAGATCGGGGCGATGAGCCACGCCTGCCAGGCCATCGTTGCCTCGGCGCTGCATGGCATCGGGGTACGCGACAGCCGGCACGTGATCGCCCGGCCACGGCCGATCCGCGACGGCGGGCCGGGTGGCGACTAGAATTGGCCGATGGCCAAGCTCTACTTCTACTACTCGGCGATGAACGCCGGCAAGACCACCACCCTGCTGCAGAGCGCGCACAACTACCGCGAGCGCGGCATGCGGGTGGCGATCCTGACCCCACGCCTGGACGATCGTGCCGGCGCCGGCGTGGTCGCCTCGCGGATCGGCCTGCGCGCTGACGGCATGGCCTTCGACCGCGATACCGACCTGCAGCGCTGGGTGGAGCAGGATCTGGCAGCCAACGGCCCGATGGGCTGCGTGCTGGTGGACGAGGCACAGTTCCTGACCCGCGCCCAGGTCTGGCAGCTCAGCGAGGTGGTCGACCAGCTGCGCATTCCGGTGCTGTGCTACGGCCTGCGCACCGACTTCCGCGGCGAGCTGTTCGAAGGCAGCCAGTACCTGCTGGCCTGGGCCGACGAGATGCAGGAGATCAAGACCATCTGCCACAGCGGCAAGAAGGCGACGATGACCGTGCGCGTGGACGAGCATGGCCACGCCGTGCAGGACGGCCCGCAGGTGGAGATCGGTGGCAACGACCGCTACGTATCGGTCAGCCGCGCGGAGTTCAAGAAGATCACCCGCGGCGAAGGCCGGATCGAGCCGATGCAGGCGCCGCTGCCGCTGTAAGCGGTGTTCTTTTGCAGGGCTTGCAGCCCCGCACCCGCGGTGGTGCCGGCCGCTGGCCGGCAACAGCAACAGCAAGAGCTGGCATTGCGTGTGATGGCGGGGCGGTGTCGGAGTGCGGGGACGCTGCAAGTACGTCCCTGTAAGCTTGGCAGCCGCATCCATGCGGCTGACACCCCGCACTCCGGCACCGCCCGCCTCTGACAGATTTGCGCAGCTGTTGGTAGGTGTCGACCTTGGTCGACACATCTGTCAGATATCGAATGAAATTCCGGGGTCAGATCCGTTTTCCTTCGGGAAACGGATCTGACCCCAAGAGCAATTCCCACAGATCACGGAGATCTGTCGAAGGCGGGGTGGGTCCGGTTGAGGGGGCGTGAGCGCCATGGATGGCGCGACCGAGGCTACATGGACGTATTTACGCCGCCCCCCCTCAACCGGACCCACCCCGCCATCCCACGGAATGCCCGCTTTTGACGTTGACGTTGACGTCAGCAGGTGCAGGGCTGCAAGCCCTGCCCCCCCTCTTAGTACAGCGTGCGCTCCGGCGCTCCGGCCGGCGGCGGGGTGTACTGGTACAGCCAGGTCTCGGTGAGGGTCTTGCCACCACTGCGCAGGAACAGGCGGATGTCGATCTGCTCGGTACTGCCTTCCGGCGGCACCAGGTCGAACATCGCGCGGTAGCCGTTGATCTCGCGCAGCGGGCGCGCCGACACGATCTCGACCCGGCCACGGCTGGCTTCCACCACCGCTTCGACCTCGGCCTTGTCGATCAGCCTGGCCAGTTCGCCACCTTCGAAGTCCACCGCGAAGCGCCAGCTGAAGTACTCACGCTTCTTGCCGACCACGCCGCCCAGGCCGGTGCGGCTGGCCACGCAGTGCGCCAGCGGCGGGCGCGCCGGCGGTTCGGCGCCCCAGTACAGGCGGTAGCCGACCAGCAGCTCCTGGCCCGGCTGCGGCTTTTCCTTCGGGTTCCAGAACGCCACGATGTTGTCGAAGGTCTCGTCCACGGTGGGAATCTCCACCAGCTGCACCGAGCCCTCGCCCCATTCGCCCTTCGGCTCCACCCACAGGCACGGGCGCTTCTCGTAGAACACGCCGTCGTCCTGGTAATGGTCGAAGTTGCGGTCGCGCTGCAGCAGGCCGAAGCCGCGCGGGTTGCGGTCCACGAACATGTTGAAGCGCAGGTTGCGCGGGTTCAGCAGCGGGCGCCAGATCCATTCGCCGGCACCGGTCCACAGCGACAGGCCATCGGTATCGTGGATCTCCGGGCGCCAGTCCCAGCCCATGCGGCGGTCGTTCTCGCCCACCTGGTACATGCTGGTGCACGGGGCGATGCCCAATCGCTCGATCGCCTTGCGCGGGTACAGCGCGCTGTCGATGTCCATCAGCAGCACGTCACCGTTGGTGATCGCGAAGCGATAGGCACCGGCCACGCTGGGCGAATCCAGCAGGCCATAGACCACGATCGTGTCCGAATCAGCCGACGGCTGTTCCAGATAGTAGGCGATGAAATCCGGGAATTCCTCCGGCTTGCCCATGCCGGTGTCGATCGCCAGGCCACGCGCGGACTGGCCGTACTGGCCTTCCTTGCCGACGGCGCGGAAGTAGCTGGCGCCCAGGAAGGCGGCGAAGTCGCGGTCGGTATCCTTGCGGGTGTTCAGGCGGAAGCCGGCGAAGCCGAGGTCGGCCGGCAGCTCGCCATCCTTGATGCCGCTCTTGCCGTAGTTGAACGCCGCGCCGTCATACGCCAGTTCCTGCGCCTTGCCGTCGACCACGTCGAACATGCGCACCGGCGAATGGAAGTACAGGCCCAGGTGGAAGAACTTGGCCTGGAACTTGCCCGGCTGGTCGGCCCACAGCGCATGGTCCTGGCGGTAGCCGATCGACTGGTACTGGTCCCAGTCCAGTCCTTCCAGACGGCCCGGCAGCACCCGCTTGTGGCTCTTGTAGGGCGCCTGTGCCAGCGCGCGCGCCTGGCCCTTCAGGGTGGCGAAGTCGAACGGTTGCGGCTGGCCGAGGCGGCGCAGGCCCATCTGGCCGCTCCGGCTGGCCGCGCACGCGGGCAGGGACGGCAGGCCGAATGCAGCCAGGGCGAGGGAGGCATTGCGGATGAAGTCGCGTCGTTGCATGCAGGCGCGTCAGGCACAGGGAGGAAGGTCGGCCATCATAGGCAGACAAACGTTAACGGGCAGCGGAGACGCGCCCTGCCCGTTCAGCTGCCGCTGGCCGCCGGCTCAGCGCTGGCAGTGGCTGCACCAGACACTCGCGCGCTGGCCGATGGTGGCGTGCTTCAGCGCGCGGCCACAGTTCGGGCAGGGCAGCCCGTCGCGGCCGTACACCAGCAGCTCCTGTTCGAAGTAGCCCGGCGCGCCATCGGGGCTGATGAAATCGCGCAGGGTGGTGCCGCCACGGGTGATGGCGTAGCCCAGGATCTCCTTCACCGCGTCGGCCAGCCGCTGGTAGCGTTCTCGCGAGATCTTTCCTGCCTCGCGCAACGGGCTGATGCCGGCCTTGAACAGGCTCTCGGCGGCGTAGATGTTGCCCACGCCCACCACCACCGCCTGGTCCATCAGGAAGGTCTTCACCGGCGCGCTGCGGCCCCGGCTGCGGGCGAACAGGTAGTCGCCGTCGAACGCGTCGTCCAGTGGCTCCGGGCCCAGCCCCTGCAGCAGCGGGTGGATCTCCCCAGCCGGCTGCCAGAGCAGGCTGCCGAAGCGGCGCGGGTCGTTGAAGCGCAGCAGGCGGCCGTTGTCCAGGCTGATGTCGACGTGGTCATGCGCCCGCAGCGGGGTATCACCGGGCAGCACGCGCAGGCTGCCGGACATGCCCAGGTGCAGCACGGCGCTGCCGATGGCGGTATCCAGCAGCAGGTACTTGGCTCGCCGGCGGATGTCCTCGATGCGTTGCCCCGGCAGCAGCTCGGCCACTTCCGGCGGAATCGGCCAGCGCAGATCGGCGCGGCGCAGGATCACGCCATGCACACGGCGGCCCTGCAGGTGCGGCGCCAGGCCGCGGCGGGTGGTTTCGACTTCGGGCAGTTCGGGCATGGGGCGATTCTACGCGGGGCCGTGCAAAGCCGCTGGCATGGCCCCGCGCCGCCCTATGAATCCAGACCCGCCGCTTCCACCAGGAACGCGCCCTCGACCAGTGCGCCGCGTCCGCCCAGGCGCCAGAACGCCAGATAAGGCGCGAAATCGACGGCAGCCGGGGACAACGGCTGGGCGATGTACCAGCCCAGGTAGAGGTCCGAAGCGATGTGGTACAGCGCCTCGTCCAGTGCGGCCATCTGAGGGGTATCCAGCGTGCGGGCCTCGCGCACCACATCGCAGACGACGTCGTGCAGATAGGCGCTGGGACCCGATTCGCGCCATGCGGCCTGCAGCTGCTCTGCGGGCGCTGCCATCACCGGCACGTCGCGCAGTGTGGCCTGCAGCGCGGACTCACCCGCCATACCTGCCACCCTCGCCAGTTCGTCCAGCCAGGTGCGCGCGGCGGCCGCCACTGCCTGCACGTCGCCAGCGATGGCCGGCTGCAGGTACAGGTGCCCGTCCCAGCGCCCTGCGCCAAGCACGTCCAGCGCGCGCGACTGCAGCGCATCGGCATGCGGGAAGCCTGCGAATACCGCCGCCAGCGTATCCGGGTCGGTCACGCCCTGCAGCAGGCCGGAGAAATACCAGTCCTCGCGCTCGCTGCGGCCAGCGCAGAATTCAAGCCATTCGGCGAACAGTTCCTCGTCGATCCGGTCATCCATGGGGGAACTCCTTGGGGAACATGGGCCCGCGATGATCGCCCGGCAGCGGGTACGCAGGCCAGCATGCGCTCAGCGCGGAGGCGCCGCCAGTTCGCGCGCGTCCAGGAAACCATCACTATTGGCATCCTGCTTATGAAAGCGCTGCACGATCACCTGCCGCTGCTGCTCGCGACTGATCGTCCTGCCCTTGCCGCCGGGCAGCTCGTCGGCGCTCAGCACGCCATCACCGTTGCGGTCCATGCGATCGAAGGCATACAGCATCCACTGTACGTACTCGGCCTCGCTGACCTTGCCGTCGCCATCGCTGTCCATCCGCTGCAGATAGCTGGCGGTGTCGGTGACCTGAGCCAGCGCCGCACCCGGCAGCAGCGCCGCCAGCAGAAGCCCGTACCCTGCCCTCACGCGCCCACCAGGCTGTAGCCCTTCAACCGTGCGGCGTAGGCCTGCAACGCCGCGATACCGCTTTCCTCGGCCTCGCGGCACCACGCCTGCAGCTGATGCAGGCGCTCGGCGGCATCGTGGCCACGGGCTTCCAGCAGCGCAGCCAATCGCCCGCGGTACTCGACCAGGGTGCGGATGCGCGGCCGCTGTGCCACCCATGCGCTGAGCTGGGCGCGGCTGTCCGGCTTCAGCCAGCGGCCATCGTTGACCAGGCCACGGCGCAACCGGCGTGGCAGCAGCCGGCGCAGCTTGGCCCCGGCCTGCGCGGCCTCCTCGCGCAGGGCCGGCATGAACACGTTGCGCTGGTAATCGGTCATCGCCTGGAAGCGATGCGACAGCAGTGCCTTCAGCGTTTCGGCATCGGGCACGGCGATGTTCGGGCGCACGTCCATGGCCGGTGCCACCCGCAGCACCCTGGCCAGTCGCAGCGCCTGCAGCAGGCGGATCGCACTCCAGCCGATGTCGAACTCCCAGCGCCGCATCGCGAAGCGCGCCGAACTGGGGAACGCATGGTGGTTGTTGTGCAGCTCCTCGCCACCGATCCAGAACCCCCAAGGCGTAAGATTGGTGGAGGTATCGGCCGACTCGTAGTTGCGGTACCCCCACCAGTGGCCCAGGCCATTGACCACGCCCGCCGCCCAGAACGGGATCCACGCCATCTGGATCGCCCACAGGGCCACGCCGGGCAGGCCGAACAGCACGCTGTTGATCGCCAGCAGCAATACCGGCCCCAGCGTGGCGTGCGGGGTATACAGATGGCGCTCGATCGCGTCGTCCGGCGTGCCGCGCCCGTACTGCTCGATGTCCGCGCGCATGCCGCGCGCTTCGCGGTACAGCTCCACGCCATGCCAGAACACCTTGCCGATGCCGCGGGTGACCGGGCTGTGCGGATCGTCCTCAGTCTCCACCTTGGCGTGGTGCTTGCGATGGATGGCCACCCACTCGCGGGTGATCATCGACGTGGTCAGCCACAGCCAGAAGCGGAACAGGTGGGCCAGCGCCGGGTGGAAATCGACCCCGCGATGGGCCTGGCTGCGGTGCAGGTACAGGGTTACCGAGAAGATGGTGATCTGGGTGAAGGCCAGCAACACCGCCAGCATGCTCCACCCTCCCAGGCCGAGCACACCACCGGTCAACAGGGACATCAGGGCATCAGACATGGCAGCTCTCCGGATCGACGCGGGGATGGCAGACATGATGGGCGCTTGCGTTGCAAACTGCATCCCTGCGGCGATGTATCGCATCGCCATCCGTGGCACCGTTCACAGTTGGGGACCTGAGTTGTCGAGCCTTGATCCACGCACCAGCGCCATGACCGCCGCCCCGCCCGTCGCGGAGCAGCCCCCGTTGATCGAACTGGACCGTGCCACCGTGGTGCGCGGCCAGGTGAAGGTGCTGCACGGGCTCAGCCTGCGCATCGCACAGGGCCAGCACACCGCCCTGCTCGGCCCCAACGGCTGCGGCAAGTCGACCTTCATCAAGCTGATCACCCGCGAGCTGTACCCGCTGGCGCAGGTCGACGGCTCCGTGGCGGTAAGGGTGCTGGGGCAGAACCGCTGGCAGGTGGACCGGCTGCGATCGCAGCTGGGCATCGTCACCGGCGATCTCAGCAGCAATCTGGCCGACATGCCGGGCCTGACCGTGGAACAGGCCGTGCTGTCCGGCTTCTTCGCCAGCTACGTGGTGCCGGCCTTCCGCGAAGTGACCGCCGACATGCGCGCACGCGTGGGCGAGACACTGGCGATGACCGGCGCCCTGTCCCTGCGCGACCGCGCCTACGCCGAGTTGTCCGCTGGCGAGACCCGCCGCGTGCTGATCGCCCGCGCGCTGGTCAACCGGCCACAGGCACTGCTGCTGGACGAACCCTCCACCGGGCTGGACCTGGTCGCCCGCGAGCAGCTGGTGGCGACGATGCGGGTGCTGGCGCAGCAGGGCATCACCTTGGTGCTGGTGACCCACCACATCGAAGAGATCATTCCCGAGATCGAGCGCGTGGTGCTGCTGCGCGACGGCCGTGTGCTGGCTGACGGTACCCGCGCCGAGCTGCTGCGCAACGAACCGCTGTCGGCGGTGTTCGGCGGCGCGATCACCGTGTGCGAGCAGGAAGGCAGGCTGACCGCATACGCGGGGTGATCGGCATGCCGTTGTAGAGCCGAGCCGATGCTCGGCTGCTCGTGATCACGACAAACAGCAGCCGAGCATCGGCTCGGCTCTACAGGATGCAATGCAGCGGGCCGGATATCCCGGCCCGCCACCGCCGTGCTCAGAACCGCAACGCCAGCGCGCGCGACTCGATCGGTGCCATCCGGCTCTGGTCCTGCAGCTGCAGGTCGCGCAGCTCGTACGGTGCGCCGAAACCGGCCGGCAACGCAGCCTGGTCGAACGGCAGCACCAGCTGGCCGGCGCCTGGGCCGTCGAACCACGCTGCTGCATGTGCCTGCGCGACCGGCTTCATCCGGCCATCGCGGGCCGTGGCATACAGCGTGCCGCGTGCCTCGTAGCGGCCTGCCGCAGCCACCTGCAGCGGCAGCGCCACCTGGCGGCTGGACGGGTCCGGTGCTGCCTGGCCACTGAAACGCGCGGTCGGCCGTGCCACCGCGAAGGCCACCTTGCCATCGCGCAGCACGCCATCGGCCTGGGCGAACACCTGCAGCTCCCACAGCCCCTGCACGGTGCCGACGTCGGTCGGGATCCGCACCTGCGCGCGCAGGCTGCCATCGGTGGTGCGCAGCAGGCGCTGCGGCCAACTGCGGCCATCCGGTGCGACCAGCAGGGCTTCACCACCCAGGCCGCCACGACGCGATGCCAGCTGCGCGGTGGTGGCGCCGTCTTCCAGCAGGCGTGCCTGCAGCTGCACGTTGCCACCGGCCAGCACCTGCGCCTGGTTGGCCTGCACTTCCAACCGCAGCGGGCTGTTCGGCTCCAGCACCTGCACCACATAGCGGCCCTGCGCCTGCGCGCTCTGCAGCGTGTACGCACCGGCCGCACTGGTCGCGCCGGTGCGCAGCATGCTGCTGCCATCACTCACCGGCATGCCGGCATCCTGCAGGGCGCGCGCATCGACACTGCGCGCCACGCTGCTGCGGCCGGCCGGGTCACGCACCTGCAGGGCGCTGGCCGGCAGCACGCGGGCACCTGCGACCGGGCTCAGCTGGATCACCGCATCGGCCGCCGTCAGCGGCAGGTCCAGGCCGCGCTGCAGTTGGGTGCCATCGACCTGCTGCCAGTAGCTGCGGCTGACCGAGGCATACGGCGTAGCCGCCTGCAGCGATTGCGCCGGGTCCAAGGCCCAGGCGAAGGACAGCGGTGCGCGTTCGCTGTCATCGGCCGGCAACGGCGCGGCAACCAGCGCAGCGGGCACCTGGTCGCCCGCGCGGGCAGCTTGCAGAGGCTGCGCGGCCTGCGCGGCGGAAAGGGACAGCACTGCCAGCACGGCGCTGGCCAGCAGGGTGGAATGGATCGTCATGGTCATCTCCCTCACTGGGTCAGGTCGTTGCGCAGCAGGGTGCCCAGGCCGAAGCACTCACGGCGGCTCTGGTTGTGGCTGAGCGGCTCTGCCCCCTGTGTACGCTGCGTGTCGGTGAACCAGGTGGTGCCTGCGGCCTTCTGGCTGCTGCACTCCAGGAAGCCATCGGAGCAGGACGACAACCAGTTCTGGGTGAACTCCAGGCCGACGTTGGCGGCATAGCCACCGCAGTAGCTGTTGCTGTCCCACACCGCTGATTCCACGTCACTGCCGACCACCGCGCGGAACGGCTTGGGCAGCGCCGGGCGACCGGCCGTGCCGTACAGGTTCTGCGCGTTGTAGGTGGCCATGCTGGCCACCTGCTGCTGGCGCACGGCGTCGTTCTTGTAGCCCAGCAGCCAGCCCAGCGAGGTTTCGAAGGTATTGCCGTTGAGCACCGCATCGGCCAGTGGCGTGCCCGCCGAGGACGGTGCCAGCGCGGTGACCTTGCGCACCGTGCGGATGATCTTCGGATAGCGGCTGTCGTAGGTCGGGTTGGACAGGATCCAGCGCACCACGTTGCCGCCGTTGGAATGGGTGATCACCACCAGCTGGGTGATGCCACGGCTGTCGATGAAACTGGTCAGCTGGTTGGCCAGGCAGCCGGCGGCCTCCGGCTTCCACATGTACTGGGTGAAGTCACAGTTGATGACAACGTAGTTGCTGCTGTTCGGCAGGCCCTGGCGCACGGTGTCGATGATCGCCGGCTGCCAGTAGTCCTGGGTGGCATTGGTCTGCGCGCCGGTGCCATGCACGAAGGCCACGCCGACCACGTCGGCGGCCTGCGCCGGCGCTGCTGCCAGCCCCAGAAGCAGGGCCAGGACGGTACTTCCTGTTGCGGTGCTGCGCATCGCTTCTCTCCCTCTGTCTTCGGATCCCCCCGACCCGGCTGGAACTGGACGGCCCCTGGTGCCTGCCGATGTGCCGATGCTCACGGCGCGGCCGCGTGAAAGTCCGTGCGCTGCGCCCGGATTCAGCAGACTGGCACGCTTCGATGACGTTCTTCATCTCCTGTGATGACCATGCCGGGTCTGGCCGTATGACCGATGGCCACTGCGGTGCCGCATACGGGCTGCGATCATGACGCGATGTTTTTCCTCCGGAGCCCGTCCATGTCGTTGATTTCCCACCCCGCCCGCCCGCTGCTCGGCCTCGCCGTTGCCGTGACCCTGGCCGGCTGTGCTGCCTCGGCCACCAAGCCGACCGCCGTCGAAGCCAACATCACCACCAAGGCGGTGGGCTATCTGGACAAGAGCGCTGTTCCGGCCAGCCTCGATCTGGTGCCGGCACCGCCGGTGGCCGGTTCGGCCGCCCTCGCCCTGGACGAACAGGTCAGCCGTGAAGCCCGCGCGCTGCGTGGCAGCCCGCGCTTCGCCCAGGCCGGCGTCGATGCGGAACTTGGCTTCCCCGAAGGTGCAAACCACTTCTCCTGCGCCGCCGACATCGACATCGATGCGGTGAAGACTCCGGCGCTGTATCGACTGCTGGAGCGCAGCCGGATCGACGCCAGCGCCGCCACCAAGGCGGCCAAGAACCACTACCAGCGCCCGCGCCCGTTCATGGTCAACGGTGAGCCGACCTGCTCGCCGAAGGACGAGGATGGCCTGCGCAAGAATGGTTCCTATCCATCCGGCCACACCTCGATCGGCTGGGCCTGGGCACTGATCCTGTCGGAGATCGCGCCGGACCGCGCCGATGCCATCCAGGCCCGCGGCCGCAACTACGGCGAGAGCCGCCTGGTGTGCAACGTGCACTGGCAGAGCGACATCCTCGAAGGCCGCTTCATGGGCGCCACCGCCGTCGCCCGCCTGCATGACAACGCGGCGTTCAACAAGGACCTGCTGGCCGCACGCAAGGAGATCGAGGCGGCGCGCAAGGCCGGTCGGCACTCCAGCCGCGACTGCGCCACCGAGAATGCGGTGCTGAAGGTGCGCCCGCAGAGCGCGCTGTAGGCGCCTGCGCGATCGGTCATTGCCGGCCAGCGGCCGGCACTACCGGTGGGTGCGAAGCAGAAGGGCCGGCATTGCGCCGGCCCTTCTGCATTGCATCAACGCAGCGACCGCATCAGAACTTCGCGGTGAACTCCACGCCCCAGGTCCGCGGCTCGTTGAGGAAGCCGGTCAGGTTGTTGAAGTCGATCGCACCGACCACGCGGGTCTGGTTGGTCAGGTTGCGGCCGAACACCGCCACGTCGTACTGGCCATAACCCCAGTTGTAGCCCAGGCGCAGGCCGCCTTCCAGCGAACTACGGCCGCGGAATTCCGGCGACTCGTAGATGAAGAAGTTCACCGCGCTGCGGTAGGCCCAGTCGGTGTAGGCGTACAGCTCGCTGCCATCGCTGAGCGGGAAGCCCACGCGCAGGGTCGCGTTGTGGATCCACTTCGGCGCCTGCGGCAGCGGGTTGCCGTTCACCAGCGCGTAGGTCTGGCCGTTGATCACCGTGGTCGGGTCGGTGATGGTGCAGCCGCCGCCACAGATCGCCACCGCCAGGCTCTTGTCCTTGATCTCGGTGTCGTTGTAGCTGCTGCCAAAGGTCAGCAGGACGTTGTCGGCCAGGTAGGCCTCCAGGTCCAGCTCGACGCCCTGGCCGATGGTCTTGTCGGCGTTGAGCAGGGTGGCGGTGTTGTTGGAACCGCCCACGGCGATCAGCTGCTGGCCATCGACGTCGTAGCGGAACACGCTCAGGCCCAGGCGGGCGCGGCGCTCGAACAGGTCGGCCTTGATGCCGGCCTCGTACGAGATGACCTTCTCCGAATCGGCCTGCGACAGACCCGGCGCAAAGGCCAGGCGGCCCTGGATCGACGGCGCGCGGAAGCCCTTGGCCACGCGGGCGTAGGCGTTGATGTCGTCGGTCAGCTTGTAGACGCCGCTCAGGTCCCAGCTGACGTCGTTGACGTCGGTGTTGGCCAGGTACGGGCCACTGACCGGGGTGCCGAACGGAACGGCCTGCAGCACGCTGGCGCTGAAGTCCTTCTTGTCCTGGGTGTAGCGCACGCCGGCACGCAGCTTGAAGCGGTCGGTGACGTCGAAGTCACCCGAGGCGAACACCGCCCAGGCCTTGTTGCGCTGGTTCTGCACCACGTGGCCGGTCTGCGGATTGCCCGGGGCCAGCGAGTCGTAGTTGAAGTTGTTGATGGTCACGTCTTCATCGAAGTAGAAGACGCCGGCCTGCCAGTCGAAGCGGCCCCACTCGTTGGATTCGACGCGGAATTCCTGCGTCCACTGGCGGTGGTGCGGCAGGCCGTCGGCCGACTCCGAGGAGAACGGAATCAGGCCCGGACCGTAGTTGCCGGCACCGAGGAAGGCTGCACCGTAGCCGCCGTCGATGTCGCCACGGTTGAGCGATTCGGCGGTCTCGTAGCCGGTGATCGAATGCAACGTCACCGAGCCGAGGTTCCACTGCAGGCGCGCGCTGCCGCCCCAGGTCTCCAGGTCGGAGAAGTTGACGCCATCGTTGGCCACCTTGTCGCGGTCGAAGTTCTCGACCAGCGAATTGCCACCCTTCTGGATGATGTTGGCACGGAACAGGCGGGCGGTGCCGTTGAGCTTGCGCTTGTGCAGATTGAACAGCGCTTCGAAGTCATCGCCTTCGTACAGGAACTGCACGCGGCCGGCGGCTTCGTCGTAGCCTTCGAAGCCGCTGTTGGGCGCGCCGACACGGGTGTTGTCGACCCAGTCGTCGCGGCGCTGGTAGATCGCCGAGACGCGTGCCGACCAGCGGTCGGTCAGCGGGCCGCCGTAGGCGCCCTGCACGTTCCAGCTGTTGTAGCTGCCGTAGCCCACGCGCACGTAGCCATCGGCATCCTGCGACGGTCGCGCCGAGTCGAACTTGACCACGCCGGCCGGCGTGTTGCGGCCGAACAGGGTGCCCTGCGGGCCACGCAGCACTTCCACGTTGGCCAGGTCGAACAGCGGGAAGCCCTTCAGCAGCGGGCTTTCCTGCACGACGTCGTCGTATACCAGCGACACCGGCTGCGAGGCATTGAGATCGAAATCGGTGTTGCCCAGGCCGCGGATGTAGAAGCGCGGGAAGGCACGGCCGTAGGACGACTCGATGTTGAGGCTGGGCACGCGTGCGGCCAGGAAGCGGATGTCATCGCCGGCCGAACCGAGCACATCCAGCTTCTCGCCCTGGATCGCGCTGACTGCGACCGGTACGTCCTTGGCGTTCTCGACACGGCGCTGCGCGGTTACCTGCAGGGTATCGAGGGCAACCGGATCCTTGGCGGCAGGGGTTTCCTGGGCGGCTGCTACCAACGGCAGCAGGGCGGAAAGAGCGGCAACGAGAGGGCGCGCGACCGGAAGGCGGCCACGGGAAGTGCGGGTCGGGGACATGGCGGTAGGCTGTGTTTGGAGGGGTGGTAAAACGGCGCTACCAGATAATTGTTGCAATACAGCACCTGCCCCGCAAATGCCCGCCGTTCATGGCCCCGTCGCCCTGCCCCCCGGGGCGCTCGCTAGACTCGGGGTTTTCCAGCGCCGCGGAGCCGCCGCAATGACCCAGTGGTACTTCCATCCCTCGGCCCAGGCCGACCGAATCGGACCGCTCGATGACCAGGCCGCGCGCCGCTACGCGCAGGCCAACCCGCGCGCGCTGGCCTGGTGCCAGGGCATGAGCGGATGGACCTCGATTGCCGAAGTGCCCGAACTGCAATCAGCGGCCCCGGGCATGCCCCACACCCCACCCCCGGTCCCCGCCACCGCCAGCGGCCGCGCCGACGACATCGAATTCCGCATCGTCGGCCATGAAATGCAGTTCGTGGAAATCGAGCTTGATCCCGGCGAGAGCGCCATTGCCGAGGCCGGCGCGTTGATGTTCAAGGACGCCACGGTGCAGATGGATACCGTGTTCGGCGCCGCCAATGGCGACCAGGGCGGCGGCTTCATGGGCAAGGTGATGGCTGCCGGCAAGCGCGTGCTGACCGGCGAAAGCCTGTTCGCCACCGTCTACACCCAGAGCGGCCATGGCAAGGGCAGGGTCGCCTTCGCTGCGCCCTACCCTGGGACGGTGCTGGCGATGAAACTGGACCAGCACGGCGGCCGCCTGATCTGCCAGAAGGACAGTTTCCTGGCCGGCGCGCGCGGCGTGCAGATCGGCGTGCAGTTCCAGCGCAAGATCATGACCGGCCTGTTCGGGGGCGAGGGTTTCATCATGCAGAAACTGGAGGGCGACGGCTGGGTGTTCATCCACGCCGGCGGCTGCGTGGTGGAGCGCGAGCTGGCCGCCGGCGAACGCCTGGACGTGGATACCGGCTGCGTGGTGGCCTACCACCCGACCGTGGACATGGACGTGCGCCGTGTTGCGGGCATCAAGAGCATGCTGTTCGGCGGCGAGGGTGTGTTCCTGGCCACGCTGACCGGCCCCGGCAAGGTCTGGCTGCAGTCGCTGCCGTTCTCGCGCCTGGCCGGCCGCATGTGGATGGCCGCACCGCAGGGCGGCGGCCAGAGCCGCGGCGAAGGCTCGGTGCTGGGCGGCCTGGGCCGGATGCTGGATGGTGACAACCGGTTCTGACCGGCTCCGGTCGTGCCGGCCGCTGGCCGGCAGCCTCATGGACTTCGCGCGCATCCCGGTAGTGCCGGCCGCTGGCCGGCAGCCCCATGGACCGTTGCCAGTTTCCCTATGGTTGCCGGCCAGCGGCCGGCACTACCTTTATGAATGGGCGATATTTCCCACCCTGCCCGCCCCGCCGCGGCTTCGGTATGCTGGCGCCCTTTCCTGAATCCGGCGCCGCGCGCGCACTGCCGATGAGCCTGTTCCGCCCCCGCATGCTGCTGTCTGTCGCCCTGATCGGCCTGCTGGCCGGCTGCGGTGGCGATCCGGTCCGCCCCACGCCGCCGCCGGCGCCGACCGTGGTCCCGCAGGCCAAGCCGGTGAAGATCGGCATCGCCCTGGGCGGCGGTGCGGCCAAAGGCTTTGCCCATATCGGCGTGATCAAGATGCTGGAGGCCAACGGCTTCGAGCCGGCCGTGGTCGCCGGCACCAGCGCCGGCAGCGTGGTCGGCGCCCTGTATGCCAGCGGCATGGATGCCTTCCAGATGCAGAGCAGGGCCGTGGCGCTTGATGAAGCCAGCATCCGCGACGTTCGCCTGTTCTCCGGTGGCCTGGTGCAGGGCCAGAAGCTGCAGGACTACGTCAACGAACAGGTTGCCAACCGTCCTGCCGAGCGCCTGAAAAAGCCGTTCGCCGCCGTCGCCACCCAGCTGGAAACCGGCGAGCGCGCGATCTTCGTGCGCGGCAATGTCGGCCAGGCGGTGCGCGCATCGAGCAGCATCCCCGGCGTGTTCGAACCGGTGAAGATCGGCGGCCGCAACTACATCGACGGTGGCGTGGTCAGCCCGGTGCCGGTGGACGCTGCCCGCCAGCTCGGCGCCGACTTCGTGATCGCCGTCGACATCTCCAGCAAGGCCAGCGGCAAGGCGCCGACGGACATGCTGGGCATCGTCAACCAGTCCATCTCGATCATGGGCCAGCGCCTGGGCGAGCAGGAACTGGCGCGCGCCGACATCGTCATCCGGCCGAAGGTGCTGGACATCGGCGCCGCCGATTTCAGCCAGCGTGGCACCGCGATCCTGGAAGGCGAAAAGGCGGCGATGGCGGCCATGCCGCAGATCCGTGCGAAGATCCAGCAGCTGCAGCGCGCACGCGCCGCCGCAGCGGCACCAGCGCCGGTGGCCGCACCGAAGTGCGAGGAAGCCTCGCGCCTGGGCAGGCTGATGGGCCGCAAGGACAAGTGCTGATCCATTGATGCCATGCCGCCGGGCACGCCTGGTGGCTGCTCAGGGCTCCAACTGCGACAACGGCAGCGCCTGGAAGCCCTTCACCGTGCGCAGCACGAAGCTGGAATTGGCATCGGCCACGCCACCGGCATTGAGCAGCCGATCCAGCAGGAAGTGCGAGAAATGCTCCAGGTCGCGCACGTAGACGTGCAGCAGGTAGTCCATGTCGCCGGTCAGCGCATGGCAGGCCACCACTTCATCCCAGCCCTGAACGCTGTCCACGAAGTGGCCGATGGCGGCCTGGTCGTGTTTTTCCAGCTGCACGCGCACGAAGGCCTGCAGGCCCAGGCGCAGTTGCCGTGGCTCCAGGCGCGCACCATAGCCGACGATCACGCCCTCGCTTTCGAGCCGCTGCAGGCGGCGCAGGCAGGCCGAGGGCGACAGATTCACCCGCGCCGCCAGTTCGGCGTTGGTAGCGCGCCCGTCCCGCTGGATTTCAGCCAGCAGGCGTATATCCGTGCGATCGAACTGGACTTCTCCGGCCATTGTTGCCCCGCAACATGGTGAGTACGCAAGGATATTGCGCCAACAACGGCAATCGGCGCAACTTTTGCAACCCTGTTGCGCGCGCCCTGCCCTAGCATCGTGGGTATCCCTTCAAGGAGCGCCCCATGGACCTCGCCCAGCCCCGCCGCGTCGAACACCAGCAGACCGACAAGGGCTACGTGCCGGTGTACACCACCGCGCTCGTCGAGCAACCGTGGGACACCTACACTGCCGACGACCACGCGACCTGGAGCACGCTGTACCAGCGCCAGCGCGAGCTGCTGGTCGGCCGCGCCTGCCAGGAGTTCCTGGATGCGCAGGACGAGATGGGGATGAGTGCGCACATGATTCCGCGCTTCGACCAGCTCAACGAAGTGCTCGGCGCGGCCACCGGCTGGACCCTGGTCGGCGTCGAAGGCTTGTTGCCGGAACTGGATTTCTTCGACCACCTGGCCAACCGCCGTTTCCCGGTGACCTGGTGGATCCGTCGCCCGGACCAGATCGACTACATCGCCGAACCGGACCTGTTCCACGATCTGTTCGGCCACGTGCCGCTGCTGATGAACCCGGTGTTCGCCGATTACATGGAGGCGTACGGCCGCGGCGGCGTCAAAGCGCATGCGATCGGTCCGGATGCGCTGCAGAACCTGACCCGCCTGTACTGGTACACCGTGGAATTCGGCCTGATCGACACGCCCGAGGGCCTGCGCATCTACGGTGCCGGCATCGTGTCGTCGAAGGGCGAGTCGCTGTACTCGCTGGAATCGGCCGCGCCCAACCGCATCGGCTTCGACCTGCAGCGGATCATGCGCACGAAGTACCGCATCGACACCTTCCAGAAGACCTACTTCGTCATCGACAGCTTCGAACAGCTGATGCAGGCGACGTCGCCGGACTTCACCCCGATCTACGCGGCACTGGCCAACCAGGCGCATCTGCCGGCCGGTGACGTGCAGGGCGATGACCGCGTGTTCCAGAAGGGCACGGGCGAAGGCTGGGCCGACGGCGGCGACGTGTGAGACGCGCTGGCCTGCGGGTATCCTGCACGGCATGACCGATGTGTTTGCCGCCCTGCGCGTGACCGGCGTCGCTTTCGACGACGACTTCATCCTGCTGGCCCTGGCCGATGGCCGGCGCACCCGACAGCCGCTGCGCTGGGCACCCGCGCTGTTCGAAGCCGATGCCGGGCAACGCGCGCAGTGGGTCGCCACCGCCGATGGCCTGGGCGTGAACTGGCCGGCACTGCTGCCGGCACGCGAGGCGGGCGTGGTCGATATCCTCAACCAGGTCTGGGAAGACCGCTACGACGCGGCGATGGCGCGGCTGAAGGACGCCGGATGGACGCTGGATGCGCTGTCCGATGAGGACCAGCAACTGGTGGCGCTGTGGCGCATGGAAGCGGACATCAACAACGGCGGCTTCATGCAGTTCCTGTGCAACTGGGGCGACCCGACCTGCCAGCTGGCGCTGCGCGCGCTGCAGGCGATGGGCGCGACGCAGACCCACGCGATCCTGGCCGGCATGCGCGGGCTGCTGGATCGGCTGGAAAACGACCCGGCGATCAAGGAACTGACCGACCTGTACGACGCGATGAGCGAAGACGAACAGCAGGCGCTGGAGGCGTTCGAGGAAGCCTATTTCGAACGCCCGGAAGACCTTGCCCGGCTGGGCCTGCTGCACTTCGGTGCAGAGCGGCTGTAGCAGCCCGTAGAGCCGAGCCCATGCTCGGCTGCGATCAACCGGATGCAAGACAGCCGAGCGCAGGCTCGGCTCTACAGGATCAGCGCGGGTACGCCAGCAGCAGCACCAGGTCCTCGTCACCCACCTGCTGCAGCGCATGGCGGCTGCCCTTGCGGGTCAGCAGCGCGTGCCCGGCGTGCACGTCGTACTGCCTGCCGTCCAGCACGTAGCTGCCCTGCCCACTGACGATGTAGTAGATCTCATCCTTGTGCTGCGGATGCAGGCCGATACCCGCGCCCTTGTGCAGCACGCGCTTGCGCAGCACGAAGGGCAGGTCCGCCGCGCCGGCAAAGAACGGATACGCGGTGGTGGGCCCGCCGCCGCCGTGCGGGCCGGGCTGCATGCGCGCAATCGTGCCTTCGTGCACGACCTGCGAATGTCCCGTCGCACCGGCGCCCTGCCCTGCATCCATCACGTCGCAGTCGATGTCCCGCACCAGCGCCGGCTGCAGCGCGGGTAGCAGCGGAACCGCCTCGCGCAATACCAGGCAGGCCACCGCATGGGCGCCGGCCACGCTGAAATGGGTGCCGTCGGCCTTGTTCTGTTCGGGTACGAACAGGAAGTAGGGTCGCGCGCCCTCCTCACCCAGCGCGCGGATCCAGCGCATGCTGCGATCATTCAGATCAATCAGCGCAATCTGCTCGCGCGCGGCCAGCGCCTTCATCGACTGTGTGTAGCGGCCATGCGTGTCCAGCAGTGAACCGAAGTCGTACAGCAGCCGCGCCACCGGCGTGACCAGCACCGGCGTGGCGCCCTTTCCGCGCGCGACCTGTACGTAGCGCATCAGCAGGCGCGGATAGTCGCTGTCCGGGTCGGTATAACGCGTGCGGTCTTCGAACTTCGCATCGTTGTGGCCGAACTGGATCAGCAGCACGTCGCCTTGGCGCAGCTCGGCGGCGATGGCATCCAGGCGCCCTTCTTCGATGAAACTGCGCGTGCTGCGCCCGCCCTTGGCGTGGTTGTGCACCTCCAAGCGCGCCGGGTCCAGGTAGCTCTGCAGCACCTGGCCCCAGCCGGCCTGCGGCGCGCGCTCGGGGCCGTATGCGGCCGCAGTGGAGTCACCGGCAATGAAGACCCGCACGGGCGCCGCCTGTGCGGTGGTGCACGACAGCAGCAACAGCAGCAACAGCTTGCGCATGGCCAGGCCCTTGTAGAGCCGAGCCGTGCTCGGCTGCTTTGGGAAAAGCGGGCGGACCAAGGTCCGCACCCACCGTTCGTCGCCTTGCCGTCAGCGCGCCAGCCAGCCACCATCGACCGGCAGCACGGCACCGTTGATGTAATCCGACGCGGACGAGGCCAGGAACACGGCCGCACCGGCCAGGTCATCCGGCGTACCCCAGCGGCCGGCCGGGATGCGCTCCAGGATCGCCTTGTTGCGCGCTTCATCGGCGCGCAGCTGGGCGGTATTGTCGGTAGCCATGTAGCCCGGGGCGATGGCATTGATGTTGATGCCCTTGCCCGCCCACTCGTTGGCCAGCAGCCGGGTGATCCCGGCGATGCCGCTCTTGCTGGCGGTGTACGACGGCACGCGGATACCGCCCTGGAAGGACAGCATCGAAGCGATGTTGATGATCTTGCCGTGGCCCTGTTCGATGAAGTGGCGGCCGGCGGCCTGCGAAATGAAGAACGCGGACTTGAGGTTGACGTTCATCACGTCGTCCCAGTCCTGCTCGCTGAAGTCCACCGCATCGGCGCGTCGGATCAGGCCGGCGTTGTTGACCAGGATGTCCAACCCGCCCAGCCCTTCGATGGTCTCGCGGACCACGCGCGCCACCGGCTCGATGCTGATCAGGTTGGCTTCGATGGCCAGGCAGCGGCGGCCCAGCGCGGTGATCTTTTCGATGGTGTCGGTGGGCGGGGCGATGCCGGCCACGGCGACGTCGGCGCCAGCGGCGGCCAGTGCCACGGCGATGCCCTGGCCCAGACCGGTGTTGCCACCGGTTACCAGAGCGACCTTGCCTTCCAGGCTGAAGGGATTAGCCATTGCGTATGCGTTCCTTGATTGGGGCGAGCGGGGTCAGCGCTACGGCCGCCGGCACACGGTGCGCGGCGGCCAGGCGGGCTTACTTGAGCTGGCAGATGTCCAGCACGTGCATGTCGGTGTAGTCCAGGTTCTCGCCACCCATCGCCCAGATGAAGGCGTAGTTGCTGGTACCGGCACCCATGTGGATCGACCACGGCGGCGACACGACCGCTTCGTTGTTCTGGATCACGATGTGGCGCTGCGCGTCCGGTTCGCCCATGAAGTGGTAGACGCGGTCGCTGTCGCCCAGGTCGAAGTAGAAGTAGACCTCGCTGCGACGGTCGTGCAGGTGCGGCGGCATGGTGTTCCACACGCTGCCCGGCTTTAGCACGGTCAGGCCCAGCAGCAGCTGCGAGGACTGGCAGGTGGCCGGCACGATGTACTGGTAGATGGTGCGCTCGTTGCTGGTTTCCAGCGCGCCGCGGTCCAGTGCAACGGCGTCCTTGATGGACAGCTGCCTGGTTTCGAAGCGGGCATGGGCCGGGGTCGAGGCCAGATAGAACTGGGCGGGGTTGGCGGCGTCCTGCGAGGCGAATACGACCTCCTTGCTGCCCATGGCCACGTACAGACCGTCCTTCGGACCCAGCGTGTAGACGGTGCCATCCACGGTGACCGTACCGGTGCCGCTGCCGACGTTGATCACGCCCAGTTCCCGGCGCTCCAGGAATGGGTGGCCTGCGGCCGAAGCGGGTTCGGTCTGGGTCGGCAGCGCAAGCGGTGCGTCCACCGGGGCGGCGCCACCAATCACGAAGCGCTCGTAGTGGGTGTACTTGAGGGTCACCGCACCGGCGTTGAACAGGCCATCGAGCAGGTACAGGTCACGCAGCTGGTCGTTGCTGGCACCGTGGATGGCATCGGGATGGGTGGCGTAATGGGTCTTGCTGTACATGGCGTCTCCAGAGCGGGGGGCGGGCCGACGGGTCGGCCCCGGCGCGGTTCACGGTCGATTCTAGCCAGACAGGAAACCGGTGTCATTTTGCGTCGCACGATGCCGGGATGGCCCGGGCAGGCGCGGTGGATCGGGTGGATGGGGCAGGGGCGTGTTACGACCAGAGGTCATGACCTGCAGGATTGATCCCTGGGGGATCAATCCTCCGGCGGCTGGCAGGAATCGCGGACGATCAGATGCGGCCGCACGCTGGCAATGGGCAGCGCGGCCTGGCCTTCGGGCTGGATCAGCATCGCCGCGGCGGTGCGCCCGGTATCGCGCGTGTGCCGGCGCACCGAGGTCAGCGAGGGCCACAGGCGCGAGGCCAGCGGGCTGTCGTCATAGCCGACGATGGACAGCTGGCGCGGAATGTTGATGCCCGCGCGCAGCGCCACCTTGTAGATACCGGCAGCCATTTCATCGTTGCCGGTGAAGATGGCGGTCGGGCGGCGCTTGCCCAGCAGCAGTTTCTCGGCAGCGGCTACACCGGATTCGAAGGTGTAGCCGGCCTCGATGATGCGGTCCTTCGGCAGCTCGATACCGCGTTGCAACAGTGCGTCGATGAAGCCGGCGGTACGTTCATGGGCCGAACGGTAGGCGCTGGGACCGGTCACCAGGGCAATGTCACGGTGGCCGAGCGAGAGCAGGTAGTCGGCGGCTTCGGCCGCACCATCGCGGTCATGGGTGACCACCATCTGCGAGCTTTCGTCCAGCGGCAGCGCTGCCACGCGGGTAAACCGGCAGCCGATCTCATCCAGCATGTCCGCCAGCGCCTGGTCTTCCGAGGCACGCGGCACCAGGATCACGCCGTGCAGCTTCTGCTGCTGCACGAAGCGACGCACGCCTTCGATGTAGCCGGGGCTGCGGCTATCACAGGGATGCACCACCAGTTCGAAGCTGGATCCACGCAATGCATCCAGCGCGCCGTACTGCATGTCCACGATGTACTGCGCGGTGGGGTTGTCGTAGACCATGCCGATCAGGAAGGAGCGGCGGAACGCCAGCCCGCGGGCCAGTGGATCGGGCGTATAGCCCACTTCACGCATCAGCGCTTCCACCTTGTCGCGCGTGTCCTTGCGCACCAGTGGCGAGTTGTTGATGATTCTTGAAACCGTTTTCTTGGATACACCCGACAGTCGCGCGATGTCGTTGATGGTGGCTACCTTGCCCTTCGCCAATGCCGGCGTAGCGGCATCGTTCTTGTTGCGCACTGACATGTTTTGAACCCGGTAAGTCTGGGGATTCCGGCTCCGCGCTCAGTCCAGCGCGCGGTAGCGGAAGTTGCGGAAGGTTACCGCACCGTCGCCGGCCGCATACAGCGCCGGCTTCAGCGCCAGGAACCTGCCCGCGACATTGTGATGGTATCCGGACACTTCCATCTGAACCGGATACTTCTGCCAAGTGTGCCCGTCGGTGCTGGAGTGGAAGGTGACGATGTGCCGGTTGTTGGTCACCCGCAACCACAGCCGGCCGCCGCGGCCCGGCGCCGGCCTGGCAGGGCGCTCCTCGCCGTAGCGATGCATGATGAACGACTCGCCGTTGCTGCCCACGCCCACGTACAGCCGGTCGCTGTAGAACAGCAGCGCGCCACCCACGGCACCGGGGGCGATCTCCATCTCCACCTCGAACTGGTAGGCCCGGTCGCCGGCGATGGTGGTCAGCGGCGAGGCATCGCGCGGCGTGCTGCCCTTGCCCTGCAGGACCAGGCCGTTGCCACTGAAACCCAGCCGGCGGTACTCGTCCTGCGCCGGGTTGAAGAACGCCCACTGTGGGCCAAGCGTGCTGCCGCGGAAATCATCCGACAGCGCCATGCCATGAGGCGACAGCGCCTGTCCTGCCGGCTTGCGCAGTGGCTGGCCGAGGTCGCCGCCGTTGGCCCGGAACCAGCCGTCAGCGGTCCATTCGATCGGTTCGAGCAGGGCCTGCCGACCCAGCGTCCAGAAGCCGTTCTCGTACCCGTGGTACATCATCCACCAGCGTCCATCGGTCCCTTCGATCACCGTCGCGTGGCCGCGTGACCACCAGGGCTCGGCCGCCGACTGCGTGCGTGTGATCGGGTTGTTGGGCGCGTTCTGCCATGGGCCGTGGATCGAACGCGAGCGCGCCGTGATCACCATGTGCCCGGTCGGCGGACCGGCGGTGCCACCCACTGCCGTGGTCATGTAGTACCAGCCGTCGCGGACGTGGATCTTCGGGCCTTCCTGCGCGTAGGCCTCAACGTCCCAGTCCTGCGGGTAGCGCCAGCCGTCATAGACGTGTTTCGGCGTGCCGACCACGCTCAACCCGTCGTCGGCCAGCTGCACGTAATCACCGCCACTGAGGAACAGGTAGCGCTTGCCGTCTTCACCTACTGCATGGCCGGGATCGATGTAGCCGCCCAAGCCGATGTCGATCGGCGCGCTCCACGGGCCCTTGATGTCATCGGCCCAGACCACGAAGTTGCTGCGGCGCTCGCCGGTGCGGGCCGGGAAGTAGATGAAGTAGCGCCCCCGGTGCTTGACGATGTCCGGCGCCCAGATCGCCCCCACGTTGCGGGTGATCGCATGGCCCAGCGGCTGCCAGTTCACCAGGTCGCGCGAGTGCCAGATCGGCAGGCCGGGATAGGCGTCGAACGACGACAGCGTGAGGTAGTAATCGTCTCCGTCCTTGAGCACCGAGGGATCCGGATGGTCGCCGGCCAGCACCGGATTGAGGAACGTGCCATCGCCACGGTCCGCCTGGCGCTGGTGTTCCAGCCCCCGCGCCCACTGCGCCGGGGCGCGCGCGGTCTCCGCCGCGGGTGCAGGCCGTGCCGGCAGCAACAGCACGAGCAGAGTGGCGGTGGCGGCGATACGCAGTGCACGCATGGCAGTCTCCTTGTGGCTCAGCCGCGCAGCGCGGCGGGCAGCCACAGCGACAGTGAGGGGAAGAAGGCCACGACCAGCAGCACGGCGAGCGCGGCGAACCAGAACGGCCAGATGGTGCGCATGCTCTGGCCCACGCTGATCTTGCCGATGGCCGTGCCGATGAACAGCACCGAGCCTACCGGGGGCGTGACCAGACCCAGGCCACCGGTGAGCACCAGCACCAGGCCGAAGTGGATCGGATCGATGCCGTAGGCGCGCGCCACCGGCAGGAAGATCGGCGTGCAGATCAGGATCATCGGCGCCAGGTCCATGAAGGTGCCCAGCAACAGCAGCATCACCACGATCATCAGCAGCACCATGAACTGGCTGTGCGCGAACGACTGCAGGAACTCGACGGCGGCCGCGGGCACCTGCAGGTAGGCCAGCAGCCAGCCAAACACGGCAGCGGTAGCGATCACGAACAGGATCACGCCCGTGCTGCGCGCAGCGTGGATGACGGTGTCGAAGAACTCGCGCCAGCGCAGTTGCCGGTACAGCACGGTGGTCACCAGCAAGGCGTAGACCACGGCGATGGCTGCGCTTTCCACCGCGGTGAAGATGCCGGCACGGATGCCGATGAAGATCAGCGCGACCAGGCCCAGGCCGGGCAGGGCGGAGACGATGCGCAGGGCCACGGCGCGCCAGCCGGGAAAGACCTCCACGCCATAGCCGCGGCGGCGCGCCACCGCATAGCCGGTGACCATCAGCGCCAGCGTCATCAGCAGCGCGGGGACAATGCCGGCGGCGAACAGGTCGGCGATGGACAGGCCCCCGCCAGCAGCGGCCGAGAACAGGATCAGGTTGTGCGACGGCGGCACCAGCAGCGCCACCAGCGCGGCGGTGATGCTGACGTTCACCGCGAAGTCGCGGTCATAGCCGCGCTTGACCATCTGCGGGATCATCGTGCCGCCCACCGCCGAGACATCGGCGATGGCCGAGCCGGACACGCCGCCGAAGAACAGCGAGGACAGGATCGAGACCTGGCCGAGGCCACCGCGCAAACGGCCAACCAGCGACGAGGCCAGGGCGATCAGGCGCTCCGAGATGCCGCCGCGCATCATGATCTCGCCCGCGAAGATGAACAACGGAATGGCGATCAGCGAGGCCGAGCCGGTACCGGCCGAGATCTGCTGCACCAGCACGATGCTGGGAATATCCAGGTAGAGCAGGGTGGCCAGCGCGGCTGCGGCCAGCGCGTAAGCCACCGGCACGCCGAGCAGCAGCAACACGGCAAACACGGAGAACAGGATGGTGATACCCATGGATCAACGATCTCCTTCAGCGTCTTCGGCGCCGGTGGCGCGGGCCTGCAGCGCGTTCCACGCACGGTTCAGCGCGAACAGCAGCATCAGCCCGCCGCCCACCGCCAGTGGCAGGTAGTTGATGCTCTGCGGCAGATCGGCGCCGGCGGTCTTGATGTCCAGGCCGTCGAGCAGCAGATCACCCGACCAGAAGGCGATGAAGCCTCCCAGCACCGCCACAACCAGCTGCACCAGCACGTCCACCGCACGGCGCAGGCCGGGGCCCATGCAGGCGTGCAGCAGGAAGAAGCCGAAGTGGCGGTTGGTGTGCACACCGCAGGCGGCACCCAGGCTCATCGCCGTGGCCAGCAGCAGCAGCGTGACCGGCTCGGTCCAGCTGGGCGAATCGTTGATCACGTAGCGCGCGAACACCTGCCAGCCCTGCACCACCACCAGCCCCAGCAGGGCAGCAACGGCGCCGTAGATGGCGATGTCGGCGATGCGGTCCAGCAGGCGCTGGCCAGGCCCGGTGGCGGGCGTCGTCGTCTCGGTCATGGCAGTGTCCTCAGGCGGCGCGGATGCGGTCGACCAGCGCGGCGATCTCCGGCTGCTGCAGGTACTGCTGCAGCAGCGGCTGGGCGGCGGTGCGGAAGGCGGGCATGTCCACCTCGTTGGCTTTCACCCCATAGGCCAGCACAGCGCGGCGTGCGGCGTCCTCCGACGCATCCCACTGCTCGCGCATCACCTTCACCGATGCGCGCGCGGTCTGCAGCAGCAGCTGGCGGTCGTCAGGCGACAGGCGTTCGAAGCTGGCACGCGACATCAGCAACACGTCCGGCGCGTACGAATGGTCGCTCTGCGACCAGTAGTGCGCCGCTTCGAAATGGCGGCTGGAATGGAAGCTGCGCATGTTGTTCTCGGCGCCGTCGATCATGTGGGTTTCCATGCCGGAGAACGTGTCGCCCAGCGACATCGGCGTCGGGTTGGCGCCGAGCAGGCGCATCAGCTGGATGAAGATGTCCGATGAGGCGACGCGCAGCTTCAGGCCGTGCAGGTCCTTGGGCGAAACGATGGGGTGCTTGGTGTTGTAGAAGCAGCGTGCACCGGAATCGTAGATCGCCAGGCCGACCAGGCCGCGGCCCTGGAAGCCGCGCAGCACGGCTTCGGCCACGCCATCATCCAACGCGGCACGCTGGTGCGCCACCGACGTGAACACGTAGGGCAGGCACAACGCCTGGGTCAGCGGAAAGGCATTGTTCAGCGCACCCGCATAGACGCGGGTGATATCGATGGCACCGAAGCGCGCCATGTCGATCGCCTCGGATTCGCGGCCCAGCTGGCCGGAGTGGTACTGGCGCAGGCGCAGGCGGCCGTTGGTTTCGCGCTGCAGCGTTTCGCCGATCCACTTCACCGCGGTGACGGTAGGGTAGTCGGCCACGTGCACGTCGGTGGCGGTCAACAGCGCGCCACCGGCCAGATCGCTGCCCGGCCCGCGGCCACAGGCGGCGAGCATCGGGGTGGCCAGGGCAGCAGCGCCACCGGCCAGGAAGTTACGTCGTGTGATCATCTGCGCCCTCCCGCGCGTGTTCACCAGGGCAGCCCCGCGGTCATCCCGCGGGCACGGCCCGGCAGGCAATGTCACCGAAGCCGGCAAAGCGCACCAGCGCCGTTTGTCCTGCCTCGATATCGTGGATGCCGGTGGCATTGCCGGTGGCGATCAGGTCGCCCTTGCGCAGCGGCCGGCCACGCAGGGCCGAACGGGACAGCGCAAAGGCATAGGCCGCCCGCAGGCCACCGGGCAGGCGGGTGGCGCCACCGGTGCCGACCACCTCACCTTCGATCAGTGTCTCGGCACGCAGCGAGTTTTCGTCGCGTGCGGTCCAGTCGACGATCTCCGGGCCCAGCACCAGGCCGTTGTTGTTGCCAAAGTCGGCCACCACCACGCGCGGACCGAGTTCGTTGATGGTGGCGAGCGGACTGCTGGCCACTTCCACGCCGATGTAGAGGCGCGCAGGCAGCGCTTCGGCCTGTTCCGGGGACCAGTGCAGCTGTCCGGCCGGCGCGTCCTCCAACAGCTCCAGCACGTACTCTGCTTCGACTGCGCCGAAGCCCCCACCGAAGACCGGGATGTCGCTTGTTCCACCGGTATCATTCCAGAGCTGACGTTTGAAGATCGGCCCCAGCAGGCGCTCATCGCCGGAGCCGTCGCGACGCTCGGCAGCGATGTAACCCACCTTCCAGCCGACCACCGTATCGCTCCACAGACCGATGGCCTGGTCCTGCACGTGGTAGGCAGCCACCAGATCGACGGGGATCTCTCCGGGGAACGCGGGCAGGGCCTTGCCTGCGCGGCGTGCATCGGTGAAGGCGCGGGCGATGGCGGCTGCACCGTCCGGCGCCGGCTTCTGCCCCTGTGTGCCGTGTTCGTTGCTCAAGAACGGTCTCCCTCTGCGTTGTTGCACTGCCCATCGACAGCGTCTGCAGGAGGTGTATATGGTAAACCGGTGTCATCGCGCAAGCCGCAGCGCATCACACCCGCTTCCGGGGCGCTTGCGGCACGCTGCCCACCCTTCGCTGGAGCCCGGTCCACCATGCGTCTGCCCCCTCTTGTGCTGTTCCTGTGCGTTCTGTTGACGCTTGCCCCGGCACGTGCCGCCGACGTCCCGCTGCGCGACGGCCAGCGGCTTGCCGGGGAGGTGGCGGGCGAACGCCTGCCGCTGTGGCCGGACGGCCAGGTACCTGGCCAGAGCGCTCCGGCACGGAAGGCGCGGGTGGTTGAGCGCAGCTCTGATCCGGCCCATCCGGACCGGTTCGTGGACGGGATCGATGCGCCATACATGATCGTGCACGCGCCGCCACGTCCGAACGGGCAGGCGGTGCTGGTCATTCCGGGCGGCGGCTACCAGCGGGTGGTAATCGACAAGGAGGGCAGCGCGCTGGTGCCGGGCTGGGTGCAGCGGGCAGGCTTCACCCTGTTCGTGCTTCGCTACCGCCTGCCGCAGCCGGGCAGGGACCGCCAGGCGGCGCTGGCCGATGCCCAGCGTGCGCTGCGGGTCGTGCGCGACCAGGCCGCACGCCGCGGCCTGGAGGCTGACAATGTGGCGGTCATGGGCTTTTCCGCCGGCGGCCACGTGGCTGCGCGGCTGGCCACCGGCTTCGATGCTCCGGTCTATCCCGCACGCGATGCGATCGATCAGCTGAGCGCGCGCCCGGCACGGGCGGTGCTGGTCTACCCGGTCATCGACATGGGCGCGCATGCGCACAGCGGTTCGCGCGGGCGATTGCTGGGCGAGCACCCTGACCCCGCATTGGCGGCCCAGTACTCGGTGCAGGAGCACGTGCGCGCGGACATGCCACCGACCATGCTGATCCATGCCAACGACGATCGCGTGGTCAGCGTGCACAACAGCGAGGTGATGGCGCAGGCGCTGGCCAGGGCAGGTGTCGAGCACGAACTGCATGTGTTCGCCCATGGTGGCCACGGCTTCGGCATGCGCCTGCAGCCCGGCTCCACCCTGGCGCAGTGGCCAGCGCTGGCACAGGCATGGCTGACAGCAGGAAAGGGTGCGGAGGGCAGCCGATGACGGGAGCACCCGACGATCTGCAGCGCCGCCGTTTCCTGCGCGACAGCGCGCGCTGGGCGTTGGCCACGGCCACGCTGGTGGCACTGCCGGCAGCGGCGTTGCCCGGTGCACGCGACGAACGCCTGCCGATCGTCCGCGTGCGCGGGGGGCGCGTGCGCGGCCAGCATGAACAAGGCGTGCTGGTATTCCGCGGCGTGCGCTACGGCGCCGATACCGGCACCCATCGCTTCCAGCCACCACGCCGGGAAGCGGCATGGAACGGGATCGCCGACGCACTGGACTATGGCGCGGCCGCACCGCAGGGCGGCGCGGAAGGCCCCGGCAGCGAAGACTGCCTGTTCCTCAACGTCTGGACCCCCGCACTGGGGGATGGCGGCCGCCGCCCGGTGCTGGTCTACATACACGGGGGTGGATTCAACAACGGCTCCGGCAGCGATCCGCTGTACGACGGCAGTGCGCTGTGCCGCCGCGGCGATGTGGTGGTAGTGACCCTCAATCATCGGCTGAACACCTTCGGTTACCTGTACCTGGGCGCACTTGGCGACGCACGCTACGCCGCGTCGGGGAATGTCGGCCAGCTCGACCTGGTACAGGCGCTGCAGTGGGTACGCGAACACGCGGCGATCTTCGGCGGTGACGCTGGAAACATCACCGTGTTCGGCCAGTCCGGGGGCGGCGCCAAGATCGCCACGCTGATGGCGATGCCTGCGGCACGCGGCCTGTTCCAGCGCGCGTGGACAATGAGCGGGCAGCAGGTCACCGCGGCCGGCCCGCGTGCCGCCGCACAGCGCGCCGCCATTGCAATGGAGGCAGTGGGTGCAAAGGACCTGTCTGCCCTGCTGCGGCTCCCGGCCGCCGATCTGCTTGCAGCCACCCGTGCCCGCGATCCATCGCGGGTGGAAAGCACATCGCTGTACTTCGGGCCGGTACTGGACGAAGTCTCCCTTCCGGTGCATCCGTTCTGGCCGCAGGCACCGCGGCAGTCGGCCAGCATTCCGATGGTGATCGGCAATACGCGCGACGAGACCCGCGCCTTCCTCGGCAACGATCCGGCCAACTTCACCTTGACCTGGGAGACGCTGCCGGCACAGCTGCAACGCCAGCAGTTCGTGGATCTGCTGCCGCAGACGGTGATCGCCGAGTATCGGCGCCTGTACCCGCATTACACGCCTTCGGAGGTGTTCTTCGCAGCCACTACCGCAGGCCGTTCCTGGCGCGGCGCAGTGGAGGAACTGGAAGCGCGTGCGCGCCAGCCCAGTGGGGCCGCGCCCACCTGGGCCTACCAGCTGGACTGGGGCTCACCGGTGGAGCAAGGCCGGCTGCGCGCCTTCCACACGCTGGACATCCCACTGGTGTTCGACAACGCCGGCCTGCCCGGCGCACGCACCGGTGGCGGCGCGGATGCGCATACGCTGGCGGCGGCAATGAGCGACGCACTGATCGCCTTCGCGCGCAACGGCGACCCCAATCATCGCGGAATGCCGCAATGGCCACCCTACGCGCTGCCCCGGCGGCAGACCATGCTGTTCGATCGCCAGAGCGGCGTGGTGGACGATCCTCGTGCCGGCGAACGTGCGCTGTACGCGAAAGTACCGTTCGTGCAGCGCGGTACGCAGTGATGACACCGCGGTGCAAACATTCTGTTAACCCCTCTCGGCTAGAGTCGGGACATGGGAACGATGTCCTTGCCACCGTCATTCACCGGCCGGGAACGGCTGTTCGCTGCGATCGATGCCGCGGTGATGCTGGGTACGCCGGAGGCCATCACCGGTGCGCTGCAGCGGGTGCTGCGCGAGGCCATCGTCGATCCGTCCATCCAGCTGCCCCCCTGCGTGCGGCGCCCGGTCGAAGGGCATTACGCACGCCGTGAACTGCACCGCAGCCCGACCCTGGGCTACAGCGTCATCGCCATGTGCTGGGGCCCAGGCCAGGGCACGCCCCTGCATGACCACGATGCCATGTGGTGCGTGGAAGGTGTCTGGCAGGGCGAACTGATCGTCACTCCCTATGCGCTGATTGAACAGGATGGCGAACGTCATCGCTTTGCCGCCCAGCCCACGCTGTACGGCCACCGTGGTAGCGCCGGCAGCCTGATTCCGCCGCACGAGTACCACACGCTGTGCAACGCCAGCGACGCAGACGTGGCCGTGTCGCTGCACGTCTACGAGGGCGTGATGGAACGCAGCGCGGTGTTCGAGCCGTTGGATGATGGCTGGTACCAGCGCCGGATGAAGCGGCTGGAGACCGAGGCGTCCTGACCCGCGCCGGATCAAGCCGGGCGTAATGCAGGCATCATCGTGGCACGCCGACCACGTTGTTGAGCCGGGTCACTTCCTCGCCACCGTCGGCCAGCGCCACGCGCACGCGCAGGCCGCTGCGGTCGCCGGCCGGCAATGGCAACCAGACCTGCACGGTCTTCGGCTGCAGGTCACTGGGTGCCCCCAGCGCCGGCACGTCCGTGCGGGCGATCTCGCGACCGCGCGCGTCTTCCAGCATTGCTACGCCCATGCCGGTGCCGACATGCCCCAGGCTGTGCACGGTCACCTGCAGCTGGCTGCCGTCGATGCGTACGTCGCCGCGACCCACGCCCAGGTCCGGCCGTGTTTCCACCGGTGTTCCCTCGGACACGCGTTCGAACTCGAACACCTCGGTACGCCCGGGACGGAACTGCAGCGCTACCGAAGCGCTGGTTTCCAGCTGCACGCGGCGTTCGGCGGGCGTGCCGTCGATGTGGCCATCGCCATCGGCATCCACGCCGCTGCGTATCCGCCAGGTCCCGCTGGCCACGTTCCAGCCGGTCATGTCGGCGCCGATGGTGCGCGTGCCCAGGTTGTAGCTGGTAACGGTGAAACGTTCACGCGACGGCGCATGCACCAGCAGGGCGACCTGTTCGGCCGCTCCCTCGCGGTCGAAGCGCCAGCTGACGGTATGGCCGGGCCAACTCTGGTTGCGCTTCAGCGCAATGCCACCCAGGCGTGCGCGCTGCAGGAATTCACTGGGCGCTTCCACGCGGTCGGACCACCAGTGGCCCTCGGTGTTCATGTATGCGCGCTGCACTTTCGCCTGCAGGCCGTCGGCATGAAGGGCGGCGATGTATGACCTGTCGCCGCTGGCCTGCCACGCCATCAGGCTGGCGAAACCGGTTTTTCCCGCGTCGGCCTCGGCGCGCAGCAGCGGGTACCAGTCCTGTTGCCGGCCCAGTACGTCCACGACGTTCTCGCCCAGGTTGGCCAGTGCGCCCGGGCCGCCACGGGCCACGCGGTAGTCCAGTGCCTGCAGGTACTTCGCATCGCCGCTCCAGCGCCACGCCGCCCAGAAGGTGTGCATCGTGTCGCCGTTGCCGGAGCCGTTGTTCAACTCGCCGCCGCGGGTGGCACCGCTGGCCCAGTTGATCTCGTTGGGCAGGGTGAAGCCTCCCTTGTCGTCCTTGCCTGCGTGGGCCAGATAGCCATCGGCCAGGCCGATCACCAGCGCGCGGCCGGTGGGATCGGCGTTGTACTGGCCCAGCAGGAACGCCGGGTGCAGCACCGGGAAAGAATACGGCTTCTGCCACTGCCAGTTCGGTTCGCGGTAGACCTTGTTGCCACCGAACCAGTTGCTGGAAAACAGCAGGTGGCCCTGCGGGTTGCGCAGGATGATGCGCTCGTCGAAGGCCTTCACCGTTTCCATCAGGCGTTCCAGCGTCAGCGGGTCGCCCCAGTTGAGGTAGAGCATGGCGCTGTTGGTGTTGATGCCTTCCTCATAGGAATGCAGCTCGTCGGTCTCGATGGTGCTCAAGCCGTTGCTGAACATGCCATTGCGGTACACCGCATCGGACAGCGCGGTCAGCGAGGCGTTCAATCGATCCGGCTGCACACCCATCAGGGCCAGCCCCGGCCACTGCTGGGTCAGGTCGGAATCGTCGGAGATGCCACCGCCGAAATCCCCGTAGGCCACCTGCCGTTCATCGATCCACCAGTCGACGAACTGCCGCACCTGCGCCAGGTCCTGCACCTGGTTAAATGCCCACGCCGGCACGCCCCTGGGCACGGCAGGCGCCGTGTAGGGCGGTCGGCCCTGGCTGTTGTAGCTGATGTAGTTCCAGTACAGGCGGCCGAGTTCATGGTCCGGGTCCACCCGCAGCAGGTCGCTCAGGTCCGCATACACGCGCGCGTACAGGCGTTGGCGCTTGGACGTGGTGTGCTCTTCCACCAGGAAGCCCCAGTTGTCGCGGACCTGGTTGAAGCGGTCGGCCACGTGCTCCGTCAGCGCGTCGGCGCGCGGCTTGAACACCAGCCGGACCTGCGCACCGTCGAGGGCATCGGCATCGAAGCCCGGTGCGGCCGAGGCGATGCTCAGCCACAGGCTGTCCGGGGTGAGGATGCGATCGCGCAGGTCCAGCCACAGCGTGCGTTTCTGCCCTGGTGGCACCGACACCGATACGTCGATCATGTCGCGCGCCGGCCAGATCGGATCCTTGATGCGGATGTTCAGCGGGATCAGCCCATCGTGGGTGGGCGGCAGGTTGAGCGCGGGAAGGTCGATGGCCACGCCGTCCAGGCCGTCGTGCATGTTCTCCCAGCTGTAGGCCCAGCTGCGGATCAGCGGCTGGTTGGCGGGTGCATCGCCCACCCCGGAAGGGATCAGCACGTGCACGATGGGCCGCGGATGCGCAGGCAGGGTGCCGGCATCCCGGCGGCGGGAACCGGCGCCCTTCGGCAGCGCCATCACCGTGCTGCGTTCGGCGGCCGGGAAACGTCCATCGATGTAGCGGCGCAATGCGTCCAGGTTGGTGTAGTCGGGCAGCGCGTGGCTGTCGATGATGTAGGTCTGCTTCACCGTGCCTTCCGGCTCGCCGCCCTCGCTCACGTGGTAGGCCCAGATTTCCTGGATCGGTGTTTCCTGCTCGACGTTGCTGAAACGCAGCACGCCGCCGCGCTGCGCGGCAATGTTGTCGACGCTGCGCACCACGCCGCGCGGGCGCGTGATCAGCACGTCGGTGGCATGTTCGGCGTCGGGCCCGTGGGAGAGGGTGCCGAAGGCCGCACCACGGATCTCCACCCGATTCACCGTTTCGGTGGCCGGCAGGGTCAGGTCCAGGTGCTGGCCGCCTTCCACATAGGTGTTCCAGTCCGGAAGCTGGAAGTAGTCATTGCGGCCGGGCAGGCGCGAGCGGTTGTAGACGCCCGGCCAGGTGGTTTCGGCGATGCCATCGGTGGCCTTCCACATCCACGCCTTCAGGTCACGGGTGTCGGCAAATTCGATCTTGCGGATGCGGGTGCCGCCCGCCGCCACCGCTGGGGGTGCAGCCCCATCCCAGCCGAAGCGGTGGCGCCAGGCGCGCGTGCTATCGGCAACCCCCACGGCGCTGGCCGGTTCGCGCCCGCGAGCCAGCGCTGCCACCGCTGGCACATCCAGCATGCGGTCGTAGACCCGGATGTGCTGGAAATCGCTGCCACGCAGGAAGTTGTAGCGGCTCTGCACCTGGTACGGCGCCATCACCCGACCGGCCAGGCCAAGCTGGTCCAGCGCGGCATCGTAATCGCCGGTGGCCTGCGCGCGCGCGACTTCGCGGCCATCGATGAACAGGCGCACGCCCTGGTCCTCATCCCAGGCGAAGGCCAGGTGCAACCACTGGTCGGGACGCGGCAGTGCATCCATGCGGAACGACACGCGGGTGCGTGCCAGGTTGGCATCGGTTACGAAGGCATCGAAGCCGTGCCCGTTCCAGTCGATGCGCAGCCAGGCCATGTCCCAGCTGCTGTGGTCGGCGTAGCCGACGCGGAAGATCACGAACGGCGCTTCACCCACCGCGTAGCGTGAACGCCAGTCGAAGGCCAGCGTGCCGCGCTGGGCCAGGATGTTGCCCGGCGCATCCCAGGCAAGCACGCCGTCGTCTTCCCATTGGATGGCCTTGCCATGCTTGCCGTCGTCGACCACCGCCACCTTGTCGCGAAAGTTCGCTACGGCCTCACCGTGAGCGGTCACGGCCTGCAGGCCGTGATTGGCATCCACATGGAAGAGCAGGGTGGGGACATCGGCGGCGGCCGTCGCGGGGCCTGCGGCCAGGGCGACTGCCAGCAGCAGGCAGCGGAACACGGTCGTGCGGTGCGGCATGGAGACATTTCCTTTCAACGGGCGACGGCCGGCGGCGGGCCGCCGGACCGTAGCAAGGCCACGCCGCAGCGGCACCTTGCGGCGCAGCAGCGGTCATGGCGAACCGCGGCGCGTATCGGCACGCGCCGCCGGCGTTGCTCAGAACTTGTAGCGCACGCCCAGCAGGAACTGGCGGCCGGTTTCGGTGTACTGCAACGGCAGTCGGCCGGTCAGCGGCGAGTAGACCCACTCGTCGGAGGCCTCGTTGGTCAGGTTGATGCCTTCCAGGCTCAGTTCCAGCTGGTCGCTGATCTTGTAGCGGACGGAGGCATCGAACACCGTGGTGCCGGTCATGCCGTGATAGCCATCCAGATTGAAGCCGGTCTCCTGGCCAGGGGCCTGGGTCAGGTAGTCATCGCGGTTGGTCGCCGAGATGCGGCCGGCAAACCGCTCCCCTTCGTAGAACAGCGTCGCGTTCCACGATGACTTCGACAGACCGGTGAGATCGGTCTTCATGACCGGCTGGCCTGCCGAGTTGAGGTACTGGATCTTCGATTCCACCCAGGTGTAGTTCAGCTGTATGCCGAGGTTGGCCCACTTGCCGGGCAGGAAGGTGAAAGGCTGCGTGTAGTTGGCTTCCACGCCGTGCAGTTCGCCACCGGGCGTGTTGACCGGCTTGCTGTAGGTGAAGTCATCGCTGGCCGAGGCTCCGGTGCCTTCCAGCAGCGAGGCGGGCAGGCCGCTGTCGCTGTAGGGACGCACTTCGCGGGTGGTCTGGATGAAGCTCTCGATGTCCTTGTAGAACAGGCCGATGCCGGCCATCGCACCCTCGGCGAAGTACCATTCGAAGCCGAGATCGACATTGGTCGCGCGGATCGGATCCAGGTCAGGATTGCCGCTGGAGATGGTGCGCGCGCCGCCGGCCACAGCCACGGTCGCACCGGGCGTCAGGCTGCCCAGTCCCGGCCGGCTCATCACCTTGGCCGCGCCGAGCCGGATCAGGAAGTCCGGCGTGACTTCCGCCACCAGGTTGAACGAGGGCAGGGTGTCGTCATAGGTGCGGTTGGCCGTGGTCTGCACCGTGCCGTTGGCCAGCGTGGACAGGCCGGTGGAGGACTGCTTGGTGCGCACGTACCGCACGCCCACGTTGCCCGACAGGGGCAGGCTGCCCAGTTCGGTGGAGAACTCGCCCATCAAGTAGGCACCGCGGTCCTTTTCTTCCACGCTGCGCACATTGTTGGCACGCGGCGCCACCGCGAAGCTGCCGCTGTTGCTGTAGATGTCGAACTGCTCGGCAATCGCCCCGAGGTCGGGGACGACCCAGCTGGCGGGGCTGCCGTTGATGCCCTTCAGCCCTGCGGGCGTGGTCATGCCCGCCGGCACGACCTTCGTGCCATCGGCAAAGCCGGGTACGGCCAGCTCGCTGGCACGGCGCAGCTCGGTGGTGCTGAACGTGTAGTCCTTGGCCAGCACGCCGCCCTTCAGGCGGAAGCCCGGGCCGAGATTCCAGTTGAAGTCGATCTGGCCGGTATCGAAGTCATTGTCCACGTACTGCGGCCGCAGGCGGATTTCCGCCAGCTCCCAGCCGTTGGGGTTGGTCGGGTCGATGCCATAGTTGAGGACCGGCGCGCGGTTGTTGCCACGATAGTCGTAGCTGTAACCATCGACGTCATACTTGTCCATGATCACCGTGGTCTGCACGGGGTTCTCATGCCTGGAGCGCGAGATGCCGATCTTGCCGGACAGGGTGAAATCATCTCCGAAGCGATGCTGGCCGTTCAGTGCGATCTGCTTGAACTCGGTACTCCATTCGTCATGGCGGCTTTCGGAACGGATGTCGACATTGTCGAACTCGCCCTGGACCAGGGCGTTGTTCTCGATCACGCCGTTGCGGACCACCATGGCCGGCTTGCCGACCAGGCGCGGCGTGCTGCTGGTGCCGCGGCTGAAGGAGATCGCCTCGATGTAGTTTTCATCGCGGGTGGCATCGATCTTCGAGTACAGCGCATCGAGCGAGATTTCAGTGGCATCGCCGGGTTTCCACTGCAGCGAGCCGGTCACGCCCAGGCGCTTCTGCTCATGCTCCATCTGCACGTAGCGCGGGAAACGCGGATGGAACACGTTGGCACCACGCGCTGCGGCGAACGGCGAAGAGGCCGCGAAATTGCCGTTGCTCGGGCCGTTGGCCCAGCGCCCGGTGTTGGAGCCTTCCTCCAGCGCCTGGCGCTCGGAGTAGGCCACCGAAAGCAGGGCGCCGAAGGTGCCATCGGCGAAGGTATTGGATACCAGCGCCGCGACCCGCGGGTCGGCCTTCTCCGCCATGGCGTTGTAGCTGGCCTGGCCACTGGCGGCGAAGGTGAAGCCCTCATAGTCGAACGGCCGCGCGGTACGCAGATCGACCGTGGCACCCAGCGAGCCTTCTTCAACGTCGGCCGAGGCGGTCTTGCGCACCAGCAGCTGCGAGAACAGGTCCGAGGCGAACACATTGAAGTCGAAGCCACGGCCGCGGTTGGTGCCACCGCTCTGGTCACCGGCGCCGACGGTGGTCAGCGCCTCCATGCCGTTGATGCGCACGCGGGTGAAATCCGGGCCCAGGCCGCGCACGGAGATGTTGCGGCCTTCGCCGGCCTCGCGGGTGATGACCACGCCCGGGATGCGCTGCAGTGATTCGGCCAGATTCAGGTCGGGGAACTTGCCGATGTCCTCGGCAACAATGGCGTCGACCACGCCGGCTTCGCCGCGCTTGATGTCCAGCGCCTTTTCAACGCTGGCGCGGTAGCCGGTGACGGTGACCGTGTCCAGATCGGTGGCGGCCTGCTGCTGGGCAGCCGCCGTGGTGGACAGGGCCAGCGCCACGCCCATTGCCAGCAAGGTAACCGGTGTCTTTTTTCCGTGGATCCGAGATTGCATGCCTTTCCCCTCTCCCAAAGGTCTGGTATCGCAGCTGTGCAGCGGAATGACACCGCTGGTCAAAGCCGACGTTAACAGCACGCCTCGAATCGGGCATCTTGCAGCGCAACAGATCCGCAATGTCTCCAAGACGCTTGCAGGACAATGGTTTCGACATGCGAACCGAGCACCCGCGGCGCAACTTCGGTCTAGAATGACACCGCTAGTCAACGCCACACCCCCACGTGGTCCACAACCATGCCGCGCAGTGTCCCACGCTGGCGGCAAGCACGAAGGAGCGGAGATGGGTCGTATCGTGTGTTTCGGGGAGCTGCTGCTGCGCCTGGGTGCGCCCGGCCGCGAGCTGCTGCTGCAGTCTCCGCAGTTGCAGGTGCACGTGGGCGGAGCGGAAGCCAACGTGGGTGTCTCGCTGTCCCGGCTGGGACACCAGGTCTCGATGGTCGGCGCGGTCGCAGGCAACCCGCTCGGTGCCCACGCGCTGGCAGAACTGCGCCGGCACGGCGTGGACACCCGCCACGTTCACGAGGTGCCGGGCGCTCGGATGGGGCTGTATTTCCTCACCACCGGGGCGGTCCAGCGTGCCAGCGAAGTGGTCTATGACCGCGCGGACTCGGCGTTCGCGCGCAGCACTGCGGGCGACCATGACTGGCCGGCGTTGCTGCAGGGCGCGCACTGGCTGCACCTGTCCGGGGTCAGCCCGGCACTGGGGCCGGAGGTCGCCGCAGCGACGCTGGATGCCGCACGCGCGGCGCGGCAGGCCGGGGTTCGTGTTTCCTTTGACGGCAACTTCCGCCCCAGGCTCTGGCAGCGCTGGGGTGGTGACGCCCAGGCCGTGCTGCACGAGCTGTTCGCCCAGGCCGACATCGTCTTCGCCGACCACCGTGACATGGAGGTGGTGCTGGACCGGCCGTTCACGCAACAGGAGCCGGTCGCCCGCGTCGAGGCCGCCGCCGTCGCTGCGTTCGCAGCGTTTCCACAGCTGCAGTGGATGGCGTGCACGCAGCGGCAGGTGATCAGCGTCGACCACCATGCGATGGGTGCACTGTTGCTGGGCCGCGACGGAACACGCGCGCAGGCGCCCGTGCGCCAGCTGCAGGGCATCGTCGATCGCATCGGCGGTGGCGATGCCTTCGCGGCCGGCATCCTGCATGGCATCCTGTCCGGCCTTGATGCCGACGCCACTGTGCGCTTCGGCCTGGCCGCCGGGGCCCTGAAGCATTCCATCCCCGGTGATTTCAATCCTGTCAGCGAAGCTGACGTGCTGGCCCTGATGGGCGAGGAGCGATTCGATGTCCGCCGCTGATCCGCGCGTGCGCGCGGTGCTGAAACTGGCACCGGTGATTCCGGTGTATACCCCCGGCTCGGTGGAGGAGGCCGTGCAGGTCGCACAGGCGCTGTTCCGTGGTGGCCTGCCGGTAATCGAAGTCACGCTGCGCACGCCGCAGGCGATGGACGCCATCCGGGCGATGCGGGAGGCGGTACCCGATGCCGTGGTCGGTGCCGGCACCGTCCTCACGCCCGCGCAGATGCAGGCGGCCCGGGAGGCGGGCGCGCGTTTCGCCGTGTCGCCCGGCGCTACGCCGGCCCTGTATGCAGCCGCCCGCGATGCCGACCTGCCCTACCTGCCGGGCGTGGCCACCGGGTCGGAATTGATCCTGGGCCTGGAGCACGGCCTGGATACGTTCAAATTCTTCCCTGCCGTGCAGGCTGGCGGCGCCGCGCTGCTGTCGGCCTGGCACGGGCCGTTCGCCGATGTCCGCTTCTGCCCGACGGGCGGGATCAGCGTGCAGACCGCACCACAGTTCCTGCACCTGCCCAACGTGCTGTGCGTGGGCGGTTCGTGGCTGACCACCCCGGCGCTGCTGCAGACCCGCGACTGGGATGCCATCGAACGCCTGGCCCGCGAGGCCGCAGTGCTGGCCGGCTGAGGCCGCTGCTGCATTGCACCGGGCACCGTCGCGCGCGCTCAGCGCGTGGCGGGCCGGCCCAGGCGCCGGTACAGCGTGCTGCGGCTGATGCCCAGCTGCTTGGCCGCCGCGGAGATGTTGCCGTCGGCGGCCTGCAGGGCCTGACGCATCACCTCCTCGGCGATATCGCGCAGCCCACCGCGGACAGCGCAGGCGCTGTCTGCGGCCGTCACCTGCGGCGACAGCGGCGTGCTCATCAGGTCCGCCGGCAGGTGTGCTGCAGTGATCGGCTCGCCAGGGTCGCTCAACGCCACCAGGGTGCGCAGGCAGGCCTGCAGCTGCCGCAGGTTGCCCGGCCAGCGCTGCCGTTGCAGCAGCTCCAGCACCTCGGCCTGCAGTACGCGGCCTTGGGCCATCGGTGCCCACAGCGCCTGCAGCAGGGCGCCGCGCTCGTCCAGTTCGCGCAGGGTGGGCAGGTGCACCACATGATCGGCGATGCGGTAGTACAGGTCCGCGCGGAAGCGTCCGTCGGCCACGGCCTGCTGCAGGTCGCGGTGGCTGGCGCAGACGAGGGCGAAGTCCAGCTTTACCGGACGGCCACCGCCGAGCGGTGACAGTTCGCGTTCCTGCAGTACGCGCAGCAGTCGCGGCTGCAGGGCCAACGGCATGTCGCCGATCTCATCGAGGAACAGCACACCCCCCTGGGCCTGCCTCAGCAGGCCGGTACTGCCCTGCCGGCGCGCGCCGGTGAAGGCCCCTTCCTCGTAGCCGAACAACTCCGCTTCGATCAGCCCCTCTGGCAGGGCCGCGCAGTTCACCGCCACCAGCGGCTGGCCGGCGCGCGTACTGCGGCGGTGCAGCTCGCGTGCGAATACTTCCTTGCCGGTGCCCGTCTCCCCCTGCACCAGCACCGGCAGGCCGGCATCGAGCACGCGCACGGCCCGGTGCAACTGCTGCTGCACCGGCGTGGCCAGCACCGTGCCGGGCGCCGCCGGCACGGGAGCCACGGGGACCACGCGCGGAGCGCGTGCGGGCACGACGCTGCCGGCGCGTGCGCGGCGCTTGCTTTCACTGTGGCCGTACAGCGCGCGTCCCTGCCGGTCCAGCAGCATGCCGTCGTCGTGCAGCCGCGCGAGTGGCTGGTCGAACAGGGCCTCGTAGGAGGCGTGGCCGATGTCGTGCCGGTCCAGCCCGAACAGCCCCAGGCCAACGCGGTTGGCAGCCACCAGGCGGCCGTTGCGGAAGCCGAGCAGCGCTTCGCGCGGGCTGCCCAGCAGCAACGGCTGGGCATGCAGGTGCAGCAGTTCGCAGTCGTCCAGTCCGTCGGCAAAGTAACGGTGCTCGATCTGGTCCACGGCCTGGCGACCCAGCGCCAGCGCATGCAGATGGGCGTGGCGCGCGTCACCGGAAATGTCGAGCACGCCCACGCGTTGGCCGAAGGGATCGAAGATCGGTGTGGCCGAGCAGGTGAGGATGCCGTGCGGGGCGAAGAAATGCTCGCCGCCGCGTACCTGCAGGGCGCGGCCTTCGACGATGGCGGTGCCGATGGCATTGGTGCCGACGGTGCCTTCGTCCCAGCGCACGCCGGGCATCAGCGCGACCTGGCCGGCACGGTCCAGGAAGCTGTTGCTGCCCTCGGCATCCAGCACCCAGCCTTCCTCATCGGTGAGCAGCACGATGCCATCACTGCTGGCCAGCGAGCCGGCCAGGCCTTCCAGCTCGGGCCGGGCCAGCCGCCATAGGCGCTCGCGGCGCTGGCGCAGTTCGCGCAGAGAGGGTTCGGGCACCGGCGCCACGTCGGGCCGTGCATCCACCGATAGGCCCTGGCGCTGGCAGCGCCGCCACGACTGCAGGATGGCGTCGGGTACCACGCCAGCCGGCACTGCACCGCGCTCGAAGAAGGCACGGCGCGCGCCGCCGACGCGCTCGGGAAGAATCGGCTGGGACACCCTCTCGCTCCTTGTCGCATTCTGCGACAGCTGTTGCGGGCACTGTTTCGATTAAAAGCACATCCCGCCTTCAAGTGCCATGACGTCCACTGGTGCGCTGCGGCATTCCGCCAGGGGACCGCCAACACTGATACCGCCGCGCCGCGTGATGCGCCGCAGCACCGGCGGGATTGGCACGCTCGTTGCGGTAGCCGGGCAGGTCCCGGGTTGTCCGGGCCATCCAAGGAGTGCCCCCGATGAATGCCGTTGCTTCAATCCCGCCCTCGCCCTCAACCGACCCGGCCGGTCCCGGCACGCTGTTCAAACCCCGCTACGACAACTACATCGGTGGCCAGTGGGTGGCACCGCGCAGCGGCCAGTACTTCGACAACATCACGCCGATCACCGGCAGGGTGCTCACCTCGGTGGCGCGCTCCAACGCCGACGACATCGAGGCCGCGCTGGATGCGGCCCATGCCGCCAAGGAAGACTGGGGCAGGCGCTCCACCGCCGAGCGCGCCAACCTCCTCAACCGCATCGCTGACCGCATCGAGCAGAACCTGGAACTGATCGCGCGCGCCGAGACCTGGGACAACGGCAAGCCGATCCGCGAAACCCTCAACGCCGACATCCCGCTGATGGTCGACCACTTCCGCTATTTCGCAGGCGTGGTGCGCGCGCAGGAAGGCAGCCTGTCGGAGATCGACAAGGACACCGTGGCCTACCATTTCCACGAACCGCTGGGCGTGGTCGGCCAGATCATCCCGTGGAACTTCCCGTTGCTGATGGCGGCCTGGAAGCTGGCCCCGGCGCTCGCCGCCGGCAACTGCGTGGTGCTCAAGCCGGCCGAGCAGACCCCGGCCTCGATCTTGGTGCTGATGGAGATCATCGGTGACCTTCTGCCCCCGGGCGTGCTCAACATCGTCAACGGCTTTGGCCTGGAAGCAGGCAAGCCGCTGGCCAGCAGCCCACGCATCGCCAAGATCGCCTTCACCGGCGAGACCAGCACCGGCCGCCTGATCATGCAGTACGCCAGCCAGAACCTGATTCCGGTGACGCTGGAACTGGGCGGCAAGTCGCCCAACATCTTCTTCGCCGACGTGATGGCCGAGGACGATGATTTCCTCGACAAGGCCGTGGAGGGCTTCGTGCTGTTCGCGCTGAACCAGGGCGAAGTGTGCACCTGCCCGTCGCGTGCGCTGGTACAGGAATCCATCTACGAGCGTTTCATGGAACGGGTGCTCAGGCGCGTGGCCGCGATCAGGCAGGGTGATCCGCTGGACCCGGACACCATGATCGGCGCACAGGCCTCCGCCGAACAGCTGGACAAGATCCTCTCCTACATCGACATCGGCAAGCAGGAAGGGGCCGAAGTGCTGATCGGTGGCGAGCAGAACACCCTGGGTGGCGACCTGGCCGGTGGTTACTACGTGAAACCCACCGTATTCAGGGGCCACAACCGCATGCGCATCTTCCAGGAGGAGATCTTCGGGCCGGTGGTAGCGGTGACCACCTTCAAGACCGAGGAAGAAGCTCTGCAGATCGCCAACGACACGCTGTACGGCCTGGGTGCCGGCGTGTGGAGCCGGGACGCCGCGCGCCTCTACCGCATGGGCCGTGCCATCCAGGCCGGGCGCGTGTGGACCAACTGCTATCACGCCTACCCGGCGCACGCCGCATTCGGTGGCTACAAGCAGTCGGGCATCGGCCGCGAGAACCACCGGATGATGCTCGACCACTACCAGCAGACCAAGAACCTGCTGGTCAGCTATTCGCCGAAGAAGCTCGGCTTCTTCTGATGGATTGATCGGGATCAAGGCGCAGGCATGGGGCCGGCGCCATCCTGTCTGCAAGCGCACTACGGAGAAGCATGCATGAACAGAACCATGAAGGCCGCCGTCGTCCGTGAGTTCGGCAAGCCACTGGTCATCGAGGAAGTCGTGGTACCGCGCCCGGGGGCGGGCGAGGTACTGGTCAAGATCGAGGCTTGTGGCGTCTGCCATACCGACCTGCACGCCGCCGAGGGCGACTGGCCGGTGAAACCGAACCCGCCGTTCATCCCCGGCCACGAGGGCGTGGGGCACGTCGTGGCCGTGGGAGGCGGGGTAGGGCACGTCAAGGAAGGCGACAGGGTCGGCATCCCCTGGTTGTACTCGGCGTGTGGTCATTGCGAACACTGCCTGGGTGGCTGGGAAACGCTGTGCGAGACGCAGCGCAACACCGGCTACTCGGTCAACGGCGGCTTCGCCGAGTACGCACTGGCCGATGCCAACTATGTCGGCCTGCTTCCGAAGGACGTGGGCTTCGTCGAGATCGCGCCGGTGCTATGCGCCGGCGTGACCGTCTACAAGGGCCTGAAGGTCACCGACACCAAGCCCGGTGACTGGGTGGCGATTTCCGGCATCGGTGGCCTGGGCCACATGGCGGTGCAGTACGCTCGCGCAATGGGCCTGAACGTGGCCGCGGTGGACGTGGACGATACCAAGCTTGCACTGGCGCGCCAGCTGGGCGCGCAGGTCACCGTCAACGCGCGCACCACCGACCCGGCCGCCTTCCTGAAGAAGGAAATCGGTGGCGCACACGGTGCACTGGTCACGGCGGTGTCGCCGAAGGCGTTCGAGCAGGCACTGGGCATGGTGCGCCGTGGCGGCACTGTCTCGCTCAATGGCCTGCCGCCCGGCAACTTCCCGCTGGATATCTTCGGCATGGTGCTTAATGGCATCACCGTGCGCGGCTCGATCGTCGGTACCCGGCTGGACCTGCAGGAATCACTGCAGTTCGCCGCCGAGGGCAAGGTCGCGGCCACGGTCAGCACCGACCGCCTGGAAAACATCAACGACGTGTTCGCGCGCATGCATGCGGGCACCATCGAAGGCCGCGTGGTGCTCGACTTCGCCGCCTGACCGCCTGTGCATGGCCGCCGTCGCTCCGTCCCCCTCTCCCACGGACGCGGCGGCCATGCCGATTCATCGGATCGGATCCACACACATTTCGGTAGTGCCGGCCGTTGGCCGGCATGCCGGGTTCTCCGCCGCAGCCGTACAATGCGCGCATGCCTGGCGTGCTCAAGACCCTGTTCCTGTCCATCGTTGCCCTGATCGGCGGCGTGCTGTCGCTTGCGCTGGTCAGCAGCGTCGCCAGCTGGCTGCCACCGTTGCTGGGCCTGTCGCCGGACAACAACAGCGTGCAGCTGGGCTGGGATCTCGCCTTCAGCGTGCTCGGTGGCATCGCCGGGGTTTCCTTTGCCACCTATTACGCGCCCTGCTGGCCGCGATCGCACGGCTTCTCGATCTGGTCGCTGGTCGCGCTGGGCTGTGGCTACGCAATGTGGACGGCCGGTGCGGATTTCCCGTTCTGGTTCGTCATTTCACTGCTGGCGTCACTGCCGTTGCAACTGCTGGCCGGCTGGTGGTTCGGCCGTCGTCCCTCGCGCGATCCGCGCTGAGCGCATACAGGTAGTGCCGGCCGCTGGCCGGCAACCTTGGCCACCCTGCAGTTGCCGGCCGGCGGCCGGCACTACCGCTTCAGCGACGGCAACGTCTGCTTCAGCCGCGCGATGCCGTGCCAAGGGTCCGCCTTCAGCCGCTTCGCGCGCGCCAGCGCCTTGCCCATGGGAAATGCGTCGGCGGCATTGATACGAGCCAGTTCATCCCAGCGCAGCGGTACTGCCACGCCAGCGGAATCGCGCGCACGCAACGACCACGAGCACACACTGGTGGCACCCCGCGTATTGCGCAGCCAGTCGATGAAAATGACGCCACCACGCTTGGCCTTGCTCATTGTTGCCACGTAGCGGTCCGGCGCCCGCTCCGCCATCGCCCGGGCGAACGCCTCACAGAACGCCTTGGCCTGTTCCCAGTCAGCCTTGGGCCGCAGCGGCACCACCACATGCACGCCCTTGCCCCCGGACAGCCGCACGAAACTCTTCAGGCCGGCTTCCTGCAGGCGGTCACGGACATCACGCGCAGCGGCTTTCACCTCTGCCCAGCCCACCCCTTCACCGGGATCGAGATCGAACACCAAGCGATCCGGGTGCTCGGGATCGGCCACGGTCGCGCCCCACGGATGCAGCTCCAGGGTGTTCATCTGCACCAGTTGCAGCAGGCCCCGCACATCGTCGATGTAGACGTAGTCCTCGCGGCCGCTCTTCTGCTGCAGGGGCACCGCGTGCACGGCATCGCCCAGGCCGGGGCCATGGTGCTTCTGGAAGAAGCAGGCCTTGCCCACGCCATCCGGGCAGCGCAGCAGTGACAAGGGCCGCCCGGCAATTTCGGGCAGGATCCAGCGCGCCATGCGCTGGTAGTAGTCCGCCACGTCGCCCTTGCTGAGCTTCTGCCTGGGGAACACCACCCGCTCCGGATGGGTGATCTGGACCTCGCCCCCGGCTTCAGCACTCGATACGGCCACTCCCAGGTCCTCCTTCTGCTTGTCGCTGCGCAGCCGCTTGAAACTGGCCTGGCGCAGCAGGCCTTCCTTGCCCCAGCCACGGAACGCCACCTCCGCTACCGTCACCGGCTTCACCCAGCGAACGCTGGCGGCGCGGAACGGCACATGCGCGGGCAGTTCCAGCACCGGCGTCCTCACCGCCAGTGGCTGCAGTGCCTTGAGCAGCGCGCGCAGGCTCTCGTCGTCGAAGCCGGTGCCGACCCGCCCCACATAGCGCAATCCGCCGTTGTCCGGCGTGGCGAGAAGCAGCGAGCCGAACCCTACCCGGGAGCCCTTCGGTGCCGTGTAGCCGACAATCACGAACTCGTCGGTGTCTTCATGCTTCACCTTCACCCAGCTGCGTGCACGGGTGTTCACGTAGGGCGCATCCACCTGCTTGCTGACGATGCCTTCGAATCCCGCCTTGCCGCTGGCATCGAACACCTGCGGGCCATGGTCGATCACGTGCTCGCTGAAGGCCAGGGTTCCGGGCGTGGGTCCGATGAGATCCTTCAGCAGCGCCTTGCGCTCCAGCAGCGGTGAACGACTGATGTCCACGCCGGCCACACCCGGCAGATCGAACACGATGTAGCGCAACGGTTGCTTCGAACTCCCGTCGATCACGCGCTGCAGCGCGGCGAAGTCGCTGCGTCCATCCCGGTCCAGCACCACCAGCTCGCCGTCCAGTCGCGCATCCGTCACCGGCAGTGCCTGCACGGCCTGTACCACCTCGGGGAAATCACCGGTCCAATCCAGGCCGTTGCGGGAGCACAGCGTCACCTTGCCTTCGTGCAGATCGGCCAGCAGGCGATAGCCATCCCACTTGATCTCATGCAACCAGCGCTCGCCGTCCGGTGCACTGTCGCGATGATCGGTCAACTGTGGCTTGAAGGCACGCGGGTAGGGCGTGTCACGCGCGCCGTCCAGGTTCAGCGCTCGCGCATGCCAACGCGCATCGGCCTTGCGGGTCGCCGATCGTGCAGCCGGTGCGGCGCGCGTTGACTTGCCCGCCGTGCGCTTGCTCACTGCGGATGTTCGTTTCGGCATGGGGGATTGGAGCAGATCATCTGCTTCGGCGTCACGCGCTTCCCCGTCGTCGCGTTTGATCAACAGCCACTGCAGCTGGCGTCCCTTCATCGCTGTGCGCACCAGCTTCCAGCCGCCGGCCAGGCGTTGCCCATGCAGCACGAAGTCGATCTTTCCCGCTGCCAGTGCCTGCAGTGGATCGCCTTCGCAGGCCCATGTGCCGTGATCGAAGACCTCCACGTGGCCAGCGCCATAGTGGCCTTCGGGAATGTCTCCTTCGAAAACGGCGTAGGACAGCGGATGGTCTTCCACTTCCACGGCCAGCCGCTTGTCACCAGCGCGAAGCGAAGGACCCTTCGGCACCGCCCAGCTTTTCAGCACACCGTCCATCTCAAGGCGGAAGTCATAGTGCCGCGAACTGGCATGATGCAGCTGTATGACAAAGATCGGCCGCCGCTTCGGGTTGCCGTGTGCGGGTGTGTCGTCAGGTTCCGGTGTCTGCCCGAGGCCACCGCCAAGCCGGCGCTTTCGCCGGTACTGGTGCAACGACATGGCTCAACCTGCCTTGCGCCGTGCAGCGGTTTTCTTTGCGGCCTTCTTCGTTGCCTTCTTTGCGGCTTTCTTTACCGTCGGCTTGGTGGCTGCTTTCCGCGTTGCCGTCTTCTTCGCCGGCGTACGCTTGTTCGCGTCCAGGCTCTTCTGCAGCAGCGCCATGAAATCGACCACGTTGGTGGTGGCATCCTCGCGCGGTACAGGCTCATCCTCCACCCGGGTGGTACCGCCCTTGGACTTGATTCGCTTGTTAAGCACCTGCTGCAGGCGCTCGCGGAATTCGTCGTGGTACTGCGACGGATCCCAGTCCCCGGACATCGACTCGATCAACTGCTCGGCCATCGCCGTTTCCTTGCTGCTGATGCGGTAATCGGCGAGCTTTCCGGTGGGCAGCTTGTAATCTTCGGGATCCACCAGTTCCTGCGGATAGCGCAGGATCATCAGCACCAGCGCGTCCGCATGCGGCATCACCGCGCACAGGTATTCGCGGGTACGCACCACCACCCGGGCGATGCCCACCTTGCCGGTACTGCGCAATGTCTCGCGCAGCAGCACGTAGCCCTTTTCGGCCTTCTTGCCGGGCACCAGCAGGTAGGGTTTCTCGAAGTAGCGCGGGTCGATCTGTGCGGCATCCACGAACGATTCCACCTCCACCGCTTCGTGGCTTTCCGGTGCCGCAGACCGGATATCGCCTTCCTCCAGCACGACATAGCTGCCCTTGTCGTACTCGTAGGCTTTGACGATATCCTTCCATGGCACTTCCTCGCCGGTATCGGCGTTGACCCGCTCGAAGCGGATCGGCTTGCGGTCGCGGGAGTCGAGCATGCGGAACTGCAGATCGACCTTGCGTTCGCCTGACATCAGCGACACCGGCACGTTGAGCAGGCCAAACGACAGCGTGCCGGTCCAGATCGGGCGGGCCATGAGCGTACCTTTGGCGGGGCAGGGCATCCAGCTTCGGATGGACGGTGTAAACCACCCGTGTCGATACCGTGCACGTGGGTTCTACGAAGAACGGTAGTGCCGGCCGCTGGCCGGCAGAGCTCGCGGCCTGAAGTTCCCTGAGGTTGCCGGCCAGCGGCCGGCACTACTGCAGCAACGGCCTCACCGCCACCGCAGGAATATGATCCAGCGCGCGCCAGGCGTCTTCCACCACCGGCCGTGCCTGCGACCAGCTCAACCGCGACTGCCCGCGCATCTGTTCCCAGTGTTCGGCCAGTTCCTCGCACGTATCCGCAGCGTCACCGCGCGGCCAGTCGGCAGCGTGGGTGGTCAGTGCGAAGGCATAGACCGGGCATAGATCGCGCCAGTTGCGGTGGTTCTGCCCGCGACGCTCTTCGTAGTCGCTGAGCATGTACTGCAGGTAGTCCTGCGCCACCGCCTGCGGATCTTCATGGCGGCGCGTGCGGCGTTGTGCGGTGCGCTGGCCGAGCGGATCGAGCAGGGCGTTGAACACGGACGGTGCGGGTCGTTCAAGACGGGGCATGGCCGGCTCCTGCAGCGGGGGCGGGTGGGCAGGAATACGCGCGGTGCCGTTACCGGGGGGTGAGCGAGATGTTCATGACGCCGGGTTCGCGGCGGCTTTACCTGTGGCGCGGTGTAGTGGGAACCCCGAGCGCAGGTAGCCAGACCATGAGCCGAGAGACCTCCCGAGACCCGTTGCGGGAAAATCACCCGCCCATTCCCGGCGAGCAGCGTGGCAAGCGCGACGCCGACAACGCGGACTACCGTGGCACCGGCGCACCGTTCTTCGATGCCGAGCACGGGAGCGACCATCTGCCGGTGAAGCACCAGGCTGAACAGGCGGCCCAGGACCGCAAGGATGGCGGCGACCGCCATCGTGGCGGCCAGGAAAGCCCGCTCAAGCGCCGCGAACGCAAGCAGCGCGCCAGCGACAACCAGGACGAGGCGCTGGAGGAGACCTTCCCGGCCAGCGACCCGACCTCGCCGTTCGTACCGGCCAAGGCCCCCGACTGACGGGTAGTGCCGGCCGCTGGCCGGCAACGCCTGGGCTGCCCTGCACAGAGCGATGCCGGCCAGCGGCCGGCACTACCACTTCTAATGCCACGACCACTGCAGGCCAATATTGGCTCGCCGTCCCGGTCCCGGCTCATAGAAGCGCCCGTTGCCGTCGTTGACGATCACCGAGCCGATGTAGGCCTGGTCCAGCACGTTCTCCAGCCGGGCGAAGGCGCGCAGCTCGCCGCCCGGCAGGCGCCAGCGACGGCCGGCTTCCAGGTTCAGCAACGCGTAGCCCGGCGCCCGCTCGGTGGCGACGTCGTTGACCACGGTATCGCTGCTGGCGGCGGCCTCCAGTGCCCACTGCCAGTCGGCCGGCGTCCACTGCAGCCGGGCAAACGCCTGCTGGCGCGGTACCCCGGGCAGGCGGCTGCCTGCAGCAACCACGCTGTTCGAGGTCAGGTACGGCGAGCGCACCTGCGCCTGCAGCCAGGTCCATGCCAGCTGCAGTTCCAGCTGTTCGGCCAGCGGCTGCCGGTAGTGCAGTTCCACGCCCTGGCGGCGGGTGCGGCCGATGTTGCGATAGGTGCTGCGTCCGCCGATGTTGCTGGCAACTGCCAACTCATCGTCGGTATCTGCGCGGAACAGGCTGATATCGAGCTGGGTTCCGTCCTGTGCATGCCATTTGCTGCCCACCTCCAGGCTGCGGCTGCGCGCCGCCGCCAGATCCAGCGCCAGTCCCGCCTGGCCGTCGGCGCGATACCCCAGCTCGTTGAAGGTGGGCGTCTCGAAGCCGCGGCCCACGGATGCATGCAGGCGCCACTGCGGGCTGGCCTCGAAGCTGATCCCGGCCACCGGTGTGGTCGCTTGGTAGCGGCGGTGGCCACTGTCGTCGGGGTTTGCGCCGACGATGTAGCGGTCGTCGGATTCGAAGCGCACCGCGCTGTGACGCACGCCGGCCAGCAATGACCAGCGCGGGCTCCACTGCCACCAGGCCTGGGCGAACTGGTCCACGTTCTGCACGACGTCGATCTGGTCACGGCGTAGGCGCCCGCGCACGCCCAGGATGCTGCCGATGAAGTTCTCGTAGCCGGTGCGGTGCTGGCGCTGGCGGTCTGCGCTGAGCCCGGCCACCAGATCCAGCGGCCGGCCGGCCAGGTCGCCGTGCCAGCCCCAGCGCGCGTCCAGCCCGCCATAGCCGCCCTGCAGATCGATCACTCCGCCGGCATGCAACGGGCTGTTGGTCTGAGCTGCCGGCGGGATCGGCAGGTACTGGCGTACCGCGCGCTGGCCGGCATAGCCCATCAGCTGCCAACGCTGCGGCCCGGCTTCACGGGTCCAGCGCAGGCCGGTCTGCTGCTGGCGCACCGATTTACGGGTGTTGTACTGGTGCGCCACGGCGGTGGCCTGGCGCGGATCGGCCGCCACCTGGGCACGGCTCAGGCCCAGCGGGTCCTGCGCATCGGGGGCATCCAGCGCATTGAGCAGCAGCTCCAACCGTCCACCGCCCAGATCACCACCGATACGCGCAGTGAGCGATTCGCGGCGGGCACGGCTGTGGTCGCGCCAGCCATCGGTACGGAAGTGGTTGGCGGCGATGTTGTAGTCCAGCCCGCGACCGGCCCCCTTCAGCTGCGCGCCGACGCTGAGCGTGCTGTCGGCCCCGGCGTTCACGCGCAACCGCCACGGATCGCCGGCCTGGCCCTGCGCACTCCAGACCTGCAGCACGCCGCCGGAAGAGTTGCCGTACAGCGCCGAGAACGGTCCGCGCAGCACGTCGATTCGCTCGGCGCCGAGCAGGCTGGCATGTGACAGCTGGCCCTGACCGTCAGGCATGGTGGCCGGCACGCCGTCGATCAGCACCCGCACCCCGCGCACGCCAAAGGTCGAGCGTGCGCCGAAGCCACGGATCGACAGCTGGGTGTCCTGCGCGAAGTTCTGGCGGTCACGGGCGACCAGGCCCGGGACCCCGGCCAGCGCCTCGGACAGCTGCACACCGGCGCCGGCACGCGCGGCGTCGATCCAGACCGTGTCCTGGCTCGCCGGCAGCGCGAACGGGTCGATGCCGGGCACGCGTGCGGCCTGCACCTGCACGCTGGGCAGGGCGGTCGGCGCGGGCTCGGCCAGCGCCGCCCAAGGCGACAACAGCAGGGTAGCGAGCGGCAGGCAATGGCGTCGTGCGGCAGGATTCATGATTCAGGTTGATGGATCGGGCGGCAACGCACGCCATGGTACGGGGCTGCGGATGACGATGGCGGCGGCCAGCCCCGGCAGGCTTTGTTACGATGGGCTGTTTCCGGCTGCAAGGCCGCAGACCGCGTAGCGCACTTCCTCCCCCTTTCCGTCTACCGAACGAGTACCGCCGTGTCCTTCTTTGCAAACGTGGAACTGGTCCCAGGCGACCCGATCCTGGGCCTGACCGAGGCGTACAACGCCGACAGCCGCCCGACCAAGGTCAACCTGGGTGTGGGCATCTACTACGACGAGAGCGGCCGCATCCCGCTGCTGCGCGCCGTCAAGCAGATCGAGCAGCAGCTTGCCGCTGAAGCCAAACCGCGCGGCTACCTGCCGATCGACGGCCTGCCGGCATACACGCAGGCCACGCGAGAGTTGGTATTCGGCAAGGACTCGCCGCTGCTGGCCGCCGGCCGCGTCACCACCGCACAGACCGTCGGTGGCAGCGGTGCGCTGCGCGTCGGCGCCGACGTGCTGAAGAAGCTGCTGCCGCACGCCACCGTGGCGCTGAGCAACCCGAGCTGGGAGAACCATCGCGCGGTGTTCAGCGCCGCCGGTTTCGAGGTGCTGGATTACACCTATTTCGACCCGACCACCCATGGGGTTGATTTCGACGGCATGCTCGCCGACCTGGGCAAGCTGGAAGCCGGCACCGTAGTGCTGCTGCATGCCTGCTGCCACAACCCCACCGGTGCCGACCTCACGGTCAGCCAGTGGAAGCAGGTCGCGCAACTGCTGAAGGACAAGCAGCTGTTCCCCTTCATCGACATGGCCTACCAGGGCTTCGACAAGGGCATCGAGCAGGACGGCGCCGCCGTGCGCATCATCGCCGAAGCCGGCATCGACAGCTTCATCGTCGCCAACTCGTACTCGAAGTCGTTCTCGCTGTACGGCGAGCGCGTGGGTGCGCTGTCGATGGTGGCGCCGACTGCCGCGGACGCCAAGGCGGTGCAGTCGCAGGTCAAGCGCGTGATCCGCACCATCTACTCCAGCCCGTCCACCCACGGTGCTGCGCTGGTGGCCGGCGTGCTGACCAATCCGGAACTGCGCGCCATGTGGGAGCAGGAACTGACCGAGATGCGCGAGCGCATCCACGCCCTGCGCCAGGGCCTGGTCGAGAAGCTGGCCGCCGCCGGCGCGCCGCAGTTCGGTTTCATCAACGAACAGGCCGGCATGTTCTCGTATTCCGGCCTGAGCCGCGAACAGGTCGAGCGCCTGCGCGACGAGTTCGGCATCTACGCCGTCGGCACCGGCCGCATCTGCGTGGCCGCGCTGAACCAGAACAACCTGGAATACGTCGCCAAGGCCGTGGCCACCGTCGCCAAGGGCTGAAGCAACACTGCACTGGTTTGAGAACAAAGGCGCCGAAGGGCGCCTTTGTTTTTGCTCCTGCTTTGCCTTTGCCACACTCTCCGCGCTCGCGGCGAACCCTGAAGCGCAGGGCGAGGCACACCGTGGCCAGGACCGTGAGGCGCATGGATGCGCCGATCGAGCCCCCATGGATGGGTTTACGGCGTGTCCTGGTCACGGTGTGCCTCGCCCTGCGCCTCCATGAAGGAGTGCGCCGACAGCGCAACGCATCTGGAAACGATTACGCCTTCCCGCGCTCACGCACGCCCCCGCCAGACGGGCCACAATAGGCGTTTTCCCGCTGCCGAGACCTGCCCGCCCATGTCCCGTACTTCGTTGACCCGCTTCCTGATCCAGGAACAGCACGCCGGCCGCATCAACGCCGACCTGCGCCAGCTGATCGCGGTCGTCGCCCGCGCCTGCACCAGCATCTCCATCGCCGTCAGCAAGGGCGCCCTCGGTGGCGTGCTGGGCGATGCCGGTACCGGTAACGTGCAGGGCGAGGCACAGAAGAAGCTGGATGTGATCAGCAACGAGATCCTGCTCGAAGCCAATGCCTGGGGCGGCCATCTCGCTGCCTGCGCCTCGGAGGAAATGGACCATAGCCAGCCGGTGCCGGACATCTATCCGCGCGGTGATTTCCTGCTGCTGTTCGATCCCCTCGATGGCAGCTCCAACATCGACGTCAACGTCTCCGTTGGCACCATCTTCTCGGTGCTGCGCTGCCCGACCAACGTCGAACTGCCGGGCGATGACGCGTTCCTGCAGCCGGGCAGCAAGCAGATCGCCGCCGGCTACTGCATCTACGGGCCCAGCACCCAGCTGGTGCTGACCGTCGGCCACGGCACCCACGCCTTCACTCTGGACCGCGAGAAGGGCGAGTTCGTGCTGACCACCGAGAACATGCAGATTCCGGCGGCCACCCAGGAGTTCGCCATCAACATGTCCAACCAGCGTCACTGGGAAGCGCCGATGCAGGCCTACGTCAGCGACCTGCTGGCAGGCAAGGAAGGCGCGCGCGGCAAGAACTTCAACATGCGCTGGATCGCCAGCATGGTGGCCGACGTGCATCGCATCCTGACCCGCGGCGGCATCTTCATCTACCCGTGGGACAAGAAGGATCCGTCCAAGGCCGGCAAGCTGCGCCTGATGTACGAAGCCAACCCGATGGGCCTGCTGGTCGAACAGGCCGGCGGCGCCGCCTCGACCGGCCGTGAGCGCATCCTCGACATCCAGCCTGATCAGCTGCACCAGCGCGTGCCGGTGTTCCTCGGTTCGCGCGAAGAAGTGGCCGAAGCGGTGCGTTACCACCACGCGCACGACGAAGCGAAGGGCTGACGGCTCGACGCCTGACGACGGTCATGGCAGTTCGATGACATGACCGCAGGGTGACACCGCGGGCGGCAAACGGCACCATCAAGCCGTTGCCGCCGAAGGAATGCACGCATGCACGAGCAGGGCCCGGTCGATTTCATCGAAGTCATCCACAACGCCGTCCCCAGTGAGGTCTGCGCGGCCATCGTCGAGCGCATGCGTGCCACGCGTGGCCTGCTGCCCGGTGCGGTAGGCAGTGGCGTGTTCCCCGAGCTCAAGCACAGCAAGGATCTGCGCATCAGTGGCCTGGACGGCTGGCAGGACGTCGACCAGCAGCTGCAGCTCGCGGTGTTCAACGGCCTGCTGACTTATCTACGCCGTTATCCACAGGCGTTGATCGCGCCGCTGATGTTGCAGATCCAGGACAGCAACGGCCAACCGCGACGCCTGTCTGCCGAGGACTTCCCCGACATGCCGCAGCAGCAGCTGGCCGAGCTGGCCCGTACCTGCCTGCGCCCGGGTGCGATCAACCTGCAGTGGTATGCGGCAGGTGAGGGCGGCTACCCGTACTGGCACTGCGAGCTGTACCCGAAGGATGCGCAGGCCGAGACCCTGCACCGGCACGTGCTGTGGACGCTCTACCTCAACGACGACTTCGACGAAGGCGAGACCGAGTTCCTGTTCCAGGGCCGCAAGATCGCGCCACGCACCGGCAGCCTGCTGATCGCCCCGACGGCGTTCACCCACACCCATCGCGGCAACCGGCCACAGGGTGGCGACAAGTTCATCGCGACGAGCTGGATCCTGTTCCAGAGTGCGCAGAAGTTGTTTGGAGGGTGACGCAGAACTGCTCGTCGGCCTTGATGTAGAGTCGAGCCATGCTCGACTGATGGCCTCAGAACAACGATCCCTGCGGCGAATCCTTCTTCGGCGGCAACGGCTTCTGGAACCGGCTGCAATCCAGCTTCGGCCAATGGCTGTTCTGCGCATTGAATCCCAACCGCTTGCGCGCCAGCTTGAAGCGGTTGTTCAATAGATCGGCATACACGCCCTGGCCCCGCATGCGCGTGCCGAACCGGCTGTCGTAGTCCTTGCCGCCGCGCAGCTGCTGGATGGTGCTCATCACATGCGCGGCGCGATCGGGATGATGCGTGTCGAGCCAGTCGCGGAACAGTGGTGCCACTTCCAGCGGCAGGCGCAGCAGCACGTAGCCCGCGGTGCTCGCACCTGCGTCGTGTGCGGCCTCCAGCACGGCTTCCAGCTCGCTGTCGTTGATCCACGGAATCACCGGCGCCACCATCACGCCCACCGGGATACCCGCATCATGCAGGCGCTTCATCGCGCGCAGCCGTGCATGTGGCGCTGATGCACGCGGTTCCAGCTTCGCGGAGAGATGCGGGTCCAGCGAGGTCACCGAGAAATGCACGCTGACCAGGTTCTCCGCGGCCAGCGGCGCAAGCAGATCGATATCGCGCTCGACCAGTGCGTTCTTGGTGATCAGCGAGAACGGATGCCTGGTCTCCAGCATCACTTCGATCAGCTGGCGGGTCAGTTTGAACTTGCGCTCGATCGGCTGATACGCATCGGTGTTGATGCCCAGCGCGATCGGCTGCGGCACGTAACCTGGTTTCGACAGTTCCTTGCGCAGCAGCTGAGGCGCATTGGTCTTGGCGAACAGCTTGGTCTCAAAGTCCAGGCCCGGCGACAGGTTCAGATAGGCATGCGAAGGGCGCGCGAAGCAGTAGGAACACCCATGCTCACAACCGCGATACGGGTTCACCGACTGGCTGAAGCCGACGTCCGGCGAAGTGTTGCGGGTGATGATGCTGCGCGCGGTTTCGGCGCGTACTTCGGTGCGCAGGCGCGGGGCGAGGAACTCTTCGCTTTCGTCGACCGCCCAGCCGTCGTCCACCGCCTCGCTGACGGTGCTTTCGAAGCGCCCGGCAAGGTGGGACGTGGAACCTCGGCCCTTGATCGCAATACCCATTGCGGCAGCGTACGCCGTGGCCGTCTCAATGGCTGCGACGGCCGCCTGAAGGGTTCAGCGGGATGCTGAGCCGAGCGTGGGCTCGGCTGCATCCATCGGTCACAGCAGGGCCAGATAGCCCCGCACGGTGGCATCCAGCCCGTCATACAGTGCCTCGCCGATCAGCGCATGGCCGATCGACACCTCCAGCACGTCCGGCACATGGCCCAGGAAATCGCGCAGGTTGTCCTGCGACAGGTCGTGCCCGGCGTTGACGCCCAAGCCCACCGCCTGCGCCCGCCGCGCGGCAGTGGCGAACAGTTCCAGCATCGCCGCAGCGTCGCCCGCCGCATGCGCCTCCGCGTAGGGGCCGGTATACAGCTCGATGCGATCGGCACCGACCTCGGCCGCCTGCTCCAGCAACGGGTTGCCCGCGTCGACAAACAGGCTGACCCGGCAGCCCATCGCCTTCAGTTCGGCAATCAACGGGCGCAAGCGCTCGGCGTCGCGTTCGAAGTCGAAACCGTGGTCGGAGGTGATCTGGCCGTCGCCGTCGGGCACCAGGGTGGCCTGCGCGGGCCGAGTCTGTTCGCACAGCGGCAGCAGCCCCGGGTAGCCCTCGCGCGGCGGCGCGAAGGGATTGCCTTCGATGTTGAACTCGACCCCACGCGCGCGGGTCAGGGTGGACAGGGCCAGCACGTCCTCGGCGGTGATGTGGCGGCGGTCCGGCCGCGGATGCACGGTGATGCCATGCGCGCCGGCATCCAGGCAGGCCTGGGCGGCGCGCACCACGTCCGGTTCGGTACCGCCGCGCGAATTGCGCAGGACGGCGATCTTGTTGACGTTGACGCTGAGCTGGGTCATGGAACGGAACTACTTGGAAAGAGGGGACGGATCGTTGTCGTTGGCGTCATCGTTGCGGCGCGCCTGGGCCTGCTCGCGCAGGCGGCGCAGTTCCTCGGCATCGATCAGGGTGGCCGGGTCGCGCTGCAGGTCGCCGAAACGGGCCACGTAACGACCGCGTACCCAGGCCAGCAGGAAGGCGAGCGCCGCCAGCAGGCACAGGGTCATCAACCCTGCGCTCGGGGTCTTCAGCGCGAAGGCAAAGCAGCCCAGCGCCAGCAGCAGGTACAACCAGTACATAGTCGGGCTCCCCGGATGATCGCCGCAGTGTAGCGCTGCGTCAGAGCAGCGGCGAGGCCAGCCGGGCGAAGGCCTCGGGCAGGCGGTGCAGCCACAGCGAGCGCCCGGCCTGGTCATGCACCCGGGTGGCGCGATCGAATTCACCCTGCAGCAGCTCGGCCAGCGCCGCCACGCGGTCTCGGTCGCTGATCATCATCGACAGCTCGAAGTTCAGGCGGAAGCTGCGGTGGTCGAAGTTGGCACTGCCGACAATGCAGACGTCGTCGTCGGCGATGAATGCCTTGGTGTGCAGCATGCGCGGGCCGTACTCGTAGATCTTCACGCCGGCATGCAACAGCTCGTCGAAGTACGAGCGCGCGGCCTGGGTGACGAACCAGGAATCGCTCATTTTCGGTACCAGCAGGCGCACGTCCAGGCCGCCCAGCGCGGCCGAAGTCAGTGCCATCCGCGCCGCTTCACCCGGCACGAAATAGGGCGTCACCAGCCACACCCGCTCGTGCGCTTCCTGGATCGCGGCGACGTGCAGCCGGTGGATCGTCTCCCAGCCCGAATCCGGGCCGGACACCAGTACCTGCGCGTTGATCGCGCCATCCCCGCGCAGCGGCATATCGGCCGGCCACAAGCGGGCGATATCCATCCGCGACGGTTCCTGGCCACTGGCGTAGAGCCAGTCCTCGGCGAACACCAGCTGCAGGCTGCGCACCACATGACCGCGGATGCGCATGTGCAGGTCGCGATAGGCGTCGGGCCTGCGGCTTTCGTCTTCCTCGTCGGTGATGTTGATGCCGCCAGTGAAGGCCAGGCGGCCATCGACAATCACCAGCTTGCGGTGCGTGCGCAGGTTCAGCCACGGGCGCTTGAACGGTTTCAGCAGCTGCCGCGGGTGGAACCAGATCGCTTCACCGCCGGCCTCGAGCAGGGGCTGCAGGAAACGGCGGGGCAGGGCGGATGAGCCCACCGCATCCAGCAGCAGGCGCACCTGCACACCGGCACGTGCGCGCTCGACCAGGGCATCGCGCAGGGCGGTGCCTGCGTGATCCGGATTGAAGATGTAGTACTCCAGATGGATGTGATCGTGCGCCTGTGCAACGGCTTCCAGCAAGGCCGCGTAGGTCGCCGCACCGTCCACCAGCCAGGTCACTTCGGTGGCACTGCTTGGGGCCAGTCCGGTCGTGGCCTGGGCAACCTTGGCCAGTTCGGTGCAGTCCGAATCGGGCGGGCAGACATCGCTGTAGTGCTCCATGCCAGAGCGTGCACGGCCACGACGCAGGCGCTGCCGCTTCACCTTCTGCGGGCCCAGCAGGTAATAGATGAAGAGCCCCAGGTAGGGCAGCAGTGCCAACGAAAGGATCCAGCTCAGCGTGGCCACCGGCTCGCGCTTCTGCAGCATGATCCAGCCCGCCAGCGCGAACAGGTACAGCAGGTAGGCCACCGCCAGGATCGTGCCGAGGTGGGCGATACCGTCGAGCCAATGGCGCAGGGAATCGAAGAGGGCGAGCATGCGCCGATCATAGCGGGCGCGTGCTCCCTGATGGGGCCAGATCCCTTTTCCTGCGGAAAGGGATCTGACCCCGACTGCATCCCACAAACAAAAAAAACGCCCCTGTCTCCAGGGGCGTCTGCAGTCGCGTCATGACTGTTGTATTGCGGTGTCGCGTTTACTGCTGCACAAAACCGATCTTCTTCATCTGAGCGTTCTTCGCGGCGGCCAGAACCTTGGCCATCACGTCGTACTCGGAATCCGGGCTGGCGTCGATGCGCAGTTCCGGCTGGTTGGTCGGGTCACGCTGGACCTCCTGCTCCATCCGCTGCTGCAGCTCGCTGGTATTGATCGGGCTGTTGTTCCACGAGACCTGGTTGCTCGCGTCGATCTTCAGTTCGATCGGCGGCGGCGGTTCGACCAGCTGCGGCGGTGGGTTGAGCACGCGCTGCGGCAGGTCCACGGCGATCGGGTACGTCATGATCGGCGCGGTCACGATGAAGATGATCAGCAGCACCAGCATCACGTCCACGAGGGGCGTGACGTTGATGTCTGCCATGGGGCCCTTGCCACCACCACTACTGAATGCCATGGCTTATTGCCCCTTTTCTTTGGTCGCAACGAAGCCGACGTCCAGCATGCCCTGTTCCTGCGCGACCTTGGTCAGGTCGTTGATGACGCGCATCTTGGTGGTGCGGTCACCACGCAGGTTCAGCGGCGGCTGCGGGGTCTGCTGTGCGGCGGTCGCCAAGCGGGACTCGAGAGTCTGCTTGTTGATTTCTTCGTCGTTCCAGTAGATCGAGCCGTCTTCCTTGACTGCCAGCGTGATCGGGTTCGGACGCTTTTCAGCATCTTCCGGCTTCTGGATCAGGTTGGCTTCCGGCAGATCCACCTTGACCTTGTGGGACATCAGGGGCGCCGTGATGATGAAGATGATCAGCAGCACCAGCATCACGTCCACGAGGGGCGTAACGTTGATGTCGGCCATGGGGCCGCCGCTGTTACCACTACTGAAAGCCATAACGGGCTCCGTCTAGATCTTGGTGACTACTTACTTCGTCGCTGGGTGACGCGCGCCGCAATTAGCGGACGCGCGAACCGGTGGCGAAGAAGTCGTGCAGGTCGTGCGCGAAGGTATCGAACTTGCTGATGGTCGCGCTGTTGATCTTGCTGAAGAAGTTGAAGGCGAACACGGCCGGGATTGCGACGAACAGACCGATCGCGGTCATGATCAGCGCTTCACCCACCGGGCCGGCAACGGCGTCGATCGAAGCGGAGCCGGTGGCACCGATCTTGATCAGCGCGCCGTAGATGCCCCACACGGTACCCAGCAGACCGACGAACGGAGCGGTCGCGCCGACGGTGGCCAGCAGGGTCATGCCCGACTGCAGCTTGTTGCTTTCGCGGGTAACGGCCTGACGCAGAGCGCGGTCGACGAACTCCGAACGGCTCAGGTTCTCACCGACGCCGCCGGTAGCACCGCCTTCAGCGCGCTGGTGGTGGGCAGCTGCCTGGGCAGCGTCCAGGGCGATCTTCGAGAACGGCTCCGAAGCCGGCTGCTCTTCCATCGCACGGATGGCGTCCTGCGCGTTCGGGGTGTCCCAGAACAGGCTGACGACGCGATCAGCGGCGCTCTTCAGGCGGGTGGCACGGAAGATGTTGATGACGGTCCAGTACCAGGACATGGCCGACATGGCGATCAGGGTCAGCAGCACGACCCAGGAAACCGCGAAATCACCCGGCTTGGTGGTCATTTCGTGGATCAGGTGCTCGAAGCCCATCTGCGACAGGGCGTTGGACGGATTGCCCCCGGCAGCAGCGGCGATGAAAATTTCCTGCAGCATGACGCTTACCTTTGTTGTGTGTGGTGATAAAGGGTGTAGCTAAGCTAAACAATCGAACCGGGAGCGGGGGTGGCCAGGCGGCCACCCGGACGCATCAGTTCAGTGCAAAGTTGACCGGGACGCGAACGCGACCTGCCGTCTTCTTACCGCCTGCTTCAGCGGCGTTGAAGCGCCACTTGCGAGCCGCTTCCATCGCAGCACGGTCCAGGTCGCGGTTACGGCTGGACTTTTCCACCGTGACATTGGTGACGTTGCCGCTGGCATCGACATCAATGATCAGGATCACTTCGCCCTGGATACCTGCGCGGAAGGCTGCCGGCGGGTAGCGCGGCGGATTCATGGCCTTCGACGAGATGTCCACGCTGGCCTCGATCGAGGTCGGCGGTGCCGGCGGCGCCGGAGGCGACGGCGGGGTGACGATATCGTTCGGGCGCGGCTCCGGCACGTCGACGACCGGCGCCTGCGGCGGCGGCGGTACGGGCGACGGCTTCGGCGGCGACAGATTCTTCACCGGCGGTGGCGGAGTATCCTGCGGCGGCGGCGGCGGCGGCGGCGGTGGGGGCGGCGGCGGCGCGTCGACGATGGTCACCATGACGTTGCGCTCCTTCTCCGCGACGGCCTTGGGAGCCACGGCGGGAATCAGAAGCATCATGAAGGCGGCCAGATGCAGGGCAATTACAAACGCGATGCCGACGATGCGAGGCCAGCTCAGCCCCTTGTCATCGGGTTGTTCGTACCGGTGAACGACTAGTTGTTCCGTCATGCGCCAAGAGCTCAATAGTGGGGCCGGAATCCCGGGGGCGGGATCCCTGATCAGCGGTGCATGACACCGCAGGAACCTCCAAGCTTATACCAATCCTGAGCGCCTGCGCATCAACTGAGCAGGCATTCAGGCGTTATTCCTACTTACTTCAGGTTGATGATTTTTTTGGCATCAGCCTGGTTCTTCACGCCCTTCGCCAGCGCCTGCTGGGCGGCCTGCTTGGCCTCGGGGACGCGACCTTCGGCATGCAGGACGCGTGCCAGGTTCAGGTAGGTCTCACCGTCCTTGGAGAGCGGGGCGGCCTTCTGCCACGCATCGATCGCCTGCGGCACCTGGTCGGAGTAGTAGTAGGACTGGGCCAGCGCCAGGTAGACCTGGTAATCCGGCTTCAGGATGCCCTTCTGCAACCCTTCGTTGATGACCGCGATGACGTCCTTTTCCTTGTTCTCGGTGTTGGCATAGATCGAGTACAGCTGCTTGTACTCGCGCTCTTCGGTGAGCTGGCCGCTGCTGCGCAGCTTGTCCATCACCGCGGCGGCCTTCGGCATCTGGTCAGCCTGCATGTACATGTTGGCCAGATTCAGCTGGGCCTTCTTGTCCGACGGGTTCTTGGCCGCCAGCGCTTCTGCGGCCTGCACGGCCTCACCGGTCTGGCCGGCTTCGGAAAGGGCCGCCATCAGCAGCTGGTTCCAGTTGTCCTTCGGCTCGGCAGCGCCCGCAATGGCCTGCTTCAGCACCGGGATCGCTTCCTGGTAGCGCTCCAGCTGGTACAGCGCCTGGCCCTTGGCAATCAGCTCTTCCGGCTTGGTCGACTTGCTCTCGGCGAAGTACTTGTCCAGGGTGGCCAGGCCTTCCGCAGTCTGGTCTTCCTGCAGCTGCAGCTGGCCCAGCATCAGCATCGACTGGAAGTGGCCGTTGTTGTCCAGGCCGTTGAACTGGATGGCCTGCTTCAGGTAGGCGATGGCGGCCGGGGTGTCGTCGGTCTGGTAGGCGGCCTGCGAGGCCAGCTGCGCGGCCAGCGACTTGTCGTACTCGTTGGAGGCGCTGTCAGCCAGGATCGCGTCAGCCTGCGTGCGCGTCTCCGGGAACTTTTCCTTGTTGTAGCTGTCGATCATTTTCTGCAGCTTGCTGCCCATCTTGGCCGAGGCCTTGGCGGTCGGCTCCTGGCGGGTCGCATTGGGGTACAGCGGTTCGGCCTTGGCCTGCTTGCTGCTGCCGCCGCGGCTGCCACGGTCGGAGGAACGCGAGGACTGCGCGAAGGCATCGGTGACCACGGCGCCGGTCAGGGCGGTCGCGACGAGGACGGAAAGCACAGCTTTGTGGTTACGGAAAATCATCGTTCACCTCGATCGAACCGCCGGATAGCGGCAAAGTCGGACTGTCAGAAAAATCTGAGCCGCCAAACGTATCAGAAACAGATGGCGTGAGAAATCGTTTTATGTGCTGCAATACAGCATAGAACTGCGCACTCATCCGCACTTTGGCCGCAGCCCGGCCGCCTGCGCCTGCTGATAGATCGGCGTCAGGCCTGGTGCATCACGGCGCAGTTCCTGGATCCGGTTGGCCGGATCGGGGTGGGTGGACAGCCATTGCGGGCTGCGACCACCGCTGGCCGCCATCATGTTCTGCCACAGATCGACCGCCTGCGCCGGGTTGAAACCGGCCTGGGCCATCAGCCGCTGGCCGATGACATCGGCCTCGCTTTCCTGGGTCCGCGAGCCTGGCAGCAGGAAGGCCGCCTGCGCACCCATGCCGCCCAACTGGTTGACCGTACTGGCGGCACCATCGCCATAGGCAGCACCGGCCAGTGCCCCCAGGACGGCCAGGCCGGTCTGCGCGCCCATCTGCCGGGTGATGCGTTCTTCGTGGTGACGGGCGATGACATGCCCGATCTCATGGCCGATCACGGCAGCCAGCTGGTCCTGGTTCCTGGCGACGGTGAAGATGCCGGTGTTCACGCCCACCTTGCCGCCGGGCAGGGCGAATGCGTTGGGTTCCTTGTCGACGAATACGGCAGTCTCCCACCGTACGCCACGGTACTGAGGCGGCAGTTGTGCGACCAACGCATTGACCACGCACTGCACGTAGCCGTTCTGGCGGCCATCGGTGCTGATCTTCTCTTTCTGCTTGGTCTCGGCAAACGCCTGCGCGCCGAGCTGGTCCAGCTGTGCCTGCGACACGCCGCCCACCATCTGCCGTCGCCCGGTTGGCGAGGTGGTGGTCGCACAGGCACTGACCACGGTGGTGATGACTAGAGCCAGCAGCAGTTGTTTCATGGGTCCGCCCCCGTGTTCATGTGCGCAGTGTGTAGCGTACCTGCTTAATCTTTCGTCAAGCGGGCACGGCGTTACGTTGACCCCAGGAACACCATTGCGGCGAGCGCAACCGCGTTGTTCAGCGCATGCGCGGCAATCGCCGCCCACAGGGTGCCGGTGCGGCGGTACAGCCAGCAGAAGGCGGCGCCCATGCCACCGTACACCAGCCACAGCTGCGCCATGCCCAGCAGCGAGTTCTTGCTGACACCGGGCACTTCATGGACCAGGGCGAACGCCAGGCTGCTGAGGATGAGGCCCAGCCAGGGGCGGCCAGCCTGCCACAGGCGCCCGAACAGGACGCGGCGGAACAGCAGCTCTTCGTAGGCGGGGGCGAGGACGACCGCAAACAGCACCAGGAACAGCGGGAAGCGAGCGATCGCGCTCTGCATCAGTTCCACGTTGGTGGGCACCGGCTCGATGCCGAACTGCTTGGAAAGGAAGGCGATGCCGTTGCTGCCGAGCACGATCAGCGTGGCCACCAGCAGGGTCCAGCCCCAGGTGGACGGCCGCAGCAACGCCTGTCGCGACGCCATGCGTTCGCCGGCGTTTGCCGGGCGTCGCCAGAAGTACAGCAGCAGCGCCGCGCCACCGGTGGCGATCAGGGCCATCAGGATCTGCGCCAGGGCACCGGGCTGGCCCACGGCCGCGCCGACGGCGTCAGGTGTCAGTCCGCCGCCATTGGCCTCGGCGTTGGCGCGGCTGACCACGATTGCACGGTAGAAGCCCCAGAACAGGCCGGTGACCATGCTCAGGCCGACCAGGGTAACGGCGGCGATGCCCAGGTCGATGAAGAAGCCTGCCAACGGTGCCACGGCGCGCGGCGGGGCAGACACCGGCGGAACCGGGGGCGGGGCGGCGGAGACCGGGGTGGATGCGGACATCAGGTACCTGTGCTCAAGGGACGAAGGCCGGTGCAGCTCCCCGCGCACCGGCCAGGTCCCGATTGTGTCAGATATCCAGGTTGGCGACCTTCAGCGCATTGTCTTCGATGAAGTCGCGACGCGGCTCGACGACATCGCCCATCAGGGTGCTGAAGATCTGGTCGGCAGCGACCGCATCCTCGATGCGCACCTGCAGCAGGCGACGGGTCTCCGGGTTCACCGTGGTATCCCACAACTGCTCCGGATTCATTTCACCCAGACCCTTGAATCGCTGGATCTGGCGGCCGCGCTTGGCCTCCTCGAGCAGCCAGTTCTGCGCCTTCGCGAAGCTGTCGACTTCGATCGACTTGGCGCCGCGGGAAATCGTTGCACCTTCGCGCACCAGCCCGTGCAGCAGCTTGGAGGCCTGGTGGATCGCACGCAGTTCGCCACTCTCGAACGCCGACATCGGCAGCACCTGGATGTGCTCCTCGCCCATGTGGCGACGGGTCACCAGCACGGCGGCGGGGCGCTCCTCGTTGGCCTCCTGCAGTTCCAGGCTGAAACGCGGGCTGCCCAGGCTGCCCTGGTTGAGGCGCTTGGCCAGCGCATCCAGGCCTTCGCCTTCGCCCGCATTGCGCAGGCTGTCCATGTCCATCGGCACGAAATCGACCAGCGCTTCGAGCAGGTTGCGGTCATAACGGTGCGCGTTGCGTTCGATGGAATCGAGCGCGGCGGCGTAGGCCAGCAGCAGCTTCTCCAGCGCAAGGCCTTCGATGCCGGGCTCGCCGGTGGCCGGCACCAGTGAAGCGTTTTCCACTGCGCTGCTGGCCAGGTAGCTGTCCAGCGCCGGGTCATCCTTCAGGTACAGCTCCTGCTTGCCCTGCTTGATCTTGTACAGCGGCGGCAGGCCGATGTAGACGTAACCGCGCTCGATCAGCTCCGGCATCTGACGGTAGAAGAACGTCAGCAGCAGGGTGCGGATGTGGGCGCCGTCGACGTCGGCGTCGGTCATGATGATGATCTTGTGGTAACGCAGCTTGTCCGGGTTGTACTCGTCACGGCCGATGCCGGTGCCCAGTGCGGTGATCAGCGTACCGACCTGGTCGGAGGACAGCATGCGGTCGAAGCGCGCGCGTTCCACGTTGAGGATCTTGCCGCGCAGCGGCAGCACCGCCTGGTTCTTTCGGTTGCGGCCCTGCTTGGCCGAGCCACCTGCCGAGTCACCCTCGACGATGAACAGTTCGGACAGCGCCGGATCCTTTTCCTGGCAGTCGGCCAGCTTGCCCGGCAGGCCGGCGATATCCAGCGCGCCCTTGCGGCGGGTCAGGTCGCGGGCCTTGCGCGCAGCTTCACGTGCACGGGCGGCATCGACGATCTTGCCGGCGATCGCCTTGGCTTCGTTCGGGTTTTCCTGCAGGAACTCTTCCAGGCGCGCACCGAAGGCGTTTTCCACCGCCGGACGCACGTCGGAGCTGACCAGCTTTTCCTTGGTCTGGCTGGAGAAGCTCGGGTCCGGCACCTTCACCGACAGCACCGCGATCATGCCTTCGCGCATGTCATCGCCGGTCAGGTTGATCTTGGCCTGCTTGGCGATGCCGTTCTGCTCGATGTAGTTGTTGAGCACGCGGGTCAGCGCACCGCGGAAACCGGCGAGGTGGGTACCGCCGTCCTTCTGCGGGATGTTGTTGGTGAAGCAGTACATCGTCTCCTGGTAGGAGTCGGTCCACTGCAGCGCCACCTCCACGACGATGCCGTTGTGCTCGCCGGTGACGGAGATGACATTCGGGTGCAGCGGGGTCTTCAGCTGGGCCAGATGCTCCACGAAGCTGCGGATGCCGCCTTCGTAGTGGAAGTCATCGCGACGGCCGTCGCCACGCTCGTCGGCAAGAACGATCTTGACGCCGGAGTTCAGGAACGACAACTCGCGCAGACGGCGGGCCAGGATGTCGTAGTGGAATTCCACGTTGTCGTGGAAGGCGACGGTGGACGGCCAGAAGCGCACGGTGGTGCCACGCTTGGTGGTGGCTTCCAGCTTGGCGAGCGGGGTCACGGCTGCGCCGTTGCTGAACTCCTGCTGGTAGTGGGAGCCGTTCTGGAACACGTCCACCAGCAGCTTCTGCGACAGCGCGTTGACCACGCTGACGCCGACGCCGTGCAGGCCGCCGGAAACCTTGTAGCTGTTGTCGTCGAACTTGCCGCCTGCATGCAGGACGGTCATCACCACTTCGGCGGCGGAGACCTCGCGACCGAGCTTGGCGCTCATCTGCTCGTGCTTGCCGGTCGGAATGCCGCGACCGTTGTCGGACACCGAGACCGAGCCGTCAGCGTGGATCGTCACCGCGACATGGTCGGCGTGGCCGGCCAGCGCTTCGTCGATCGAGTTGTCGACAACCTCGAACACCATGTGGTGCAGACCGGTGCCGTCATGCACGTCACCGATGTACATGCCGGGTCGCTTGCGGACAGCCTCCAGGCCTTCCAGGGCGGTAATGCTGTTGGCGTCGTAATTGCCGTTGTTTGCCGGGGTGTTCTGTTCGTCGCTCATTGCGCTTGCCGTAGGCTCCGCAGGTCGGACACCGCCTGAGGCGATGTGCCGAGAATGAAAGGATTCCAACCCGAATTATACCAGCCGGGGTCGAGTGGCCCTGATGTGCCCACTATGGCACAGCCACGATCTGTGCATGTTCCACGTGGAACCGGGCGATCCGGGGCAGGTCCTGCAGGGCCGCCGGGGGTTCAGTAGCGGTGACGAAGATCTGCGCCGGGCCAGTGAGCAGGCGCTCCAGTACCCGCGCCTGGTGGGTACGATCCAGTTCGGAGGCCAGATCGTCCAGTGCGATCACCGGCCATTCGCCGCGCTGTTCTGCATAGTCCTCTGCCTGCGCCAGCAGGCACGCCAATGCAGTCAGCTTGGCCTGACCGCGTGACAGTGCATCGCGACCAGGAATGCTGTGGAAATCCACGCTCCAGTCCGCCCGGTGCGGCCCAACCGAGGTGTACCCGGCCTGGCGGTCACGATCCCTGGCCAGAAGCAGAGCATCCGCCAGGGGAAGCTCATGCCGACGCCAGCCCGGACTGAGTTCCAGTGCCTGGATGCCGAGTTGCGGCGCCAAACTGGCAGCCAGCGCCACGGCACGCTGCTGCAGCCGCTCCAAGTAGTGCTGACGCCGGCTGGTAAGGGGCTCTCCGGCCTCAGCCAACTCGTGATCCCAGGTGTCCAGCATCCGCGACGGGCCGCCCTGCTTGAGCAGGGCATTGCGCTGCTTCAGCGCCCTTGAATAGCGGCGCCACAGGGACAGGAAATCAGGTTCCACGTGGAACAAGCCCCAATCCAGGAAGCGACGGCGGGGCTCGCCACCGCCGCTGACCAGCGCATGGCTGCCGGGCTCGAACGTCACTACCGCCAGCGCTGCGCAGAGGTTGCCGAGCTGAGCCACATCTTCGCCGTCCAATCGTCCCTTCCAGTCCTGGCCACTGTGGCGCAGGCCGGCCTTTCGGCGATGCGGCGCATGGTCGGCACGCTGTTCGTCCCATTCCACGAAGATTTCCAGCGCCTCCTGGCCCTGGCGTACCAGTCCATCGCGGACCCGGCCGCGGAAGCTGCGGCCATAGGCCATCAGATGCAGGGCCTCCAGCACGCTGGTCTTGCCGGCACCGTTGTCGCCAGTGAGCAGGTTCAGCCCCGGCTGGGGCGAAAGATCCACCGCACTGAAGCGACGCAGTTGGTGCAAGGCGAGGCGGCGGATAAGCATGGGGCGCGAACGACCATCCGCTCGAGGCGGTAGAGGGGCAGGGAATCCATCAGCTTACTGCATCGGTCAAGCCGGACGCGCTGCACCGCATCGATGCGGAGCAGAAGCTCCTGCGCACCCACTGATCGCGGGTTCCACGTGGCGCCAGTTCACGGCATGCCCGCTTCCAGCTCCGGACGCAGCTGAAATTCCTTCAATTCTGCACAGGGTTGCGGGGTGTGGCCCCCCAGATTTCGACGATTTCAGGACCACTGCCGCAGGTGTTTGGCGAGCGCTTGGCCGGCCGGGTGAACGGGCGGGCGCCCGGATTCCTCCAAATCTGCGATCAGATGCCCTGGGAGGTTCCACAGATTTCAAAGAATCCGGCCCATTGGTTTCACGCTGTCCACAGCGGCCCTGTATGACTTATACACAAGGTATGGGCAATCTGTGGATAAAAAAGCCCTTTTGCTTGGGTCTGGAAACTATCCACAGGTTCCCCCCCAGCCTGAGGCGCCTCTATACAGGGGGTTTCACCCACATAAATCCCTTTTAGATCATGTAGATAACACATTTTTCCACGAAATCTGGCTCCACCATCACCACCATGCTTTAGATTTATACCCAGATTTAGAAGCTAGGCTTGGCCCGATCTGCCCCGAATGACTCCTGTGGACAGAGAGGATTTCAGAAATGGCGAGCACCGTCGCCGCAGCGTGGATGCGCTTCGGCATCCGACCAGGTCCATAGCAACTGCGTTGAGACTCCAGCTACCGGCTCCGATCAAAGCTGATTCGGAAGCAGTCCCTGGCATCGACTCAAAGTCCCCGTCGGCAGCGGGCGTGGTAAGCAAACCGCACGCAACCGGGTCCAACAGGGAAGATGCTTTCCGTCCGAAATCCGCGCTTGAAAGGGTAGTCCCGATGATCCACGTGGAACGTGCAAAAAAAAACGCCCGGGAGCGTCCCCGGGCGTCGTTATGTTCCACGTGGAACCGAGCTGATGTCAGAGACGCAGCGGCATGACCACGTGGCGCGACTTCTCGCTGCTGGACTCACGCACCAGCGCCGAGGAGTTGGAGTCGCGCAGCTGGATGATGACTTCCTCATCGCGCAGGGCGGAGAGGGCATCCAGCAGGTAGTTCACGTTGAAGCCAATGGCCAGATCGCTGACCGTGGTGTCGGCTTCGATCTCTTCCTGGGCTTCTTCCTGCTCCGGGTTGTGCGCGCTGATCTTCAGGTTGCCCGGCGAGACTTCCACGCGGATACCGCGGTACTTCTCGTTGGACAGGATCGCAGCGCGCTGCAGCGAGGCGCGCAGCGCTTCACGATCAACCTTCACTTCACGGTCGGCACCGATCGGAATCACCGCTTCGTAATCCGGGAAACGGCCATCGATCAGCTTGGAGGTGAAGGTGACATCGTCGCGCTTGACGCGGACGTGGCTGCGGCCGACTTCCAGCTCGATCTCGCGATCACCGCTTTCCAGCAGGCGCTGAAGCTCGGTCACGCCCTTGCGCGGCACGATGATCTGGCGCTTGGAACCGCTCGGCTTGGCCAGTTCGGTTTCACACAGCGCCAGACGGTGGCCGTCGGTGGCGACGGTACGCAGGGCATCACCGCGCAGATCGAACAGCAGGCCATTGAGGTAATAGCGTACGTCCTGCTGGGCCATCGCGAACGCGGTGCGCTCGATCAGCTCCTTCAGGGTCGCTTCGCCGATGGCCACGCGCTCAGTGGCTTCCACTTCGTCAACCGACGGGAAGTCATTGGAGGGCAGGGTTGCCAGGGTGAAGCGGCTACGACCGGCCTGCACGGTGATCTTGTCTCCGGTCTGCGAGACGGTGATCCGGCTGCCATCGGGCAGGGCGCGGATGATCTCGAACAGCTTGCGGGCGGGAATGGTGGTTTCGCCGTCTTGGGCATCTTCAACCGCGATCCGCGACACCATCTCCACTTCCAGGTCGGTACCGGTCAGCGACAGCTGGCCGTTCTGCACCTGGACCAGGAAATTGGCCAGAACCGGAAGGGTCTGGCGGCGTTCGACCACGTTGACGACCTGTGCCAACGGCTTGAGAAAGGCTTCGCGCTGCAGTGTGAAACGCATGTGGTTCCGTGCCCCTATGCTTTAAAAAATGTGGAATAAATCAAAAGCTTGGTGGTGCTGGTAGAGACAGAATCGCTGGAAAACAATGCTAAGTCTTTGTAAATAAAGGTGTTTCAGGCATCGAAACCCTCTGTATTACCGACCCCCAAGGGGTGGGGAAAGCTGTGGATAAATTCGACGGGATTTCAGACGCCATTTTTATCCACAACGTGTCCCGCGCTTGCTACCGGATTCTGCACCGTTTTGTGCGATGACGCCTCATCGGCATCCGTGCATCATTCGCTCAGCTTCCGGATCAGCTTGTCCCAGTCCTCGCGGAGCTTGCCGTCGGTTTCCATCAGGGTCCGGATCTGGCGGCAGGCATGCAGCACCGTGGTGTGATCGCGACCGGCAAAGGCGTCGCCGATCTCGGGCAGGCTGTGCTCGGTCAGTTCCTTGGTCAGCGCCATGGCGACCTGGCGGGGGCGGGCGAGCGAGCGGGTCCGACGCTTCGACAGCAGATCCTTGATCTGCAGGCCGTAGTAGTCGGCAACGGTTTTCTGGATGTTGGGAATGCTGATCGCCTGCTGCTGGGCGCGCAGCAGGTCGCGCAGGGTTTCCTGGGCGAATTCGGTGGTGATCGCGCGGCCGGTGAAGTTGGCGCGGGCGGTCAGGGTATTGAGCGCGCCCTCGAGGTCACGCACGTTGGAGCGCATCTTCTTGGCGATCAGGAACGCAACATCATCGGGAATCTCGGCACCGCGTTCGCGCGCCTTGGCCAGCACGATCGCGGCGCGGGTCTCGAAGTCCGGCGGTTCGATCGCGACCGACAGGCCCCAGGCAAGCCGCGACTTCAGGCGCGCTTCCAGGCCTTCGACCTCGCGCGGATAGCGGTCGCAGGTCAGGATGATCTGCTGCTTGCCATCGAACAACGCGTTGAAGGTGTGGAAGAACTCTTCCTGCGTGCGGTCCTTGCCGGCGAAGAACTGGATGTCATCGATCAGCAGCGCGTCCACCTGCTGGAACTGGCGCTTGAACTGATCCATGGTCTTTTCCTGCAGGGCCCGGATCATGGCGCTGAAGAACTGTTCCGAACGCAGGTACAGCACCTTCGCGCCTGGATTGGCCTGGCGCATCGCGTTGCCGGCGGCGAACATCAGGTGGGTCTTGCCCAGGCCGGTGCCTCCGTACAGCAGCAGCGGATTGTGGGCCCGGTCGCCCGGCTTCTGCGCTGCCTGGAAGGCAGCGGCCAGGCCCAGCTGGTTGCTGCGCCCTTCGACGAAGTTGGCGAAGGTGTAGTGATTGTCCAGATTGCCGGCAAACGGCACCTGCGGTTCGCTGGACACAGGCGCCGACGACGTGGAAACCGGCGCGTTCTGCGCCTCCACGGGGCGCGGGCGCGAGCCGATTTCAAGAAAAACGTCGCTGAACCCGGCGAAGTGCGCCAGCAGTTCGCGGATCCGGGCCAGGTACAGCTCGCGGACCTGATCGACGATGAAGGCATTGGGTGCATACAGCACCAGGCTGTCCACGCGCAGATCGGCCTGCAGCGGCTTCAACCAGGTATGAACGTCTTCCGGCGGGAACTCCGCTTCGAGGCGCTCGAGACTACGGGACCAGGCATCCATCAGCAATAATCGTCCGGTGGCCGGGGCATGGACGCGACAAGGCGCCCAGACACAGGCCGGAAAGGGGGGAAATGGATGGCTCAGACTACCACCGAGCGCCCGCCTTCGGAATGCTTGTCCCCTACTTACTCACAAAAACATCCACAGCTATTGCACAGCCCGGTGAATTCGCGTAGTCCCCAGGGGTTGACGTGAGGGGGGAGACCTCTCTAGAATTTCCGGTTCTTTCCGTCCCATTCATACGAGAGGCCCCCAATGGCCACGAAGCGCACCTACCAGCCCAGCAACCTCAAGCGTAAGCGCGACCACGGCTTCCGTGCCCGTATGAAGACCGCTGACGGCCGCAAGATCCTGTCGCGTCGCCGCGCCAAGGGCCGCAAAGTCCTGAGCGCCTGATTGCCATGCCGCACCCCGCGGCAGACGCAATCCCTTCGACAGTGAATACTGCAGACCCGCGCAAGCGATTCCCTCGCTCTGCGCGGGTTCGCACGCGTGCCGAATACTCAACGGTCTTCAACGGCGCCCGCCGTGTGTCCGATCCGCTGATGACCCTGCACTGGCTGCCGGCTGACCGGCCGGCCAGGCTGGGTCTGGCGGTTTCCCGCAAGGTCGATCCGAACGCCGTCGGGCGTAACCGGATCAAGCGCGTCCTGCGCGACATCCTGCGTCAGACACGTACCGATATCCAGCCAGGCGACTTCGTCGTCGTGGCCCGTAGTGCTGCGCGTTCCGCCAGCAACGACGAGATCCGCCAGGCCTTCCTGCGCCTGCTGCGTCGCCTGCGTGCATTGCCCGCGCCGGGCGTGGACGGCACAATGCCGCCGCCTGATGGCATCGCAACTCCTTCTTTGACCGAGCCGGCATCGCGTCCCGGCCCCGCCGAGCCTGTCCGCTGATGAACCAGACCCGCGTATTCCTCATTTTTGCCTGGCTGATGGTGGCCGTGCTGCTGTGGATGGAGTGGAGCCGTGAAAAGGCTGCTCCGACCCCGCCACCGACGACCACGTCGGCCCCGGCTGCCGCACAGAGTGTTCCGGGCGCTGCCTCGGGCAGCATTCCCAGTGCACAGGTCCTGGGCGCCCCGGGCCAGGCCGCTGTGCAGGCGCAGGCCAGTGCCACCCCGGCCAGCCAGCGCGTGACCGTCACCACCGACGTGCTGCGCCTGGTGCTTGATGGTGGCCGCGTGCTCGACGCCGAGCTGCTGCAGTTCCCGCAGACCAAGGACGAAGGCAGCCCGCCGGTTCGCCTGCTGACCGAAGACCCCGCGCATCCGTACAGCGCGATCAGTGGCTGGGCCAGCGAAGACAAGAACACCCCGGTTCCCGGCGCCGACGGCTTCAAGCTGGTCGGTGACACCAAGGACTTCGTGCTGGCCAAGGGCCAGAACGAGCTGCAGATCCCGTTCGTGTGGACCGCCGACAACGGCGTGACCATCAAGCGCACCCTGACCGTCTCGCGCAACGAGTACGCCGTGCGCTTCAAGGACGAGGTCAGCAATGCCGGCACCGCACCGTGGAACGGTTACGTCTACCGCACCCTGGACCGTACCCCGACCATCCTGTCGCGGAGCATGACCAACCCGGACTCCTTCAGCTTCAACGGCGCCACCTGGTACGACAACGACAAGAAGTACCAGCGCCGTGCGTTCAAGGACTACCTGGAAGACGGCACGCTCAACCAGAACATCACCGGCGGCTGGCTGGCGATGCTGCAGCACCACTTCTTCACCGCCTGGATCCCGCAGAAGGACCAGACCGCACACTACGTACTGTCGCAGGTGGCCGGTCGCGACCTGATCGAAGCGCGCGGCCCGGCCTTCACCGTGGCCCCGGGCCAGTCCACCAGCACAGAGGCCCGGCTGTGGGTCGGCCCGAAGCTGGTCAACCTGATTGCCAAGGAAGACGTGCCGGGCCTGGACCGCGTGGTCGACTACAGCCGCTTCTCGATGATGGCGGTGATCGGCCAGGGCCTGTTCTGGGTGCTGAACCAGGTGCACAAGCTGGTCGGCAACTGGGGCTGGGCGATCGTCGGCCTGGTGGTGCTGCTGAAGCTGGTGCTGTACCCGCTGTCGGCGACCCAGTACAAGAGCGGTGCCAAGATGCGTCGCTTCCAGCCGCGCATCGCGCAGCTGAAGGAACGCTATGGCGATGACCGCCAGAAGTTCCAGACCGCGATGATGGAGCTGTACAAGAAGGAAAAGATCAATCCGATGGGCGGCTGCCTGCCGATCCTCATCCAGATGCCGATCTTCTTCGCCCTGTACTGGGTGCTGGTGGAATCGGTCGAACTGCGCCAGGCGCCCTGGTTCGGCTGGATCCAGGACCTCACTGCACGCGACCCGTACTTCATCCTGCCGGTGATCAACGTGGCAGTGATGTGGTTCACCCAGAAGCTGACCCCGGCACCGGGCATGGACCCGATGCAGCAGAAGATGATGCAGTTCATGCCGCTGGTGTTCGGCGTCATGATGGCCTTCATGCCGTCCGGCCTGGTCCTGTACTGGGTGGTCAACGGCGGCCTGGGCCTGCTGCAGCAGTGGTGGATGACCAAGCGCCACGGCGGCGAGCCGGTCCCGGCCACCACCGCTCCGGCCCCGGTCAAGAAGAAGTAATCGGTAGAGCCGGCCGCTGGCCGGCCGACCCCAGCAGAAGCCCGCCGCAAGGCGGGCTTTTCGCATGCGGCGTTAGAATCGCCTGCACACCGTTCCTCCCATCTTCGAGTCCGCCATGCGTGCGTCGTCGTTCCGCCTGTTCCTGCCTTCGCTGTTGTTGACCCTGGTTGTTGCCGGCTGCGGTGACAAGGACGCGAAGGCGCCGGCGACCACCGTCACCCAGGCGAGCGCGCAGGCTGCGGCTGCCGCCGATCCTGCCGCTGCGCCGTTGCTGGCAGCGCTGCAGAAGCAGCTCGATGGCTACCGCCGGATCATCGTGCTGCTGGCCGACGAGGAGCAGCAGTCGACCGCCGACCGCGGCACCTCCACGCGTGTGGGACAGCAGCTGTTCCACGATGGCCTGGAACAGCGCACGATCATCGCCGCGCAGTTCGACACCCTGCTGCGCGGTTCCAGCCCGCAGCGCTTTGCCACCCTCGGCACGGTGCTGGACTACATCGAGTCTGCGCCCGAACTGTTCGACGCCGATCGCCTGGCCTTCCGTGAAGTGCTGCGTGACCTGCATGAGCGGGTCGGCACCGATTCCTCGCTGCCGGCGGTGAAGCTGCACCAGCGCATCGGTGAGGATCTGGAAGCACTCGATGAGATCGAGCGCAACTACAACCAGGAACTGACCCGCATCTTCAGCCGCTTCGAGCGCACCCGCGCCATCGAACTGAAGCGCGAGAAGTGGGACGACTACATCACCCACCTGCACAGGGACTACAGCCGTGAAGCGATCCTGCGCGACTACGGGGTGATCGAGCCGTATCCGATGTCGATGAAGGACAGCGACCGCGAGATCTTCGGCCGCGACCTGCCGGCCAAGACCGTGGTGCTGACCTTCGACGATGGCCCGCACAAGGCCTATACCGATGAAGTGGTGGCCATCCTCAAGCGCTACGACGTGCCGGGCGTGTTCTTCGAAGTGGGCCGCAACCTCGGCAAGGTCGAGGCCGATGGCAAGGTCAGCCTCGGCCCGATGGCGAAGATCAGCCGCAACCTGATGGAACAGGGCTATGCGGTGGGCAACCACAGCCTGACCCACGCCCAGCTCTCACGGACCACCGGCGATGCGCTGCGCCAGCAGGTGCTGGACACCGACACGCTGCTGAAGGATGTCGACAGCAAGCGCGCGCCGCTGTTCCGCTTCCCGTATGGTGCGCGCAATGCCGAAGGCCTGCAGCTGCTCAACGAAGCCGGGCTGAAGTCGATCATGTGGAACATCGACTCGATGGACTGGGCCGACCCGGTACCGGAATCGATCGTGCAGCGCGTGCTCGACCAGGTGAACAAGGAGCAGCGCGGCATCATCCTGTTCCATGACATCCATGATCGTGCAGTCAAGGCGCTGCCGCAGATCCTCGACCGGCTGATCGCCGAGGGCTACCAGTTCGCCGGCTGGAACGGCCGCGACTTCACTGTCGCCCGTGCGCGCAAGGGCGATACCGGTGCCGCCACCGTCACCACCGGCTACGAGAAGTCGTGGGCGATCGTGGTCGGCATCGACAACTACGCCAAGTGGCCGAAGCTGGAATACGCCAGCCATGACGCGCAGGCGGTGGCCGATACCCTCACCGGGCAGTTCGGCTTCCCGTCCTCGCAGGTGATCGTGCTGAAGAACGAGCAGGCCACGCGCAACAACATCCTCGCGGCCTTCCACGATCGCCTGGCTGACGATCGCACCGGAAAGAACGACCGCGTGTTCGTATTCTTCGCTGGCCACGGCGCGACCCGTCAGCTCGCCTCCGGACGCGACCTCGGCTACATCATCCCGGTCGATTCGGATCCGAAGGAATTCGCCACCGACGCGATTGCGATGACCGACATCCAGAACATTGCCGAAAGCATGCAGGCCAAGCATGTGATGTTCGTGATGGATGCCTGCTACAGCGGCCTGGGCCTGACCCGTGGCGGCCCGTCGTCATCGTCGTTCCTGCGCGAGAACGCGCGCCGCAGCGCGCGGCAGATGCTGACCGCCGGTGGTGCCGACCAGCAGGTGGCCGATGCCGGCCCGAATGGCCACTCGGTATTCACCTGGGTGCTGCTGCAGGCGCTGGCCGGGAAGGCGGATCTCAACGGCGATGGCCTGATCACCGGTACCGAGCTGGCCGCCTACGTGGCGCCGGCCGTATCGGCGGTCTCGCACCAGACCCCGGCCTTCGGCAGCCTGCCCGGTTCGCAGGGCGGGGAGTTCGTGTTCCAGGTCCCGGACAGCCAGGAATTCCTCAACGCTGATACGCGCCAGCTGACCGCCGATGCGATCGCGCTGAACAACAAGGTGGATGCCGCCAGCGAGGCCAAGGGCAGCCAGGCACCGGTGACGGTGGCTGACCTGCAGGGCGGCAAGGCCCAGCTGGTGGTGCCTTCCGCCGGGCCGGCGTCCGACCGCCAGCGCGCGCAGCAGGCCAATGACCGCGGCCTGCAGCTGTACCGCGAGAAGCAGTACGACGAGGCAGCCGCGCAGTTCACCGAAGCGCTGAAGCTGCGTCCCGACTTTGCCCAAGCGGCGAACAACCTCGGCTTTGTCTACTACCGCCAGCAACGCTATGCCGAAGCCGCGCGCTGGCTGGAGAACACGCTGAAGATCGACCCCTCGCGCGCCGTGGCCTATCTGAACCTGGGCGATGCCTACTTCAACGCGGGCGACAAGGCCAAGGCGAAGCAGGCCTATACCACCTACCTGGCGCTGCAGCCGCAGGGCAGTGGTGCCGCGCAGGCACGCGCGCAGCTGGAGAAGCTCTGAGCCATGAATGACGCGATCCGCACCGACACCATCGTGGCCATTGCCAGTGCGCCGGGCGCCGGCGGTGTCGGCCTGCTGCGCTTGTCCGGCCCGCGCGCCGCGGCGATCGCCCGCGCGCTGGGCGCGCCCGCGCTGCGGCCGCGCCATGCGCACTATGCGCGCCTGCGCGACGCCGATGGCGAAGTCATCGACGATGGCATCGTGCTGTGGTTCCCGGCGCCGAACAGCTTCACAGGCGAAGAGGTGGTGGAACTGCAGGGGCACGGCAGCCCGGTGCTGCTGCAGCAACTGGTCGCGCGCTGCATTGCACTCGGTGCGCGCCAGGCGCGGCCGGGTGAGTTCAGCGAACGCGCGTTCCTCAACGGCAAACTCGACCTGGCCCAGGCCGAGGCCATCGCCGACCTGATTGCCGCCGGTGACAACCGTGCCGCGCGTGCCGCGCGGCGCTCGCTGGATGGCGTGTTCTCGCGGCGCATCGACGCCGTGGTGGAACAACTGGTGCTGCTTCGCATCCATGTGGAAGCGGCCATCGACTTCGCCGACGAACCGCTGGATACCCTTGGCGGTGCGCAGGTGCGGCGTGGGCTGGAGCAGGCGCGCAATCATCTGGCCCTGCTGCGCCGCGACGCCGAACGCGGTCGTCGCCTGCGCGATGGCCTGCATGCGGTGCTGGTCGGTCCGCCCAATGCCGGAAAGAGTTCATTGCTCAATGCGCTGGCCGGCAGCGAGCGTGCCATCGTCACCGACATCGCCGGCACCACCCGCGACACCCTGCGCGAAACCATCCGCCTGGACGGCCTGGAGCTGACCCTGGTCGACACCGCTGGCCTGCGCGACGGCGGCGATGCCATCGAACGCGAAGGCATGCGCCGCGCCCACGTGGAAATCGAGCGCACCGACCTGGCGCTGATCGTGCTGGATGCGCGCGATCCGGCGGCCGGTGAAGTGGCGCTGGGCGATGCAGTGGCGACGGTGCCGCACAAGGTCTACATCCACAACAAGTCGGACCTGCTGGCGGCGTTGCCGTCGCTGGACGATCCGGACCGCGTGTTCGTCTCGGCCGCCACCGGTGCCGGGCTCGAGGATCTGCACGCGCGCCTGCGTTCGATTGCTTCGGCCGGTGCAGGGGAGCAGGTGGACGGCGAGTTCTCGGCGCGCACGCGGCATGTGGATGCAATCGAGCGTGCGCAGGAACACGCGCAGCGTGCCGATGGCGAGCTGGTGCACGAGCACCTGGAACTGGCCGCCGAGGAACTGCGGCTGGCGCATGACGCGCTGGGCGAGATCACCGGGCAGATGAGCGCCGATGATCTGCTGGGAAGGATCTTCTCCAGTTTCTGCATCGGGAAGTGAATCTATGTCCAAGGACATCCATCGACATCTTTAGAATGATCTTAATATGGTGCAAAGAAGGGAGTTTTTGTCCACAGACGAGTTTGGTGATACAGTCAAAGCCACTCATTGATATGTCCAAGTTTGGCTCCAATTAGCGGGATATGTGCTCTCCATTCCTCTGCTTGGACATACGGAGGATGAGATGGCACTGACCGATGCCGCGTTCAAGGCGCTCAAGCCCAGGGACAGGACCTATACGGTTACCGATGACAGGGGGCTGTAAGTGGAGGTCTTCCCGACCGGGGGCCTCATCTGGCGCTACCGCTACCGTCTGAATGGCAAGTACGAGAAGTTGACACTGGGCAAGTACCCCGCGCTAACGCTGAAGAACGCACGCCTGAAGGGGGACGAGGCGGCCCACCAAGTGGCGATGGGAGATTCGCCGGCAAAGAAGAAGCAGCAGGAGAGGTGGCAGGCGCAGAAGGCGCCACCGTGGCCGAATTCGCCGAACGCTTCTTCAAGGACATCCAGTCACGCGACCGCAAGAACGTGACCATGCCCCGTCGCTACCTGGAAAAGGACATCCTGTCGCACATCGGCAGCAAGCCGATCCGGGAGATCACCGCCGAGGACGTGCGCAGTGTCATCTGGCGCAAGAAGGAGCAAGGCTTCGATCCCGCCGCCGGCCAGGAGCGCGGCCTGCTCAAGCGCATGTTCGATTACGCGCTCACCTGCGGCCTGATCCAGGCCAACCCGGTCATGGCCCTGCCGATGCGGCACGTCTATCGCGCCGCCGCCGGTGACCGGGCGCTGACGCCTGACGAAATCCGGCAGTTCCTGCGCGCCATGCAGGCTTCCAATATCCGCCGTCAGCTCAAGATCGCTTTCCAGTTGATCCTGATGACCCTGGTGCGCAAGTCCGAACTGATGCTGGCGCAGTGGAAAGACGTGCATCTGGACGAAGGCGAATGGCACATCCCGGTCGAGAACTCGAAGACCGGAAAGCCGCACATCGTCTATTTGTCCACCCAGGCGCAGACGCTGTTCAAGGAACTCAAGCCGCTGGCCAGCAGCAGCGTCTGGGTGCTGCCGGGCCGTGGCACCCTGGCAAAGCCCTTTGCCAGTAACGCGCTGAACCAGGCGCTGAAGGTGTCATTGCTGGGCAGGAAATCCCCGCCTTCACCATCCACGACCTGCGGCGCACCGCATCGACCCTGCTGCACGAACAGGGCTGGTCTTCGGATGTCGTGGAGAAGGCGATGAACCACACCATCGGCGGCGTGCGTGGTGTCTACAACCGGGCCGAGCACGCCGAACAGCGGCGAGAGATGTTGCAAGCGTGGTCCGACTACATCGACAGGCTGGCGCCGTCGGGGAACTTGGTGATCAGTGCTGCTTCGGCTTGAGGGTGGCCTTTTCCTTTTCCGGGTAGGGCTGTTGTCCCTTGAGCGCTATTCCTTGCCTTATCCCCCTTTGGTTGCAAAAGGGCACCGCCATCTGCAACCGAGACATCTTCAACGACGATGATTATCACGCACTGATATAATCATCAAAGAGACATGTCATGGACCTCACGATCATGAAGCGTTGCACTGTCGGCGTCCGACAGACAGATAGACCACCCCAAAAAGGGAGCGAGATGCCAAGCATCTGGTTTCCATCCCTGGCATCGCTGGCTGCCGTGCTTTCCGATGACAACCGCCGTCTTCTGCGCCTCATTCACGACAGGCAACCCAAGTCCATGACGGAACTGGCCGAACTCAGCGGGCGCAAGGTGCCAAACCTGTCGCGCACGCTGCGGTTGATGGCGGACTATGGGCTGGTTTCCCTGCAACGCAATGTCCGGGACGTTCAGCCGACCGCGCTGGCAACCGAATTCTTGGTGGTACTGGATTAATAGACGCGGACATGAAGAGAGCCTGCCGATGAGTACTCAAAGAAACATCAATAGCCACGGCATCCGCGACAACCATTCCCGTGGCAAGGTCGCCGACTTCCTGGCCGAGAAAATGGCCGCGGGCAGCCAGCTCTCGGTGGTATCTGCCTACTTCACCATTTATGCCTACGACGCGCTTTCCCAACAGCTCGATCAAATCGAGCACCTGAACTTCCTGTTCGGCGAGCCCCGCTTCATCGCTTCGCTCGATCCGGAAAAGACCGACAAGAAAGCCTTCAAGATCGAAGACGAGGGGCTGGAGTTGGCCAACCGCTTGCAGCAGAAGGAAATCGCTCGTCGCTGCGCTGGATGGCTGCGCGACAAGGTCGATATCCGCTCAGTCCGCCAGGCCAATCTTCTGCACGGCAAGCTCTACCACATTGACGATGGCCGACGTGAACACGCCCTGCTGGGCAGTTCCAATTTCACCCGGCGCGGCTTGGGCTTGTCCGACACGCCCAACATTGAACTGAACCTCATCGTCGATGGTGACCGAGACAGGGCAGACCTCAAGCAATGGTTCGATGAAATCTGGGGCGACGAAAAACTGGTTGCCGACGTCAAGACCGATGTTCTGCGCTACCTCGAACAGCTTTACGTCGATCACGCGCCGGAGTTCGTCTACTTCAAAACGCTCTATCACGTGTTCGAGCGATTTCTGTCCGGGCAGGAAGCCGACGCGGCACTGTTCGACCAGACGGCCATCATCGACACCGACATCTGGAAGGCCCTGTTCGACTTCCAGAAAGATGGAGTCAAAGGCGCCATCCACAAGATTAACCAGCACAACGGCTGCATCCTGGCCGACAGCGTGGGTTTGGGCAAAACCTATTCGGCGCTGGCGGTCATCAAGTACTACGAACTGCGCAACCACCGTGTACTGGTGCTGTGCCCCAAGAAGCTGCGCGACAACTGGACGGTCTATCTCGCCCAGAACAACAGCGAACTCAACCCCTTCCTCAAAGACCGTTTTGCCTACACCGTGCTCTCGCACACCGATCTTTCCCGCGACAGTGGCCGTGTGGATGGCATCGACCTGGCCACGCTTAACTGGGGCAACTTCGATCTGATCGTCATCGACGAATCGCACAACTTCCGCAACAACACCAAGGGTAAGCGCGACGAAGAAGGCAAGCTCATCAAGAAGAGCCGCTATGAGCGCTTGATGGACGACATCATCAAGTCCGGCGTCAAGACCAAGGTGCTGCTACTCTCCGCAACCCCGGTTAACAACGACCTGAAAGACTTGCGTAACCAGATCTACTTCGTCACCGAAGGGCGCGATACCGCCTTTTCGCAAAGCTTCGGCATCAACAGCATCAAGGACACGCTCACTGTCGCTCAGAAGACCTTCATGGAATGGGCCAGGCGTTCCGGAGAGCGAGATGCCCGCGATCTGATGGAGCGACTCTCGGCCGGATTCTTCACCCTGCTGGACGAACTCACCATCGCCCGTTCGCGCAAGCACATTCAGAAATACTACAAGGCCTCGATGGCGCAAATCGGGCAGTTCCCGAAGCGCCGGAAGCCGGAGTCTGTGTTCTCGGAGATTGACCTCAAAGGCCGCTTTCTCTCCTATGACAAGCTAAGCGACGAAATCGACAACTACCAGCTCTCCATCTTCAAGCCATCCAAGTACGTGCTGGAAGCGTTCAAGGCGCAGTACGAAGACCATCGCGTCCAGAACTTCAGCCAGGAGAACCGCGAAAAATTCCTGATCGGCATGATGAAGGTGAACTTCCTCAAGCGTCTGGAAAGCTCGGTACGTGCCTTCGCCATCACCATGGAGCGCACCGTCAGCAAGATCGAAGACCTGGAAGAGCGGCTCAAGCAGTTCCAGCAGCACCAGGCCATGGCGGCAGAAGATGTCCAGCCTGATTTCTTTGCAGAGCCTGCAGAAGAAGACGAAGAACTGGCCCAGGCCTTCCAGGCAGGTACCAAGCTCAAGTACCGCATGGAACACATGGACGTGGCCGCCTGGCTGGCCGATCTGGCCACCGACAAGCAGCAGCTTTCGCTACTGGCCGACGCGGCCCAAGCTGTCGATGCATCGCGCGATGCCAAGCTCGCCGAACTCAAGCGCCTGATCGAACACAAGGTATGCCACCCCGGCACCAACACGCAGGGCGAAGAAAACCGCAAGGTCATCGTGTTCTGCGCCTTCGCCGACACCGCAGCCTATCTGTACGAAGAACTGGAAGACTGGTCACGCAACACGCTGGGCATTCACATCGCCCTGGTGTCTGGTGGCGTACGCCCCAACCGCAGCACCTTCGGTCACGCTGATTTCACCCACATCCTCACCAACTTCGCCCCCCGCGCCAAACAACGGGTGAAGATGAAGTCCATGCCGCAGGATGGAGAAATCGACATCCTCATTGCCACCGACTGCATCTCTGAAGGCCAAAACCTGCAAGATTGCGACTACCTCATCAACTACGACATCCACTGGAACCCGGTGCGCATCATTCAGCGCTTCGGCCGTATCGACCGGATTGGCAGCCCCAACCCGGCCATCCAGCTCGTCAACTTCTGGCCCACGCCGGATCTCAACAAGTACATCAACCTCAAGAATCGTGTCGAAGCACGCATGGCATTGGTGGACATCGCCGCCACGGCCGAAGACAACATCCTGCAAGCCGAAGACCTGGAAGACCTCATCAAGCAGGACATGCGTTACCGCGACAAGCAACTGCTGCGACTCAAGGACGAGGTGCTCGATCTGGAAGAATTCAACGAGTCCGTCGCGCTGGGTGAATTCACGCTGGATGACTTTCGTATGGAATTGGCGACCTATATCGAAGCCAACCGCGAAAAGCTAGAAGAAGCCCCCTTCGGCCTCTACGCCGTTGTGCCGCCACACGCGGAGTACAGCACCATCAAGCCCGGCATCATCTACTGCCTGAAGCAGCGCATCGACGCCGCCGGAAACGAGGCAGTCAACCCGCTGCAACCGTACTTCCTTGTCTATATCCGTGACGATGGCGAGGTGCGCTACAACTTCACCACGCCCAAGCAGATTCTGGAAATCTTTCGTACCGTCTGTCAGGGCCAGACCGAACCGCACGCCAAGCTGTGCAAGCTGTTCGATGAAGAGACTGCCCACGGGCAGAACATGAGCCGTTACAGCGACCTGCTCGACAAGGCAGTTGCCGCCATTGCCGCGCAGTTCGGGCGCAAGAACGCGGGCAATCTGTTCTCGGGGCGTGCTGGCAAGCTTGCTGATGCATCGAAGCAAATCAAGCAAACCAACGATTTTGATCTCATCACCTGGTTGGTGATCAAGGACGTGAACAATGGCTGACAACTCCGCCCTTCGCCAATCCATTCAGGATGCGCTGCAAAACCTCGCCAGCCAGCCACTGGCAACAGGCGCCATCGCTCTGTTCAATACCTTGGGCTACAGCAGCGATAAAACAGCAGAACTGGGCAGCACCGCAGAAGAATTGCTGGGCAATGTCGAACAGCTCCGCCCCGAACTCGGCTCCATCAACCGCGCCAAGGTACAAGCCAGTCGCTGGAAGTCTTGTGCTTTCCTGTTCCAGCTCACCAACGACGAGATTCCTTCCCTGGCACTGGGTCAAGCACCCGTGGGCGCAGATGGCAAGCTGACACAAGGCCAGATGGAGTCCTTCGTCTTCCTCGCCATCGATCTACAAGGCGAGGGTTGGTCGCGTAGCCAACTGGCAACCATCGCACGCGAGCTGAACAAGCGATTCCCCATGCCTGCCATCTTCCTGTTTCGTCATGTAGGACTGTTTTCTCTCGCGGTGATAGACCGGCGGCAAAACCTGCGCGATGCCAGCCGCGATGTCATCGACAGTCGCATCACCGTCATTAAGGACGTGCGCCTTGCTTCGCCACACCGGGCCCACATCGACATCCTTGCAAGTCTTGCTCTGCCTAATCTGGGTGACAAGCGCCGCCCTAGCAACTTCCGCGAGTTGTATGACGCCTGGATCAACGCGCTCTCCACGCAGAAGCTCAACAAGGATTTCTATCAGCAACTGGCCTGGTGGTACATGTGGGCCGTCAAGGAAGTGGAGTTCCCCAGGGGCGGTGGGACGGACCGCAACGCCATTGGTGTCATTCGCCTACTCACGCGCCTGATCTTCGTCTGGTTCATCAAAGAGCGAGGGCTGATACCCGATGCTCTATTCGAACGCGATGCCTTGCGCGCCCTGCTTAAGCAGGCCCCGGATGCCGCGCCTGACGAAAGCAACTACTACCACGCCATCCTGCAGAACCTGTTCTTCGCCACGCTCAATCAGGAAATGGGCGACCAGCGCCGCTGGGCCAAGACCGGCAGCGGCATGAAGGGCGACTACCTCATCTCGCTGGTCTATCGCCATCAGGATGCCTTCAAGCACCCGGACAAGGTGCTTGAAGAGTGCTTCGCCAAAGTACCTTTCCTCAACGGCGGCTTGTTCGAATGCTTGGACGAGCAGCTTACAGATGAAGAACTGGCCCGTCGCCCGGAACTGAAGAAGCTCGTGGTGCAGGAAGGCAAGGGCTGGGTGCTGCGCGTGGACGGATTCTCGCGCCGTCCGGAAGCGCAAGCCAAAGTGCCCAACAAGGTCTTCTTCGGTGGCACCGACGATGCAGCGCTGAACACCGAGTTCGAGACCAAGGGCAAGCGTTACCCGGTCAAGGGCCTGATCGACCTGCTCGACAGCTACAAATTCACCGTGGACGAGAACACCCCTCTGGACGAGGAAGTGGCGCTCGATCCGGAACTGTTGGGCAAGGTGTTCGAGAACCTGCTGGCCAGCTACAACCCGGACACCCGCAGCACTGCCCGAAAGCAGTCTGGCAGCTTCTACACACCGCGAGAAGTGGTGGACTACATGGTGGATGAGGCGCTCATCGCCTACTTGACCCGCCATCTGCCCGATGGCGAACAGCGTGAACAGGACTTGCGCCAGTTGCTATCCCACGCCGACACGGAGCATGCTTTCAGCGAGGAAGAGGCGGACAAGCTCGTTCTTGCCATCGAGCAACTCAAGGTACTCGACCCGGCCTGCGGCTCCGGCGCTTTCCCCATGGGCGTGCTGGCCAAGCTGTTCGTGGCGCTGCAAAAGCTCGACCCCGACAACCTCCGCTGGCGTGCGCAGAATCTGGCCCCACTGCAAGAACGCCTGGCACTGGCAAAGAAGACGCCGGACCCCGTGCAGCGCGATGCCGAAATTGAAGATGCCGAAGCTGCGCTGGAAAAACACCAGAAGGATTTCGCCGATCCGGCCTACGCTGACTACACACGCAAGCTCTACCTGATTGAAAAGTGCATCTACGGCTCGGACATCCAGCCCATTGCCGTGCAGATTGCCAAGCTGCGGTTCTTCATCTCCCTCAGCGTCAGCCAGCCCATAGACAAGACCAAGCCCAACTGGGGCATCACCCCGCTGCCCAACTTGGAAACCAAGATCGTCGCTGCCAACACCCTGTTCGGCGTGCCGCGCCACGGTGCGCAAGGCTCGCTGCTGGATGACCCCGCTATCGCGGAGAAGGAGGCCGAACTGCGCGATGCCAACGCCGCCTACTTCACCTCGCGTACCCGTGCCACCAAGAAGCGCCGCAAGGAAAAAGTGCAGAAGCTGCACGAGGAACTGGTAACTCTGCTCAAGCGCGATGGCTTCGTCACCGCCAACGATGCTGAGCGCATGGCGCGTTGGAGTCCCTTCGACCAGAACCGCTTTGCCGACTTCTTCGACGTGGAGTGGATGTTCGGTATGTCGCGTGCTGCGTACAACTCCGAAGCGGTTTTCGACATCGTGATTGCCAACCCGCCCTATGTGCGGCAAGAGGAAATCAAGGAGCTCAAGCCTCTGCTGAAGGATGTATACAAATACGAGTGCTACACCGGCACGGCGGATCTGTTCGTCTATTTCTACGAGCGTTCTGTCAAGTTGTTGAAGCCGCGGGGCGTACTTTCGTTTATCACGTCCAACAAGTGGTTTCGTACCAAGTATGGCGAAAACCTGCGCCTGTTCATGGCTACGCATACGCGGCTGAAGAACATCATTGATTTTGGCGATGAAGCAGTATTCACGGCGATTGCCTATCCAACCATTGTGATTGCCACGCGGCGTGAGAGGCCGCTGAACCCGCCACCAGCCTCCGATCAGGTACGCGCATTGAACTGGACGCAGGAATACCCTGTCGAGGAATTTCCCGCAGTTTTCCAAAGTGCGGCTTTCGACGTGCCGCAAGCAAAGCTGACGAAGGCCAGTTGGCAGCTTGAGCCTCCAGAAAAACGGCAACTCTTGGAGCGGGTGATCACTACGGGTACGCCCTTGAGAAAGTATCTTGGCTCACGGGTTTCGCGTGGTATCACGACCGGATTGAATGAGGCGTTTATCGTTGATGGCCAGACACGAGCAAGATTGATTGCAGAGGATGCAAATTCTTCGGACGTCATCAAGCCATTCATGCGTGGAAACGACGTGAAGCGATGGAGGGCAAGGCCAGAAGATCTTTGGCTCATATTCACGAGAAGGCCGTTTCCTATCGGTCAGTATCCGGCTATCAAAAAATATCTTTCCATTTTCAAGTCTCGACTTATGCCCAAGCCGGAAGGCTGGGATGATGGGCGTGACGGAAAGTGGGAGGGGCGAAAAGCGGGCAGCTACGAGTGGTATGAGATTCAGGACAATATTGCGTATTGGCAGGAGTTTGAGAGGCCAAAGATTGTTTCCACAAAGGTATCCATAGAACCGACGTTCTCATTGGACAACGAAGCACACTATCTGGGTAACACGGCCTACTTCATTCCAGCGGGTGAGGATCGGTTTTACCTGCTGGCATTGCTGAACAGCAGTGTGTCTGCCTACTACGCCAGAGGGCGATTTGTTGGAAAGCAGAACGGCTACTACGAAGTGCAGCCGGAAGCGCTGGAGGCTTTTCCGATTCCATCGGCTACTACTCAGCAAAAGGCCGTGCTGGGTGTTGTGGCCAACTGCGTCTTGGCTACCAGTGACCCGCAATTTGAGCAACTCATCAACGGCCTCGTCTTCGAACTGTTCTTCCCCAAGGAACTCCACGCCGCGAACATCCATCTATTCGACGCCTGCGAAGCAGTCGTCTTCGACAAACTTGCCGAACTGCAAGGGGATGCCGTGCGCGGAGCAGCGGAAAAGATGGCCGCCATCATCTTCGCTAACGATCACCCCATCTACGCGATGCTCTTCGACCTACAGGCGCTGGAAGTGGTGCGCATCATTGAGGGCAAGGAGTGAGCGCACAGTTTCCCCCTCCCGCATTGCCGCCCGCCGCTCCGGCAGCCGCGCCCCTGCGAATCAAACACCTCACGCTCACCGACTTCCGTGCCTTTCCGGGGCCAACACCGGCACGCTTTGATTTGGATGGAAAAAACCTTCTGGTATATGGCGAGAATGGCGCGGGCAAGTCCTCCCTCTTTCATGCGCTGAGCGGCATCTTCGCACTTCGCCTTCCTCAAGATGCGCTGCGCAAGCACAAGAATGTGTTCTCTGGCCTACCGGATACGGATTGCAAAGTAGCCGTCGAGTTTTCCGACGGTGGAGCCGCGGCCGAGTGGACGGTGAACAGCCACCCAGGTTCACTACGAGGGAGAGCGCTGGATGCACGCATCACCGAGGCCGCATTACGCCGCGCCTGTCTGGATTACCGTGCTCTGTTGGATACCAATTACAAGCAGGGGACCGGATCAATCAACCTGTTCGACATCGCTGTTGAACACCTGCTGCGCGATTTCCCCGTGACCGTGACGGGCGGCACGGCGACTACCCTTGGCGAACTGTGGAACAAGGTGCAAGGCGGCATGCCGGCCACCCATACCAGCGCTGCGCTCAAAAACATTAACGATGCCTGCGTGGAGTTCAATACGGCCTTTCGCGGGGCATTTCCGGCATTGATTCCACTCATCAACGAACTGATGCAGTTGCTGGGCTGGAAGGATGTAGAAATCAAAGGCTTCAATACGCCGGGGCTGACCTATAACGGGGCACACCGCAATAAGGATCGTGCTCTTGATGGTCAGCAACTGACCCCAGAGTTGAGCTTCCGCAACCATACATTGACCACGCCACAGCTATTCCTTAACGAAGCGCGCTTGTCCGCGTTGGGCCTGTCCGTCTATCTCGCGGGCCGCTTGGCTTGCACTCCGACAACACCCTCAACAGCCCTGAAGCTGCTGGTGCTCGACGATGTGCTGATTGGCCTCGACCATTCTAATCGCTTGCCGGTTCTGGATCTGCTGCAAGCCAAGTTCGCCGACTGGCAAACTGTGCTGCTCACCCATGATCGCAACTGGTTTGACCTGGCGCGTTCGCACCTGCCTGAAGCCGGCTGGAAATGTGTCGAGGTGTATGAGGGCGACAATGCGGCAACGGCGCCCATCCCCATCGTTCGATCCACGCAGAACCGCCCAGCCCGCGCTTTGCTTGACAAGGCCAAGGAACTGGTTCAGACGCCCTATGTGGAGGCCGCCGCCAACTATGCCCGCCAAGCGTTCGAGTTGGGCGTTCGGGCGGCTTGCGAGTTGAAGAAGATCGAGATGCGCTACGCCGTTGATCCAAAGGCCCATCAGGCACAGGACTTCCTGGACAAGTTGAAGGTGTGGAAAGCAACTGGTGGTGTGAAGCAGGCGGATTGGGACGCCGCAATCACCCGCTTGGAAACGCTGAAGAATGTGGTGATGAATCCCTATTCCCACCCCAACGCGCCGAATATCCCTAAGGCGGAGGTGGAGCAGGCGATTGATGCTGTCGAAAAATTCCTCGATCTTGCAGCGAAGAAATGAATCAACCTGACCTTACTCAGTTGCTGCACAGCCTGATTGCCACCTGGGAGAACGAGGTGGTGGAGTTCAAGCAGGCCGGCAACGACTACAGCACCGTCGACATTGGCAAGTACTTCTCAGCGCTGGCGAATGAAGCCAACCTGCGTGGCGCTGCCTGCGGCTGGCTGTTGTTCGGCGTCAACAACAAGACCCGCCGTATGGTTGGCACGGACTACCGTCCACAGCCGAAACGCCTGCATTCGCTCAAGATGTAGAGTGCCGAGAATGCCGAGCCTCGCATCATCTTCGGTGACATCCACGAATTGGCCCATACCGATGGCCGCCAAGGCGCCGACCAAGGTCGGCCGCTACCGGGTCATGCTGTGCGGCGCCCTGTCACATTCCCGCCGCATACTGACGGCCATCACATACCGCTTGGGGAAGTCGCAGTGAAGTCGTGGGGTTGTGCATTGCTGTTGTCGCTGGCCATGGCACCATCGGTGGCCATGAGTGCTGAATCCTCCACCCCGGCCGCACCCAAGGTGTCGGTCTACGGCCATCGCGGGGCAAGCGCGCTGCTGCCCGAGCACACCCTGGCGTCGTACGCGCAGGCCATCGCCGATGGCGCCGACTACATCGAGCCGGACCTGGTGATGACCAAGGACGGCGTCATGGTGGCCCGGCACGAGAACGAGATCGGTGGCACCACCGACGTCGCCTCGCATCCGGAGTTCGCCAGCCGCCGCACCCGCAAGGTGATCGATGGGCAGCAGGTCGAGGGCTGGTTCACCGAAGACTTCACCCTGGCCGAGCTGAAGACCCTGTACGCCCGTGAGCGCCTGCCGGAACTGCGCAGCACCGCCTACGACGGCCAGTTCCGCATCGCCAGCCTGGACGAGATCCTGGCCTTCCTGGTCCAGCAGGCCGGACGTGCCAACCGCGGCATCGGCCTGGTGCCGGAGATCAAGCACCCGACCTACTTCCAGTCCATCGGCCTGCCGATGGAAGACAAACTGCTGGCCGCACTGCGTGGCAACGCGTACACCAATGTCGGGCCGGTCACGATCCAGTCGTTCGAGACCGCCAACCTGCGCTACCTGCGCGGCAGGATCGGCCGGGGCAGCAACATCCGGCTGCTGCAGCTGCTGTGGAAGGGCGATACCCAGCCGGCCGACATCGCCCAGGCCGGCGGCGCGCTGACCTATGCGCAGATGATGACCCCGGCCGGCCTAAAGGACATCGCCAGTTATGCCGACGGCATCGGCCCGGAACTGCGCTCGATCATTCCGCTGGATGCCAAGGGCGCGTTGGGCACGCCGACCTCGCTGGTACGTGATGCGCGTGCCGCCGGGTTGATGGTGATTCCGTACACCTTCCGTCCGGAAAACCACTTCCAGCCCAGCAACCTGCGCCAGGGCGCCGACAGCGCGCGCAATGCCGAGGGATCGATCGCCGAGATGCGGGCTTACCTGGCGACGGGTATCGATGCGTTCTTCACCGATGACCCGGCGCTGGGCCGGCAGGCGGTGGATGGGATGGGCGCGGCGGGGAACTGACCGTCCCGGTAGTGCCGGCCGCTGGCCGGCATCCGGGTACCGGCCAGCGGCCGGCACTACCGTCACCTCAACCGCGCGGTTCGTCCGGGCGGCGGAACGGGATCACCACGTAGTCCTGGCCCTCGCGAGGCTGCCACAGCACCGGTACGCGCTGCGGTGACGGCGGCTCCAGTTCCTCGTTGGACAGCGGCTCGGCCTCGTCTTCTTCGTCTTCCCAGCTGTAACGCTGGCGCGGTGGCAGTGGGTCGGCGTTGCGGAACAGCAGCGCGGCGATGATGCCGGCGAAGGCGCCGCCCATGTGCGACTGCCAGGACACACCATCGGCGTGCGGCAGGATGGTCATCAGCATGCCGCCGTAGAACAGCATGCCGATCAGGCCGGTGGCAATCGCCGCACGGTCGCGGCGCAGCAGGCCAAGGCTGGCCAGCAGGAACATCAGGCCATGGGTGACGCCACTGGCGCCCAGGTGCACGCTACCCGGATTGCCCAGCATCCACGCGCCGAGGCCCGAACCCAGCCACAGCAGGGGCAGCGCGCGTACGGTGGCTTTCGGATACACGCTGCCGGCGAGCGTGCCGAGGATCAGGATCGCGATGCTGTTGGCGGCGATATGCTCGACCGAGGCATGCAGCATCGGGCCGCCGATCAGGCCGAGCAGGCCCTTGGCTTCCAGCGGCGCGACCGCCCACGGTCGCCAGTCGAAGGTGCCCTGCAGGGCGAACACGGCCACCAGCACCAGCACGGCGGCCAGGCTGACATTGAACGCCCGCAGGATGCGCGAGCGATCATTGCGGGGGGCCGGCACGTCGCCAGCGGGCAGGGGCGCGTTGTTGTCCATACCTCAGCAATGGCGGTGACTGGCGCGAAACCAAGGCCACCGCAACGGGAGAGTGGAGGCGGCCGGCGGGACAATCCCACCGGCCGCGTCATTCAACGGGTCAGGCTCAGGCCTGGCCTTCGCCTTCCTTCGGCGGGTACTTCAGGCTCAGCACCACGGTGGCGGCGATGATCACCGCGACCACGCCCAGCGAGACCGGGGTCGGGATCTTGAACAGGTCGATGATCATCATCTTGATGCCGATGAAGCCCAACACCAGTGCCAGGCCGTACGGCAGCAGGTGGAAGCGGTCGGCCATGCCGGCCAGCAGGAAGAACATCGCGCGCAGGCCCAGCACCGCGAACACGTTGGAGGTGAGCACGATGAACGGGTCGGTGGTGATCGCGAAGATCGCCGGGATGCTGTCCACGGCGAAGATCACGTCGGTGACCGCAATCAGGATCAGCACCGCGAACAGCGGGGTGAACCAGCGCACGCCATCACGCTTCACGCTCAGCGCATTGCCTTCATAGCCCGGCAGCAGGCGCAGGTGCTTGCGCATCCAGCGCAGGGCCGGATTGGTCTCCAGGTCCGGTTCCTGGCCGGCGGCGAACCACATCTTCCAACCGGTGAACAGCAGGAAGGCGCCGAACACGTAGAGCAGCCAATGGAACTGGCTGATCAGCACGCTGCCAGCGAAGATCATGATCGTACGCAGCACGATCGCACCCAGGATTCCGATGATCAGCACCTTCTGGCGCTGTTCCTCCGGCACCGCGAAGTAGCTCATGATCATCAGGAAGACAAAGATGTTGTCGACCGCCAGGGCTTTTTCGACCAGGTAGCCGGTCAGGAACTCGAGGCCGACCTTGTTGGCCACGACCTGGCCGGCGGTCTCATTCAGGTAGTACCAGAGGCCGGCGTTGAACAGCAGGGCCAGCGCGACCCAGCCGATGGACCACCACAAGGCCTCCTTGAAGGTGACCTTGTGCGGTCCACCATGGCGCATCAACACGAGGTCGACCAGCAGGGCGATGACCACCACCGCTGCGAAGCCGCCCCACAACCACACGTTACCGATCGTCTGCATTGGGAATGTCCGTTGGAAAGATGAATGCCAGGCCGGACGGCGAGGATCTGCAACGGAGGATCGGGAGGGGGATCCAGGGACAGAGCTTCGCCAGTACGGCGAAGGTCTCGCTCGCAGTTCCAGTCGGCTGGAACTGCCGTTGCACCGGAGCCTGCGGGCTCGAAATGACGGCGACAACGTCTGGGAGCTACTCCCCTTCTGGGGCCGATTCTGCCGCCTGGCCGGGCCGCCGTCAAATGCCCCTGCACTGGGGTCGGATCCCCAACGGGGCTCCGCGCCCCGCTCTGGTAGATGCCAACCTTGGTGGGCATGCCGGCCCGGGTCGGAGCCCCTGCGGGGAACTGACCCCGGCGCCCGGTTTACAATGGGTGGATGAATACCCCCCTTCCGATTGTCCGCCTCAAGAATGCGTGGCGCTCCAGCCACCCGTGGATCTTCCAGAAACTGGTCGAGAAGCCGACCGTCCGGCCCAAGCCCGGTTCCATCGTCGACGTGGTCGGCATCGATGGCGAGTTCATTGGCCGCGGGTTCTACAACGGGCACTCGCGCATTGCCGTGCGCATCCTTGAAACCGACCAGAACGTACCGGTGGATGCCGGCTGGTTCTCGCGCAAGATCGCCCAGGCAGTGTCGCTGCGCCGTGAGGTGCTGAAGCTCGACGCGGTGTCCGACGCCTGGCGTGTCGTGCACAGCGAAGGTGACGGCCTGTCCGGCCTGGTGGTGGACCGCTACGGCGACCTGGTGGTGGTCGAGTTCTTCGCCGCCGGCATGTTCCGCCACCGCGAATGGATCTACGATGCGCTGCGCGAGCAGTTCCCCGGCTGCCGTTTCCACAGCTTCGCCGACGAGCACGTGCAGAAGCAGGAAAGCTTCGACTTCCACGGCAACACCACCACCGAAGCGTCGGTGATCACCGAGTACGGCATCAAGTTCCGCGCCGACCCGGCCGGTGCGCACAAGACCGGTTTCTTCGCCGACCAGCGCGAGAACCGTGAGTGGCTGAGCCAGCAGGTGGAAGGCAAGAGCGTGCTCGACCTGTGCTGCAACACCGGCGGTTTTGCCGTGTACGCAGCGGCGCGTGGTGCTTCCGAAGTGATCGGCATCGACATCGACGAGGACGTGATCCAGATCGCCAAGGGCAATTCGCGCCTGAACAACGTGCGCCCGAAGTTCATCCAGTCCGACATCTTCCCGTGGCTGCGCGACGCCGCCAACCGCGGTGAGCAGTACGACGTGGTGATCCTGGACCCGGCGAAGATGACCCGCGACCGCGACCAGGTCATCACCGCGCTGAAGAAGTACCTGGACATGAACAAGCTGGCGCTGGGCGTGGTCAAGCCGGGCGGCCTGTTCGCCACCTTCTCGTGCACCGGCCTGGTGGCCGAGGACCAGTTCCTCGACATGCTGCGCCGCGCGGCCTATTTCTCCGGTCGCACGATCCAGATCCTGAAGGTTGCTGGTGCGGGTCCGGACCATCCGTTCATGGCCCACGTGCAGGAATCGCGTTACCTGAAGGCCGTGTTCTGCCGCGTGGTGGACTGACCGCGTCACTGCCGATCTCTGTAGAGCCGAGCCCACGCTCGGCTCTACAAAAAGGCCGGGCGCAGCGCTATGGTCGGGCTCTTCCCATTGCCGGTGAGAGCCCATGCCCTCGTTGCGCCACCTGTCCGTCGTGCTCGCCCTGGCGCTGTGCGCGCCGCTGTCCGTCCACGCCATCGAGTTCAGCGCGCAGGAGCTGGCCCGTGCCAAGGCGCTGCAGCAGCGCCTGGTCACTCTCGACAGCCACCTCGATACGCCGGCCAACTTCGGCCGCAGCGGCTTCGACATCGAACAGCGCCACGACCGCAACGCACTCTCGCAGGTGGATTACCCGCGCATGGTCGAAGGCGCGCTGGACGGCGGCTTCTGGGCGATCTACACCGACCAGGGCGATCGCAGCGCCGCAGCGCATCTGGCCGAGCGTGACCATGGCCTGCAGCGGTTGCTGGAAATCCGCGAGATGCTGGCGGCCAATCCCGAGCGCTTCGCGCTGGCATTGACCGCCGATGACGCGGCGCGGATCAAGGCCGCCGGCAAGCGCGTGGTCTACATCAGCATGGAAAACGCCAGCCCGCTGGTGGCCGACCCCAGCCTGCTCTCGTTCTATCACCGCGCCGGCCTGCGCCTGCTCAGCACCGTGCACTTCGCCAACAACGAGTTCGCCGATTCGGCCACCGACCCCAAGGGGGCCGAGTGGAAGGGCCTGAGCCCGGCCGGCAAGGACCTGGTGCGGCAGGCGGTGAAGCTGGGCATCGTGGTCGACCAGTCGCACGCCTCGGACGCGGTGTTCGACGACCTGCTGGCGATGATGCCGGTGCCGTTCGTGCTGTCACACAGCTCGGCCAAGGCGGTCTACGACCATCCGCGCAATCTTGATGACGCGCGGCTGCGCAGGCTGGCCAAGGCCGGCGGCGTGATCCAGGTGAACGCCTATGGCGGCTACCTGATCGACACCGCAAAGACGCCAGAGCGCAAACAGGCCGAGGAAGCGCTGAGCAAGCAGCTGGGCGGCTGGGAAGGCATGGGCATCGAACAGGGCGTTGCCCTGCTGAAGGCCGAACAGGCGCTGGACCATGAGCATCCGGTGCGCCACGCCAGCCTGGACGACTTCTTCGCCCACTTCGAGCACATCCTCACGGTGGTCGGCCCTGAGCACGTGGGCATCGGCCTGGATTGGGATGGTGGTGGCGGACTGAGTGACCTGCCCGATGTCAGCCAGCTGCCGAAGATCACCGCGTGGCTGCTGCGCAAGGGCTATACCGAGAAGCAGATTGCCGGCATCTGGGGCGGCAACCTGCTGCGGGTGATGCGCCAGGCGCAGGATTACGCCGCAAAGCAGGGCGGTTGAAACGCCCTGCGGCAGTGCCGGCCGCTGGCCGGCATCGCCCTATCAACAGGATGCGGGTTGCCGGCCAGCGGCCGGCACTACCGGTGATCCGTTCATTTCGCGATCAGCGCGTGGCGGCGGCTGTACAGGAAGTACAACACCAGGCCGGCCACGTTCCACAGCAGGAAGTACAGCTGAGTGGTGTGCGGCAGGCTGATGAACAGGTAGATGCAGCCCAGTGCGGCCAGCGGGCCGACCACGAAAGCCAGCGGCGTGCGGAAGGTGCGCTCGCGGTTCGGCTCGCGCAGGCGCAGCACCACCAGGCAGATACCTACCGCAGTGAACGCAGCCAGGGTACCGGCGTTGGCCAGTGCGGCGATCTCGTCCAGGCGAGCCACGCCGGCCAGGGCCGAAACCACGACCGCAGTGAACAACGTGGTCGCCACCGGCGTGCCGGTACGTGCGTTGACCTTGGACAGGCCACGCGGCAGCAGGCCATCGCGGCTCATCACGAAGAAGATGCGGCTCTGGCCGTACAGGAAGGCCAGCAGCACGGTCGGCAGGGCGATGATCGCAATCACGCCGATCACCATTGCCGCGGTCGGATGGCCCAGCTGGCGCATGATCAGCGCCAGCGGCTCGGCGCTGTGGCCGAACACCGCGTAGCTCATCGCACCGACTGCCGCCAGCGCCACCAGCACGTAGACGATGGTGCAGCCGATCATCGAACCGATGATGCCGATCGACAGGTCGCGGCCCGGGTTCTTGGTTTCCTCGGCGGCGGTGGAGATCGCATCGAAGCCGTAGAAGGCGAAGAAGATGATCGCCGCTGCCGCCATCACGCCGTGCTCGACGCCGTCGGGGCCCATCGACTTGGCAAAGCCGTACGGCATGAACGGCTGCAGGTTGGCGCTGTCGAAGGCGGGCAGGGCCACGGCGACGAAGATCGCCAGCGCGATCAGCTTGAACACCACCAGGATCGCATTGAGCGTGGCGCTTTCCTTGGTGCCGGCCATCAGCATGCCGGCCACCAGCCAGGTGATGATGATCGCCGGCAGGTTGATCATTCCGCCTTCCACGTGCGGGCCGGCGGCGAGCCAGGCTGGCAGGTGCACGTTCCAGCCGAACTGGGTGTGCACCCATTCGAGGAAGCCGACGAAGTAGCCGGACCAGCCCACCGCCACCGTACTCACCACCAGCGAGTACTCCAGGATCAGGCTCCAGCCCACCACCCAGGCGAACACCTCGCCCAGTGCACTGTAGCTGTAGGTGTAGGCACTGCCGGCGGCCGGCATCATCGTCGACAGCTCGGCGTAGGACAGCGCCGCACAGGCGCAGACCGCACCTGCGATGGCAAAGGAGATCAGCACGGCCGGGCCGGCCAGGTTGGCACCGACGCCGATCAGCGTGTAGATACCGGTACCGACGATGGCGCCAATACCCAGCGCGATCAGGTGCGGCCAGCTGAGCGTCGGGATCAGACGCCTGCCGGCTTCGTGGACGGTGACGGAATCTAGGGACTTGCGCCGGAACAGGGACATGCAGGCCTCGGAAGGGGTGACTGAGAACGACAAGTTCCCGAGTGTGACCGAACGCAGCGCAGCATTACCACTGACGGGGGTCATACCCGACGCGCCGCGCGCTGCACCTCGATCAGGCTGCCGGAATCGGCATACAACAGGCCGGACCCCCGCGCCGGGCGACGTCAGGGCATGGCGGGCCAGTGGCAGCCGTCTTCCTGCCAGGCCTCGACGTCATCGTGAAAAGAGGTCCTGCGCCCGTCACGGGCACGCTCATAGCTCAGGTCCAGCACCAGCGCGCCCTGGGTACTCAACAGGTAGCGGCCGTTGAGGCGGCCGTCGATGCGCTCTTCCCACACGCTGTCGAACTGGTAGGGACGATCCTCTGCCAGCACCGTGGTCTCCATCGAGACCCGGCGCAGGGGCAGGCGCCCGCGCTGGCCGGCGTAGCGCACGTCGGCCGCGCCGTCTTCCAGCCAGCGCCATTCCAGGTGGATGCTGTCGTTGCGGCCGCCGGTCAGGCAGCGATGGTCCTGCACGGTGGCGCCAGAGGCGGTGCCGGCGAACAGCAGGGTCAGGGCGAAGCCGGTCAGGCGGACCATCCACGCGCATCCATTGCAGAAGGGGGGCCAGCATAGCCCGCCCTGCCTGCCATGCCCTCAGCGCCCGCGCGGCCGCAGCTGGGTGCCGCCGCTCATCAGCATCCGCGGCAACGGCATCCGCAGGAAATCGTGCGGGAACGACGGTGCCACCGCACTGATCGCATCGAGGTGGGCAAGGGCCTCGGCCGGCAGCACCAGCTGCAGCGCGTCCAGATTGTGCTCGAACTGCGTCAGGGTGCGGGCGCCGATGATCGGCAGCGCGCCGGCGCCGGGGCGCTGCAGCAACCAGGCGAGTGCAACCTGCGCAGGCGAATGCGAAAGATCGGCAGCGATGGTTGCGACGTCCCCGGCAATCTGCAGCGAACGCGGCGTCAACGCACCATTGATCAGGGCCACGCTGCGGCGCGACCCGCCGGGTGTGGCTGGCAACGCCTCGGCGCTGGCGAGATCGGCCGTGCTGTACTTGCCGGTCAGCACGCCGCTGCCCAATGGCGACCACGCCACCACGCCACCACGCCCAGCCCCAGCGCATCGGCCATCGGCAGCAGTTCATGCTCGACGCTGCGCTGGATCAGGCTGTACTCGATCTGCAGCGCCACCAGCGGCGACCAGCCACGCAGGTCGGCCAGGGTCTGCATGCGCGCGATCTGCCAGGCCGGCGTGTCCGAGATGCCGGCGTAAAGCACCTTGCCGCTGCGGACCAGGTCGTCGAAGCCCCGCATGACTTCGTCAACGCCGGTGGTGTCGTCCCAGGCGTGCAGGTACAGCAGGTCGAGGTAGTCGGTCCCCAACCGCCGCAGACTGTCCTCCACCGAGCGCAGCATGCTCTTGCGGTGGTTGCCGGCGTTGTTGGGGTCACCGGGGACGGTGGCGAGGGTGTACTTGCTGGCGATCACCAGCCGGTCGCGCTGGCCCTGGGCGAACCGGCCAAGCAGGGTTTCCGCACTGCCGTTGGTGTAGTTGTTGGCGGTATCGATGAAGTTGCCGCCACGTTCGACGTAGGTGTCGAAGATGCGGCGAGCCTCGGTTTCGTCCGCGCCCCAGCCCCAGTCGGCGCCGAAGGTCATCGTGCCCAGTGCCATCGGGCTGATGCGAAGGCCGGAGCGGCCGAGCAGGCGGTAGTGGTCCAGCGACATGCGGGGGTCTCACAGGAAGGCGACGGTGCCGCCGGGAGGCACAGCATCGGCCGACCGTTCCTGTGGATAAACTGGATGGCACCGGACTCACCATGAAGAGTGGCTTCACAATGGATCCCTCCGCACCGTTGTCGGCGGTGGTCGCCTTCGTTCACGTCGCCGACCATGCCAGCTTCACCCGCGCTGCAGATGCGCTGGGCATCTCCACCTCGGCACTTTCGCAGAGCGTGCGCGCGCTGGAGGCGCGGATGGGCGTGCGCCTGCTGCAACGGACCACGCGCCGGGTCGGCCTGACCGAACACGGTGCGCGCTTCCTTGAACGTGTACGGGGCGGACTGGAGCAGATCGATTCGGCGTTCGCGGACTTCGACAGCGCGCGTGCGGTTCCGGCCGGGAAGCTGCGCGTCACCCTTCCACGCATCGTGGCCGAGCGCCGGGTGCTGCCGGCACTGCCTTCGTTCCTGGCGCGCTATCCACAGGTGGACGTGGAGCTGTGCGTGGAGCCGGCGTTGACCGATCTGGTGGCCGAAGGCTTCGACGCGGGTATCCGGCTCGGCGAGTCACTGGCGCGCGGCATGATCGCAGTGCCGATCGGACCGCCGGAGCGGCAGGTGGTGGTGGCCACGCCCGGCTACTTCGCGCAGCACGGCATTCCGGCCAGCCCGCACGAACTGCAGGGCCATGCATGCATCATCGTCCACCGCCGCGCCAACGGCCGGCTGATGCCCTGGGAGTTCAGCCGCGATGACCATGACCTGGAGGTCGAGGTCAACGGCAGGCTGGTATTCAACGATGCCGAGCTGGCCCACGGCGCCGTGCTGGCCGGGCTCGGCATGGCGCAGGGGTTCGCGTCACTGGTGGCCGATGACCTGGCATCCGGGCGCCTGCAGGCGGTGCTGCAGGACTGGCAACCGCCGTTCCCCGGCTTCCACCTGTATTACCCCGCGCGCGAGCACATGGCACCGAAGCTGCGGGTGTTCATCGACCATCTGCGCGCAGGACTGCACGGCGGGACGGGGCCCACCTAGGCCGGCAGGCGTAGCGTCGAGCCTGCGCTGTCAGCCGTTCAGCCCCAACCGGATGCCGAACCCGACCAGGAACAGGCCGGCCACGCGGCGCAGCGCGTCGCTGATCCGCGGGTGCTGGATCAGCCGGCGACGGGCCAGGTTGCCCACGCCGATCAGCATCGAGCAGTAGGCGATGCTGACCACCAGGATGATGCCGGCCAGCGCCGCGAAGGTGGCGATGCCCTGGTGTGCCTTGGGATCGATGAACAACGGCAGGAACGCCATGTAGAACAGGATCGCCTTCGGGTTGAGCAGGCTGACCAGGATCGCCTGCTGGAAGTAGCGGCCCGGCTGCATGCGGATCGGGCCGGCATCACCGCCCTCGTGCTTCGGTGTGCGCAGCAGGCCGATGCCGACCCACACCAGGTAGGCCGCACCCAGGTACTGCACGGCGTGGAACACCAGCGGGTTGGCCTTGAGCAGCGCGGCCACGCCGGCCAGCGCCAGCCACATCAGGATCTGGTCGCCGACCAGCAGGCCGGCCAGTGCGGTGTAACCGCCGCGCACGCCACCACGGCCGGTGGCGGTCAGCAGGGTGAAGGTACCGGGACCGGGCAGGGCGAGAAACACCAGCACGGCGACCAGAAACGTCCACAGGTCCTGGATGCCCATCCACGGCATGGCGGTGTTCTCTCTTACGGGGGGCCGCCATTGTCGGCCAGTGCCGGGACTGGCGACAGGGGGCCGGCTGGACCTTCAGGCATGCCGGACAGCAGAGGTTGCAGGTGCTGGCGCAGCTGCGCGTGCAGCTGCCGCACCGCCGGCGAGAACTGCTTGCGGTGCGGGCAGACCAGCTGCAACGGTATGTGGCTGCCGATGCCGTCCAGCAGCAGCTGCAGGCGCCCTGCGAGCACATCCTCGCGCAGGTCCAGCCAGGATTTGTAGGTGATGCCTTCGCCGGCCACCGCCCAGCGCCGCACCACGTCGGCGTCGTCGCAGACCAGCGGGCCGCGCACCGGAATCACGCTGCGGCGCCCGTCGACCTCGAACGACCAGCGATCGTAGGCGCGGCCACCGAGCTGGTAGACAAGGCAATCGTGCTCACGCAACTCGTCCAAGCGGGTGGGCGTGCCGCGCCGCTGCAGATAGTCGGGCGACGCCGCGAGTACGCGCCGATTGCCTTCCAGCAGGGGCAGGGCGACGTAGTTGGCGTCGTCGAAGTGGCCGATGCGGATGGCCACGTCGACCGGGTCGCGGAACACGTCGGCCACTTCGTCGGACAGGCGCAGGTGCAGGCGCAGCCGTGGGTGCGCGGCGCGAAAGGCGCTCAGCCAGGGCAGCAGCAGGTTGCGGCCGAAGTCCGACGGGGCCGACAGCTGCAGGGTGCCGTGCAGTTCGGCGTCTTCGCCCTGCACGCGCGCCTGGCCCTCGCGCAGGGTGGCCAGTACCTCCTGCGCATACGGCAGGTACAGCGCCCCCTCGCCGGTCAGGCGCAGGCTGCGCGTGGTGCGCACGAACAGGCGCAGGTCCAGCTCGCGTTCCAGCCGCGCCACCGCCGCAGCGACCTGCCCCGGCAGCAGGTCGGCTTCGCGGGCCGCCTGCGAGAAGCTGCCCAGTGCGGCAGTGCGGACGAACAGCTGCAGATCGTCGAAGCGGATCATCTTCATCGCCAGAGTGAAAGTGCTGCCCGATTCTGCGCCTTTCTGAGGGACCGCGTGCGGCGCAACCTGTCGCCTCCTTCCCCACTGGACCGCTGCCATGCGCGCCATTGCCTACACCCAAGCCGGCCTGCCGATCGATGATGCCCAGGCCCTGATCGACATTGAACTGGAACTGCCGCAGCCCGGCCCGCGTGACCTGCGCGTGGCGGTACGCGCGGTGGCGGTGAACCCGGTCGACACCAAGGTCCGCCGTGGCGTGGCCACCGATGGCCCGCGCGTGCTGGGCTGGGATGCGGTCGGCATCGTCGACGCGGTGGGCAGCGAGGTGACCCTGTTCCAGCCCGGCGACGCGGTCTACTACGCCGGCGTCATCGACCGCCCGGGCAGCAATGCGCAGTACCAGCTGGTGGACGAGCGCAGCGTCGGGCGCAAGCCTGCCAGCCTCGATGATGCCGCCGCCGCCGCGCTGCCACTGACTGCAATCACCGCCTGGGAGCTGCTGTTCGACCGCCTGCGCATCCCGGAGGGGGGTGGCGAAGGCCAGACCCTGCTGGTGATCGGTGCTGCCGGTGGTGTCGGTTCGATCCTGGTGCAGCTGGCGCGGAAGCTGACCAGGCTGACCGTGATCGGCACCGCCTCGCGCCCCGATACCCAGGATTGGGCGTACGCAATGGGGGCACACCACGTGATCGACCACAGCCTGCCGCTGGCCGAGGGACTGGCGCGGCTCGGCATCAGCGAGGTGCAGCATGTCGCCAGCCTGACCCACTCCGACCAGTACTACGCGCAGATCGTGGAACTGCTGGCACCGCAGGGCCAACTGGGGCTGATCGATGATCCTGGCCAGGTGGACGTGATGGCGCTCAAGCGCAAGGCACTGTCACTGCACTGGGAGTCGATGTTCACCCGGCCGCTGTACCGCACCGCCGACATGCAGCGCCAGCACGACCTGTTGAACCGTGTGGCCGAGCTGATCGATACGGGCGTGCTGCACACCACCCTGGGCGAGCACTTCGGGCGCATCGACGCGGCCAACCTGCGGCGCGCCCACGCGCTGCTGGAAAGCCAGCGCGCCAAGGGCAAGATCGTGCTGGAAGGCTGGTAGCACGAAGCGCTTTCTGTAGAGCCGAGCCCGCGCTCGGCTGCTGTTCGCATAGGGGCCTCAGCCGGGCATGGGCCCGGCTCTACAGCGCTTCTTCCACGCATGATGTGGATCAGCCGTGTCGACCAAGGTCGACACCTACCAACAGCTGCGGGAACCACGGCTCACGCCACGCCGTTGTCGACGTGGGTGGCGAAACCGGGCTGCTCGCGCAGGCGTTCGAACCATGCTGCGAGGTGTGGCAGCGCCGGTTTACTGCCCGGCGTGCTGCGCCAGCGTTGGGCCGACAGCCCCAGCACGACATCAGCGAGGGTGAAGGCGTTGCCCGCCACGTAGCCGTTGGTGGCGGCCAGCTGTGCATCAAGCACAGCCATCAGCCGGTTCCACTGCGCCAGGCTGGCCTCGGCACGGGTGTCATCGGGGTAGTCCGGGTGCCGCCGCACGCGCGCCATGAACACGTGCCGCCAGGCGCTGTTGAGGTCGCTGGCCTGCCAGTCCATCCACTGCTCGACCCGGGCGCGGCCCTGTGCCGTACCGGGCAGCAGGTCATCACGGCCAGCGCGTACGGCCAGGTAGCGGCAGATGCTGTTGGATTCCCACAGCACGAAGTCGCCATCGCGCAGGACCGGCACCTGCCGGTTGGGGTTCAGCGTGGCCAGCAGGTCAGGTGGGGGGGCCGGCTCGTGATGCAGGGGCAGATCCAGCCCCGCGCACAGCCACAGTACCTTGCGCACGTTGATGGAAGTGGGCTTTCCGTATAGAGCGGGCATGGTCCTGACGCAGCAGCTGAGACTCGGCCAGCCTACACTTGCCCCATGCAAACCGAATACCTGCTCATTGCCGGCCTTCTATTGGCTGTGCTCATCCTGCAACTGGTCGCCCTGCTGCGCCGTCCGCCGCATGACCGCCTGGAACAGGCCGTGCGCGAGGAGGCCCGCGCCGGGCGCAGCGAACTGCGTGAACAGCTCGATGGCTTCGCCCGCGCGCTGACCGATCTGTCCACCCGCACCGATCAGCGCCTGGACCTGCTGCGCGAAGCGCTGAGCGAAGATGCCCGCAAAGCGCGCGCTGAAGTGGCCGACAGCCAGCAGCGCGGCGCAGCGTCGATGGGGCAGCGGCTGCAGGAACTGCGCGGCCAGCTGGAGACCTTCGGCCAGCAGCAGGAGGCACGCATCCATGCGTTTGGCCAGCAGCTGCAGGAGCTCACTGCGCGCACCGATACCCAGCTCGGGGCGCTGCGCCAGACCCTGGTGGACGATGCACGCAAGGGCCGCGAGGAGGGCGCGCAGTCGCAGCAGCGCCTGACCGACAGTCTGGGCCTGCGCCTGCAGGAACTGACCCAGCGCAACGAGCAGCGCATCGCCGAGATGCGTGCCACGCTGGAGGAACAGCTGCGCGCGCTGCAGAACGACAACGCCCAGAAGCTGGAGCAGATGCGCCACACCGTGGACGAGAAGCTGCAGTCGACGCTGGAAACGCGGCTGGGCAACTCCTTCAAGCTGGTCTCCGAACGCCTGGAACAGGTGCAGCGTGGCCTCGGCGAGATGCAGCAGCTGGCCACCGGCGTGGGCGACCTCAAGCGCGTGCTGACCAACGTCAAGAACCGCGGCAGCTGGGGTGAAGTGCAGCTGGAGAACATCCTCGAGCAGACACTCACCCAGGAGCAGTACGCGCGTGCGGTGAGGGTGCGCCCGGATAGTGGCGAGATGGTTGATATCGCCGTGCGCCTGCCGGGCCGCAGCAGCGACGACACGCCGGTGTGGCTGCCGATCGACTCCAAGTTCCCGCGCGAGGATTACGAGCGCCTGCTGGACGCACAGGAACAGGGCGATGCCGAGGGCGTGCGCCTGCAGGGCATCCAGCTGGAGCGCGCGGTGCGCGTGCAGGCCAAGTCGATCTGCGACAAGTACATCGTGCCACCGCACACCACGGACTTCGCGGTGATGTTCCTGCCCACCGAAGGCCTGTATGCCGAGGTGATCCGGCGCCCGGGCCTGGTCGACCTGCTGCAGCGCGAGCACCGTGTGGTGGTGGCCGGACCGACCACGGTCACCGCGTTGCTCAACAGCCTGCAGATGGGCTTCCGCACGCTGGCCATTGAAAAGCGATCCAGCGAAGTGTGGAGCCTGCTGGGTGCGGTCAAGAGCGAGTTCGGGAAGTTCGCCGGCATCCTGGAAAAGGCCGAGAAGCAGATCACTACCGTTGGCCGCAGCATCGGTGAGGCCAGCCGCAAGACCCGCACCATCGAACGCCGCCTGCGTGGCGTGGAGTCGCTGGCGTCCGAACAGGCGCAGTCGCTGCTCGGCGACCTGGCCGAGGGTGATGCGGCGGCCGAGGAGGAAGGCAGTGACGGCGAGGGCGACGAGGCCTGAGCCACGCTGACACGCCGCCTGCATCGCCGATGGGTATGCTGGCGGCCTGTCCGCTTCGACCAGGTACCGCCATGCGCCTGCCCCGCTGCACCAGCCTTGTCCTGACCGCGCTGCTCGCCGCCTGCAGCAGCGCGCCAACGACCGTGGACACGACCACGCAGGCCGCCTCCAGCACCCCCGAAGCGGACGAGGCCTACCGCGAAGCACGAGACGTGGACTGCCAGGCCGCCGGTGGCACCCTGCAGCGGCTCGGCCGGCTGCAGCGCGAGCAATGCGTGATTCCCTATGCCGACGCCGGCAAGGTCTGCAGCCGCAAGAGCGACTGCAGCGGGCAGTGCCTGGCGACGGGGGAGGTGGCCGCCGGCAGTGCCGTCACCGGTACCTGCCAGCGCGACGTGCGCCAGAACTTCGGTTGCCGCCAGCGCATTGATGACGGCAAGGCGCAGGGCACGCTCTGCGTGGATTGAATCCTCGCGCCGGCCGCTGGCCGGCAGCCTCATGAACCCGTGCGAACGGTCGCACGATTGCCGGCCAGCGGCCGGCACTACCGGCATCGCGCGGCGCTATGCTGGTGGGCCATTCCCGCCGTAGCCGGAGCCTCGCGTGAGCACCCCGATCCAGGACATTCCCCTCACCACCATCGACGGCCAGCCGTCCTCGCTTGCCGACTACCAGGGCAAGGTGCTGCTGCTGGTCAACGTCGCCTCCAAGTGCGGCCTGACCCCGCAGTACGAAGGCCTGCAGGCGCTGTATGCGGAAAAGCATGCGCAGGGCCTGGAAGTGCTGGGCTTCCCCGCCAACAACTTCCTTGGCCAGGAGCCGGGCAGCGAGGCCGAGATCCAGCAGTTCTGCCAGCTCACCTACGATGTCAGTTTCCCGATGTTCTCCAAGATCAGCGTGGCTGGCGAGGACACCCACCCGCTGTACCAGCAGCTGACTGCCGCGCAGCCGCAGTCGATCGGCGAAGGCCCGCTGCGCGAGCGCCTGGCCAGCAAGGAGATCCCGATCCATCCGGCACCGGCAGTGCTGTGGAACTTCGAGAAGTTCCTGGTCGGCCGCGATGGCAAGGTGGTTGCACGCTTTGCCCCGGACGTGGCGGCCGATGACGTGCGCCTGCGTGACGCCATCGAGGCCGCGCTGGTGGCCTGAGCAAAGCGTGCCAATCCAGGTTGGCACCTGCCGGAAAAGAAAAACCCCGCCGAGGCGGGGTTTTTTCATGCACGGGTTGCAGCGATCAGTTGCTCCAGTTCGGCATCGGCATCGCATCCACGGGGATCGGCGAATTGGCATCATCATGGCCGCGGTCGCGCTTGCTGCGCAGATCGTTCTCGATCTGGTAGTTGCGGCGCTGCATCCACGCATCGCGCACCAGCGAGTACTCGTCCACGGCGGTGTCGCGCAGATCGTCGATCGCCAGCAGCTGCGCGCGGGTATCGACCAGCTGCAGGCCCTGCAGGCCGATGCGGACCTTGTCCTCTTCGATTCGGCGGATCGGCGACAACGGGATGTCACCGGCCAGGCCGAAGACATCGCGCACGGTACGCGGGCCGAAGAACGGCAGTTCCACGTAGCGCGAACGACGCCAGCCCCAGGCACCCAGGGTCTGGCCGAAATCTTCATTGCGACGCGGCACCATCGCCTTGCTGGCCGGATCGAACAGGCCACCGATGCCCAGCGTGCTGTTCATCAGGAAGCGGCCGAGGCTGTCCCACGCATCGGCACCGCGGCCCTGCAGCAGCTGGTTGGTGATGGTCACCGGCGCACGCAGGTTGCTGAAGAAGTTGCTGACGCCGGTACGCGCGAAGCGCGGCACCACATGGGTATAGGCGGTGGCCAGCGGGCGGGCCACACCGCGGTCGACCGCATTGTTGAACTTGTGGACCTTGCGGTTGAACGGTTCCCACGGATCGTAGGCCGCCGCACTGCCGGTGTTGCCGGTGCCACCATACAGGGCGTCGAAATCATCGTCGCTGGCGGCGGAGGATGCTGCGGTCTTCGGTGGGCTGGCCTCTGCGCCCTGCGGCGCAGCTGTCGGCGCCGCAGCGGCAGGCGTCGCCGGGTTGGCCACGGAAGCAACCGGAGCAGTACCGACCACGCCGGTATCGGCCGTTGCGGCCGGCGCTTCGGCAGCAGGGCCGGCCGCGACCACGGTGCTGGCGACCGGTGCGTCGCTGCGCGCGGGCTTGCCGGCACAGGCGGTCAGGGCGGTGGCCAGGAGGATCAGGGGGAAAGTGCGTACGACGTTCATGTCAGCTCGCAGCAGAAGTAGCGTTGAAGTCCAGGTCGGGCGACAGCCGGTAGGCTGCGCTCAGCTCGTTGAAGCCGGCCGGCGCGCCGGAAATGGCCAGCGCATGGCCCGCCTTGCGTGCCCGGGAGGCCAGTTCGGCCAGCAGGGCCAGGCCGGCGCTGTCCACGCGCTCGACCTCACCCAGCTCCAGCCGCGCCAGCTTGGCTGGCAGGGCCTGCAGTTGCGGCCACAGTGCAATCACCGCGGCACGGTCGAGCACCCCGCGCAGGCGCAGGGTGTCGCCTTCCAGCAGCGCCAGTGCGTTACTTGCCATTGCCCGCCGGCCCGGCCTGCATGCTGCCGCTGCGCAGCTCGCTGGCCACCTGCTTGATGCCCTTCTGGCGCAAGGGAGTATCGAACTGGTTGCGGAAGGTCTGCACGTAGGAAATGCCTTCGATGTTGACGTCGAAGATCTTCCACTGGCCGTTCACGTTGCGCATCCAGTACTCGACCGGGGTCGGTTCGTTGCCGGCGCGCACCAGTTCAGTGCTGACGCGCACGCCACGGTTGCCCGGCAGCGGGCTTTCACCCTTCAGGCGGAAGCTCGGCTTGCCCTGGATGTTGAGCAGGGTCGAACCATAGCGCTGCATCAGGCTGTCGGCCATCGCATCGGCGAACAGCTTGATGTCGGCGTCGGAGGCGCCGCGTGCGTGCGGGCCCAGCACCAGGCGTGCCGCATAGTCGCGGTCGAAGGTGCGGTTCAGTTCGCTGTCGATGTAGCTGCGCAGGCTGGCCGGGTTGCTGCTGAACTCGCTGCGGCGCTGCTGCAGCGTGGTCAGAATGCGCGTGCTGGCGTCGATCACCACCTTGCCGGCCTGGCCCTGCGCTGCGGCAGCGGCGGGGGCGGCCGCCTGGGCCTGGGCAAGGAACGGGGTGGCCATCAGCAGCGCCGAGGCGAGCAGGGCGGGGATCAGTTTCATTTTCATGGTTGCGGTTCCGTTGCAGGCGCCTGCGCGCCATCGTTGGGCTTCTGAGCGGCGCCGCCACCGGCGCCGCCACTGAACATGTACTTGCCAACCAGCTGGATCAGGTCCACCGCCGGCTGGGTGAAGACGATCTCGTCACCGGCCTTCAGCACGTCCGGGTCACCGCCCGGCTGCAGACCGATATAGCTCTCGCCGAGCAAACCACTGGTGAAGATGCCCGCCGAGGTGTCCGCCGGCAGGTCCTTGACCTTGCTGTCCATGCGCAGGGTCACGATGGATTCGAACTTCACCGGATCCAGGTCGATGGAGGCGACCTGGCCGACGGTGACGCCGCCGATCTTCACCGGCGCCTGCTTGCGCAGCTGGCCGACCTGGGAGAAGCGCGCCTTCAGCTCGTAGCCCTGGCTGCCCCAGCTCCAGCGCTGGTTGGTCGAGGCCACGGCCAGCACCATCAGCGAGGCCAGGGCCAGCAGCAGGAATGCGCCGACGGAGAATTCGAGTCTGGGACCGCGGATGGCCATGTGGATTACCTGATCGAGTCGTGGTGGCCGCGCGCGCATGCGCACCGCCGGTGGAGGGGTTAGGTGAACAACATTGCCGACAGCACGAAGTTGAACATCAGCACCAGCAGCGAGGCATTGACCACCGCACGGGTGGTCGCCACCGAGGTGCCCTCGATGGTCGGCTCGGCGTGGAAACCAACATAGGCGGCGACCAGCGCTGCGGTGCCGCCGAAGATCGCCGACTTCAGCATCGCCACGCCGAAGTCATCCCAGAAATCGACGCTGTTGCGCAGTGCCGACCAGAACACGCCATTGTCCAGGCCCAGCACGTGCACCGCTTCGAAGTAGCTGGCGCTGATCGCCAGCGAGCAGAAGATGCCGGTCAGCAGCGGCACGGTCAGCACCGCCGCCCAGAAGCGCGGCGCGACGGCTTTGGCCACCGGGTCGATCGCCATCAGCTCCAGTGCCTTGATCTGATCGGTGGCGCGCATCAGGCCCAGTTCGGCGGCGATCGAGCTGCCGGCGCGGCCGATGAACAGCAGCGCGGTCAGCACCGGCGCCAGTTCCCGGTACAGCGACAGGCCGAGCAGGGTCGACAGCGCGTCGGCCGCACCGAAGGTGGTCAGCGTGCGGTAGCCCTGCAGGGTCAGCACCAGGCCGACGAAGGCACCACCGACGGCGATGATCGGCAGCGAGCGTGCGCCGATCTTGTAGATCTCGCGGGTCAGCTCGGCCAGGAAATCACGGGTCGGCAGCGAACCACGCAGCACGGTCAGCGAGAACAGGCCGGCGCGACCCAGCGAGCGGGTGGCTTGGACGAACGGCATCAGGCGACCCTCGCGCGCGGCGCGGCATCGAACGGAATGGGGCCATCGGGCTGGCCGTGCAGGAACTGCCGCAGCAGCGGGTCCTGGCTGGACTGCAGCGCCTCGGGCGTGCCCTGGAACACGATGCCGCCATTGGCGATGGCGATCACCTGGTCGCAGATCGGCAGGGTCTCGTGCACGTGGTGGCTGACGATGATGCTGGTCAGCCCCAGGCTGTGGTTGAGGCGCTGGATCAGGCTCATGATCACGCCGGAGGCGATCGGGTCCAACCCGGTCAGCGGCTCGTCGTAGATCATCAGTGGCGGATCCAGTGCCAGCGCGCGGGCCAGCGCCACGCGGCGCGCCATGCCGCCGGACAGTTCGCGCGGCCAGGCATCGGCAGCGGCCAGCAGACCCACGGCGTGCAGCTTCATTTCCACCAGGCGGCGCAGCACGGCGGTCGGCAGGCGGGTATGCGTGCGCAGCGGCAGCGCGACGTTTTCGGCGACGGTCAGATCGGTCAGCAGGCCGTTGCCCTGCAGCAGCACACCCACGCTCTTGCGCATTTCCAGCAGCGCGCCGCTGTCATGCGGAATCGGCTTGCCGAACAGGGTGACCTCGCCGGCGACCGGACGCAGTTCGCCGGTCAGTGCCGCCAGCAGAGTCGACTTGCCACTGCCGGACGGGCCCAGCACGGCAGTGATGCTGCCCTTGGGCACCTGCAGCGACACGTCACGCAGGATCGTGCGCCCGCTCCGGTCGATGCGGACGTTGGATAACTGCACCAGACTGGAGGTGGAAGCCGACATGGGCACCATTAACGTTTTTTAGACATCGAAGGATCGGGCCCATCGGCTGAACATAAGCAGACTGGACGGTCCAGTATTGTGGCACGGCAAGACCCTTGCCAGGCCGGGACAATCGGCCGGCGGCGCGGAACAATCCGTACCGGCGATGGGCGGGCCATTGAATACTGCCTGCCGTGCTGCACACTGTGCATGATGAGTGACCCGGGCAGCGATTTCCGCCTCTACCATTCCAACTCCCTGGACGTGCTGGCTGCGCTGCTGGCGCGCAACGTGCGTGTGCCGGTTCCGGGCCAGCCGCTGCTCGCGCCGGAGGTGGTGCTGATCCCGCAGGTGGCGATGCGGCGTTGGCTGCAAGCGACACTCGCTGCCGAATATGGCGTGGCCGCCAACCTCGAGTTCCTGACCCCGGGCGAGTTCGTTGCCCGTGCACTCAATGCCAATGTGCCGGGCGAACACGACGACCTGGACGCGGCGGGCCTGCACTGGAAGCTGTACCAGGCACTGCGCGACCCGGCGCTGCTGGCGCAGCCACCGATGCGCGCGCTGCAGTCCTATCTTGCCGGCGGCGACGCCCTGAAGCCGTGGGCACTGGCCGGTGAACTGGCGTCGGTGTTCGAGAAGTACCAGGCCTGGCGCCGCGACTGGTTGCTGCGCTGGGAGGCCGGCGCCGACCCGGCCGACCCGCAGGCGATCCTGTGGCGCACCATCGCCCATGGCCGCGACTACCGCGCGCGCCGCATCCAGGCGTACCTGGATCGCTTCGAGGGCGCCGGCCAGCCGCTGCCGCAGGGCCTGCCGCCGCGCATGTCCGCGTTCGCAACGCTCAACATCTCGCCCGATGTGCTGCGGGTGATGGCCACCCAGGCGCGGGTGGGCGAGCTGCACTTCTATATGCCCACCCCGGTGCAGTCGTACTGGGGTGACCTGCAGACGCTGGCCGAGCGCCTGCGCAGCGGCGCGCCCGATCCCTTCGGTGAAGCGGCCGGTGAGAACCGCCTGCTGGAAGCCTGGGGTGCGGCCGGCCGCGACTTCATGGCGGTGCTGGGCAGCTACGAGGTGGTGCACCCGGCCGGCGAGATTGCCGCGTATTCGGATCCGGAAGAAGACACCCGGCCGACCCTGGACGAAGGCGGCCTGTCCGACAGCCTGCTGCATCGCCTGCAGCGCGATCTGTTCCACCGTCGCGCAGTGCCCTCGGGCGAGCTGCGTGATGGGCTGCGCAGCGACGACCCCAGCCTGCAGGTGCATGCCTGCCACACCCGGCTGCGCGAGCTGCAGGTGCTGCACGACCAGCTCAGAAGCCTGTTGCAGGACCCGCGCTTCGACCCACCGCTGCAGGCGCGCGAGATCGCGGTGCTTGCACCGGACATCGATCCCTATGTGCCGTACCTGGAAGCGGTGTTCGGCGGCCGCGGCGGCGAGGAGGAGCACATTCCCTACGCGCTGGCCGACAGCAGCCCGCTCGCGGGCGAGCCGCTGGCCGATGTGTTCGTGCACCTGCTGGGCCTGCCGGTGTCGCGCTTTGGCCTGAATGAAGTGCTGGACCTGCTGGCCAGCGCGCCGCTGGCCGAAGCGGCCGGGCTGGAGGCAGTGGACTTCGATCGCCTGCATGGCTGGCTGCAGCAGGCTGGCGCACGTTGGGGCCTGGATGCGAAGCACCGCAACCAGCACCAGGCACCGGCCGACGACGCCTACACCTGGCAGTTCGCACTGGACCGCCTGGTGCTCGGTCACGCCACCGGCAGCGAGGCGGACCTGGCCGGCGTGGCTCCGTGGATCGAGCTGGAGGGCGGCGCGCTGGAAGCACTGGACCGGCTGCTGCGGCTGCTGCGCGTGCTGGCGGTCTACCAGCGTCGCCTCGGCGAGCTGCTGACCCCGGCGCAGTGGCGGCAACGGCTGCTGTCGCTGCTGGACGCGCTGCTGCCGACCGCGCCCAGCTCGCCCAACAGCCAGCGTGCCCTCGAGCGCCTGCGCAAGCTGCTGAATCAGTTCGCCGACGATGCCGCCAAGGCCGGGTTCGAAGACGGTGTGCCGCCTGAGGCGGTGCGTTCGCACTTCGCCGGCGTACTGGGCGAGGCCGATACGCGCGCGCCGCTGCTGACCGGTGGCATCAGTTTCGGCCGCATGGTGCCGATGCGCCTGCTGCCGTTCCGGGTGATCTGCGTGCTCGGTCTCAATGATGGCGATTTCCCGCGTCGCGACCCAGCTGCCGGTCTCAACCAGCTCACCGCCGAGCTGGACACGCCACGCCGCCGCCCGGGCGATCGCTCCACCCGCGAAGACGACCGCTTCCTGTTCCTGCAGCTGTTCGCCGCCGCGCAGGAGGTGTTCTACCTCAGCTACCTCGGCGCCGATCCACGCGATGGCAGCGTGCGTGAGCCGTCGGTGCTGGTCAGTGAACTGATCGATGCCGCCGCCGCGTATCACCTCGATCCGCCTGCGGCGGCCCGCGGCTTTACCGTGCGCCATGCACTGCAGCCGTTCTCACCTGCGGCGTTCGGAGATGGTGATCCACGCCGCTTCAGCTATCGGCGGCAATGGCATCCCGCTGCCGGCCGCCTCACCGGCCAGCGTGGGGGCCTGCAGCCGTGGTTCGATGCCCCTTTGCCGCCGCCGCCCGACGATGCGGTGGAAGGCGAGCTCGCGCTCGACACCCTGCGCCGCTTCCTGTGCGACCCGGCCGGGCAGTTCCTCGCACAGTCGATGGGCCTGCGCCTGGCCGACGATGCCGGGGAAGTTGATGACCTGGAACCGCTGGTGCTGTCATCGCGCGGCCCGGAAAAGCGCAGCGTACAGGCGGCGGTGGTGCGCGCCACGCTCAGCGGCGATACCGAGCCGCTGTACCCGCGGCTGCGCGCGCGTGGCCTGCTGCCGTCCGGTCCATTGGGCCAGCGCCAGTTCGAGGTGGAGCAGTTGAAGACCCGCCCGTATGCCAGTGCGTTGCTGGACTGGATGCAGGGCGAACCACTGGAAAGCCGTCGCTACGAAGTGGAGATCGACGGCGTGCGCCTGCACGGCCGCGTGGCCGATCGGCATCCCGAAGGCCTGGTGCGGCTGCGCGCCGGCACGCTCAATGGCAATGCAGTGATCCGCCAGGGCCTGGACTGGCTGCTGGCCAACGCCGCCGGCGACGCACTGCCCCTTGTGCAGTTCCACGATGGCGGCGACGCCGGTCCCGGCCCGCATGTACTGCCGGCACTGAGCGTGCCTGCTGCACGCGCGGCGCTGCGCGCGCTGCTGCAGTTGCGCCAGCGCGGCCTGCGTGAGCCGCTGCGCTTTGCCCCGTATACCGGCTGGGTGCTGTACAACGCGCCGGCAGAGAAACAGCGCAGCGAGGGCTGGAAGCAGTGGCACGGCAGCGACCGCAGCTGGGGTGAATCCAGCAGCGACGCCTGGCAGCTGCTGCTGCGCGGGGCCGACCCGTTCGCTACCGATGCCGGCTACGCTGACCTGCTGCGCAACAGCCAGCTGGTCTTCAGCGCGGTGCGCGAAGGCCGCGCTCTCGGCACCGAAGCACGCCAGGAGGGCAACGCATGAACACCGCCATCGCCGAAGACGGCCTCGAATCCTTCAGCCGCGATCCCTATCTGGCCCTGCCGCTGGAGGGCATCCGCCTGATCGAAGCCAGCGCCGGTACCGGCAAGACCTTCACCCTGGCCACGCTGTTTACCCGCCTGGTGGTGGAGCAGGGCCTGCGCATCGGACAGATCCTGGCGGTGACCTTCACCGATGCGGCTACCCAGGAACTGCGCAAGCGCATCCGCGAGCGCCTGGCGCTGGCCGCACGCCTGGTCGATCTGGAACCGGTCGAAGGCGAAGCGCCGGACGTGCGGCTGACCCGCGAGGTGCTGCAGCGCCATCTGCAGGGCGGCACCGAGAGCGCCGCCGCACTGAAACGCCGCCTGCAGGTGGCCGCCGACGAGATCGACCTGGCATCCATCTTCACCATCCACGGCTTCTGCACCCGCGTGCTGCGCGAGCACGCGCTGGAAAGCGGCCACACCTTTGATCCGCCGGAACTGCTGGCCAGCGATCGTGAACTGCTGGAGGAGCTCGCGGCCGATCTGTGGCGCGTGCATGCCAATGACCCGGCCACGCTGGAACCGCTGACCTGGCTGTGGTCCACCCCGGACGCACTGGCCGCCGATCTGCGCGCTCTGCTGGCCGCGCCACCGCTGCACCCGTTGCCACAGGCGGTGGCGCTGGCCGATCCACACCCGGCATTGCAGACCACTGCCTCCGAACTGCAGCAGGCGCTGCGCGAGCATGGCGAGCAGTTCTTCATCGACCTCTGCGATGCGGTCGACAACAAATGGATCAACGGCGTGTCCTACAAGCTGGGCTGGCTGCACCCGCTGGGCCGGCAACTGCTGGGCTGGGCCGAGCGCGCAGACCCGCGCGAGCTGCTGACCAGCGAGCGCCTGCCGGCACTGCTGCCGGAGGCGCTGGCGGCCAAGACCAACAAGAAATTCGCCGAGCGCACGCCATCGTCGCCATTGCAGGCGCCGTTGGCCCGCTATGTCGCGCTTCTGGCCGAACGCGATGCCTGGCTGCGTGCCACCGCGTTGAACTTCCTGCACGCGCTTCGCGCCGAAGCCAGACAGCGCCTGCAGGCGCTGAAGCGCACCCGTCGGGTGCAGACCTACGACGATCTGATCGATGGCGTGGCACTGGCCCTGGAAGGCCCGCAGCGGCTGGCACTGGTCAAGCAGCTGCGCGCGCAGTACCGCATCGCGCTGGTCGATGAGTTCCAGGATACCGACGACCGTCAGTGGGGCATTTTCCACACCGTGTTCGGCGATTCACCGGAGGTGCGCGAGCTCGGCCTGGCACCGGCGCTGTTCCTGATCGGCGATCCCAAGCAGGCGATCTACGGTTTCCGCGGCGGTGACATCCACACTTACCTGAAGGCCAAGCGGGCGGCGCAACAGGCGCCGGTGCTTGACCAGAACTTCCGCTCGCGACCGGCCGTGCTGCGCGCGCTGCAGGCGCTGTATGACAACGGTGGCGAAGACGCCTTCCTCGAGCGTGACATCCAGTTCGAGCCGGTGCGGCCCGGTGGCGTGCGCAGCGATGCGGACTACCAGCGCGACGGCCATGCCGCCCCGGCACTCACCCTGCACGTGCTGCGCAGTGGCGGTGACAAGGCGATGAGTGCCGATGCCTCGCGCGAGGCAGCGACCCGCGCCTGTGTGGCGGCGATCCACCAGATCCTGGTCGAGGCGCGCGCCGGCAACGTGGTGCTGCGTGGGCGCCCGGTAGAGCCGGGTGACATCGCGGTGCTGGTGCGTTCGCATCGCGAGGCCACGCTGGTGCAACGCGCGCTGGCTGCGGTCGGCATTCCTGCCGTGGCAGCGGGCAAGCAGAGCCTGTTCGCCACCAGCGAAGCGCGTGATCTCCGTGCACTGCTGCTGGCGTTGCTGCAGCCGGCCGACGAAGGCCGCCTGCGGGCCGCGCTGGCAACGGTCCTGCTCGGCCAGCGTGCCAGTGCGATTGCGGCGATGGAACGCGAGGGCGACCTGCAACGCGGGTTCCAGGCACAGCTGCTGCATTGGCGCGAGCGCTGGCAACGCGGCGGACCGTTCGCAGTGATTGCCGATGTCTGTGCCGCACAGGGTGAACGCCTGCTGGCGCTGATCGATGGCGAGCGCCGCCTGACCAATTACCTGCAGCTGGGTGAACTGCTGCAGGAGGCCTCGGCGCAGGCGCTGGGCATGCATGGCCTGCTGGACTGGCTGCAGGGGCAGATGGCCAGTGCCGACCAGGATGACGAGCAGCAGCTCCTGCGCCTGGAGTCGGATGCGCGCCGCGTGCAGATCATCACCCTGCACAAGAGCAAGGGCCTGGAGTATCCGCTGGTGTTCCTGCCCTTCGTCGGCATCGACGGCGGCGCACCGAACACCGCCTCGCACTGCACGGTCCATGTGGGAGGCCAGCGCCAGCTGCACTGGAAGCTGGGCAAGGACGAGGCCTGGGAAGCGGCCACTGCGCAGCGCGAACGCGAGCAGCGTGCCGAGGATGCGCGCCTGCTGTACGTCGGCCTGACCCGTGCCGAGCACGCGCTGTGGATCGCCGCGGGTGATCTGGCCGGCCTCGGCAGGACGCGGCTGGCACCGCTGCTGGGTGACCTGCAGGCGCTGCGCGCGCATGCCGATGTGTGCATCGATGACAGTGAGGTACCGGCTGCGCTGCCGCAGCTGGCAGCCGAAGTGGAAGGAGATCTTCCGGCGGTGCGTGCACTGACCCGGCGCGTTCCGCACGACTGGTGGGTGTACAGCTTCACCCAGCTGGCCCACGCCGATGCCGGCGCGGGCAGTGACATCGAAGCCGCTGCTACCGCGCTGCCGGCGCCGGCAGCCGACGAACCCACCGGCCCGGAGCTGCCGCTGGAACCGGCACTGCCGGAAGCCGCCGCGGCGGCCGAGGACAGCGCGCCGCTCGACCCGCGTTTCATGGGCAGCCGCTTCGGCAACGTGCTGCACGAGGCAATGGAGAACGTCGACTTCGCCACATGGGCTGACTGGCAACCAGGCCGGGAAGCTCCCGAGGGCCAGGCCGAGGTGCTGCGCAAGGCGCTGCACGATGAGGGCTATGCCGACGTCGATCTGGACGATGGCGTAGCGGTGCTGGTGCCGCTGGTGGGCCACACGCTGACCGTACCGCTGCCCGAAGGCGGTGCGCTGTACAGCCTCGGTGAAGGCGAGCGCCGCGCCGAAATCGACTTCCATTTCGCCATCGAACCAACCACGGTGCCGGCCCTGCTGCAGGTGCTGCATGCGCACGGCGTTTCCAGTGGTCGTCGAGGCTTCGGCCAGCGCCGCCGCCTGGAAGGGCTGATGACCGGCATGATCGACCTGACCTACGTGCGTGATGGTCGGTGGTACGTGCTCGACTACAAGTCCAACCGCCTGCCCGGCTACAGCCCGGATCTTCTGGCCATTGCCATGCGCCACAGCGAATACGATCTGCAGGCGCTGATCTACACCGTGGCCCTGCATCGCTGGCTGCGCTTCCGCCTGGGCGCCGCCTACGACTACGAGCGCGACATGGGCGGCATCCGCTACCTGTTCTGCCGCGGCCTGGATGGCGCGGGCAATGGCGTGCACGTGGATCGTTTCCCGTACGCGCTGGTGGATGCACTCGACGCGCTGTTCGCCGGCGGCGAGCAGGCCCAGGCCCAGCTCGCCGCGCGTGCCCTTGGAGCCAGCGCATGAGCCTGCTGAAGGAGCTGCACCAGAAGGGCCTGCTGCGCACTCTCGATCATGCATTGGCGACCAGCCTGCAGCGGCTGCGCGACGACACGCCCGACAGTGTGGCACTGGCGGCGGCTCTGGCTTCGCTGGCGGTGTCGCAGGGCCACGCCGCGTTCGATCCGGCTCAACCGCAGCGGTTGCTGGAAGGCGTGCCCGAGTGGCCTGCCGCTCAGGACTGGCTGGCACAGTTGCGTGCATCGCCGTGGGTAGCGACGCCGGACCAGGCCGACGCCATCGCCGAGAATGCGCCGCTGGTGCTGGAAAACGGCCTGCTTTACCTGCGCCGCTACCGGGAGTACGAACGGCAGTTGGCCGCCGGGCTGCAGCGCATCGGCCGGCATCCGCTGCCGGCACCGGACATGGCGGCTCTGGCACCGTTGTTCGCGCAGCTGTTCCCGCAGGCATCGGGCAGCGAAGATCACCAGGCCCGTGCCGCCGGCGTGACCCTGCGCCATCCGCTGGCGCTGGTCACCGGCGGCCCCGGCACCGGCAAGACCACGACCATCGCACGCCTGTTGCTGCTTCTGGCCGCGCAGGCCCGGCACGCCGGCCAGCCGCTGCCCGAGGTGGCGCTGGCCGCGCCCACCGGTCGCGCCGCCGAGCGGATGGCAGAGAGCCTGCGGCAGGCCGTGCAGCGCCTGCAGGAGAACGGCGTGGACCCGGCGCTGTGCGCGGCATTGCCCAGTACCGGCACCACCCTGCATCGCCTGCTCGGCGTGATCCCGGATTCGCCGCGCTTCCGCCACCACGCCGACAATCCGCTGCCGGTGGATGTGGTGGTGGTCGACGAAGCGTCGATGATCGATCTGCCGATGATGGCCAAGCTGGTTGACGCGATCGCCAGCGGCACGCGGCTGATCCTGCTCGGTGATCCCGACCAGCTGCCGTCGGTGGAAGCGGGCGACGTGCTCAGTGCGATCCTGCGTGCCAGCGGCGATGGCAACGGCACCCGCGCCGACGACGCGCTGGCGCTGCACGGCCTGCTGGCCCCGGCCACCTTGCAGCCGCAGGCCGCACCACGCGCTTTCGCCGGCCGTCGCGTGCAGCTGCAGCGCGGCTACCGGCAGAGTGATGCGCTGGACCTGGCACCGCTGGCGCATGCCGTGCGCGAAGGCGACAGCGGCACCGCGTTGCAGCTGCTGCGCAGTGCTGAACTGGCCGGCGTGCATTTCCACGAAGGCGAAGCCGATCCACTGCGCGGCCAACGCGAGCACCTGCTGGGCCATTGGCGTGCACTGGCCGAGGCCGCGGATCCGGTAAGTGCCCTGCAGCAGGCCGGTCGCCTGCGCGTGCTGACCGCGCTGCGCGAAGGCCCGCAAGGTGCGCGCGGGCTCAACAGCCGCATCGAACAGCTGCTGGCTGGCAACACCCCGGGCTACTTCCAGGGCCGCCTGCTGCTGGTCACCGAGAACAGCTACCGGCACCGCCTGTTCAACGGTGATATCGGCATCTGCCTGCGCGATGGCAGTGGCGCGATGGTGGCCTGGTTCCCCGGCGACAGCGTCGACCAGCCGCGGGCCTTCCACCCGGCGGCACTACCCGCGCACGAAAGCGCCTTTGCGATGACCGTGCACAAGGCACAGGGTTCGGAGTTCGATGAAGTGTGGTTGCAGCTGCCGCGCCAGGACAGCCGCGTGCTGTCGCGCGAACTGGTCTACACCGGCCTGACCCGTGCCCGCCAGGTCCTGCATGTGGCGGGCAGCGACGACGTGCTGCAGGCAGCGTTGAAGCGCCACGCCAGCCGATTGGGCGGGTTGGCCTGGCGGTTGGGTGCCGAAGATGTGCCCGAACAACCAGCGCGCATCGAACAGCCCACGGTGCAGGGCACGTTGTTCTGAATCGGGGCCGGATCCCGTTCCCATCGGGAACGGGCTCTGACCCCTTCACCTGATCGCCAGGCAGAAGCAGTCGAGCATGGCTCGACTCTACAAAAGCGTACTTCGATCATTCCGACGTTCATCCACGCATGGCGTGGACCCACCCCGCCAACCCACGGATAGCACGCATTTGGCGTTGCTGTTGACGTTGATTCGGCAGGTGCAGGGCGCAGCCCTGCCGCCCCAGTCATTCAGCGATCAATACCAGCCCATCCGGGAACACGATCGCGGCTTCATCAGCACTCACATCGAAAAAGCCCACGCCGTGCTTCTCTGCCAGATCCTGCACGCGCCCGTGCGCGCGCTCGGCCAGCGAATAGGCAAACGCACCGTAGATCACCTGCTGGCCGATGCTGTACTCGGTCACTTCGGCACGGTCGTCATCGTCGTTGCTAAGCGGTCCGTTCATCGGCGGGAATTCCTGCGCCATCTCCGTAAACCACGCCTGCAGCGCCGCGCTGCTGACTGCCGGGTCGTCGTACTCGTGGCGCTCGTTCCACTGCGTCTGCTTTTCGAACCAGGCGATGAATGCCGCCGCCTCACGTGGGGCGGCGCTGGCCTCGAACACCATCATGTCGTAACTCATTGAACCATCCTGCTGCCGTGGCGAAAGGCTGCCGGGCATCGCCCGGCGTCACCGATCATTATCAGGCTGATGCAGCGTCGGTGTCCGCCCACTCCGGCGCCAGCGCCTTCGCCTCCGGGAACAGCGCGAAGCGCAGGCCGATCAGGCCCATCAGCGCCTCGTCGCGGGCCTTGCAGGCGGCCACGCTGCCGACCCGTCCCAGCGAGGTATCCAGCCGCTCGCGCAGCGCGTCGGCCGCCACCATCGGCTTGCGCGCCGCGATCTGCCGCCGGTAGTGCCCAGCGATCTCCTCCAGGATGTGCTCGACGGCTTCGCGGCTGCGCTCGGGCAGTTCCAGCCGTGCACGGCGCAGCTGCAGGATGTTCAGGCCGATGCGCGCCTCGTTGAGCATGTCCACCGAGGCGATGTCGCTGCCCTCCGGCGTCGCCGCCAGGCGCGGTGCGAGCAGGCCCAGCAGGTCGAGCATGCGTGCGGCGAAGCGCTGCCGGTCCTGCTGGCCACGTCCTTCGGCGGCTTCGGCCAGCGTGGTCCAGCCCTGCCGCACCAGCCGGCGTGCGGTCCACTCGGCACCTACCGAACGGAACAGGCGGGTCATCACCACTGCAAAGCCAATGCCGATGAACATCGCGATCGACGAGTTGAGGAAGACCTGGATGTTGGCGCTGTAGGTGTTCTGCAGGCTCAGCAACGCAGCCAGGTTGACTGTCAGCGGCAGCGCGAACAGCGCACTCTTGGGATGATGCAGCAGCAGTCCCAGCGGCAGGAAGGCCACCGCCAACACCAGCGCCAGCAGGCCGAAGTCGTGCACGGCTGGAAACACGCCGAACAGGTACACGCCCGCCACTACCGAGGCGACCATCGCCCACACCAGGAACTGCACCATGCTGGGGGCCGGATCGTCCTGTGCGGCGAAAAATGCGGCCGTCACCGCGGCCATCATCGCGCCGTTGCCGCCGCCTTCCCAGCCCAGCGCGATCCACAGCACGCAGTAGCTCATCAGCGCCACGCCGGCACTGAGCGCGGAGAACAGCGCCATGCCGTAGTCGACGTGCCTGTCGGCGGCCACTCGTTCGGTGCGGATGCGGTAGTGCGCGCGATCCAACGGCGCGGTGCCCTGATCGATCGCGTGCTGCAGGGTGCGGCAGTCCTGCCACAGGTCCACCAGTTCCTCCAGGCGCAGCAGCAGGCTGGCCAGCTGCAGGTGCTGCAGGTCGCGGTCCACCTGCGGCTTCAGCGCGCTGATACGCGCGCGCAGGCGCGCGTACTCGCTGGCGTTGGTCGGGCCGTCCAGCCAATCGCGGATGTCGTCGACCAGCGCCGGCAGCCCTTCGGGCAGGGCCTGGCCGCCGCTGCGCAGCGCGCTCAACCGATCGGCAATCGAGGACAGCACCGGCAACAGCAGCAGCATGCGCTCACGCAGGCGCTCCATCGACACCGCAGACCCGGCGTGGCGCGGGTCGTCTCGGCGCAGGAACTCGATCAGTGCCTCGAACTGCACCAGGTCGGCGGCCAGCCGGTTGCGCGGCGCATGCGCGCGGCCACGTTCAAGGATCTGCCGGCACCACTGCGCGGCGTCCTCCATCCAGTTGCCGATGCGGGCGCGCAGCATCGGGCGCACCGAGGCCGGGAACAGCAGCGAGGCGAACAGCACCGCCACCACGGTGCCGAGGATGATCTCCTCGCTGCGTGCCACCACGGTGTCGAAGATGGTTTCCGGTGAGGTCACCGCCGGGAAGCCGATGAAGGCGGTGGTGTAGCCGGCCAGCAGGAACGCGTAGCCGCGCGGGCCGCGGTTGAGCAGGGCCATGAACAGGCAGCCGGCCAGCCAGATCGACATCGCCGCGCTCAGCACCAGCGGCGTTTCCACCAGCGCCGGCAGCACCAGCAGGGTGGCCAGCCCGGCCACCAGGGTGCCGACGATGCGGTACACGCCCTTGGCGCGGGTCGGCCCCAGCAGCGGCTGGCTGACGATGTACACCGTGCCCATGGCCCAGTACGGGCGCGACAGGTTGCCAGCCATGGCGATGTACAGCGCGGCCACCGCGGCCAGGTAGGTCTTGATCGAGAACAGCCACGCCTGGCGATCGGTCAGCGCGTTCATGGCTTACTTCGCCGAGGCCTGTGCATTGGCGGACGTTGCCTGCCAGCCGCCACCGAGCACCAGGAACAGATGGATCTGGTCGCGCGAGACCTGCGCTTCGGCGGCGGCCAGGGTGGCATCGCTGGTGGCCAGGCTGCGGTCGGCATCCAGGCTGGACAGGTACGGCGTGCGGCCGCCCTGGTACAAGCGGCGGTTCTGCTCGGCGGCCAATGCGGCCTGTTCCTGCGCGGTGTGCAGCGACTGCAGGCGGCGCAGGTCCTGGGCGTAGCGGTCCAGCGCGGTCTGGGTCTCGCGCAGCGCCTGCAGCACGGTGTGGTCGAACTCGGCCAGGGCCGCGTCGGCACCGGCTTCGGCGGCGTGGATGCGCGCGTGGGTACCGGACGACGGCAGCGTCCACGAGATCAGCGGGCCGATTGACCACTGCTGGGTCATCGGCGTGCCGAAGTCTTCCAGCAGGCCAGCCGCACCCACCGAGGCACCGAGGCGGATGTCCGGATACAGCTCGGCGGTGGCGACGCCAATCCGCGCGGTGGCCGAGGCCAGCTTGCGTTCGGCCTGGCGCACGTCGGGGCGGCGCTGCAGCAGTGCCCGGCCGTCACCGACCGGCAGCGGCTGCGCCAGGCTGGGCGCGTGCGCACAGTCGATCACGCCGGCTGGTAGCTGGCCCGGGGTTTTCCCAAGCAGCGCGGCCAGCGAATAGGCGGCCGCCGAACGCTGCGCGCGCAGCGGCGGCAGCGCGGCTTCCAGCAATGCCACCTGCGCATTGGCGCGGGCCAGTTCCGGCGGCGTGCCGCGGCCGGCTGCGATCAGGCGCTCGGTGACGCTGCGGCTGCGCTGCTGCAGCTGCAGCGAATGCTCGGCCACGTGCAGTTCGTGGTTGGCGTGGCAGATTTCCAGGTAGCTGTCGGCGACCTGCGCGACCACGCTGACCTGGGCCAGGTCGCGCGCCGCAGCAACGGACTGCTCGTCGGCACGCGCCGCCTCGGCGCCGCGCTTGAGCTTGCCGAACAGGTCGAACTGGTAGCTGACCGCGAACTTGCCATCGGCCAGGTTGATCACCGGCAGTTCGTGCTCCTGCAGGAACGATTCGGCCGACAGCTGCGCGCGGCTGACCCCGGCCTCGGCTTCGTACTCGAAGCCACCGGCGTCCAGCGCCTGTTCGTATACCGCCGCCGCACGGCGCAGGTGCGCATCGGCGGCCTTCAGTTCCACGTTGTCACGCAGTGCCTGGGTGATCAGCCCGTCCAGCACCGGGTCGTTGTACAGCGACCACCAGCGGTCGGGCAGCGCCTGGTTGGCGGCAATCTGCGGGTTCTGCGTATCGATGAACGCCGCATTGGCCTGCGGGCGCTTGAAGGCCGAGCCTTCCGGCAGTGCATAGTCCGGGCCGACGGTTTTGCACGCGGCCAGGCTGGCCAGTGCGACGATCAGGCCGAGACGGGGCAGGGCGGCGTTCACAGGCCCGCCTGTGTCGGCACGGTGCCGGCCTTGTCGTCGTGCTTGGTGCTGGTGGTCTGCACGGTCACCGTGGCGGTACGGCCGGCAATCAGCTCAACGCCCTTGGGCACTTCGTCGATGGCGATGCGCACCGGAATGCGCTGGGCCAGCCGCACCCAGTCGAAGGCCGGGGTCACGTTCGGCAGCAGGGTGCTGCCGTTGCTGCGGTAGCGGTCTTCGATGCCGGCGGCGATGCTTTCGACATGGCCGCGCAGCGGGGCCGACTCGCCCATCAGGCGGATGTCCACGCGCTGCCCCGGGGCCACGCCGCGCAGGCGGGTCTCCTCGAAGTAGCCATCGATGCGGAACGAGCCGGTATCCAGCAGCGCCAGCACCGGCTTGCCGGCCACCACGTAGTCGCCCACGCGCATCGTGCGGTCGTTGACCCGGCCGTCGGCCGGCGCGCGCACCTCGGTGCGGCCCAGGTTGAGCTCGGCCAGGTCCACTGCGGCCTGTGCGGTGGCCAGCGCCGCCTGTGCGGCCTGCAGCTTGGCGCGGCGCACTTCGGCGTCCTCGGCGGCGACCAGGTCCTGCAGGCTGCGGTCGCGGCCGATCTCGCGGCGCAGCTGTGCCACCGAGGCCTGGCGCTCAGCCAGGCTGGCCTTGGCCTGCTCCAGCGCGATGCGGTAGCGGGCGCGATCGACCACGAACAGCAGGTCGCCCTTCTTTACTGCCTGGTTGTCGGCCACGTTCACCGTTTCCACCAGGCCCGAAACATCCGGCGCCACCTGCACCACGTCGGCGCCGACATGGGCGTCGCGGGTCCACGGCTCATCCATGTAATAGACCCACAGCTGGCGCAGCACCAGCAGGGCGATGATCACGGCTGCGCTGGTGAGCAGCACCGGCAGGGTCTTCTTCACGATCTTGTTCACGATTGCATCCAACGCAGGAGGTGGAACAGCAGGCCCAGCACGATCCCGTACAGCGCCAGGTTGAACAGCGCCGGGTGCCAGACATGGCGATAGGCACCGGCACGCTGCAGCAGCGCGTGCAGGCCGCTGTTGACCAGGTAGGCCAACACCATCAACCCGAGCAGGGTCGGGACGAACACTCCATGGAGACTGAATTCACCGGGCATCGGTAGGGGCGGGGACGAGGTTGGGGAGGGGAGGGACAACGAAACAACGGCAACGGGTAAAAGCCGCTGGCGTGTGCACGGCAGCGGCGGCGTTCGGGGGCAGCGCTCTTACGTGATGCGGTCGGCGGCCTCGGCCAGCAGGCGCCATGCCTTCAGCACGGCGTGCAGTTCATCCATGGAAAGCTCGCCGAACACGTCCTGGCGCAGGCCGATCAACTGGTCTTCCAGTTCGCTGACGAGCGCATGGCCCTCGTCGGTCAGCCACAACAGGTTGGCGCGGCGGTCGCTGGCGTCGCTCTCGCGGCGGACCAGGCCACTGGCACACAGCTTGTCCAGCAGGCGTACCAGGGAAGGACCCTCCATGCCCAGCTGCTGGGCCAGCGCCACCTGGCGGATGCCACCGCCGGAGCGGCCGATCATCAGCAGGGGCATGGTGCAGGCAGTGGAGATGCCGTAGCTGCCGAGCCGGCTGTCGGCCAGGCGCTGCCACTGCCGCCCTGCGTACAGCAGGCCGGAGCTGAGCTGCATCTGCAGCACGGTGCGCTCGTCGAGGGGTCGGTCCATAAGAGATAGATAGGATACTACTAATTTCATTCCTATCAATGGGTTTTTATGAATGGGCGGGGTGTTGTGAGGAAAGCGTTGCGCCTGTTGGCTATCGGTTGGGATGGCGGAGGGCCGGACGGGGCAGGGCACGCCGTGAACCCCCCTCCGGGGTCCGGCCCAGCCGCTGGCGGCTGTGCGTTCGGGCGCTTGCGAGGCATGCCTCGCAAGCAAAGCGCCCTCACCCTTGGGGGCTCGGCCGCGGCATCCCTGCCGCGGACGGTCCTGCCCCGCCCGGCCCGCCGCCTTCCCATCACCCCGCGAGCGCGGTGGGTTGGCTCTTAGAAGCAAGAGCAGAAGCAGTGCGGACCAACGGTCCGCACCCACCAGGGCAGCGGCGCGCCGCTTCCAAAGCCATGAACCCCCGCTTTCGGGCGGTCCGGCCGCGCCCGCAGGAAACTGTCAGGGATGGGGAAGGGCGGCAGGGCAGGACCGTGAGGCGCATGGATGCGCCGACCGAGCCCCCAAGGACGGGTTCACGGCGTGTCCTGCGCAGTCTCCTATCCCCCTCCAAACCGATAGCAACGACGCGCCGCCAGACCCCCGATGAACCGTCCCAACAGGACGACCCACCCCCCGGTCGGGTACGATGCTCGCCCCCCGTTCGGGACGCTGTACGCAATGAGCAAGAACAACGAAAAGGCCGCCCCGCAGGGCGACGTGACCCAGGACCAGGCCGAGGATGCCGTGCGCACCCTGCTGCGCTGGGCCGGTGAGGACCCGTCCCGTGAAGGCCTGCTGGATACCCCCCGCCGTGTCGCCGAAGCCTATGGCGACTGGTTCAGCGGTTACCGCGACGACCCGCGCGCCTACATGGAGCGCACCTTCGAGGAAGTGGCCGGCTATGACGAACTCATCGTCCTGCGCGACATCGAGTACGAAAGCCACTGCGAGCACCACATGGCGCCGATCATCGGCCGTGTGCATGTCGGCTACCTGCCGGCCGGCAAGGTGGTGGGCATCAGCAAGCTGGCCCGCGTCGTCGAAGCCTACGCCCGCCGTTTCCAGGTGCAGGAGAAGATGACCGCGCAGATCGCCCAGTGCATCCAGGATGTGCTGCAGCCGATCGGTGTCGGCGTGGTCGTCGAAGGCGCGCACGAATGCATGACCACCCGCGGCATCCACAAGCGCGGCGTCAGCATGGTCACCTCCAAGATGCTGGGCAGCTTCCGCGACGACGCGCGTACCCGCGCCGAGTTCCTGCGCTTCATCGAAGTGGGCGGCAAGCGCTGAGCCGCTTGACCGCACTCCGCCGGCCCCTGCGGGCCGGCATGCCCACGGCTGCCGGCGCGGCCGCCGTGCGTGGCTGCCCCTCCCCGCCAGCCCTCATGACTCCTTTCGCTGCATGAAGCATCGCGAACGCATCTCCCGTTACCGCCATCTGCGCGAACAGCCCCAGTGGAAGCTGCTCGCCGCCGACCACGCTCCGGAAATCATCGGCCTGCTGCAGGGGCTGCTGATGGACGGCGAGCGCACCCTGCCTTCGTCGGTGCTCAACGAGCGCCTGCAGCGTGCGCTGGATCAGCTCAACGGCGATGAACTGTCGCGCGAGCTGCCGCGTACCGCGCAGGCCTACATCGCGCACTGGCTGGCCCAGGGCTGGCTGGAACGCCGCCTGCCCGAGGGCGCCGACCAGGAGCAGTACGAACTGTCGACCGCGGCGCTGCAGGCGATCCGCTTCGCCGACGGTCTCGAGCAGGCCCGCGTGGCCGCCACCGAAAGCCGCCTGGCACTGGTCATCGAACAGCTCTCGCAGCTGGCCGCGCAGACCGAATCCGATCCGGACGCACGCCTGTCGGCGCTGCGCGACGAGCGCGACCGGATCGACGCAGAGATTGCCCGTGTCGGCGCCGGCCGTGTGATCGCGCTGGACGGCAAGCGCGCGCTGGAACGTGCGCGCCAGATCATCGGCCTGGCCGACGAGCTGACCGAGGACTTCCGCCGCGTGCGCGACGACTTCGAGCAGCTCAACCGCGAGTTCCGCGAACGCATCATCGACGACGAGGGCGAGCGCGGCGATGTGCTGTCGCAGCTGTTCGAAGGCGTGGACGTGATCGGCGAAAGTGATGCCGGGCGCAGCTTCCAGGCCTTCTGGCGCCTGCTCAACGACGCCGAGCAGAGCGCCCAGCTCGATGCCGCACTGGAGGCAGTGCTGGCGCGCGGCTTCGCCCGCCGCCTGGACCGCAACGAACGCAACTTCCTGCGCGGCTTCACCAGCACCATGCTCGAGCGCGGTGGCCAGGTGCACGATGTGCTGCAGCACTTCGCGCGCAGCCTGCGCGGCTTCGTGCAGAGCCGTGGCTATCTGGAACAGCGTCGCCTCAACCAGCTGCTGAAGCAGGCGCAGTCCGAAGCGCTGGCACTGCGTGACGAGTTCCCCGCACAACGTGGCATCGGCCGCGACCTGCAGCTGACCACCAGCCGCCTGCGCTCGTGGTCGCAATGGAAACTGCACGATCCGCGCAGCGCCCAGGTCGATGGCAACGTCGAGTACAACGACGCCGCCGCGATCAGCCTGGAAAGCGTCGGCGATCTGGTGGCCTCGTCCGAAATCGATTTCCGCACCCTGCGCCGCGACCTGCACGACCTGCTCGATGCCCAGCCGCGGCTCAGCATCGCCCAGGCCCTGTCGCAGCGCGAGGCGCCGCAGGGCCTTGGCAGCGTCATCGGCTACCTGTCGCTGGGCACGCGCTTCGGCAACGTGGTCGCCGGCGAGCAGGAGCTTGCGCAATGGCGTGGTGGCGACGGCCAGATCCGTCGCGCCCGCATCCCGCTGGTTTGGTTCACCCAGGAGAGACGCCATGAGCTGGCATGAAGATCCCATCGACGCAGCGCAGGCCGACATGGCGGAAGACGCCTACGAGGCCGAGCCGGTGGCGGCCGTGGCGCAGCCCCGCCGTGGCAACGACGTGTATTACCTCGGCGATACCGGGCGCCTGCCGCTGGATGCGCGCCGCGCGCTGTGCCAGCTGCTGATCGGCCCCAGTATCGACCAGCTGCGCCACGCCAAGCTGTGGCCGGCGCTGATCCGCAGCGAAGCGGCCATCCGCTCGTCGCTGGCCGACCTGTTCCTGGAACTGGTGCTCGACCGCGACAGTGGCGTGGCGTTCACCCGCCAGGCCGATACCGAGGACGTCGATGCGCCGGTGCTGCTGCGCACCTCGCCGCTGACCTTCATCGACTCGGTACTGCTGCTGTACCTGCGCCAGCAGCTGGCCGAGGCCGATGCGCGCGGCAACCGCGCGGTGGTCGCCGACGCCGAGATGGCCGAAGCGCTGGCCATCTACGAAAAGAACCTGTCCACCGACCGCGCCGGCTTCAACCGTCGCGTCGCATCGGCGGTGCAGAAGATGAAGGACAACCACATCCTGACCCGCCTCAGCGGCCAGGAAGACCGCCACGAAGTCTCGCCGGCGCTGAAGCTGCTGTTCTCCGCCGAAGACGTGTCCCAGCTTTCGGCGGTCTACCGCCAGCTGCGTGAAACCCCGGCCGCCGAGGCCTGAGAGACCCGACCATCGCATGGCTATCTCCAAGCACACTCCCGCCCTGTTCAACGAAGGCCTGCCGGACCCGCGCCTGCAGCAGTTCCGCATGCGCCGCCTGCAGGTGCACAACTGGGGCACCTTCAACGGCCTGACCGAAGTACCGATCGCCGAGCGCGGCTTCCTGTTCGTCGGCCGCTCCGGCTCGGGCAAGTCGACCCTGCTCGATGCCATGTCCGCGCTGCTGACGCCACCGGCCATCGTCGACTTCAACGCCGCTGCGCGTGAAGCCGAGCGCAGTGGCCGCGACCGCAACCTGGTGTCCTACGTGCGCGGCGCGTGGGCCGACCAGCAGGACAGCGGCACCGGCGAAATCGCCACCCAGTACCTGCGCAAGGGCGCGACCTGGACCGCACTGGTGCTGGAATACCGCGCCGGCGATGGCCGCGTGGTCAGCCTGGTGCGCCTGCTGTGGATCTCCGGCAATGGCACCTCGGCTGGTGACGTGCGCAAGCACTACATGATTGCCGAGCGCCCGTTCGACATCGCCAAGGACCTCGGCGGCTTCGACCTGGACCTGCGCAAGCTGAAGCAGAAGCTGCCCGACCTGCACCACTTCGATACCTTCTCCGGCTACGCCGAGCGCTTCCGCGACCTGCTCGGCATCGACAACGAGATGGCGCTGCGCCTGCTGCACAAGACGCAGTCGGCAAAGAACCTGGGCGACCTCAACGTCTTCCTGCGCGACTTCATGCTCGACACGCCGAAGACCTTCGACGCCGCCGAGCGCCTGGTCAGCGACTTCGCCGAGCTTGATGGCGCGCACCAGGCGGTGGTCACCGCCCGCCGCCAGGTGGAAACCCTGCTGCCGGCGCGTGCCTACTACAACGACCTGAAGGAAATGCACCGCCGCCGCGGCGACGACGAAGCGCTGAAGCTGGGTGTCGACAGCTTCCGCGAAAGCCGGCGCCAGGCGCTGATCGAAGCGCGCCTGCGCGAGATGGACGTGCGTGACCGCGGCCTGCTTGGCGAAGAAGCCCAGCGCCGTGCCGCACTGGACAATCACACCGAGCGCCTGGCCGAACTGGAACTGCAGCGCCGCCAGCAGGGCGGTGAGCGCATCGAAGAACTGGAACGCGAGCAGGGCCGCGCCGAAGCTGAGCGCGACCGCCGCCAGGCCAAGCGCGAGCAGGCACGCCAGGCGGCGCAGCAGCTGGGGACCGAACTGCCGGACGACGCCCACGGCTTCGCTGAACTGGTCGAGCGCGCACAGAACGAACTGCAGGACCGCCAGCGTGCCTCCTCGGCACTGGACGACGCGATCAGTGACCGCCTGGGCGGCAAGCGCGATGACGAGCGCCGCTTCGGCGAGGTCCGTGCCGAACTCGAAGCAATGCAGCGCACGCCCTCCAACATCCCGGCGCCGATGCAGAAGCTGCGCGCGCGTCTGGCCGAAGAGACCGGCATCGCCGAGGCGGCACTGCCCTTCGTCGGCGAACTGATCCAGGTCCGCTCGGAAGAGCAGGGCTGGCAGGGTGCCATCGAGCGCGTGCTGGGTGGCTTCGCGCTGTCGCTGCTGGTCGACGACAAGCATTACAACGACGTCGCCGAATGGGTGAACCGTACCCACCTCGGCATGCGCTTCACCTATTACCGCGTGCGCCGCAACGATGATGCATTCGCCCGTGAGCCATCGGCGAAGTCGCTGCTGCACAAGCTTGAACTGCGCGAGCATGTGTTCGAAAGCTGGCTGCGCCGCGAGCTGGGCAGGCGCTTCGACTACGAATGCGTGGATGCCAAGCAGCTGCGCAACGTCGACCGCGGCATCACCCGCGAAGGCCAAGTCAAGCATCCCGGCGACCGTTTCGAGAAGGACGACCGCAGTGCGGTGGGCGACCGCCGTCGCTGGATCCTCGGCTTCAACAACCACGACAAGGTGGGCGCCTTCGAGCGCGAAGCACAGGAACTGGCCAAGCGCATCGCCAGCTGCGAGACCGACATTGCGCGCCTGCGCGGGCAGCGTGACCGCGACAACGAACGCCGCCTGGCGTGCCACGAGCTGGTCAGCATCAGCTGGAACGAGATCGACATCGCCGCTCCGCAGCAGCGCCTGAGCGATATCGAAGCCACCCTGCGCGACCTGCGCGAAGGCAACGCCGATCTCGCCAAGCTGGCCAAGCAGATCGACGCCGTGCGTGCCGACATCGAGCAGGCCCGCCGTACCTATGAAGACGTCCGCGTCGAGCGCGGCCAGCTGGTCAAGGAACGTGATCGCCTTGACCGCGCACGCCAGCAGAGCCGCGCACTGGTGCTGCCGAGCCTGGCCCAGGAGCAGGAAGCCGGCCTCGCCGAGCGCCTGCAGGAACAGGGTCCGCTCAGCCTGGAAACGCTCGAAGCGCACATGCGCCAGGTCAGCAACGCGCTGAACGAGCAGCTGTCGTCCTCGCAGCAGGACCTCAACCGCATCGAGAACCAGCTGATCGGCTGCTTCCGCCGCTTCATCCAGCAGTGGCCGGAGGAGTCGGGCGACTTCACCGTGTCGGTGGCCTCGGCCGAGGACTTCCTCGCACGCCTCGAACGGCTGGAACGCGACGGCCTGCCACAGCACGAAGAGCGCTTCTTCGACCTGCTGCAGAACCAGAGCAAGAACAACCTGCTGGCCCTGCAGCGCCACAGCGCAGAGGCCCGCAAGTCGATCGGCCAGCGCCTGGACGAGGTGAACGCCAGCCTTGAGCAGGTGCCGTTCAACCGTGGCACGCTGCTGACCATCGAACTGAGCGACCGCCGCCTGCCGGAGGTCGCCGAGTTCCACCTGCAGCTGCGCGAGGTGCTGTCGCAGCAGCAGACCGAGCAGCGTGAGCTGGCCGAGTCGCAGTTCACCGTGCTGCGCCAGCTGGTCAACCGCCTCGGCTCGCAGGAAGGCGAGGACAAGCGCTGGCGCGAACTGGTGCTGGACGTGCGCATGCACGTGGAGTTCATTGGCGTCGAGCTGGATGCGGAAACGCGCCAGCAGGTCGAGATCTACCGCAGCGGCGCCGGCAAGTCCGGTGGCCAGCGCCAGAAGCTGGCCACCACCTGCCTGGCGGCTGCGCTACGCTACCAGCTCGGCGGCGCCGACAGCCAGCTGCCCAGCTACGCCGCGGTCGTGCTCGACGAGGCCTTCGACAAGGCCGACAACGAGTTCACCGCGCTGGCGATGAACATCTTCGACAACTTCGGCTTCCAGATGGTGGTCGCCACCCCGCTGAAGTCGGTGATGACGCTGGAACCGTTCATCGGTGGCGCCTGCTTCGTCGAAATCAGCGGCCGCCACGACTCAGGCGTGCTGCTGATCGAGTACGACGAAGAGGGCAAGCGCCTGAAGCTGCCCGAACGTAGCCGCCAGCAGGCCAACGAACCGGAAGAAGCCGAGGCCTGACCCGGCCGATTGAAGGGGAATGCCGGCCAGCGGCCGGCACTACCCATGGGCGGGATTCGGTAGTGCCGGCCGCTGGCCGGCAACCGCATTCACGCAGCGCGGAACGTATCCCACGCCATCCGCGCGATCAGCACCACCACCAGCCCCACGAACAGCTTGCGGATGAACGGCGTGCCGCCCTTCAGCGCCAGGCGCGTGCCCACCACCGAACCGATGATGTTGGCTGCGGCCATTGGCAGCGCGAACAGCCACAGGATGTTGCCGGTCGGCACGAAGAACGAGATCGCTGCCACGTTGGTCGCCAGGTTCACCACCTTCGAAGCCGCTGACGCGCGCAGGAAATCCAGCCCGAAGAAGCGCACGAACAGGAAGATCAGGAAACTGCCGGTGCCTGGCCCGAAGAAGCCGTCGTAGAAGCCGATCGCCGCACCGATCGCCAGCGCGATCACCAGTTCGCGGCGGCCGATCTCCTGCGGCCGGTGCAACGCGCCGAAGTCCTTCTTCCACAGCGTATAGGCCAGCATCGCGATCAGCAGCACCAGCACCAGTGGGCGCACCGCGTCCTTGGGCAACAGGCTGACCGCCGTGGCCCCGGCGAAGGAGAAGATGAAGGCCGTGCCGGCCGCGAACAGTACCGGCTTCCACGGGAAGCGCACATTGCGCGCATAGCGCCAGGCAGCCGCACCGGTACCGAACATCGAACTGAACTTGTTGGTACCAAACAGCATCGCCGGCGTCTGCTGCGGCAGCACCGTGAACAGGCCGGGCAGCTGCACCAGGCCACCGCCGCCCACGGCAGCATCCACAAGGCCGGCGATGAAGGCGATCACCACCAGCCACCACAACTCAGGGGGAACCAGTTCCAGCACGGCGATCAATCAATGTGGGGGCGCGACAGCATACGCCTGTCCTGCTCCGGGCGACTGCGGCCCCGCGTGGATCAATCCCGGCAACCCGGCGACAATGCCGGCATGAGCCGAAAACCCGCCGATCCGTGCCCCTGTGGCCTTCCTGCCGATTATCCGGCCTGCTGTGGCCGTTTCCATGCCGGCGAGGCCGCGCCCGATGCCGAGCGCCTGATGCGTTCGCGCTACAGCGCCTATGTGAGGGGCCTGGCCGGCTACCTGCGCCACACCTGGCACCCGGACACGCGACCGGCCGAGCTGTCGCTGGACGAAGCGCCAGGCCAGCGCACCCATTGGCTGGGCCTGACCGTGCACGACCACACGGTCACCGGCGCAGACAGTGCTGAAGTGCGCTTCACCGCGCGCTACCGCATCGGCGGCGGCAGCGCGGTGAGAATGACCGAGCACAGCCGATTCCGGCGCATCGACGGCCGCTGGTATTACCTCGACGCGGTCTGAGCCCTACGCACTGGATGCAGCCAGCAGGCGCTGGCCGCCGTGCGCGCGGACCTGGTTGCGACCTCCGTCCTTGGCCATGTACAGCGCCTGGTCGGCGGCCTTGACCACTGCCGTCGGTCGCGGATCCACGCGGCTGTCGGCCAGCCCGATACTGACCGTCACCTGCACCACCTGGCCGGTGCCGCCGCGTCCGCGCTGCTGACGGCCGGCTTCGTCGTCACGGCTGCGGGTGCTGCGGTCGCGCAGCTGCATGCGGGTGTCCTCGATGCTCTGCCGCAGTGCTTCGACGGCCTCGATGCAGGCCGTCGCCGGGCGGTCCAGGAACACCACCGCGAATTCCTCGCCGCCATAGCGGAACGCTCGGCCACCGTCGCCGACACGCGCCAACCGCGACCCCACCAGGCGCAGCACGTCGTCGCCGGTGTCGTGGCCGTGGGTGTCGTTGAACGACTTGAAGTGGTCCACGTCCACCATCGCGATGCTGTAGGTGCCGCGCGCCCGCTGCAGGGTCTCATTGAACGCTCGTCGCCCCGGCAGGCCGGTCAGCTCATCGCGGAAGGCCATGTGGAAGGATTCCTGCAGCATCGCGCCCAGCATCAGCAGCAGGGCAGCGCTGCTCAGCGCCGGCAGCAGTACCGGCTGCAGGAAGATCCGCGGCAGCATCCACCACAGGCACAGCAGGGCCAGCAGCATCGCCGTGTGCAGTGGCCGCGGATGCCGCCACGCCTGCCAGCCCAACGCTGCGGCCGCCAGCAGGAACAGCAGCGCCGGCAGCTGCGCCAGCGCATTCCAGTCGGCGGGAATCCAGGCCCAGTGACGGCTCGACAGCAGATCGTGCATGCCCTGCGGCTGTTGTGCCGCAAGCAGCAGGAAGATCACCAGGGCCGCGCCGCAGACCACGCTGCGCAGCAGCAGGTCCTGGCGTCGGCGTCCGCGTTCCGGCCACAGTGCCAGCCCGGCAAACAGCAGCGGTACCCAGGCCGAGATTGCGTGGAAGCGCAACGGAGTCCAGGCGTCGACATGGCCGCTGCGCAGGTAGCCCCCGACGTCCCGGTGCAGCAGGGCGAACACCACCGCCACGACCAGCAGCAGGCACAACGTGCGTATCTGGTGGTAGAGCAGGGCCAGGCCCGCGCCGAGGCAGGCCAGCAGCCAGGGCAGGATGCGTTGGGCCGGGCTGGCCACATCCTCGGTGCCCAGTGCCATCCACAGCACCAGGACGACCAGCATGGCGGGCAGCACGAACAGGTAATGCGCAGGCTGGCGGAGTGGATGCAGGGGCACGCAGGAAGTCCAGTGCGGTGACGATGCGGCCGCAACACTGCCGTTAGCGGCGTCCTCACCCGCTTCTTGAACACGCGCTTCCTGAAAAGGTATGCCCGCAACCATGTGAATGGGGCAGTGTGCCGCCATGACGTCGCACTCACCGCACTGCGCCGATGCTGTAGGCATGGACAGCGTACCCACCGCCGTCGCTGCCCCGCAGCACGACCTCGCCCACCACTTCGCACGTGTGCGTGCCCGCAGCCTGCAGTTGGCCGCACCGCTCAGTGCAGAGGACGCCATGCTGCAGAGCATGGCCGACGCCAGTCCCAGCAAGTGGCACCTGGCCCATACCACCTGGTTCTTCGAACGCTTCGTGCTGGCAGGATTCGCCAGCGCGCCGGCGCATGATCCAGCCTGGGACTATCTTTTCAACAGCTACTACAAAAGTATCGGTCCGGCGCACGCGCGGCCGCAACGCGGTCTGTTGTCGCGGCCATCGCTGCAGCAGGTGCGCGACTACCGCCAGCGGGTCGACATGCAGGTGCAGTCACGGCTGGCGGCGGGTGACCTCGACGCGCAGGCGCTGCACCACCTGCAGTTGGGCCTGCAGCACGAACAGCAGCACCAGGAACTGCTGTTGACCGACATCAAGCATGCGTTCTGGTGCAATCCATTGCAGCCGGCCTACCGTGAGGACCTGCAGCCTGCCACCAGCGCTGCCAGTGCGCAGGGCTGGATCGAATCACCCGAACGCATCGTCACCATTGGCGCCGCAGCCTGGCCGCAGCACGCCGCCTTCGCCTACGACAACGAATCGCCGGCGCATCGCGTGCTGCTCCCCGCACACGCACTGGCAGAGCGTCCCGTCAGCAATGGCGAGTACCTCGCCTTCATCGAGGCTGGCGGCTACCGCGAGCCGCGCTGGTGGCTCAGCGAAGGCTGGGCGTTGCGCGAAGCCGAGGGCTGGCAGCACCCGCTGTACTGGGACGATGCCCTGCAGCGCGAGTACACCCTCGGCGGTTGGCGAGAGCTGGACCCGCATGCGCCGGTCTGCCACCTCAGCTATTACGAGGCCGATGCCTGCGCCCGCTGGGCTGGTGCGCGCCTGCCCAGCGAGTTCGAGTGGGAAGCCGCGGCTGCGTCGCAGCCCCTGCGTGGCCATTTTGCCGACGACGATCAGCTGCACCCTCGGGCGGGGCAGGGCAGTGGGCTGCGGCAGCTGTTCGGCGATGTATGGGAATGGACCCACAGCGCGTATGGCGCCTATCCGGGCTTTCGCCCTTTCGCCGGCAACCTCGGTGAATACAACGGCAAGTTCATGTGCGGGCAATGGGTGCTGCGCGGTGGCAGCTGCGCCACGCCGCGTGGCCACGTGCGAGCCAGCTACCGCAACTTCTTCATGCCCCCGGCGCGTTGGCAGTTCTCCGGGCTGCGCCTGGCCAGGGATCTCGCATGAGTACGGTGCAGGACGCGCTGCAGGCGCTGACCGATCTCACTCCCGGCCGCCAGCAGATCCTTACCGACGTGATGGCCGGGTTGTTGCGCACGCCCCGCCAGCTGCCGTCCAAGTACTTTTACGATGCACGCGGCTCGCGCCTGTTCGAGCAGATCACGCATACTCCCGAGTACTACCCCACGCGCACCGAGCTGGCCCTGCTTTCACGGGCACTGCCGGACATCGCCCGAAGCGTCGGGCCGCACCTGCACGTGGTGGAACTGGGCAGCGGCAGTGGCCGCAAGACCGCGTTGCTGCTGACCGCCCTGCACGAGCCGGTGGCCTACACGCCGATAGAAATCTCGCGTGCCGCGCTGCTGTCCAGCATCGACCATCTGGCCCCGGCGCTGCCCGAGGTGGAGATGCTGCCGGTCTGTGCCGACTTTACCCGTCCCGTCGCCGTACCCATGCCCGAACGCGGACCCGCGCGACGGCTGCTGTTCTTCCCTGGTTCCACGCTGGGCAACTTTGAAGGAGAAGACGCGGTCGCGCTGCTGCGCGCGATGCGCCAGACCATGGGGCATGATGGCCTGGCCCTGGTCGGCATCGACCTGCACAAGGACCCGGCGTTGATCGAAGCGGCCTACAACGATGCGCAGGGCGTCACCGCCGCATTCACCCTCAACCTGCTGGCCCGCCTGAACCGCGAGATCGGCAGCGACTTCGATCTCGATGGCTTCCGTCATCGTGCACGCTACAGCACTGCGCGGTTGCGCATCGAGACCGATCTGGTCAGCCAGCGGGCACAGGACGTCCACCTGGATGGCCACATTTTCCACTTCGCCGCCGGTGAACCCATCCGCGTCGAGTACAGCCACAAGTACACCGATGACAGCTTCGACGCGCTGTTGCGGCAGTCGGGCCTGCAGGTGGCGCAGCGATGGGATGCCGAAAGCCCCGCCTATGGCCTGCGCTTGCTGCGCCGCGCCTGAGGTGGTGGCCAGCCGGTGCCCCTTCAGGTTCGGCGGCACCGCTGCCCCTAAGATGGCCGTGCAACGGCAACACGGAGGACGCCATGCCTGTTCTGACCACGCTCGGCCTGGCGGCCGCCCTTGCGTCGACCCCGGCGCTGCCTGCGGCTTCCGCCACCAGCACCGATCCGGCGTTCAGCCGCTGCTTGGCGGGCCTGCAGGCCACCGCCGCGACCCAGGGCATCGGCGCCGATCGCTTCAACGAGATCACCGCCGGGCTCACCCCGGACCCCAGCGTGCTCGGCCTGCTCGATGCACAGCCCGAATTCACCACGCCGATCTGGGACTATCTGGCCGCGCTGGTTGATCGCCAGCGTGTGGCTGATGGTCGCGCCCTGCTGCAGCAGCACCGCGACCTGCTCGATCGCGTGTCGGCCCAGTATGGCGTCGATCCGGCCACCATCGTCGCGGTCTGGGGCGTGGAGAGCGACTACGGCCGCGTGTTCGGCAAGCGCCCGCTGCTGCAGTCATTGGCCACGCTGTCGTGCGCCGGTCGCCGCCAACCATTCTTCCGCGGTGAACTGCTGGCGCTGCTCAAGCTGATCGACCGCGGCGACCTGCAGGCACAGGGGCTCACCGGCTCTTGGGCCGGTGCCTTCGGGCACACCCAGTTCATGCCCAGCACCTATGCACGCATCGCCGTGGATGGTGATGGCGATGGCCGCCGCGATCTGGTCGGCAGCATTCCCGATGCACTGGCCTCCACCGCCAACTACCTCAAGCGTGCCGGTTGGCGCAGTGGTGAACCATGGGGCATGGAGGTGCGTGTGCCCGCCGGCTTCAACGCCAGCCAGGCCGGCCGCACCCAGCGTCGCGCCCTGGCCGATTGGCGCGCGCAGGGCGTGACCGCGCTGGATGGCAGCGCGTTGGCTCCGGCCAACCTGCCGGCGGATGCGCGCGCCGCCCTGCTGCTGCCGGCCGGCAACAAGGGCCCGGCGCTGCTGGTGTTCCGCAACTACGACGCGATCTACAGCTACAACGCTGCCGAAAGCTATGCGCTGGCGATCGCGACGCTGGCCGACGAGTTGCGGGGCGGCAACGGGTTGGCTACCGCCTGGCCGACCGACGATCCAGGCCTGGGCCGCGATGAGCGCCGCCAGCTGCAGACCCTGCTGCTGGCCCGCGGCCACGACATCGGTGCTGCCGACGGCATGATCGGTACCGCCACGCGCCGCGCGATCCAGGCCGAGCAGCAGCGCCTGGGCTGGGCCAACGCAGATGGGCGCGCGGGACAGCGTATCCTTCGCACTCTGCAGAACACGCCGCGCACTGCGCCGGTGCCCACGCGTTTCATGCTTCCCAGCAACTACAGTGCCGTGCAATCGCCGGCCATACGGAGTCGATCCCACGTGCAGCAGATCCAGGGTGTACGCAGCGGGCAGTACCAAGGGCTCGATGCCTGGCTGGTGGAAACCGCCGACGCCAGCGCGGCCGTCAGTGTGTTTGGCGGCCAGCTGCTTTCCTTCGTGCCCAAGGGCCAGCCGGATCTGATGTGGCTGTCCCCCCGGCGCGCCGAACTGCCCACGCCGATCCGCGGAGGCAGCCCCGTCTGCTGGCCGTACTTCGGCCGCCAGGGCCAGGGCAACGACGTGCCCGCCCACGGTTTCGTGCGTACCGTGCCGTGGGAACTGCAACAGGCCCGTCGCCTGGACGACGGCAGCATCGAGCTCACGCTGGCACCCCCGGTGCTGCAGAGCCTGGACCTGCGGCTGCGGATGACTGTGCGCGTAGGCCGCCAGTTGACCCAGCGACTGATCACCGAGAACGTCGGCAGTTCCCATGCCAGCATCACCCAGGCGCTGCACAACTATTTCCGCGTGGGTGATGCCGGCGCGGTGGAGGTGGACGGCGTGGACGGGCTGGACTATCTGGACAAGTTCGAGAACTATGCGACGCCGCGTCGGCAGCAGGGCGCCTGGACGTTGCGCGATCCCCGTGATCCCGGGCGCAGCGATCGCATCTACACGCAGGCCAAGGGTCACTATGTCCTGCGCGATCCGGTGCTGAAACGCCGCATCGACATCCGTACGGAAGGAAGTCGCTCGCTGGTGGCGTGGAATCCCGGTGCCGAGGCTGCAGCGAAGATGGCAGATGTGGGTGAGGGCTGGCGCGACTACGTCTGCCTGGAAGCGGCCAACGCCGGGCCCGACGTGGTGACCCTGCCGCCGGGTGGCAGCCATGTGCTGTCTCAGACATTGTCAGCGGCACCGTGGACACCGGTCACCCGGTAACGAATCAACGCAGCAAGGACGTTTTCATGCAGGAAGCACAGTGGTGGTACGCCAACAGCAGGCAGAGCGAAGGACCGGTGGACCTGGCCGCCCTGCGTCGCCTGCAGCAGGACGGCACGGTGACGGCACGCACGCTGCTGTGGCGCGAAGGCATGCCCTCGTGGCGCCCCTTGACGGAGCTGGAACAGGATTCAACGCCCATCGAGATGGCGCCGGCTCCGGATATCGACACAGCCCCACCGGTTGAGGTCGTTGCGCCAAGTGTCGGCGATCCGTCCGATCCGTATCGAGTGCCCGCCGCTGCACCGGATACCGCTGCCGCCGCGGGGCTGGAGGGCGAGATGGCCTTGTACGCCAGCGTGGTTGGCGGCAACTTCCCGATCTATCGCCAGCGCTGGCGGCTGGATCAGGGCATTGCCACGGCCAGTGGCACCTGGCACTGGCCGGCCTTCCTGCTCGGCCCGATCTGGATGATGTACCGCAGGATGTACCGCCTGGCGGCAATGTGGGTCGGCCTGCTACTGCTGATCAGCGTGGTGGAAACCTTGCTGGATGTGCCCGAAGGCGTGTCGCTGGTCATCACCATCGCGCTCAGCGTCACCACCGGCACCTTTGGCAACACCTGGTACCTGGCACACTGCCAGCGCCTGATCGCCCAGGCCCGTGCCGTCAGCGGCGGCGATGACGCACGGCTGCGCAGCGAACTGACCGCACGCGGCGGCACCAGCGTGGTCGCCACACTCGTCGCCATCGTCATCTCGGTAGTGTTGAGCACCGTCGGCGCCGCAGTGGCGGGGTAGGGCAGGTCAGCGGCCCTGATGGGGCCGCAGCACCAGCAGGCACAGCGCACCGGCCACCAGCCCCCAGAACGCCGAGCCGATCCCGGCCAGGGAGACCCCCGAGGCGGTGACCAGGAAGGTGACGAGTGCCGCCTCGCGGTCGCGCTCCACCGCCAGGGCGCTGGCCAGGCTGTTGGCGATGGTGCCGAACAGGGCAATACCGGCCACGCAGGCCACCAGCTCTCTGGGGAAGGCCGCGAACAGTGCGGCCACGGTGGCGCCGAACAGTCCGATGACGATGTAGAAGGCACCTGCCGCCATGGCGGCGGTATAGCGCCGTGCCGGGTCCTCATGTGCATCACGGCCCATGCAGATCGCGGCGGTGATTGCCGCCAGGTTCAGCGCGTACGCACCGAACGGCGCCAGTAGTGTATTGACCACACCGATCCAGCCGATCAGCGGCGACACCGGGGCGTCGTAGCCGGATGCCCGCATCACCGCCACGCCGGGAATGTTCTGCGAGGCCATGGTGACCACGAACAGGGGCAGGGCGATGCCGGCCACGGCGGTCCACGACAGGGAGGGCGTCACCCACTGCGGGATCGCCAGCTGCAGATGCACCTGCTGGGCGTGCAGCAGGCCACGGCTCGCGGCGACGGCGATGCCGACCAGCAACGTGGCGATCACCGCATAGCGCGGGAACAGCGTGCGCCCGGCCAGCCAGGTGGCGAACATCGCCAGTGCCAGCACCAGCTGGGTGTTCATGGCCACGAACACATCCAGCCCGAAGCGCAGCAGGACACCGGCCAGCATGCCGGCGGCCAGCGCCATCGGCACCCGTTGCATCAGTCGGGCGAAGATGCCCGAGAAGCCCGCCAGCAAGCCGAGTACGGCGGCCAGCAGGAATGCGCCCGTGGCCTCGGCGAGCGACGCGCCGCCGGCACCCACCACCAGCATCGCCGCGCCCGGGGTCGACCACGCCGTCACCACCGGCACGCGATAGCGCAGTGACAGGCCAATGCAGGTCACGCCCATGCCCAGCCCCAGCGCCCACATCCAGGAGGCGATCTGCGCCTGGTTGGCACCGACGGCCTGTGCCGCCTGGAACACGATCACGGCTGAGCTGGCGAAGCCGACCAGCACCGTAATGAAGCCAGCGACGATGGCCGGCATCGAAAGATCGCGCCACCACGCGCGCCGCACCTGCATGCTCATTGCGCTGTCTCCACTGTGCATCCCTGCATTGTGCATCCTTGCATTGATAGGGGTTGCGGCGTTGCCCGCGCAACGCGCGGGCAACGCCGCCGTGATCTTCGAGCGTACGTCATGCGTGATGTCGCGATGCTTCTGTCATCACCGTGCAAAAAAAGCCTTGACGAAATCTGCAGGATCTCTAGAATTCGCCCCCTTGCTGCAGCGCATCGCTTCCCCGGAAACGACACGCGAACAGCGACGCCACCACCGACGAACGCGTTGATCGAACGAAGGTGTTGACGGACTCGAAAAGTCCGGCATAATAGGCGGCTCGCAACGACGAAAGGCCCTCGGGCCCAACGACGAAGCGGCATCGGCAACAACGTCCACTCCGGTGAGACGGCCTTGAAAAAAGGTGTTGACGAAGCGGAAAAGCCGGCTATAATGGGCGGCTCGCTACGAAGGAAACTTCGCAGCACACGGGAATGGCGCTGAGGCCACTTCCCCGGATCTTTGAAAGTATGCGCAGGTATCTTGTGAAGGCGCCTGCAGGAAGGATGATTGTCCATCTTGCAGACGTTTGATCAAGCAACTATTAATTGTTTTAAAGCAAG
>NZ_JAHWBI010000006.1:0-409639 GCF_025697425.1 Stenotrophomonas sp. Ps181
GCCAAGCTACATGGCGATCGTCGAGATCCAGGCTTACACGGCGGCCCACGCCGGCTCTCGACACCTACGCTGCCAGATTCCGATCAGATAAGGCTTGGTCGCCGCATCCATGCGGCTCACACCCCGCAAACCCACAGTGCCCCGCCTTCGACAGGTTCACGCGGCTGTTGGTAACGGCGGTTGTTGGTTCGCGCGGCTGTTGGTAGGTGTCGACCTTGGTCGACACAGAGCGAGCGCAGCAAGCGACCCGCTTTTGCTTTTCTTTTTTCTTTTCCGTGGTTGGACGCGCGCAGGAAACTGTCAAAGGTGGGGCGGGTGGGCCATGCAGGGGCGTTGGCGCCATGGATGGCGCCATCGAGCTTACAGGGACGTACTTGCAGCGTCTCCTGCATGGCCCACCCGCCCCGCCAAGCGCGGCTATTGCTCCAAGCAGCCAACCACGAGGGGCTCAGCCGTTCGCTGCCGCAAACTCCGGCCGCGTCAGGTTGTCCGCCTCGCCCTCGGTGCACAGCACTTCGTCTTCGATGCGGATGCCGCCATACGGACGGAAGAAGTCCACGCGGTCCCAGTTGATCGCATCACCGTGGCCAGCGTCCTTCACTTCATTCAACAGCATGTCGATGAAGTACAGGCCCGGTTCGATGGTCACCACCATGCCCGGCTCCAGCACGCGGGTCAGGCGCAGGTACGGGTGGCCGGCCGGGCGCTCGATGCGGCCGCCTTCGTCGCTGGCCGCGAAACCGGCCACGTCGTGCACCTGCAGGCCGATCAGGTGGCCGATACCATGCGGGAAGAACGCGGCGCTGACGCCGGTCTCCAGCGCGGTCTGCGGCGACACCTTGATCACGCCGAACTCCTTCAGCACGCCCATCAGCGAAAGGTGCGCATCCACGTGCAGCTGCTTGTAGTCAAAGCCCGGGCGCACCGCTGCGCACATCCGCTGCTGGGCAGCGTCGACGGCGGCGATCATCGCCGCAAACTCGTCGTGGCCCTGCGCGGCGTAGGTACGGGTGATGTCGCTGGCGTAGCCGTGGGCACTGGCGCCGGCATCGATCAGGAAGCTGCGCAGCGGCTGCGGTGCCTTGCGGCCCAGCTCGGTGTAATGCAGCACGGCGGCATGTTCATTCAGCGCCACGATGTTGCCGTACGGCAGCTCGTTGGCATCCTGGCCGACCGCCTGGCAGTACGCCATGTGGATGCTGAACTCGTCGGCGCCATTGCGGAATGCGGCCTCGGCAGCGCGGTGGCCGCGCACGCCCAGCACCTGGGCCTGGCGCATCAGGGCGATCTCATACGGTGTCTTGCTGCCGCGGTGCCATTCCAGGTAGTTCACCACCGGGGCCGGGTTGTTCGGCACGTAGCTGCCCAGCGCGCTCTGCGGCTCGCCGAGGATCGCGCAGCGCGATGGATCGGCCGGCAGCAGCGCCAGCGCGTCTTCCGGCTTGCGGATGATGTGGATGTCGAAGTGATCCACCCACCAGCCGCTGGGGGCATCCGGCACCACGTGCCAGTAGTCGAAGGGCTGGTGGAAGATCACCGCCGGGCGCTTGCCGGGGGTGAACACCATCCAGCTGTTGGGCACGCGGGTCAGCGGCAACCAGGCCTTGAACTGCGGATTGACCGCGTACGGGTAGTCGCGATCATCGAACACCTGGTAGTGCAGGGTGCCACTGGGCACCACCAGGTGATCGAAGCCGCCGCGGGCCAGCGCCTGTTCGGCACGTCGGCACAGCACGGCCAGGTGGTCGGAATACAGGGCGCCGGGGTCTTGCTGGATCATTGCGGTGGCTCGACACGGAAAACGGCCCTAGATTCTGCCGCATACCGGGAAAAACCGCTGTGCTGGAACCGGCACTCAGGCCGTCGAAACCGGCCCCTCGTCGCTGTCTTCGCCCACCCACTGGCGCAGCAGCTGCCGATGCTCGCGCGACAGGGTCAGGAAGCGGAAGCCGGTCCAGCTCTGTCCGGGGGCGTGTGCGGGTTCGCTCCACAGCAGGTGCACGCCCACGTCGATGTCCTGGTGGCGGCCGTCGCCCAGCGGCAGGGGGAAGCGCAACTGGTACAGCGCATCCTCGCGCAACGGTGCGCTGGCCAGCATCAGCATGCCGGTTTCGGAGATATTGCCGAGCCGGCCCACCACGCTTTCGCGCATCTGGTCGGTGACCGGTACCAGGTCCGAGACCTGGCGGCGCGGCGCGCGGCGGGTGTCCTGCGGCGGTTGGGTGATCATGCGGAAGTCTCCTGCGTATGGCCGGCCGCCAGTGCACGCAATGCGCCAAGGCTGGCCTCCCAGGCACGGTCAACCAGCCGGGCCTTGTCCTCAGTGACCAGCTGCGCCTGGCCGGCACTGATCTGCCGGGCCAGCGTATCCAGGTCGGTATCGGCGATCTTCTGCCCGCGCGGATTGACCAGCAGGGCGTGGCCGGTCAGCAGGCTGTACCAGGACAGGCGCTGGCGGCGCAGTGTGCCATCGCCGGTATCGATGTCGAACCAGCTGCCGAAGGGCAGGGAGGACAGCTGCTGGTAAGCGGCTTCCTCGGCACTGCTGCGCGGTGTGGCGGGCGTCGTGCCGGCGGCCGTACCGGCGTGCTCGCCCAGGCGCGCGCGTGCCTTCAGGCGGGCACTGAGTTCGGTACGCGAGGTGCTCTCGTCCTCGCCGCCAGGCGTGGCCAGCCTGCGTGCGACGGCGGCGGCTTCCTCGGCGTGGTAGCCGACCTGCAGCAGGGCGGCCTCGACTTCGGCAGCAAGCGTTGCATCGGTGCCGCCGGGCGCATCAACGGGTTGCGCGGTGATGGTGGCAATGCGTTGGGTCTGCTGCAGGCGTTCCTGCCACTGCGGTGAATCGTCGCCGTGGCGCAGGCGGGTCAGGGTGAGGGCATCGGCCCAGGCCTGGCGCAGCAGGGTCTGCACGAAGCGGGGCGGCTCCTGCGCGTCGCAGCACTGGTCGATCTGTGCGCTGGCCTGGCGCCGGGCCAGTTCCAGCCGCTCCTTGCCGCGGGCGGCTTCCACATGGCGGCGCTCGGCCAGCTCGGCGCGATGCGCTGCGGCGCGCTGATGCTGCTGCACGTCCTCGTTCGCGCTGGCGAAGGCCTCCGGCGCCCGCGCATCCTGGCCCAGCAGGCCCTGCACGCTCTGTGCCATGCGCTGCAGCAACTGCGGGTCGACATCATCGTCGCCCAGCCAGTTGGCGCCGACTTCGGCAATCTGGTTGAGCAGTTCGCGCGCGGGGTGCTCGTCGCGCACGAAGAAGCCGGGGTCGGCCATCGCCGCACGTGCCAGTGGTACCTGCAGGCGCGCCAGCAGGGCGGCCGGCACCGGGTCCGGACGCTGCACCTGCTGCACCTGCTGCATCAGCATGCGCAGCAGGTCGAGGCTGTCACGGTCGTGGCTGCCCAGCTGGGCCTGCGTGCCATGCTCACTGCGCAGTTGCGCCACCACTGCCGCCTGCAGGTCGGCTACGCCGGTGGCGGCGCTGGACTGCGCCTGCAGGCGTGCGAGGACCGCATCCACGGCCGCGCTCGGCACAGCATCGCGATCCGCAGGTGCTGCGCTGGCATGGCGTGCCTGCTGCAGCAGCGCATGCAGCGCGCTGCCCGTGGAGGTGGTCAGGCCCGGCAAGGCCGCGCCGGCCGTGCTGTCATCCTGGAAAGCGTCCTGCACCAGGCTCGACCAGGAGCCGGCCGGTGCCGATCCGTTCCAGCCGGTCAGTGGCGCGGCGGCACGCTTTGCCGGCTGCGTGGTGCGACCACCGCCCACCGACTGGGTGATGATCCGCCGGGTGCTCGATGAACGCGCCAGATAGGGGGTGTAGACCAGGCCGGGCAGCACGCCGTGCTGGGCCAACAGGGCATTGGCACGGTCGAGGATGTCGCCCAGGCGTTCCAGCACCTGGCGTTCGAAGCTGCGGTACAGCGCCAGCTGAACGTCGACAGCGAGCGAATCCTGTTCGGCAATCCGGCGCAGCATGGCGCACAGTGCCTGCGGTGCCAGCGGCAGGGTGTCGGCCTCGAAGGCCGGTGCTGCCGCCAGTACGCCCAGGCGCTGGCCCAGCAGGTTCAGCGTGTTGGTCGAACGCAGCGTCTCCCGCCGCACCATCTCGGTCAGCAGCAGGTCGCGGTCCACTTCATGTTCATCGACCAGCGACAGCCCGAGCATTCCGGGAAGCGGCGGCGGCGTGGAACCGGTGCTGAAGTGGGCCGTGGGTTCGCGCAGCCGTATCAGCGCATCGGCCACGGCATCAAGCATGCGGTCAGCGAAATGACCGGAAAAGGCATGCAACTGGCCGCGCTGGGCCATCAACTCCGCCTGCAGCTGCGGATTGCGCGCGCGATCCGCGTCGTGCAGCAGCGTCTGCTCCAACGCTTCGACGGTCAGGATCAGCGGCGCGGCCAGCGTTTGCCGGCACAGGCCGATCAACGCGCCCAGCAGCTCACGCACCCGCGGTGGCAGGTCGCTGGCGGCCAGGCGGGTTTTGTCGGCAGAGGTAATGGAAAAGACAGCTGACATCGGCGAGCGGTACCCGGATTCCCGCGGATCGATCTTGTGAATCTACCGTGTCGGCCGCAGTCGGCGCTACTTTAGGGTGAACGTGTCTCACGTCCGCTGGGGAGGGACGACGGATGAGCGGTGGTGCCGGTCGCTGGCCGGCAGCGCTGTCTCCACCGGAGTACCGGCCAGCGGCCGGCGCTACCCGCTACGGCGGAAGGTTCAGTCCTCCAGGAACAGGCTCACCACGTCGTTGGTGAACCGGCGGCCCAGCTCGGTCGGCTGCACGTGGCCCTCCGCCACGTCCAGCCAGCCGCGCTGCACGGCCTCGGCCAGCGGCGCGTCCAGCACGCTGCGCGGCAGCCCGGTGCGCGACTCGAAATCGCGCAGGCCGAAACCTTCGTGCAGGCGCAGCAGGTTGAGCATGTACTCGAACGGCAGGCGCTCGGCTGCGATCACATCGTCACCACCGAACGAGGCCGGCGTGCCGGCGCTGTCCAGGTAGGCCTGCGGGTGCTTCAGTTTCCAGCGGCGCAGCACGTGTTCTTCGGCGCCCGAGCTGATCTTGCCGTGCGCACCGGCACCGATGCCCAGGTAATCGCCGAAGCGCCAGTAGTTCAGGTTGTGCGCACTCTGCCGGCCGGGGCGCGCGTAGGCGCTGACCTCGTACTGGCCGAAACCGGCCTGCGCCAGCAGCACCTGGCAGTGCTCCTGCATGTCCCAAGCGTTGTCTTCATCGGGAATGCCCTGCGGCGGACGCGCGAAGAACACCGTATTCGGTTCCAGGGTCAGCTGGTAGTGCGAGATATGGGCCGGTTGCAGTGCAAATGCACGTTCCAGATCGGCCTCGGCACCGGCCAGGGTCTGTTCCGGAAGCGCGTACATCAGGTCGATGTTGACGTTGTCGTAGCCCGCGTCCTGCGCCATCTTCACCGCGCGCTCGGCTTCGCCACTGTCGTGGATGCGGCCCAGGCGCTTGAGCATTGCATCGTCGAAACTCTGGATGCCGAAGCTGAGGCGGTTCACGCCGGCTGCGCGGTAGCGGTCGAAGCGGCCATGCTCGGCGGTGCCCGGGTTGGTCTCCAGGGTGATCTCGGCATTGGGTGCGAAGCGCAGGCGCGCGCTGGCCTGCTGCAGGAAACGATCGATCGCTTCCGGCGGGAACAGGCTGGGCGTACCGCCGCCGAAGAACACGCTGTGCACCACCCGGCCCCAGACCAGCGGCAGATCCTGGTCGAGATCGCGCAGCAGCGCATCGATGTAGGCATCGAACGGCAGCTCACCCTTGGCTTGGTGCGAGTTGAAATCGCAGTACGGGCACTTGCGCACGCACCACGGCAGGTGCACGTACAACGACAGCGGTGGTGGCACCAGTCGCGGCGGACTGGCGTGGCCAGCGGAGCAGGCTTCGCCCGGCAGGTGGTTGCAGTGGTCGTGGTCGTGCGGCATGGGCTTCTTCGGTAGTGCCGGCCGCTGGCCGGCTTCCCTGGTTCGATCGGGTGGCGTCAGTACAGCGTCGCCAGCTGCTGCTTGAGCTGCTGCAGGGCAATGGCACGGTGACTGATGGCATTCTTCAGTGCCGGCTCCATTTCCGCAGCGGTCAGGCCGTGGGTGGTATCCAGAAATACCGGGTTGTAGCCAAAACCGTTCGTGCCACGCAGTTCGCGGATGATCTGTCCTTCCCAGCGGCCTTCGCAGATCAGCGGCTGCGGATCGGTGGCGTGGCGCAGCAGCACGATCACCGCGTAGAAGCGGGCGCTGCGCTGGCCGTCGGGAATGTCGGCCATCGCGTCCAGCAGCTTGGCGTTGTTGGCCGCCGCATTGGTCGGGTGGCCGGCATAGCGCGCGCTGTACAGGCCGGGCGCGCCGCCGAGTGCGTCGACGATCAGGCCCGAATCATCGGCCAGTGCCGGCAGGCCGGTCGCTTCGCAGGCCGCGCGTGCCTTCAGCAGCGCATTCTCGACGAAGGTCAGGCCGGTCTCTTCCACGTCGCCCAGGCCCAGTTCGGCGGCCGAGGTGATCTGCAGCGGCAGGTCGGCGAGGATCTCCTGCATCTCCACCAGCTTGCCGGCGTTGTGGCTGGCCAGTACCAGTTTCTTCATTGACGGGGCTCCAGCAGGTCCCAGGTGTTGCCATAAAGATCGCGGAATACCGCGACCGTTGCATAGGGTTCTTCGCGCGGTGCTTCCAGGAACTCGACGCCGGCGGCCAGCATCGCTGCGTGGTCGCGGTGGAAGTCGTCGGTGTTGAGGAAGAAGGCAACGCGGCCACCGGTCTGGTTGCCGATGCGGCTGCGCTGTTCCTCGTCGCTGGCGCGTGCCAGCAGCAGGGCGGCGGCGCTGCCGTCGGTCGGGCCGACCACTACCCAGCGCTTGTGCCCCTGGTCGATGTCTTCGAGCAATGCGAAGCCGAGCTTGCCGGTGTACCAGGCAATGGCTTCGTCATAGTCGGCAACCACCAGGGTGGTCAGGGCGATGCGCCGGTTCATGCCGACAGCGCCGCCTGCTGTGCGGCCAGCAGCTCGGCCACGCCCTTCTCGGCCAGGCCCAGCAGCGCGTCCAGTTCATCGCGACGGAAGGCGTGGCCTTCGGCGGTGCCCTGCAGCTCGATGAAGCCGCCACCGTCGTTCATCACCACGTTCATGTCGGTGTCGCAGTCGCTGTCTTCGGCGTAGTCCAGGTCCAGCACCGGGGTGCCGCGGTACACGCCTACCGACACTGCTGCAACTGCGCCCAGGACCGGGTTGCGCTTGATGTCGCCACGCTTCATCAGCACGTTCACCGCATCGATCAGGGCCACATAGGCGCCGGTGATGGCGGCGGTGCGGGTGCCACCGTCGGCCTGCAGCACGTCGCAGTCCAGGGTGATGGTGCGTTCGCCCAGCGCATTGCGGTCCACGCAGGCACGCAGGCTGCGGCCGATCAGGCGCTGGATCTCCAGCGTGCGACCGCCCTGCTTGCCACGGGCCGCTTCGCGGTCGCTGCGGGTGTGGGTGGCGCGCGGCAGCATGCCGTACTCGGCCGTCACCCAGCCTTCGCCCTTGCCGCGCAGGAACCCCGGCACGCGGTTCTCGACGCTGGCGGTGCACAGCACGCGGGTTTCACCGAAGCACACCAGCACCGAACCTTCGGCGTGGCGGGTGAAGCCGCGTTGGATGACGACCGGGCGGAGCTGGTCGGGCTGGCGGCCGCTGGGGCGGGAATCGGACATGGTGCGGGTTCCGTAATGGCAAGGGAGTACGCCGCCACGCCCGCGGCCTTCACGGGGCGGGCAAGGGGGCTCTGGTGAGGGCGCTAGGGTACCATTCCCCCTTTGCACGCACCGGACACATTCCATGATTCGAAGCATGACCGCCTATGCCGGCGGCGAGCGGGTCACCCCGTGGGGCACGCTGGGCTGCGAGCTGCGCTCGGTCAACCACCGCTTCCTGGAGGTCGGCACCCGCCTGCCCGAGGAACTGCGGGCGCTGGAACCGCAGCTGCGCGAGCGCATCGCCGCGCGCCTGAGCCGTGGCAAGCTGGATCTGGTGATGCGCCTGCGTGCGCCGGAAGCCGCCGCCAACCTGCAGGTGGACGAGGCCCTGCTGGGCCAGTTGGGCCGCCTGGCGCACCGCCTGACCTCCGATTTTCCCAACCTGCAGGTCAGCTTCACCGACCTGCTGCAGCTGCCCGGCGTGACCCGCGGCGAGGCCACCGATGCGGCCGCCCTGCAGGTCGAGGCGCTGGCCCTGCTCGACCAGGTACTGGACGGCTTCGTCGAGGCGCGTGAACGCGAAGGCGGCAAGTTGTCGGCGGCCATCAGTGAGCGCGTGGACGGCATCGAACGCATTGCCACCGAAGTGCGCACCTTGATTCCGGCCATTCGCGACGGCCAGCGCGCCAAGCTGGCCGCCCGCCTGGCTGACCTGCCGCACCCGGTCGACCCTGGTCGTGCCGAACAGGAGCTGGTGCTGTGGCTGCAGAAGCTGGACGTGGATGAGGAGCTGGACCGCCTCGGCAGCCACATCGTCGAGATCCGCCGCGTGCTCAAGCAGCGCGAGCCGGTCGGCCGCCGCCTGGACTTCCTGCTGCAGGAGTTCAACCGCGAAGCCAATACGCTGGGCTCGAAGTCGGTGGACAGCCGTACGTCCAATGCGGCGGTCGAGCTTAAGGTGCTGATCGACCAGATCCGCGAACAGGTGCAGAACATCGAGTGATGTTGCATCCGGCAACAGCGCAGGGGCGCCTCCGGGCGCCCTTGTCGTTTCAACGCATCAGCGCACGCTGACGCCCGGCGCGCCTTCGGCCAACCGTCCCACCACGGTCGCCTGGCCGAACCCGGCGTCGTGGAAGCAGGCCAGCACCGCATCCACTGCCTCCGGGGCACAGGACACCAAGAGCCCGCCACTGGTCTGCGGATCGGTCAGCAGTGGCTGCCAGTGGGCGGCCAAGCCCTCGGCGAAGTGAACTTCGGCGCCATACGAGGCCCAGTTGCGATTGGAGGCGCCGGTTACGCAGCCGCGTTGCAGCAGGTCCAGGGACTGCGGCAGCAGCGGGATCTGCGCGCTGTCCACTTCGGCGGCAACGCCACTGGCGCGACACACTTCCAGCAGGTGGCCGAGCAGGCCGAAACCGGTGACGTCGGTCATCGCGTGCACACCGTCCAGCGCGGCCAGCGGCACGCCCACGGTATTCAGGCGGGTGGCCGACGCGATCATCTGCTGGTAGCCCTCGGCATCCAGCACTTCTTTCTTCAGCGCCGACGAATACACGCCCACGCCCAGGGGCTTGCCCAGCACCAGCACATCACCGGCGCGGGCATCGGCATTGCGCCTGAGCCGCTGCGGGTCGAGCACGCCGATCGCGGCCAGGCCATAGATGGGTTCCACCGAATCGATGCTGTGGCCTCCAGCGACCACGATGCCGGCATCGGCGCAGGCACGCTCGCCGCCCTGCAGGATGCCGCGGATGGTCTCCTGCGGCAGCGTGTTGATCGGCATGCCGACGATGGCCAGCGCGAACAATGGGCGTGCGCCCATCGCGTACAGGTCCGACAGCGCGTTGGTGGCGGCGATGCGGCCGAAGTCGAACGGGTCGTCCACAATCGGCATGAAGAAATCGGTGGTGGCGACGATTGCCTGGCGATCATCGAGGCGGTACACCGCGGCGTCGTCGCTGGTCTCGCGGCCGACCAGCAGTTCGGCCGGCGCAGCCAGCGCGGGAACGCCGCGCAGCAGTTCGCTCAGCACGCCCGGCGCGATCTTGCAGCCGCAGCCGCCGCCATGTGCCAGCGAGGTCAGTCGTTGCGGGGTATCGGCCGTTGAAGGGGCGGGGGACTGCACGTGCGTGGCCATGCCGACATCTCCTGCGGAAACACCAATGGCGGAAGGCAGCAGGAGTCGAACCTACCAGGGAACGATCGACGCCCCCTACTGGGTTTGAAGCCCAGCCGCATGCCCGGATGCGCATGCCTTCCGAAAGTACGGCGGCACCGGTGGGCTCAGTCGCGGGCTGCGTTCCACTGCAGGTCGCCGCGCGGCCGATGCTGGTCACCGACGCGTCGAGTGTAGCCAACGCGGTTGAAGAACTCCAAGATCTGGATGCTGCGCTTGCGGCCCAGGCCGATGGCATCGCGGAAGGTGGCCGCATCCACCGTGCCGGTGGCCTGCGACAGCTGCGCGACGATCGCGGCCAGCTCGGCAATGCGGGCCGGTGCATAGAACAGGTCCGGCACCACCTGGAACAGTTCGCCACGCGCGGTGGCGCGGCGCAGGACGGCGCGGACCTCGTCTTCGGCCAGGCCGAAGTCGGTGGCCAGGGTACGCACCCACGGCGGATCGAAACCACCGGCGTGCAGGTGCGGGAGCGCGCGTTCCAGCAGCAGGCGTTCACGCTCCGGCGGCGCATGGTCGTGACCGGGCAGGCGCCACCACGCGCCCACGCGCTGCAGCGTGCCGTCGGCCAGCAGGTCCTGCAGCAGCGCATTCCAGAGCCCCGTCGCAAGCGTGGGCAGGGTGCTGCGTTGCAGGCGCCCGCTGTCGACACCAGGTTCGTCCGGCCGTCGCTCGTGCCAGCTGCGCAGTGAGGCAGTTACCTGCTCGCGCAGCGCCTGCCAGTGCGAGGCGAGGATGACCACCGTGTCTTCCCGGGTGACGATGCGTCGTGTGTCTGCAGGAAGATCGATCCGGTCGGCCGCGCGCCGGCAGTAGCGTTGCAGGGCGGCCATGGCTATGCCGAAGGAAGCCTGCTGCAACAGCGGGCCGGTTCCCGCCCCTGCCGCCAGCTGCTCCAGTGCGCCCAGCCAGGCGAGCCGTGCCGGGCTGCGCCGGCGCCGCTGTGGCGGGTCCGGATCGAGCACGATGCCACCGCCCAGCGTGCGGATCGCCGCTGAATCACGGGCGATGAAGCGATCACCACACATCGCGCAGACCGGGGCATCGAACACCAGCTGCACCAACTGCCCATCGCCGTGATCGTCGTCCTCCAGCAGCACCACATGGGCCTGCCGGTGCATCGTGCCCCAGTGGATGTGCAGCGGCGCCCAGTCGCGCAACGGTGCGGCCAGTGGGGAAAGCCGCAGGCGTACGTCGACGCGACGGGTCGCCCGTAGCGCACGTGGATCGGCGATCCAGTCGCCGCGGTGGATGTCGTCGCGGGCGATGGCGGCCAGGTTCAACGCGCAGCGCTGCCCGGCCATGGCGAGTTCGCTGGGCTGGTTCTGCGCGTGGATGCTGCGTACGCGCACGTCCGTGGCGGCCGGCATCAGCTGCAGATGCTCACCCGCGGCAGCGGTGCCGCCGTGTACTGCGCCGGTCACCAGCGTACCGTGGCCGGCCAGCGAGAACACGCGGTCCACCGGCATGCGGAACAGCTCGCTGCGCAGTTCGGCCTGGCGCATGCTGGCGTCGTCCGACGCCCACGCGTGCAGCTGGGTACGCAACGCGTTGATGCCGGCATCATCGGGCGCCGTACTGTTGCAGGCGAATACGGGGGAATCCTGCAGCGGCGTGCCGGCCAGCAGCGCGGCGATCTCGATCTCGACCCGGGCGATGCGTGCAGCTTCCACGCGGTCGATCTTGGTCAAGGCCACTACGCCGCGGTCCACGCCCAGCAGCTGCAGGATCGCCAGGTGCTCGAGGGTCTGCGGCATTACACCGTCGTCGGCGGCGATCACCAGCAGGGCGACATCGATGCCGGTGGCGCCAGCCACCATCGTATGCACGAAGCGTTCATGGCCCGGCACGTCGACGAAGCCCAGCGTCGACTCGGCATTCCCGCCGCCTGTGTTCTCCACCTGGACATAGGCATAGCCCAGCTCGATGGAGATGCCGCGCGTGCGTTCTTCCTGCAGGCGATCGGTTTCGATGCCGGTCAGTGCGCGCACCAGGCTGGTCTTGCCATGGTCGATATGCCCGGCGGTGCCGACGATCATGCCTGCAGCGTGCTCCATTGCGCGAGGAAGGCGGCTTCGTCGGTGGGTTCCAGGCAGCGCAGGTCCAGCCAAAGCGCGTCATCGGCAATGCGGCCCAGCACCGGCCGCGGCAGCTGGCGCAAGCGCTTGGCCAGGCGATCCAGCCCGCCGCGACGCGCTGAGGTGATGCGCAGGCCGGCACTGCCCAGCTGCGCCTGCGGCTGGGCACCGCTGCCGATCTGGCTGTACATCGAGGCCGGTTCAAGCGCGTAGTCGGACGCCAGCGACGCGCGCATCGGCTGCAGCAGGCGTTGTGCCTGCTCGTCGATGTCATCCCGCAGGCGCGAAAGGCTGCGCAGGGTCGGCAGCCGCAATGCCAGCAGTTCCGGTTCGCGGTACAGGGCCAGCACGGCTTCCAGTGCGGCCAGGCCCATCTTGTCCATGCGCAGCGCACGCTTGAGCGGGTTGCGGTTGATCCGCGCGATCAGGTCGGCGCGGCCGGCGATGATCCCGGCCTGGGGGCCGCCCAGCAGTTTGTCGCCACTGAACGAGACCAGATCGGCGCCGGCCGCCAGTGCTTCCTGCACGGTGGGCTCGTGCGGCAGGCCGAAGGCCGCCAGATCGCACAGGCTGCCACTGCCCAGGTCCACCACCAGCGGCAGGCCGTGCTCGTGCGCGATCGCAGCCATTGCCGCAGTGTCGACCTTGGCAGTGAAGCCGGTAATCGCGTAGTTGCTGGCATGCACTTCCATCAGCAACGCGGTACGTGCGCCGATGGCATGGGCGAAGTCGGCCGGGTGGGTGCGGTTGGTGGTGCCCACTTCCAGCAGCCGCGTGCCGGCGCTGCGCATCACATCGGGAATGCGGAAGGCGCCGCCGATCTCCACCAGTTCGCCGCGCGAGACGACCACCTCGCGGCGGTTGGCCAGGCTGTTGAGCAGCAGCAGGACCGCCGCCGCATTGTTGTTGACCACGGTGGCGGCTTCGGCGCCCGTCAGTTCGCAGACCAGCGTCTGCACCCGTGCATCGCGGTCGCCGCGGCGGCCGCGGGTGATGTCGAATTCCAGATCGACCGGCGCTGTCATTGCGCGGGTGACCGCCTGCACGGCGACATCGGGCAACAGGGCGCGGCCCAGGTTGGTGTGCAGCACGGTGCCGGTCAGGTTGAACACCGGCTGCAGGTCCAGCCGTGCATCGGCAGCCAGTGCGGCGTCGAGCGCCGCGACCAGCGACGGGCCGTTGATGGCCTGTTCGAGGCGTTCGGCCGAGAGCTGCGCGGCGCTGATGCGGTCGCGTAGTTCCTGCACGTGCGAGCGCAGCAGTTGGGTGATGCGGCTGCGGCCGTGGCGTTCGATCATGGCTGACAACGCAGGCAGGCGCAGCAGCCGGTCCAGCGAAGGCAGGGCGGCGGCCGATACCGGCGTGGCGTGCGTGCGTGGCATCGGTCAGTCGCCGTCGGATTGCCACAGCAGAGGATTCTGGCTGGCACGCGCATAGCCTTCCTCGGCCAGCAGCAGATCCAGCGCCAGCGTGCCGAGGTCATCGGCCACCGGCTCCAGTGACGGATCCTTCTCCAGGTACAGGATCTTGCGATAGCTGCGGCAGTGGTCGCAGGTCTCGGCGCGCACCGCGCTTTCGCGCACCGCCTCGCCGCTGTCGCCGTCCACCTCGGCCAGGGCGCGATAGGCAATGTCCTTGCCGGCGGCGCCGCACTGGCTGCACTGCACGCGCACGTAATGCCACTGGCAGGCACACAGCGAGCACGACAGGTAGCGATAGGCGGCGTAGGGCGGGCGCGCCTGCACCACGCTGGCCACTGGCAGCGTGCCACAGAGCGGGCACAGGCCTGGCGCATCGGCCAGCGGCTTCAGGTCGGTCGGATGGAAGCTGGCGGCGAGCACCGCCCAGTACACCTGCAGCGCGTTCATCACCAGCAGCGCGGCGACGGCGTCGACCGAGGGCGCGTCATCGCGTTCCAGCACCGCATGCGCCTGTGCATCCAACCACGCATCATCAGCAGCCGCGACGCGTTGCAGCTCCTGCCGGGTTTCCGCCGGTAGGCCCGTTTCGTCGGCACAGTGCTGGCACAGCGTGCGCAGCCAGTCGCGCCAGCGTCCATCCAGCTGCAGTGTGTTGGCCGGCCGCAACGGCATGCCGGCACCGGCCGCCGCACTCGACTGCTGCGCACGCGCCTGTGCCTGCAGTTGCTCACGTTGCTGCGCTGTCAACATCTCCAGCAGCGCCTGCTGGGCATCAGCGAGCGCCGCCAGCAGCTGCAGGTAACCGCCGATGGCACTATGCGCGGCCAGGCTGCGCAGGCGCTTGGCGCGCTCGGCGAACAGCGACGTGATATCGGGCAGGATGATGCGCGGTACATCGCGCGAGGCCAGCGTTTCGATCTCACCGGGTTCAAGGATGCGTTGCGCCATGCAGGGCCAGCCAGAAGAACCAGGCTCCATCCTCGCTGTTGTCGGCGTCGGCGTCCAGCGTGTTCAAGCAACGCAGTCGAGCAAAACAGTCGAGTATGGCTTGACTCTACAAAATCCGGTTTCTGTCGTTGCCATGTTCATCGTGTCGACCAAGGTCGACACCCACCAAGAGCAGCTCATGCCATTCCGACAGCAGCGGGAAACTGTCGAAGGCGGAGTGGGTCCGGTTGCGGGGGTGTCCGCGGCATGGATGCCGCGGACAAGCCCCCAAGGACGGGTTTACGGCGTCCCCCGCAACCGGACCCACCCCGCCACCCCTCAGGAAGCCCGCTCTTGACGTTGACGTTGACGTTGCCTCTGCGGGTGCAGGGCCGCAGGCCCTGCCGCTAACCCTGTTCCCGGCGCCCGCGCAGGATGTCGCGGAACCACTGCCGGTGGTGCTTGTACGCCCAGCCATAGGTCACCTTGCCCTGGGTCATCGCCCGCACCGAGCCCTTGATCCAGAGCGCCGCATAGATGTGCACCACGATCGCACACACCAGTACCCAGCCGAACAGCGCATGGGCGAGGACCGAGAAGCGGATCACTCCGATCGGGAAGAAGTGGCTGAAATACTGCCGCCAGATCACGAAGCCGGTCAGAAGCAGCGCCGACAGGCAGCCGATGATGGCCCAGAACAGCAGTTTCTGGCCGGCATTGAAGCGGCCCACCGGCGGCAGCTTCTCATCTTCGTTGCGCAGTACATCGCGCATGCCACGCATCCACGCGCGGTCATCGGCGGTCGGCAGGTTGTCACGCCACATGCGGATCGCCAGCAATGTGAAACCCACCACCATGGCCAGGCCGATGAACGGATGCAGGATGCGCGTCCACGGGCCGCCACCAAACAGCTGGGTCAACGGGAACAGGGCAGGGTGGAACAGCGCCAGCCCGGACAGCGCGGTCAGCACGAAGCAGATCGCCACGATCCAGTGATTGATGCGGGTCGGCGCGCGGTAACGGATGATCTGCCGCGGGTGCGGGGCGTACTTCATGGCCGCTGCTCCTCTTCGATCTTCTTCGCTTCGTGTTCGGCGGCCTCTTCTTCCTCGTCATTGACCGTGTTGCGGCCGATGCCGATGTAATGCAGGAACCCAGCAAAGGCCGTGGCGGCGATCGCCAGCACGCCCAGCGGCTTGGCGACGCCCTTCCAGACTTCCACCATCGGGCTGATGCGCGGGTCCTTGGGCAGGTCGGCGTAGAGCTCGGGCTTGTCCACATGCTGCAGCACGTACATCACATGGGTACCGCCGACGCCCTGCGGGTCGTACAGGCCGGCGTTCTCGTAGCCTCGCGACTTCAGGTCTTCGACGCGGCCGGCGGCATGCTCGGTCATCGCCTGCTTGCTGCCGAAGGTGATCGCCCCGGTCGGGCAGGTCTTCACGCAGGCCGGCTCCTGGCCGACCGCCACCCGGTCCGAACACAACGTGCACTTGTACGCCTTGTGGTCCTTCTTGGAGATGCGCGGTACATCGAACGGGCAGCCGGTCACGCAGTAGCCGCAGCCGATGCAGTTCTCTTCCTGGAAGTCGACGATGCCGTTTGCATACTGGATGATTGCGCCCGGCGACGGGCAGGCCTTCAGGCAGCCCGGGTCGCTGCAGTGCATGCAGCCCTCCTTGCGGATCAGCCACTCCAGCTTGCCCTTCTCGTCCTCGTACTCGCGGAATTTCATCACCGTCCACGACTGGTCACTCAGGTCGGGCGGGTTGTCATAGCTGCCGACGCAGCTGCCGACCTCGTCGCGCAGGTCGTTCCACTCCATGCAGGCGACTTGGCAGGCCTTGCAGCCGATGCACTTGCTCACATCGATCAATTTGGCGACCTGGCCGGTGTGCGCACCGCGCGCCTCCGGCGAGGGCGTGGTGGTGGCCGAGCGGCGGATGATGTCCAGCGATTGCAGTGACATGGCGTGTCTCCTACACCTTCTCGACCTTGACCAGGATGCACTTCGACTCGGGCGTCTGCGAGTTGCCGTCACCGATGGCATTGGTCAGCGTATTGGCGATGTAGCCGGGCTTGGCCGCACCGAGGAAGCCCCAGTGGATCGGTACGCCCACCTGGTGCACGGTCTTTCCATCGATCTGCAGGGCCTTGATCCGCTTGGTCACCATCGCAACGGCTTCGATATGCCCGCGCTTGGAACTCACGCGCACGCGGCTGCCGTTGTTGATGCCCAGCTCGTCGGCCAATGCCGCGCCGATCTCGACGAACTGCTCGGGCTGGATGATGGCGTTGAGCTTGCCGTGCTTGGTCCAGAAGTGGAAATGCTCGGTCAGGCGGTAGGTGGTGGCCACATGCGGGAACTCGTCCGGCGAACCGATCTGGGCACGGTCGCTGGCGAACACGCGTGCCGCCGGGTTGTTCAGCGTCAGGGCCTGGCCGGGGCTGAGCGGGTTGCTGCGCAGCGGGGTATCGAACGGTTCGTAGTGCTCCGGGAACGGTCCCTCGGCCATGCCGGCCTTGGCGAAGAAGCGGGCGATGCCCTCCGGGTTCATGATGAACGGACCCATGCCACCGGCGGGATCTTCGTCGGCCTTGAAGTCCGGCACATCCACATTGCCCCAGTTCTTCCCGTTCCAGGCCAGCAGCGTGCGGCGCGGATCGAACGGCTGGCCGGCCACGTCGCACGAGGCGCGGTTGTACATCACGCGGCGGTTGGCCGGCCACGCCCAGGCCCAGCCCAGGGTGTTGCCGATGCCGGTCGGGTCACTGTTGTCACGCCGCGCCATCATGTTGCCGGTCGGGCCCCAGGCGCCGATGTAGATCCAGCAGCCGGAGGCGGTGCTGCCGTCGTCGCGCAGGTCGCCGAACGTCGCCAGCTGCTCGCCGGCCTTGCGCACCAGCCTGGTCGGATCCTTCGGATCGAACACGTCCGTCAGCGCCTTGCCGTTGTACTCCATCGCCAGCTCTTCAGGCGTCGGCACTTCAGGGTTGGCATAGTTCCAGGCCAGGTCGCGCACCGGCTCCCACCACGCACCGCCGTCCTTCTCGTACATCGCCTTGATGCGATGGAACAGCTCGGACATGATCTCGATGTCGCTGCGCGCTTCGCCTGGCGGATTGGCCCCCTTCCAGTGCCACTGCAGCCAGCGCGAGGAATTCACCACCGCACCGTTCTCCTCGGCGAAGGACGTGGTCGGCAGGCGGAACACCTCGGTCTGGATCGTGCTCGGGTCGACGTCGTTCAGTGCGCCGTGGTTCTGCCAGAAGGCGATGGTCTCGGTTTCCAGCGGATCCATGCTGACCATGAACTTCAGCTTGGAGAACGCGCTGATCAGCTTGCCCTTGTTCGGCGCCGAGGCCAGGGGGTTGAAGCCCTGGCAGATGTAGCCATGGATCTTGCCCTCGTTCATCAGCTCGTACGCCTGCAGCATGTCGTACGGCTTGTCGAGCTTGGGCAGGTAATCGAAGCACCAGTTGTTGTCGGCGGTGGCAGCATCGCCCCACCACGATTTCATCAGGCTGACGTGGAACTTCGGGTAGTTCTGCCAGAACGACATCTGGTTGGCGCGCAGGGGCTTCTGCGTGCGCTTGGCGATGTACGCGTTGTAGTCCTGCTCATCCTGTTTCGGCAGCGTCAGGTAGCCGGGCAGCAGGTCGGACATCAGGCCGATGTCGGTCAGGCCCTGGATGTTGGAGTGCCCGCGCAGCGCGTTCATGCCACCACCGGCCACGCCGATGTTGCCCAGCAGCAGCTGCACCATGGTGCCGGCACGCACGTTCTGCGCGCCGATCGAGTGCTGCGTCCAGCCCAGCGCGTACAGGATGGTCATCGCCTTGTCCTTGCCGGCGGTGGACGCGATCATGTCCCACACCTGGCGGATGCTGTCGGCCGGCGTGCCGCAGATGCGCTCGACCATCTCCACGGTGTAGCGCGCGTAGTGTTGTTTCAGCAGGTTGTAGACGCAGCGCGGGTCCTTCAGCGTCGGGTCGCTGCGCACGAAGCCATCGTCACCGTAGGCGTAGTCCCAGCTGGAGCGGTCGTAGCTGCGCTTCTCCTCGTTGTAGCCCGAATACAGGCCGTCCTTGAAGGCGAATTCGTCCTTCACCAGGAACGACATGTCGGTGTAGTTCAGCACGTACTCGTGCTGGATGCGGTCCTCGGTCAGCAGGTAGTTGATCAGGCCGCCCAGGAATACGATATCGGTACCGGTGCGGATCGGCGCGTACACGTCGGCCACCGCAGCCGAGCGGTTGAAGCGCGGGTCGACAACGATCAGCCGGGCCTTGTTGTGGGCCTTGGCCTCGGTCACCCATTTGAACCCGCACGGATGCGCCTCGGCGGCATTGCCACCCATGATCAGGATCAGGTCGGCATTCTTGATGTCGACCCAGTGGTTCGTCATCGCACCACGGCCTAGCGTCGGGGCAAGACCTGCCACCGTCGGGCCGTGTCAGACACGTGCCTGGTTGTCGAATGCCAGCATGCCCAGGGAGCGGACGACCTTGTGGGTCAGCACCGCGGTCTCGTTGCTGGTGGCCGAGGCCGCCAGCATGCCGGTGGTCAGCCAGCGGTTGACCGTCTGCCCGGCCTCGTTCTTCTGCACGAAGTTGGCGTCGCGGTCTTCCTTCATCAGCCGCGCGATGCGATCCAGCGCATCGTCCCAGCTCAGCCGCTTCCACTCGTTGGAGCCCGGCGCGCGGTACTCGGGGTAGAGCAGGCGCGACTTGCTGTGGATGATGTCGGCCAGGCCGGCACCCTTCGGGCACAGCGTGCCGCGGTTGACCGGATGGTCCGGGTCGCCCTCGATGTGGAAAATGCTCGGCTCGGCGTTCTTGGCGCCATCGCCGAGGCTGTACATCAGGATGCCGCAGGCCACCGAACAGTAGGTACAGGTGTTGCGGGTCTCGGTCGCGCGGGTCAGCTTGTATTGCCTGACCTCCGCGAGCGCGATGCCGGGCGCGAAGCCCATCAGTGCCAGGCTGGAGCCGACCAGGGTTGTCCCGGTCACTTTCAGGAACTGGCGGCGGCTCATCGATGGCATGCCGTTCTCCTGGGATGGCGGGGAGGCACGGGCCTCCGGGCTGTCGTTGGGTACGGCCCGGTTATAGCACAGGCCCCCGGATGCCCATGTGGCACAAGGCCCGGCGCCTGCCGGGCGGGCGCGCAAACGGGCGCCTCTGGTAAAGTTGCGTGCCCGCACCCCGGGGAAGCGTCTGCCGGGCCTGGTTCCAGGATGTTCCGCGCAGCCCCCGCCGTCCTGGCGCGATCCGCCGCGCCGGACCTGGAACACCGAGGAAAAAAGTTTGCGAAATCAACCCGTTGGATCCCCCGCATGAGCGCCCCGTCGAAACCGTCGGACACCGTTGCGCGCGGCACGCTGTACATCGTGGCCGCCCCGTCCGGCGCCGGCAAGAGCAGCATCGTCAACGCCACCCTGGCGCGTGACCCGCAGATCGCCCTGTCGATTTCCTTCACCTCGCGCGCGATGCGCCCGGGTGAGGTGAACGGCCAGCACTACCACTTCGTCAGTGCCGAGAAGTTCGAGCAGATGATCGCCGCCGGCGACTTCTTCGAACACGCCTGGGTGCACGGCGACTGGAAGGGCACGGCCCGGCAGTCGGTGGAGCCGCAGCTGGCCGCTGGCCAGGACGTGCTGCTGGAGATCGATTGGCAGGGCGCGCAGCAGGTGCGGCAGCTGGTGCCGGGCACGGTCACCGTGTTCATCCTGCCGCCGTCCAAGCAGGCGTTGCAGGACCGCATGCGCAAGCGCGGCCAGGACAGCGAGGCGGTCATCGCCCAGCGGCTGGGCGCAGCCCGCGATGAAATGCTGCACTTCAACGAGTTCGACTACGTCATCGTCAACGAGGTGTTCGACACTGCCGTGGACGAGCTGTGCGCCATCTTCACTGCCAGCCGCCTGCGCCGGGAGGCCCAGAAGGTGCGCCACGCCGCCCTGATCCAGGCCCTGCTGACCCCCGATGCGGGTGCAACTGACTGATTCCAAAAGAATCGGGTTGGGGTTGGCTTGATTTTGTCCAGCCCCTGCCAGTACACTCCGTCCCCTTTCCCTCATTCGACTGAGCGGCCGATCGGTCGCCGGGAGCCCGTATGGCCCGCATCACCGTAGAAGATTGCCTGGAAGTCGTTAACAACCGTTTCGAACTGGTCATGATGGCGTCCAAGCGTGCCCGTCAGCTCGCCAACGGCGTGCAGGCCACGCTGGACAACAGCGAGACCGAGGACAAGCCGACCGTGCTGGCGCTGCGCGAAATCGCCGCCCGCAAGATCGACAACGCGCTGATCGACGAAGTCGAGAAGGCCGAGCGTGAGCGCGCCGAGCGCGAAGCGCTGGAGTGGGCTGCCGCCGAAGTGGTCGCCGACGAAGACATGTCCAAGAACGACGATTGATCGCATCGATCAACGTCATTGCTGGATCGCCGAACAGCCCGCCCCGTGCGGGCTGTTTCGCATTCAGGATTTGCCGTAAACGTCGCGCTGGAATAGGCTTCGGGCATGAACCCAGGCCCCACTGCCAAGGTCGCCGCAGCCCCCGCTGCCGCCGTACCCGACTACGTCCTCCAGCTTGAACGCGCCGCCCACTACCTGCCGCCGGAACAGCTGCCGCTGTTGCGCCGTGCCTGGGAAGTCGGAGCCTCCGCGCACGCTGGGCAGACGCGCAAGTCGGGCGAGCCCTACATCACCCATCCGGTGGCCGTGGCCCAGGTGCTGGCCGAGCTCGGCCTGGACGTGGAAGCGCTGATCGCCGCGATCCTGCACGACACCATCGAAGACACCCCGCTGACCCGCGAGGCGCTGGCCGCCGAGTTCGGCGAAGCCGTGGCCGAACTGGTCGACGGCGTCACCAAGCTGGACAAGCTGAAGTTCCGCGACCGCCAGGAAGCGGCCGCCGAGAGCTTCCGCAAGATGCTGCTGGCGATGTCGCGCGACCTGCGCGTGATCATGATCAAGCTGGCCGACCGCCTGCACAACATGCGCACGCTGGGCGCGCAGAGCCGCGAAGCGCGTGGCCGCATCGCCCGCGAGACGCTGGAGATCTACGCGCCCATCGCCCAGCGCCTGGGCATGAGCCTGGTCAAGAGCGAGCTGCAGAACCTGGGGTTCAAGGCGCTCTACCCGTGGCGCCACGCCATCATCGAAAAACACATCCGCAGCCAGCCGGTGGTGCGTCGCGAAGCGATGGCGCAGGTGGAAGTGCAGCTGTCGCAGCGCCTGGCCAAGGAGGGGATCGAGCATCGGCTGATCAGCCGCATCAAGACCCCGTGGAGCATCTACAACAAGATGCGCGACGAGAACAAATCCTTCGACCAGGTGATGGATGTGTTCGGCTTCCGCCTGGTCGTGCGCAGCGTGCCCAGCTGCTACCACGCGCTGGGCTCGGTGCACGCCACCTTCAAGCCGCTCGATGGCCGCTTCCGCGATTTCATCGCCATTCCCAAGGCCAACGGTTACCAGTCGCTGCACACCGTGCTGTTCGGGCCGTATGGCTCGCCGATCGAAGTGCAGATCCGTACCGAGGAAATGGACCTGATCGCCGAACGCGGCGTGGCCGCGCACTGGACCTACAAGTTCGGTGGTGACTCGCCCAACAGCGCGCAGAGCCGTGCCCACGCCTGGATCGTCGAGCTGATCGACTCGCAGCGCGCCGCCGGGTCCTCGCTGGAGTTCCTCGACAACGTCAAGGTCGACCTGTTCCCGGACGAGGTCTACCTGTTCACCCCGAAGGGCAAGATCCTGGCCCTGCCGCGCAATTCCACCGCGCTCGATTTCGCCTACGCCGTGCACACCGACGTGGGCAACATGGCCGTGGCCTCGCGCGTGGACAAGAAACTGGTGCCACTGCGCACCAAGCTGGTGTCGGGCCAGTCGGTGGAGATCATCACCGCACGCTCGGCCACGCCGAAACCGCAGTGGCTGGAATTCGTGGTCACCAGCAAGGCACGCACCGCCATCCGCCACCAGCTCAAGCAGCTGGAGCACGAAGATGCCGTGCAGCTCGGCCATCGCATGCTCGACCGTGCGCTGGAAGCGATGGATTCGTCGCTGGAACGGCTGCCGAAGGGGCGCCTGGACGCGTTCCTGGCCGAGCACCGTTTCCCGCGCCTGGAGGCGCTGCTGGCCGAGGTCGCACTGGGCAACTGGATGCCGACCCAGGCCGCGCAGGCGCTGATGGCCTACGCCGAACTGCGTGGCGGCCCGCATTCGCGCCACCACTCGCAGGAGAAGATCCTGATCAACGGCAGCGAGCGCGGCGTGGTCACCTTCGCCGGCTGCTGCCAGCCGATTCCCGGCGACGAGATCATGGGCTACCACACCGCCGGCAAGGGCATCGTGGTGCACCGCATGGACTGCCCGAACCTGGCCGAGCTGCGCAAGTCGCCCGAGCGCTGGGTGCCGATCGGCTGGGACACCACCGTCTCCGGCGACTACGACACCTCGCTGGTGGTGGAAGTGGAGAACGGCACCGGCGTGCTGGCGCAGCTGGCCGCCGCCATCGCGCAGAGCCACTCCAACATCGAGCGCGTGGACTACCTGGACCGCGACTTCAACGCTGCGGTGCTGGCGTTCAACATCCAGGTGCGCGACCGCAACCACCTGGCCGAGGTGATGCGACGCCTGCGCCGCCTGTCGGTCGTGCAAGCGGTACGCCGCCAATAACCCTGCTTCGGATCCGGGGTCGGATCCCTCTCCAACGGAGAGGGCTCTGACCCCATCGCGTGACCCGATCTCATGCACGGGGTCAGAGCCGTTTCCCGGCGGGAAACGGATCCGACCCCAGCCGACGCGCGCCCCAGCCGGTACAATCACCGCTCTGTTTTCCCCCAAAGCACCGGAGCGACCCATGTCCCGCCAGATCATCAACACCGAAAAGGCCCCTGCCGCCATCGGCCCGTACTCGCAGGCCGTGCGCGCCGGCAACACCGTGTATTTCTCCGGCCAGATCCCGCTCGACCCGGCCACCGGCGACATCGTCGGCGCCGGTGACGTCGAAGCGCAGGCCCGTCGCGCCTTCGACAACCTCAAGGCCGTGGCCGAAGCCGCGGGCGGCTCGCTCGACAAGGTCGTGCGCCTGGGCCTGTACCTGACCGACCTGGGCGAGTTCGCCAAGGTCAACGCGGTCATGCAGGACTACTTCCAGGCCCCGTACCCGGCCCGTTCCACCATCGAAGTCTCCGGCCTGCCGAAGGGCGCCAACTTCGAGGTCGACGCGGTGATGGTCATCGACTGACCGCCACGTGGCACGCAAGGCGGCGGTCACCCCGGTCCTGTCACCGTCCGGCGAAGCATCCCTGGCGATGCTCGCGGGCGTCGGTCCGGCCGTGGCCGCCAAACTGCAGGCGCGTGGCCTGGCCACCCTGCAGGATCTCTGGCTTCACCTGCCGCTGCGCTATGAAGACCGGACCCGGCTGACCCGCATCGAAGACCTGCGCCCGGGCGTGCCCGCGCAGGTGGAAGTGCGGGTCACCGCGGTCGAACGCGGCATGCGCTACCGGCCCATGCTGAAGGTGGCGGTGGAAGATGAAGGGCGGGGCACCCTGGTGCTGCGCTTCTTCCACTTCCGCCAGCAGCAGGTCGGCCAGTTCGCAGTGGGCAACCGGCTGCGCTGCTTCGGCACCCCCAAGCCGGGCCACCTCGGCCTGGAAATCGTCCACCCCAGCTACCAGGTGCTGGGCCGCAGCGATGATCCCGAACTCGGCGACCGCCTCGACCCGGTGTACCCCATCGTGGAAGGCGTCGGCCCGATGACCATGCGCAAGCTGATCGGCCAGGCGCTGGACCGCCTGCCCGAGGAAAGCACGCTGGAACTGCTGCCCAGCGGCTGGCTCGATGGCCTCGGCCTGCCGTCGCTGCGCAGCGCGCTGCTGACCGTGCACCGGCCGCCGCCCGATGCCGACCTGGCCGCGCTGGCGGCCGGCACTCATCCAGCGCAGCGTCGCCTGGCAATGGAAGAGCTGCTGGCCCACCACCTCAGCCTGCGTCGCCAGCGTATCGCGCTGCAGGCGCACCATGCACCGCCGCTGGCCGGCCCCGGCAAGCTGGCCAAGGCGCTGCTGAAGCAGCTGCCGTTCGCGCTGACCGGCGCGCAGGCGCGCGTGTTCAAGCAGATCCGCGAGGACCTGGCGCGCCCCAGCCCGATGCTGCGGCTGGTGCAGGGCGATGTCGGCTCCGGCAAGACCGTGGTCGCCGCGCTGGCGGCGATGCTGGCGGTGGAGCAGGGCAAGCAGGTTGCATTGGCTGCGCCCACCGAGCTGCTGGCCGAACAGCATCTCAACAACCTGCGCGGCTGGCTGGAACCGCTCGGTGTGCGCATCGCCTGGCTGGCCGGCAAGGTCACCGGCAAGGCGCGCGCCAAGGTGATGGAGCAGGTCGCCAGCGGCGAAGCGCAGGTGGTGGTCGGCACCCACGCACTGATGCAGGAGGCCGTGGTGTTCCAGGATCTGGCACTGGCCATCGTCGACGAGCAGCAACGCTTCGGCGTGCATCAGCGACTGGCGCTGCGTGACAAGGGCGCGGGAGGCAACAGCGTGCCGCACCAGCTGGTGATGACCGCAACACCGATTCCGCGCACGCTGGCGATGTCCGAATACGCGGACCTGGATGTCTCGGCCATCGACGAACTGCCACCGGGCCGCACGCCGGTGCAGACCGTCGCACTGAACAATGACCGTCGCCCGGAGCTGATCGAGCGCATTGCGCTGGCCTGCCAGGAAGGGCGGCAGGTGTATTGGGTGTGCACGCTCATCGAGGAAAGCGAAGAGCTGGATGCAACCCCCGCGCAGGCCACTTACGAATCACTGCAGGCACTGCTGCCCGGCGTACGCGTCGGGCTGGTGCATGGCCGCCTGAAAGCCGCCGAAAAGCTGGCGACGATGGTGGCGTTCAAGGCCGGCGAGATCGACCTGCTGGTGGCGACCACCGTGATCGAAGTGGGCGTGGACGTACCCAATGCTTCGCTGATGGTGATCGAGAACGCCGAGCGCCTGGGCCTGGCCCAGCTGCACCAGCTGCGCGGCCGTGTTGGCCGTGGTTCGGCTGTGTCGCGCTGCGTGCTGCTGTACCAGGCGCCGCTTTCGCAGATGGCGCGCGAGCGCCTGCAGACGATGCGCGACACCAACGATGGCTTCGTCATTGCCGAAAAGGATCTGGAACTGCGCGGTCCCGGCGAACTACTCGGTACCCGGCAGACCGGCCTGGCCGGTTTCCGCATTGCCGACTTGGCCCGCGATGCCGGCCTGCTGCCCGGCGTGCACGACCTGGCCGAACGCCTGCTGGCCCAGCAACCGGCGCTGGCCGACCGCGTGGTCAACCGCTGGATCGGCACCGCCGTGCGCTACGCCTCGGCGTAACAGCCGAAGGGGTCAGCCGAAGGGGTCAGACCCCTTGCTGCGCAAAGGGCTCTGACCCCATCCACGACGGGAGTGCGCGTCCCCCGGTAGCGCCGGGCCATGCCCGGCGGCCGTGCGCGCCAGGGTCGCATCCCTTTGCTGCGCAAAGGGCTCTGACCCACTTCCAGTCATCATCCACGCATGGCGTGGATCTACTTCGCGCTTTGCGCGTGAGTCGAGCGTGGGCTCGACTCTACAGATGTTGCAGCGCCCACCTTGCCTTCCGCATCGCGCGGGATGCCGTAATCGTCCAGACAATGGAACGCGACCGTTGCGGGCGTGCCCGCACCGGCCGGCAGCGGCAGCACGGCCTGTCCGTCCGGCGCGATCACGTCCACCTCCAGCGGCCGGCCCTTTCCGTGTTCATCGTGGTGTGCATGCAGGATGACGCAACATGTCAGATGATGATGTGGCTTCGGTTGGTTGTGCCCAGCATCCGACCAGAGATATCGCCGAGGGACATATCGACGCGGTGCAGCCAAACGAAGTAGCGTCTTACCAGCGGTAGTTCACCCCGAGCTGCGCACTGGTCTGGTAGTAGCCACTCGCTTGCTGGCGGGCCAACCCAGCCCACACGCTCACGCCGTTGGCAAACTTCAGCGACGCTCCGGCACTTACTTCGGCACGCTTGCCTGGAACGCGTGCGTCTACCAGTTCTCCATCCATGTACACCTGCGATTCGGCGCGGTTAAGCAGCCAGTTGGCAGCCAGGTACGGCTGCACCTGCGCCGCACAGTCTTCCCATCGCGTCACGCCTGACAGGCGCAGGCCTAAGCGACCGAACAGGCCATCGGCACCACCGGTGGTCACCACCGTGCCGTTGGCTTCGGTGTGGCGTGTGACGCTCCAGCGGTCGTAACCGACCTGCAATTGCGGTTCCAGGAACACGTTGCTGTTCCTGTTGCTGCCGCCCAGGCGGAACGCATAGCCGATTTCAAGCGCGCTCTGCCACACGCGGCTGTCATAGCGCTCCGTTGCCAGGCCCACGCCTTCCACACGGTTGCGGAACTGCGACCGCTGCACGGTGCCATCCACGTAGAAGCCGCTGTAGGGATCTGCCCCACCACCCGCATGCCAAGTGCCATATACGCCCAGCGCTTCACCCTTGACCTTGCCGCGGGCGTAGTAGCCGCTGAAAGCGTTGGTGGATGTGCTGGCGGCATTGCCGCTCGATAGCATGATGCCCACGCCACCGTCATTGTGGGTGCGCCACAGGTCAGCACCGACGCTCAGCGTCTGGCTGTTACCGCGGATGCGCAGCTGGTGGCTGGCCGCATCGAAGCCCCGGCGGGCTCTGTCTACGCGCGCCCAGGCGCGCCCAGCGTTCTGGCCTGCGCTGCGCTCGTGGTAGCCGATCCGCATCATCTCCTGCGAAGCACGCAGGTTAGCGAGATACGCGCCGCCCTCGGGACGGATCACAGGGTCGGGATGCGGAGGAGGGACCGGGTTGCCATCTCCGGGATCGATGGGATCCACCGGATCCGCCGGTTCGATCGGATCTACCGGATCCACCGGATCTACCGGGTCCACCGGATCTACCGGATCCACCGGATTCACCGGATTCACCGGATCTACCGGATGTACCGGATCGACAGGCGGTGTGCAGCTGGAAGGATCGGCGTCGCACGGGTCCGGCGGCGTCGGCAATACCGAGCGCAGGTACCAGTTGCCATCGACGCCAGTGCCCTTGTGCAGGAAATATTCGTACTGGCCGCCCACGGCGCGACCTGCCAGGATGAACTGGCCATTGGATGTCCCGCCTACCGAAATAAGTTTGATGCCGTCCTGGGTCGCTGCTCCGGCGCCACCCACATTGGTCACCCGGATGTTGGCGGTGCCCCGCGTGTCGCCGCCAATGATAAGCCGGTCGGTGGGCGCATCGTCGCCGTCAAGCACGGTGCTGAAGAGGAGGGTGCCGCCATCACCAATGAAGTCGCCGCTGATCGCCAGCGTTTGGAAGACATCGCCCCCGCCCAACGCAAGCACGGCATCAGGGCCGAGTAGCAGTCGGTCGATGAGGCTGGCGCCAGTCATCTGCCACAGCGCATTGTGCAGGGCAATGGCCCGCCCACCTTCGATCCTCCCGGCCAGCGTAGCGCCGTCGCCCAGCGTTACGTCCAGGCCGGAGTCAGTGCTCTGGCCGATCAGATCGCCGGTCAGATGCGAGGCGTGAACCTGCAGATCCACTTGGGCGCTGCCCTGCGCGCGCAGCAGGACGCCCGAACCGGTGGCCAATGAAGCACCGTTGCGCAGCGTGATGGTGTTCGTGCCAGCCGTGTTCCCAGTAACCTGCACGGCGTCGCCGTTGACGGAGGTAATCCGCGCGCCATCGAGCACGGCGCTGGTAACGCCGCCATAGTTTTCCACGCGCAGCCCCGCCCGATTCCCCTCGATACTCCCGCCCAGCGCAACAAGGGTGCTGCCGCTCTGCATCAGCACGCCCATGCCACTGGCCGAGCCGCCCTGCAGAAGGCTGTCGCGTAATGCCAGCGTGCTGCCACCCGAGAGCACGACCGCTGTGCCCGACGCTGCAGTGACGGCGGTGCGGTCCAATCGCGCCTGGTTTCGGGAGCCTTCCACGCGCAGCCCTGCGCGATTCCCCTCGATGCTTCCGCCCTGCGCAACGAGGGTGCCGCCGCCCTGCATCAGCACGCCCATGCCGTTGGCCCCGCCGCCCTGTAGAACACTATCGCGTAGTAACAGCGTACTCGCACCGGACAGCTCGACCGCTGTGCCCGACGCTGCAGTGACGGTAGTGCCTTCCAGTCGCGCCTGCGCAGGTGCCGCCGCACTGGCGGTCGTGCTGATCACCACGCCGCCTGTGGGCCCGGCAAGGGTGCTGCCGGTGATGTCCGCTACGCTGTTGATCATGGACACGGCGATTCCGCCTGCACTGATCCGGCTGTCAGCCAAGCTGGCACGGCTGTCGGCCATTCTTAGGCCAACGCTGGTCAGCACATTGGACGTACTCAGATCGACATCGTCCAGACGAACGGTCGCCCTGTCCTCGACATCCACGCCAATCAGGCTGGCTGAGAGCACAGAGCGGGAGAGGCTTATATCAGTACCGGCGCGAATCGCCCAGATGCCTGTCCCGTCGGATTCAATATCCACCTGATCGAGATAGGCAACGCTGTTGTTGATCAGCGCGGCATACCCACCGCGGACGACATACCCAAGCATGCCGCCTCGCATATCGAGCTTGCCCCGCAGTACATTCACAAAATCAAGTCGGGCATTCTCTGCTTCCAGGCGCGAATCGGTCACGAAGGCGTTAAGCACGCGCGATTGCGGTCGCAATTGCAGCACTGCCCCGTCAAGGACGAACCAGTCTTCCACGCGGTCGCCGGGTTGAACGGCATGCGTTGCGTCGGGTCCTGAGACAGTCGCGGCCAGAGCCTGCGAGGTCGATATGGCAAGGGCGGCCATAAGAGCGAGCGTCAGGGGGCGCGAGCGCGGTGCATAGCGGTTTGACATCGTGTCGCACTCCTCGAAAGGCTGGGATGCGCCAGAAGATGTCGCAATTGCATCGATTGACGCGGGGCCATTGTCGTCGAGCACCTACGCTGAAACCATGCAACAAGTTGCAGATTCGCAGCCAGGCCCACCTGGAGCAGATCACGACAGGCAGGGCGCCTACCGTCCCGATGGCTTGGCCGGCAACGGTGACGTCAGCCAGATGTCGGTGTGATATGTGTAAATCGCGCTGGGCTATTCTCCGGTGGCATTGGTGTAGGTTGCTGGTTCCTTCCGAAGACCCCGATGCGTCTGCCAAACAGCAAGACCTCCGCCGTGTGGCTAACGGCTTCCACCACGATCACACCCAGGAGGGCGATGTGACATTGACCGGGAAGGCGCGGCAGCGGACTCTACTCGCTACGAGGGAATCCTGGCCAGCGGCGGGTGGCGATTCACCACGCCGGCCGCTTGGCCCCCACTAACCGACAGCGAAGAGCCATTAATTAGATTCCATGCCTCCAGCGGATCTCCGGCCACCACCTCGACCGACTGGTTATCGAGATTGCCTGCCAAAGCGACAGGCGCAACGGCCGTTGCGACCAGTGCGGCGACGAGACCCAGGGCCAGTGGGTGAGGGACTGGCGCACGGGCGCGTGCAGGGACCAGAGTGCGTTTTATCGGCTTTTTCTAGGTGAGAGTGGAGACGCCGGACGAAACGCGGTGCTGCGACGCGCCCGCTCGTACCTTGCGAGATATAGCTCAGGCGGATGAAGCGTCTGTGAGCGCATGGGTGTCCAGTAGCAATCGTCAGCATGCCGTAGATGACGCTTCTGACCTATGCAATTTGTTGCAGATCGCAATGCCACAGCCTGTGGAAATGTTGACGGTTCAGCTACATTCTTTGAATCGAATTCGATGGCCGACAAGGGTCGCAGTGCGGATGCTTGCCACCCCGCCGGTTTCACGGCGCGCCTTCAGAGCTGAATCCATGTGCAGTTTCCCTCCCGTCCGTCACATGTTGGCGGCGTCTATAGCGCTTTCCCTTTCCGTGCCGGTGGCCCATGCTCAGCAGGTCGTTGCCGATGGCACGACGGAAACCCCGGCTCCAGGCGAATACGCCACCATTGGCGACGCCGAGCACGCATTCCATGCTTTAAACGGCGGCAGCATTGCTGCAACGGGTGAAGTGACCCTGCAGACCGGAGGTGAGCGCGCCGCCGCGGCACGTGCCGAGGGCGCCAGCAGCCGGATCGATCTGAGCGGCGGCAGCGTGCTGACCACCGGCTACGGCGCGGTCGGGTTGTCGGCCGATAGCGGTGGTCACATTCAAGTCCAGGGCACGCGCATCGGCACCAGTGGCACGGCGGCAAGCGGCATCAGCGTGACCGGCGGTAGCCTGACAGCCGACGGAGTAACCGTCACCACGCGGGGAGGGGGGGCACATGGAATTACCCTTAACGCAGGCGTTGTTGCCGTGCATGACAGCGCCATTAACGTCTTGGGAAGCAGTTCGCACGGGCTTTTTGTGGAAGGCGGCAGCCTACTGGCGGAGAACGTAACCATCAACCATGCTGGAGGCGGCGCCGGCGTGTGGGCGCAGGCACTGGGTACGGGGGACATCACCCTGCGCAACGTCACCATCAACGGCACTGGGGGCGGGGCGATGGGTGTAATGATCGGTGCTGGCAATACGGCGATGTTGCACAACGTGGACATCAGTCTGACCCATGCGCGCTCCGGAGATGGACTGTTGGTGGGTGGGGAGGTGCAGATGTACGGCGGTCGCATCCACGCTGGAGGCGATAACGCAGCGGCGATCAGCTTCGGATCCCGAGACGGCAAGGTGCTACTGGACGGTACGGATGTGTACGGCAAGTTCGGCGTCCTGATGATGACGGACGCGCAGCTGACGTTGCGCAATAGTGCGGTGACGAGTGAATCGACCGGTATCAACGTCAACCAGCGTGGCGGCCTGGTGGACATCGCCAGCTCCAACATTACCTCCCGCAACGGCGTCGGCGTTCTGGTGCTGAACGACTCGGCCGTGTCCATCACTGGCTCCAGTATCACTGCGGGTGGTGAATTCTGGCAGGCCATATCAGTCATGGGCGGCCACACCGCCGTCTCGGACAGTGTGCTGCGCACGTTGGGTGACAATGGCCATGGCATTTATGCAGAAGGCGGCAGCGGCCGCCCGCTCATTGACGCGACGCAGGTGGACGTTCTGACTCAAGGCGACCGCGCCATCGGCGCGATCGCACGTCTCGGCGGCAGCGTGAATCTGCTGGACAGTCAGGTGGTCACTCTGGGCAATGCAGCGCATGGCGTGCTGGCGGGTGGGCGGGGAGAACTGACGCTGTACAACACCCACGTCCGCGCGGAGGGCGAAGACGCTTACGCGGCCGTAATAAACGACAACGGCCGGATGACCATCAACGGCGGGTCGCTCGTCAGTACCCGACACGGTGGCCTATGGGTACGCAGTACCCGTGACGCGGGTGTGACCCTCGGCGGCGGGACGGTGGTTTCTGGCGGCAACGGCATCGGCATGGCGCTGGATGCGGCTGTCGCAGGACGCTTCGACGTGGCGCTGCAGGAAGGCTCGCAGTTGCTAGGTGACATAGTCACTACTCCCGACGACGTAGCCGCTGGCCTCTTGCCACAGTCGCAGGTGCATGTGCAGCTGGCCGACGGCGCGCTGTGGTTGGGCACTTCAGATCTGGTGCAGACGCTCTCACTGGATGCCGGCAGCCAGTGGACGCTGACCAGCGACGCGCGTATCGGCGAGCTGGAGGTACGCGACAGCACGGTAGCGATATCTGATGGCAGCGGCCGCTTCAACATGCTCACTGTGGACGGCGATCTGCACACCGAACGTGCGACGTTGCTGTTCAGCGGGGCGCTGGGCGGTGATGGCTCGGCTATTGACCGCCTGCATGTGCGCGGCGGCGCCACGGGCGATGCGCAGGTGGCCGTGCGCAACATCGGCGGAGTAGGCGGGCAGACCGTGGACGGCATCGCACTGATCCAGGTGGAGGGCGCCGCATTGGCGACCTACACCTTGGCAGGGCGCGCGGTGGGCGGTACCTACGAATACTTCCTGCACAAGGGCGGCCTGACCGATCCGAGCGATGGCATCTGGTACCTTCGCTCGCAACTCGGTGACCGCTGCGAGCTTGATCCGGCGGCGCCGGGATGCGAGGTTGCACCCGGTCCGGGACCTGATCCCGGTGAGGGGGGCGAAGGCGGAGAGGAGGGCGGTGGCGATCCAATCACCCCGCCGGTTGTGTTGCGCCCGGAAGGTGGGGCGTACCTGGCCAACCTCACCGCCGCGCAGAACATGTTCGCGCTGGGCTACCACCACCGGCACGCCGGCCAGAACAGCGGCCGGGGCTGGGTGCGTGTGGATGGTTCGCGGAATGGTTTCGATGCGGTCAGCCGCCAGCTCGATATCCGTGGTAACAACCAGTCCCTGGCCGTGGGTGCCGATCTGGTGCGCAACGATGCAGGCAGCGCATTCGGTGTGATGCTGGGCGGCGGCAATGCCAGCAGCACGTCGGTGAACAGCCTCACCGGCTATTACGCCCGCGGCAAGGTGAAGGGTGAAGCCTTGGGTGTGTACGGTACCTGGCGCGCCGCGCATGGCGACCCGTATGCCGGTTTCTACGTGGATGCCTCAGTGCAGCGTGCGCAGTTCCGCAATCGCGTGGAGGGCGTGGCCCTGACCCCGGAACGTTATGACAGCAAGGCGTGGCAGGGTGCGGTGGAAGCGGGTTACGCGCTGCGTCTGGGCGGCGATGCCCGTGGCGGCCTGTTCCTGGAGCCGCAGCTGCAGGTCGGCTACAACCGCTGGGACAGCCTGCGCCATACCGAAGCCAACGGCACGGTGGTGACCACGCGTGATGCCGATGGCATGTTCGGCCGTGCCGGAGTACGCCTGTCCGGGGTCACCCGCTGGGGCAATGGTGCGGCCCAGGTACAGCCGTTCATTGCCGCGCATTGGCTGCACCAGCGCGCTGCCTCCAGCGTGCTGATGGATGACGAGCGGGTGGATGCACGCATCCCGCGCAGCCGTGGCGAGTTCAGTGGCGGTGCGTCGGTGAAGTTTGCCGGCGGGGTAGGGGTGTGGGGCGGCCTGGCGCTGCAGCGCGCCTCGGGCTACCACCAGATCAGCGCACAGATGGGCGTCAGCTACAGCTGGTAAGCCGATGCGTTAAGTGGGGTCAGAGCCCTTTGCTGCGCAAAGGGATCCGACCCCATCCCCCCAGCGCGATTTCGCGGCCCCCCCCTGTAGAGCCGAGCCCACGCTCGGCTGCGCTTCGCGTCGGGGTCAGATCCCTTTGACACGCAAAGGGCTCTGACCCCATCCACGCCGGCGCGTAGGTAGCGCCGGGCCACGCCCGGCGGCGTTTCGCGGCCCCCCCCCTGTAGAGCCGAGCCCACGCTCGGCTTCTCTTCGCGCTGCGCGCATGAGTCGAGCATGGCTCGACTCTACAGAAGCGTCGTCCACGCATGGCGTAGATCTACTGGGCAACGACCTAGGCCGCCGGCAACTGCATCCCTACATATTCGGACAACCCGCGGCAGGCCAGCAGCAGGCCCTCGCGCACGTCATCGCCGACGTTCTGAACCTCTTCGCCATCCACACGCAGGCGCTCACTGGCGTGCAGCATTTCCAGCAGCACGGTCAGGCCCGCCGCCGCTCGGTCGATGCGGGCCAGGGCCATGCATTGCCCGGGCGAATGCCGCGCGCTCGGCCAGGGCTGGCCATCGGCACCTTCGCCATGGCGGATGCGGCGCAGGCACTCCAGCAGGCTGGGGCCTTCGCTGCTGTTTGCCGCCTGGGTGGCAGACAGCGTGGTTTCCAGCGTGCGCGCCAGCGCATCGGGGATGCTGGCGGCGGCGTCGCCGAGGGTGGCGAACAGCAGGGGATAGTGGGAAGCAGTCATGTCGGCAATCCTCATGCACAAGGCAGGAAGCCACCAACGCGTAGGCGAGGGTGGCGGGCGGTGAGTGGTTGCAATACCGGTGACCAATGCTGATAAGCCGGCGGGCACGGGGCCCCCACGCACCGCCCGCCATGGAAAGCACGGACGGATTGCCTGCCGGACGCCGCGCACGAGCACGCGCGCAACGCCGGCAGGCAAGCGTAAACAACATGGTCAAACGGGATTGCAAGCCCGTGCCATCCGTTGTCGATGGCCCTGCAACATTTCCATGTGAAGCGTTGGCGCCTCTATGAGGATTGTTTGAAATCTCGAAATACGTGCAATTGGGACGTGGGCGGGCGTTTGTGGTTGATTGCGTCAGTTCTGATTCGCGAGAATGGGGTCAGAGCCCTTGCCCGGTGGGCACGGCATCCCCCCGGGTAGCGCCGGTCCAGGCCCGGCGGCCGTTCGCGCACCGCCTGTAGAGCCGAGCCCATGCTCGGCTGCCCTTCGCGCTGCGCGCGTGAGTCGAGCATGGGCTCCACTCTACAAAGGCCGCAGCCGACCAATTTCATCTTCATTCCCCCCGGCGCAGGGTGGTCTTGCAACGGTCATCAACCCGGTCCACACTTCGTTGCCGATCTGAAGACGGCAACGATGACCCACAAGATCCCGCTGTTGATCGACACCGACCCCGGTGTGGACGACGCCCTGGCCCTGCTGATGGCCTTCGCCGATGAACGGCACGACGTGGTCGCCCTGACCATCGCCGCCGGCAATGTCGGCCTCGAGTACACCGTTCGCAACGCCCTCAAGCTCTGCGACATCGTCGGCCGCGCCGACGTGCCGGTGTTTGCCGGCAGCCCGGATCCGCTGCTGCATCCCTCCGTCGACGCTGCCCACGTGCATGGCCGTGACGGCTACGGCGACGTGGACCTGCCGCCGCCCAGCCGCCAGGCCGAAGCCGAGCACGCCGCACTGGCCATCCTGCGCCTGTCGCACGAGCACGCCGGCGAACTGATGCTGGTGATGCTGGGCCCGCTGACCAACCTTGCCCTGGCACTGAAGCTGGACCCGACCCTGCCCGAGCGCATCAAGCGCATCGTGGTGATGGGCGGCGCGGTCACCTGCCACGGCAACATCACCCCGGCGGCCGAATTCAACATTGCGTTCGACCCGGAAGCGGCGCACGTGGTGTTCACCTCGTTCAAGCACCTGCTGGTGTCGGACTGGGAGGCCACCGTCGCCCATGGCCTGCCGCTGCAGGACGCCGAGAAGTGGCTGCAGGCCGATTCCGATCGCGCCCGCTTCTACGAACTGATCTCGCGCAAGACCCGTGGCCTGTCCGAAGACAGCAAGGGCGGGCGCTGGTACACCGCCGATGCGGTGGCCATGGCCTGGGCGCTGAACCCCGAAGGCCAGCTGCGGGTCGAGTCGCGCCCGCTGAACGTGGAGCTGAACGGCACGTTCAGCCGCGGCGCCACCATCGTCGACTGGAACCGCCAGACCGGCCAGCCGGACAACTGCGATCTGCTGATGGCCTACGACCAGCAGCGTTTCGAGGCCCTGGTGCGCCAGGCCCTGGGCGCGGACTGACGTCCGTGGCCCGGCACCGGTTGCCCCGGGCGGCAACCGGTGCTTATAATGCCGCTCTTGACCACCAGCCCATTTACGGTGTGAGCCCATGAAGGCCGATATCCATCCGAACTACCGCGACGTCGTCTTCCATGACGTCACCTCCGATTTCAAGATCCTGACCCGCTCCACCATGGCGACGAAGGAAACCATCCAGTGGGAAGACGGCAACGAATACCCGCTGGTCAAGGTTGAAATTTCCTCGGCTTCGCACCCGTTCTACACGGGCAAGCACAAGGTCATCGACACCTCGGGCCGTATCGACAAGTTCCAGAAGCGCTACGCGCGCTGATCTGTCGATCCAGCTTCGAACCAACGGCCGCGCTCTGCGCGGCCGTTTGTTTTTCCCCAACGCCAACCCAACGGGCGTTTGGATGGACGGAACACTGCGTTCGTGTGACAACGCTTTTGCCGATCCGGGCCGCTCAACGGCCGGCGTCTGGCTGCCTGTCGTATACGACTTCTGTCTAGCGCCGGGCAAATGCTGCTGTGCGATAATGACCTGATCCCCGGCACAGGCCGAGGACGTCATTCACGTGCCTGACCAACGCGCTTGGGCAGGCGCCTTCCCATGAAGGAGCGCACACAGTGTCCGATCTTGATCAGGTCACGCTCAACGCCGGCGACAAGTCGGTCGTTCTGCCCGTCATCAAACCCACTCTCGGCAACGACTGCGTCGACATCGCGAAGCTGACCAAGGAAACGGGGTTCTTCACCTACGATTCCGGCTTTACCGCGACGGCCAGCTGCAAGTCTGCCATCACCTACATCGACGGCGACAAGGGCGTGCTGCTGTACCGCGGCTACCCCATCGAACAGCTGTCGGAGAAGTCCAGCTACGTCGAAGTGGCCTACCTGCTGATCAACGGCGAGCGCCCGAGCGCCCAACAGCTGAAGGCCTTCACCGATGAGCTGGCTGCCGAAGCCAACGTCGATGCGTCGATCAACGCCCTGATCAGCAGCTTCGCCAAGGATGCCCACCCGATGGCCATCCTGACCGCGGCCATCGCGCAGCTGTCGGCCATCTATCACGACTCGCTGGACCTGTCCGACGCCGAACAGCGCCGCCAGGCTGCCGTGCGCCTGATCGCCAAGGTGCCGACCCTGTCGGCCCTGATCTACCGCCACGGCAAGGGCCTGCCGGCCAACAAGCCGGACACCTCGCTGGATTACGTCAGTCGCTTCCTGAAGCAGACCTTCGAGTCGGCTGATGGCCAGTACGAGCTGAACCAGGACGTGGTCAAGGCGCTGGACCTGCTGTTCATCCTGCACGCCGACCACGAGCAGAACGCCTCGACCTCGACCGTGCGCCTGGTGGGTTCGACCGGTGCCAACCCGTACGCATCGGTCGCCGCTGGCGTCACCGCGCTGTGGGGTCCGGCCCACGGCGGTGCCAACGAAGCCGTCCTGAAGATGCTGGAAGAGATCGGCAGCGCCGACAATGTCGAGTCCGCCGTGGCCAAGGCCAAGGACAAGACCTCCGGCTTCCGCCTGATGGGCTTCGGCCACCGCGTGTACAAGAACTTCGACCCGCGCGCCAAGGTCATCGGTGAGATGACCAGCAAGGTGCTGGACCAGCTGGGCGTGCAGGACCCGCTGCTGGACGTGGCCGTGAAGCTGGAACAGGCCGCGCTGCAGGACGAGTACTTCGTCGCCCGCAAGCTGTACCCGAACGTCGATTTCTACAGCGGCATCATCTACAAGGCGCTGCAGATCCCGACCGAAATGTTCACCGTCATGTTCGCCCTGGGCCGTACCTCCGGCTGGGTGTCGCATTGGCTGGAACAGCAGGTCGACCCGGAAATGAAGATCGGCCGTCCGCGCCAGGTCTACACCGGCAGTGACGTGCGCGACTACCAGGGCTGATAAGCCCGCTGGTGTAATCGCATGAAAAAAACGCCCCGCAGATGATGCGGGGCGTTTTTTGTTGGGCTGCGTTTTGGGGGCAGCGCACGACCTTTGGTCGTGCGGCACTTTACTCTTCGCGCATCACCATGCGTAACTCAATCCCACCTGTGCGCTGGTCTGGTGGTAGCCGGACGCCCGCTGCAACGACAGCCCGCCCCACGCACTCACCCCATTGCCAAATTTCACCGACGCACCGCCGCTGAACTCGCCACGGCTGCGCGGAATACGGGCGTCTACTCCTTCATCATCCATGCGCACCTGGGCGTCGTTACGGGTATGCAGCCAGTGCGCGGCAATGTACGGCTGCACCTGCGCCACGCCATTCCCCCAGCGCGTAACCCCGGAAAGTCGCATACCCGCACGCCCATAGAGTCCATCAGCATCCTGCGTGGTCACCACCGTGCCGTTGGCTTCGGTATGCCGCAGATCATCCCAGCGGTTGTAACCCACCTGCAGTTGCGGCTCCACATAGATGCCAGCGTTTGAAGCGCCGCCTGCCCGGAACGCATACCCGGTTTCCACTGCACCCTGCCAGACCTTGCTGTCATAGCGCTCCGGGGTCAGGCCCACGCCTTCCACGCGGTTGCGGAACTGCGCACGCTGCACCGAGCCGTCAATGTAGAAACCCGCATACCCATCCTCACTGGGGCCACGCCACGTGCCATAGACACCCAGCGCTTCACCCTTCACCTTGCCGCGCGCGTAGTAACCTGTCAGCGCGTTGGTGGAGGTGCTGCTGGCATTGCCGCTGGACAGCATCAGGCCGACGCCGCTGCCGTTGACACCTCGAAGCATATCCACGCCCACGCTCAGCGCCTGGCTGTTGCCACGCACGTCCAGCTGGCGGCTCACCGCATCAAAGCCGTTACGCGAACCGTCCACGCGCGCCCAGCCGCGGCCACCGTTCTGGCCGGCCTGGCGGTCGTGGTAGCCCAGGCGGAACAGGTTGCCGGCGGCGGTCAGGTTGGCCAGGTAGGCGCCGCCCTCGGGGCGCAGTACCGGATCCGGATCCGGGATGGGATCAACAGGCGGATCAACAGGCGGATCAACAGGCGGATCAACAGGCGGATCAACAGGCGCGCACCCAGGCAACGTCGGGTCGGCATCGCAGGGGTCCGGCGGCACCGGCAGCTGCGAGCGCAGGTACCAGTTGCCTGCACCACTCGCGCCGCCCTTGAACAGGAAGTACTCGTACTGCCCGCCCACCGCGCGGCCGGCCAGCGCAAACTGACCATTTGACGCGCCGTCCACGCGGATCAGTTCAATGCCATCCACGGTCTGTGCGCCTGCGCCGCCCACATTGTTGACCGCCACATTCGCCGAACCACGGGTATCGCCCAGCACATGCAAACGGTCCGTACTGGCATCGTCCGCGCCAAGCACCGTGTTGAACAGCAGCGTGCCGCCGTTGCCGGTGAAGGTGTCCACATCGAGCGTGTTGAAGGTACTGCCGTCGCCCAGTGCCACCACACCGCCAGTGTTGAGGGTCAACGCCCCGACGTCGCTGTTGCCGCGCAGCTGCCAGCGGCCGCCATCGTCCAGCGAGGCACTGGTGACATTGGTGAAAGCACCGGTAAGGCTGCCCCCGTTGGACAAAACAACGTGCGCCTGGCTGCCGCCCTCGGCCACAAGAATATCGCCGACCAGCGAACTGCCCTGTACATCCAGGTAGACCTCTGGGGCAGCGGAGGTGGGGCGCGGTGCCACCTCCAGGAGGTTGCCGTTGCCGCCTACCAGCTGGCTGCCGTTGCGCACGCGGATATACGCCTCGGTGAAAGGGCCGGTGGGATTGACGGACGTCACGACGATGGCTGCGCCGGTTGTACTCTCCACCGTGGAGCCATCGATAAGGGTCTGCGACGGCTGCGTCATCGGCGTATCGGCCACGTACAGCTCGAGCCCCTGGGTGCCGCCACGTACCATGCTTCCGTCCTGGATCGCGAGTGGGCCTCCGAAAGACCGGATGCCGGTAGTTCCGCCGGTCACTGTCGTGGCAGAGAGCGATACATCCGTCTGCGCGCCCATTGCCACCGCCGCCGAGTCACTTTGAATGGTGCTGTCGCTGACACGAACCACTGTGACAGGACCACCGAACGTGTAAATGGCGAACAGGCCCTGTCCGGTCGTGGCCGTCAAGGTTGAGCCGGAAATTGTCGCCGCCCCGTTGATCTGCACCGCGTTTCTCGAAGCGGGCGAGGCCACCGATGTCGCCCCGTCCATGAACAGGGTTCCCTTGCCGGAAATCCCGCTGGCCTGCGCTCCCGGCAGCAACGTCAGCGTACCGCCGTCGGAGATCCGCCAAGATTCGGCCGGTGTGCCAGGGCGCACCGTTGCGCTGCCGCCTGGCGGCACGACCCCGGCGAAAGCGCCGAAGCTCGCGCCTGCGGCCAGCACGAAAGTTGATATCGCCCGGGCAAGGCGATGGTGAGGGATAGGATTCATGCGGAGGTCCCTATTGGTTGAGTGCTACCGTAGCGTCGGCGTATGCGCCATGGCGGAAGGTCGCCACTGTGAGGTCCTGCGAGGGGGGAGAGAATTCAATTAGTTGCAAGAAAGTGTCTGATCACGACATTTCTAAGCCTCGATTCAGATTCCCACGCCGCTTCGTGATGCCAACGTGAGACTCGGATCACAGGACGATGATGGCTGCGTGGCACGCGCGGCCAGAAGATCGGCCCGCCGTGAGGGGCTTTATTTGCCCGGCGGAGTGCGCGTTCACGCATTTTCGGACGAATTCGATAGGCGCCTGCGGGCGCGGGAGGCACCCTGTCGCCTTTTTCTCCGAATGGAATATCGATGAACCGTCTTTTTGCGCTGGCCCTGCTGGCCACACCCGCTCTGGCACCCTCCATGGCCTACGGCCAGTACGTCGGTACCGATGATTACCCCTTTACGTCCACCGTGACCGAAGCACGCGTGCAGCGCGATGAACAGCCCGTCGTACTGCAGGGCACGCTGGTCGCCAAGGTCGGCCACGAGCGTTATCGGTTCCGCGATGCCACTGGCGAAATCGAGGTCGAGATCGATGACGATGAAATGCCACAGCACCGGACCATCGATGCCAGCACGCAGGTGGAGTTGCACGGTGAGGTGGACAAGCACCGGTTCAAGCCGACCGACATCGATGTTGACCATGTGCATGTGATGTCCGCGCGGTAGCGGGCAGAGTCCAAGCTTGGTTGGCACGCCATCGGCGTCGGCACCGTACCTTGGTAGCGCCGGGCCATGCCCGGCGGCTTTTGCTCTGATATGCGCGTGCGCGCAAGACCATCCACGCATGGCGTGGATCTACTGACGCTCGGCGCCGGGCCCGTGCCCGGCCGCTCCTGCCCTGGTAGGTGTGGACCGTTGGTCCGCACGATTTCGGCGCACGCGCAACGCCATCCACGCATGGTGTGGATCTACTGATGTGCTTATCAATGCACGCGTGGCGTCGATCTACCCCCGGCAAGACCGCGTGATTTACAGGTCTCACCAGCTTCACAAGCGCTCGCGCAGCCTCCTAATGGCCAGCTGCAGCCGCAGCACTGTTACGGAGCCTTCATTCCATGAGTACCCGATTCGACCCACCCGAGCGTGGCCCACTCGGCCCTGACGTCGCCACCGTCGTCACCGCCCCCATCGTGGCGCCGCCCAGCGAAAGCGCTGTCTCCTGGGGCGCCATCTTCGCCGGTGCTGCCGCGGCCGCCGCGCTCTCCCTCATCCTGCTGATCCTCGGCGTGGGCCTCGGCCTGTCCTCGGTCTCGCCGTGGTCGTTTGAAGGCGTCAGCAAAGAAACCTTCGGCTGGTCCAGCGTCGCTTGGCTGACCTTTACCGCACTGGCCGCCTCCGGCCTGGGCGGTTACATCGCGGGCCGCCTGCGTACCAAGTGGACCCAGCTGCACGGTGACGAGACCTACTTCCGCGATACCGCACACGGCTTCGTGTCGTGGGCCGTCGCCACGCTGCTCACCGCCGGTCTGCTGACCTCGGCCATCGGTGGCGTGCTGGGTGCAGGTGCCAAGGTTGCAGGCGCCACGGCAGGTGCTGCAGCGTCCACTGCAGGCGTTGCCGCAGCCGGTGCCGGTGCGGCGGCTTCGGGTACGCCGGAAGGCGACCTCAACTACTGGGTGGATTCACTGTTCCGTAACGCAACCACTCCGGGCCCGGAAGCCGCCGCTGCGCCGCCGGCCCCGCCTGCACCGGGTGCCGCCGCGGGCAGCAATGCCCCGATGGATCCCGCTGCACCGCCGCCGCCGCCGCCGCCGGTGGCCGCAACTGCCGGCCCGCGCGACGCCCGTATGGCGCCGCCGCCGCGCCCGATGCCGGGCCATGGCCCGATGGGCGACCGGCGTGAGGTGCGTGCCGAAGTGAACCGCATCATCGTCAACAGCCTGCAGGGTGATGGCCTCGACCCGGCTGACACCCAGTACCTGGCCAGCCTGATCGCCCGCGAGACCGGCATGAGCCAGGCCGAAGCCCAGGCCCGCGTGACCGACGTGCAGACCCGCATGCGTGCTGCGTTGGAAAAGGCGAAGAACACGGCCAAGCAGGCGGCCGACGACGCCCGCAAGGCCACCGCCTATGCCGCGCTGTGGCTGTTCATCACCCTGCTGATCGGTGCGTTCTTCGCCAGCCTCAGCGCCACTTGGGGCGGCCGCCGCCGCGACCTGTAACCCGCATTCCATGCAAGGAGACCTGCCATGAAAATGATTCTGCTCTGGCTGTTGGGCGTGCCAATCCCGCTGTTGATTCTGTACGCGATCTTCTTCTGATCGTGCGATCTTGAATGAGCATCAGGCCGCCGAAAGGCGGCCTGATTGTTTTGGGCTCTACTGCGATCCTGTAGGCATTCCGGTAGCGCCGGGCCGTGCCCGGCGGCTCTTCGCGGTTGGCGTGTGCGAAGAGCATCCACGCATGGCGTGGCTCTACTGCGGTTGAGGTAGCGCCGGGCCATGCCCGGCGGCTTTGACGCGTGCGGTGGGTGTCTGCGAAATGCATCCACGCATGGCGTGGCTCTACTACGGGTGAGGTAGCGCCGGGCCGTGCCCGGCGGCTCTGTTGCGTGCGGTGGCTTTCTGCCAAGAGCATCCACGCACGGCGTGGCTCTACTGCGGTGCGCGCGGTGCACTTTGGAACGTCGCAATTGACCAGCGTCGGTGCGTCGCCCTGCGCTCTGCAATACACTTAATTGCATTGTCGATTGGGAGAAGTTGCATCTCTCTTAATCTCTGATGGCCTTCAAGAAACACAATTTGCAGACGCATATTTAGGAATCGTTGAATAGATTCTGCAGCCAGACAATTCCTACCATTCTCTCCGTCATCTCACCCCCCACCCTCCGGTGTGGTGACGCTCTCCTCCCAACTCCCCCCGGGAGGAGAGCACCTTCTTTTCATTGTCCGAGAGAGACAACACCGATGAACACTTTCCTGAAAAAGGCCGCGCTTGCTGCAGCGCTGGCCACCGCTTCGCTGTCCGCACACGCCGCCGAAGCCGAAATTGCTGTCTGGGCTGACGTGGATCCTACCTTGGCCCTCCTGAAAGAGAATGGCACTGCCTTGGACGACTCGGTCAAGCTGGTCTTCAACCCCGTTCTCGGCCGGCTTGCGGACTGGACCGATCGCGTCCGCATCTACAGCAACTCTCCCAGCAAGGATATCGAAGTGCGCCTGGGTGCTGATCCGGTGCTGCTGCGGCAAGGTGGCGGCGGTACTCCAGTGCCGCTGGCGGTTAGCCTGAACGGTGCTCCGCTGTCCACCGCCCCGCATACCTTTGAAGCCAGCAAGATCTTCGACGGCGCTTTGAACGGTGCGTCCATTCCAATGGAGCTGCGCATTGGCCACGGCGGCACCGACAAGATCGACGTCGAAGGCAAGTACGAGGGCATCGTCACCATCGCCATGGTCCAGGCCGCCGGCACCCCGTAACACCCAGCGTTGACCCCGCGCCGGCCCGACCACCGGGCCGGCCGCACCAGGCACCACACCCATGAAAGCTCCCGCACCCGCCGTCACCCGGCTGGCGGTCGCGCTCGCCTTGTCGCTGGCCACGCCGCTGGTCGCGGCACGCGGCGTTCCCGTCGGTTTCGAGGATCTGGTCGAAGGCCAGACCGAACAACTCGACATCCGCCTGTTCGGCCGCAGCGCCGGCCTGTCGCCGGTGCGCGTCACCCTGGAACACGTGCAGCTGGAAGATCCCGCGCGCGTGCTGCAGGCGCTCGACCTTTCAGCCGAGGCCCAGGCCGCGCTGCTGCCCGCGCTGTCGGAACCGCTGGCGCGCAACAGCCATCTCGCCTGCCGTTTTGGCGGCGCCGAAGCCGGCTGCGGCTATCTCGATCCGCCAGAGGACCCCAACGCCGTGCGCGCGCTGTACGACGAAGGCGAGGGCGCGGTGCGCCTGTTCGTGGCCAAGCAGTGGATCACCGCCGAGCCTGCCGCCAGCCGCTTCCACCAGATCAGCAGCAACGCCGAAAACGCCTTCCTGCACCAGCAGACCATCAACCTCAGCGGCGGCCGTGGCTACCAGGCCATCACCGCCCAGGGCGCGGGCGCGCTGGGAATGTTCGAGCGCGGCCACATCGCCGTGGACTGGAACCTCAACAGCCAGCAGTACCGCGGTGGCCGGCGCCGCCACGATTTCCAGTTCGACAACGCCTACTACCGCCATGACCTGGGCCAGCAGTACTACCTGCAGGCCGGCCGCATGGATCGCCGTAATCTGTCCAGCCCGCAGGGCGGCACCTTCAGTTTCAGCATGCTGCCGATGGACCGCTTCGCCGGGCTGCGCATCGGCACCACCCAGGCCTATGTGGATACCGAAGCAGCCGTGCAGTCCACGCCGCTGACCGTGCTGCTGGCCCGCGATGCACGCGTGGATGCCTTCGATGGCGAGCGCCTGCTGCAGAGCTTTTATCTGCAGGCCGGCATCAACGACCTGGACACGCGGCGCTTCCCGTTCGGCAACTACACCGTCACCCTGCGCATCTACGAAGACGGCGTGCTCGTTCGCAGCGAAGAGGCGCCGTTCGACAAGGGCGGCGACTGGGCCAACAGCAGCGTGCAGTGGTTCATGCAGGGCGGCCGCCGCAACGAGCGCCGCAGTGACCGCTTCGATGGCGAGGTGGCGGCCATGGCCGGCCTGCGCGTGCCGATGGGCCGCGACATGGCGCTTACCGCAGGCGTCGCCGATCTCGGCGGCTTCAGCTACGGCGAGCTGCGCGTGGACCTGCGCCACATGTTCACCACCCAGGACGTGCGCGCCAGTTTCAGCGGCATGCGCGGCAGCGATGGCAGCAGCGGCCAGCAGCACCAGCTGTCCTACCGCCGCAAAACGTCCTGGAACGTCTACCAGCAGCGCATGCGTGGCCGTGCCTGCCAGTTCGAATTCGATACCCGCGACCGCCTGGCCTGCGCCGATTCGCTCAGCGCCTCGATGTCACTGCCCATCGGCGGTGGCAACGCCTACGTCGCCTACACCCGCCGCCAGACCTGGAGCCGAGGCACCGTGCTCACCCCCGACCCCGATGACCCGATGGCCGCGCTCGACCCGCTGCTGCCGTGGGAGCCGCGCTACAGCCGCGACCCCAACCTCACCCGCACCTGGCAGGCCAGCTACAGCCGCGTGCAGCGCTGGCAGGAGTTCAGCGTCTCCACCCGCGTGGGCGTCTGGCAGCAGGCCACGCAGCGCAGCGCGGGCGACAGCCGCGACCGCGGCATCTTCATCAACCTCAGCCTGACCCGCCTGCAGCGCCGTGACATCGGCAGCTCGCAGCGCCGCTACGCCGTGGATGTGCGCCAGCCGCAGCACGCGCGCCCGGATGTGAACTACGGCGCCAGCCAGACCCTGCGCCAGGAAGTGGATGCCCTGTACCGCGAGGCCACCGTGGACCTGCGCGGCAACAACAACGACCGCTACAGCGCATCGCTGAGTGCCCAGACCCAGAACAAGTACGGCCACACCGGCGCCAGCGTGTCGCATTACCAGCAGCGCGGCGGCGACGAACTGAGCTATACCGCCACCCACAGCTCCGGCCTGGCGCTGGGGCGTCGCGGCTTCTACTGGGGCGGCGGCCTGGGTGCCGAGGCCGGCCTGGCGGTGCAGGTGGATGGCACCGACGATCTGGAACTGACCGGCGTGGCCGCCGAGCTGCAGGTGGGTGGCCAGCGCAAGCAGCGGCTGGCGCTGGGCGAACGCCGGCTGATGCCGCTGTCGGCCTATCAATCGCACCGCGCCGAAGTGCAGGACGCCAGCGCACTGAACAGCGATGCCGCCATCCGCGTGACCGGCGTGGGTGGCGCGCGTCCGCTGTTCCTCGCGCCCGGCCGCCTGGTGCGCATGCCGGTGCCGATTGAAGTGACCTACACCTTCATCGGCAACGCCCGCGACGTGGCCGGCGTGCCGCTGGGCGGCGCCCGCATCCTCAACGCCCCCGTGCCCGGCACCGGCAGCAACGGCGGCTTCGTGGCCGACTTCCCGCGCCGCGAACGCACCCTGTACCTGCTGCAGGACGACCGCCTGCTGCAGTGCCCGCTGCAGGTGCGCGAGCGCCGCAGCGTGGTGATGCTGGTGGGTGCGGTGAACTGCGAGCCGCTTTCGGTGGCGCAGCTGCCGCCGGATATCCGCCAGCAGGCGCGGGTAACCCGGCTGCTGCAGGAACAGGCGCTGATTGCAGGCACGCAGCAGACCGCTGCGGCAGGAGGTACGCCATGAAGAGGGCGATTCGCGGATTGATGTGGGTGATGTTGAGTACAGCGCTGGTGGTGATGGCGCCGCGGGCGTTTGCGCAGCGGCCGCCGCAGACAGAGCCGCCGCGTGCGCGAGTCGTTCAGAAAACTACATTGTCATGGGACCGCTCAACGATACCGGGTGAGTTAGAGCTAATAGCTCCAAAAACGCTTCTGGCCTACGACCGCCTCGACTATACGAAGGCCTATGGGCACATCTTTCTAACTTGCAGTCCGTCGTCCTACCCGCTGCTAGGTCGCTGTCCCACCGAGGACACGGCAGACGTTGCATCTGGTCACTCGACGATAGGTCTGCAACTTAGGGAGCGGCGAACCGGCTTACTTACTGAGATTGATGTCCATGGCGAATTGCTTAGGGCTGATGGCCGTCTTGCGTGCAGTGGTGACTACTGGAAGGCTTTGTCACGGCCGCTTCATACATCATATGCAGCGATCTGCTCCATTGACCCGCCAGCGGGAACGTCCATGCACATCTGGATTCCAGCTCGAGAGTTGCACCGACTGGTCGCAGGCAGCTGGACAGGCGCGTTTGAATTGAACCTTAGGTCGCCGATAGACGATGGCTTGGGAAGCTACCGGTTCGACTTCGACTTCACCATCACCGACCGCGACGCAGTAGCCATCTACTTCCCGCACTTCGACGAAATCTCGCCACACGTCGGCATGAACCTCCGCTACGACCCCATCACCCAGACCGTGGGTGGCGGAACGACCGTGGATATGTGCCTGTACGACGGCCTCGGCTCGCAAGCGCCCTATCTGGGCGTCACTGTCCGCGATTCCGGTAGCCGAACACCCGGCCCCACTGGCTTCTCCGCATGGCATCGCGACAGCGGTGGCACCGGCGACAACGAGCGCCTCGATTACAACGTCACCCTCGACTACAACGGCGCGCCACTGCCCATGCGCAACGGGGTGGAAGAACAGCTCACCGGCATCGACACCGCCAAGTTGAAGCTGGTGGTGCTGCCCGGCATGAGCCAGCCCGTGTTCTGCGTGGATACACCGCTGCGGCTGGAGATGCCGCGCGTGCCCATTGCCGAGAAACAGGCGGGCTATTACCGCGGCGATCTCAAGGTCGAACTGCGCGTTCCCACCGGTGTGCCCTGATCCCCACCAGGAGTGTCCATGAAACGTCTTTCTTTCTGTCTGCTGCCCCTCTGCCTGCTGCTGGCGGTGCCAGCCCAGGCCAACCTCACCGTGCATCCCATGCGCACCTCGGTGGATGCCAAACGGGGTACGCAGATCCGCGTCTACTCGCAGTCTGCCCAGCCCCAGTACATCCAGGCCTCACTGCGGCGGATCGTCAACCCGGCCGATGCCGATGAGCGCGAGGTGGAGGTGGAGCCCGGCGATGCGGCCATTGCGGTGACGCCTGCGAAATTCGCGCTGTCAGGCGCCGGCAATCGCCTGATACGGGTCATCCCGCTGCAGCCGGTGGAGCGGGAAGCGGCGTATCGCGTGTACTTCGAAGGCGTCAGCGGGCCTGAAGAAGCAAGCGCAGACGCCAAGGAAGCCGCCGAGGCCAAGGTGGGCGTCAACCTGGTCTGGGGCGCGCTGGTGAACGTGCTGCCGGCCGAAGGTACAGTGCTGCCACGCCTGCAGGGCGACACCCTGCGCAACGACGGCACCCTGCGCCTGGGCATTACCAGCATTTCCGATTGCGTCGGCAACCGCTGCACCGCGCACGACGTCTCCCGCAGCCTGTACCCCGGCAGTGCGCTGCAGCTGCCGTTTGCTGTTGAAGCCGGGCACACCGTGCAGCTGCGCTACCGGCTGACCCGTGATGGCTACCGCGAGCACGTGCAGACCCTTACGCCCTGATCCCCACACCCCGCCACGCGCAGGGCGCGGGCGGGTTTTTTCTGCATTCCCTGTTAAGAAGACACCTGATGAACAAGATCTATCGCCGCCTATGGTCCACCGCCCGGCAGTGCTGGGTGGTGGCGAGCGAACTGACATCGCCGCGTGGAAAGGCCGCATCGACCGCGGCCGCGACGTCGGCTGTACTGCTTTCAGCCTTGTTGCCAGGTGTTGGTCTGGATGCTGCACACGCTACCATCTACGACAGTTGTCAGAGCCCGACGCAGATCATCGTCAACTGTGTGCCCTATCGCGGTCATGATGATCGTGGAAAAAGCAGCATCGGCAGCAATAGTGGGCGGTTCCTGATGCAGGGCGCGGGGTCGCACATTCAGGGCTACCACTCAGCACTATACGGCAGCGGTGCAGTTTCTGCGGGTGACTACAATGCGGTGTTTGGCAACGAAACAATTGTCTCCCAAGGCTACAGTGCCGTATTCGGTGCGAAAGCCCAGAGCAACGGTATCGGCACCGTTTCCGTCGGTCACTATGCCCGGTCATACGGTACCAACTCCATAGCAATCGGCAGCGGTGCGCAGACGGTCAGTGGTGCTGGTATTTCGCGTGTTGCTATTGGCGGTAATGCATTTGCAGGAACTGATGGTTGGACGGGCGGCACAGCGATCGGCGGAGAGTCCAGGGCAGAGTTCGACGGGACCGCTATTGGCTATGAAGCCAAAGCAACCAAGGTAGGTGCCGTTGCGATTGGTCGTGGCTCGGTTGCAAACGAAGGCAATACGGTGTCTGTCGGCAGCAGCTCCACCAAGCGCCGCGTCGTCAACGTGGCAGACGGTAATGTAAACGCCAGTAGCTACGACGCTGTCAACGGTCGCCAGCTACAGGGCGTGAAGGACACGGTATCGTCTGTCCAGCGCGTGGCCAACTCCGCGCAGAGCATCGCTACAGCGGCAAAGTCCACTGCGGATCAGGCGCTGGTCAACACGAGGCTGGTAACACAGACCTCGGCAGGCAGCATCATCCGTGTGGGTGGCGATAACACGGGTAACGTGCTGACCGTCAGCAACAAGAACGGCGAGGCGCGTTATCTCAACGGCGTGCGCAATGCCACGCTGAGCGCCACCAGCACCGATGCGGTGACCGGGCAGCAGCTGTTTGCTACCAACCAGCGGGCAGATGCAGCCGCTCGCGTCACTGCTACCGGTAACACGATCGCCGAGGAGAACAAAGCCAGCGCGACTGGGAGCCTCTCACTGGCGATGGGCCAGGTGGCCAAGGCGAATGGTGTAGCCGCGATGGCATTCGGCCACGGCGCCATTGCCGAGGCAGGCAATGCCATTGCCATCGGCAGCGCATCCGGTGCTAGTGGCACGTTTGCGGTTGCGGTAGGCGGAAACGCCAAAGCAACGCACGAAAACTCGGTTGCGCTGGGCGAGAAGTCAGTCACCACAGGGGCCAAGCAGGTTTCTGTTGGCAACGCGACGATGAAGCGCAAGATCGTCAATATGGATGACGGCGCCATCAACGCCACCAGCAGTGAGGCAGTGACCGGCAAGCAGATGTACCAGGAGAGCCAGCGCGTCAATGGTCTTGTAAAACAAGCCAGTGCGGGTGGGATCATGTACCTGGGCGCCGAGAATACCGGCAACGTACTTACCGTCAGCAACAAGGACGGTGGCAAGCGCTATGTCAACGGTGTGCAGAATGCCACGTTGAGCGCATCCAGCAGTGATGCCGTTACGGGCCAGCAGCTGTTTGCCACCAATAACAACGTGACGACTGCGCAGAACACGGCAAACAACGCGCTGGGCAAGGCCAACGCTCTTGGCGGTCTGGTCAGCCAAGCCGCTGCCGATGGCAATGTTCGTCTGGGTGGTGAGAACACCGGTGCCGTGCTGGATGTCCGTAACAAGGCAAACGCCAACCGTACCCTGAGCGGCCTGAAGGAAGGTGCGGTCAATGGCACCAGCACCGAGGCCGTGACCGGCAAGCAGCTCAACACCACCAACACTGAAGTGGCCTCTGTGCGCACGGTGGCCACGGCGGCGCAGACGACTGCCAACACTGCCAAGACCACGGCGGACAGTGCACTGGGCAAGGCCAACACGCTCGGCGGGCTGGTCAGCCAGGTTGCAGCCGACGGCAACGTCCGCCTGGGCGGCGAAAACACCGGTAGCGTGTTGGATGTGCGCAACAAGGCAAACTCCAACCGGACCCTGAGTGGCCTGAATGACGGCGCAGTCAACGCAACCAGCACCGAGGCCGTGACCGGCAAGCAGCTCAACAGCACCAATACCGAAGTGGCCGCTATCCGCACGGTAGCAACGAGCGCGCAGACGACTGCCAACACTGCCAAGACCACGGCGGACAGTGCACTGGGCAAGGCTAACACGCTCGGCGGACTGGTCAGCCAAGTTGCAGCCGACGGCAACGTCCGCCTGGGCGGCGAAAACACCGGTAGCGTGTTGGATGTGCGCAACAAGGCAAACTCCAACCGCACCCTGAGTGGCCTGAAGGACGGTGCAATCAACGGAACCAGCACCGAGGCAGTGACCGGCAAGCAGCTCAACACCACCAACACCGAAGTGGCTTCTGTGCGCACGGTGGCGACGGCGGCTCAGACGACCGCTAACACTGCCAAGACCACGGCAGACAATGCGCTAGGCAAGGCCAATACGCTCGGTGGGTTGGTCAGCCAGATCGCAGCAGACGGCAATGTCCGCCTTGGCGGTGAGAACACGGGGACCGCGCTGGATGTTCGCAACAAGTCGAACGCCAACCGCACCCTGAGCGGCCTGAGGGACGGCGCGGTCAATGGATCCAGCACCGAAGCCGTGACCGGCAAGCAGTTGTTCGCAACCAATGAGAAGGTCCAGGCGAATGAGGGCGTGCTTGCAGGCCACACCAGCGATCTGACGGCGCAGTCTGGCCGCATTGCCGACAATCGACGCGATCTGGATGCGCTACGTTCGGACTTTGAGGGCTTTGATCCAGACCTGGATGGCGTGGTGAAGTTTGCTGCCGATGGGAGCGTGGATATCGCAGGTGGGAAGCTGCGTGGCGTGGCTGCGGGTGATATCAGCTCGGCGGCGAGTACGGATGCTGTGAATGGTGGGCAGTTGTACGAGACCAATCGCAGGCTTGACGAGCTGGCAGACGCCAGTGCTTTTCTTGCATTTGGTGAGTTGATTGATAGGGACCCTGCGCGCGCGGGAAGGTTTGGCATTGCTATCGGCGACTCCGCGGAGGCATCGATACGTTCAGAGGGCGCGGTTGCGATTGGTGCATATGCAGCTGCGCGGGGGGCGAACTCAGTTGCGCTTGGGCGAGGAGCACATGTCCATGAAGGCGCTGAGCGGGGGTTTGCTCTGGGGCCTGAGTCACAGGTGGCTGCGGCGGGTGGCTTGGCAATCGGTGCGACAAGTGTAGTGAGAGCATCAGCGTCCAATGCAGTTGCACTAGGCGCAGAGTCAATCGCAGATGAGGCAAACACGGTGTCAGTCGGAAATGGCGGGCTTCAGCGCAGAATGGTTAACCTCGCACGTGGAATTAACTCCGCGGATGCCGCCACGGTAGCTCAGCTTGGCGACGCTCTTGGGACTCTGGGGGCGGGCGCAGGCATGGATGCAAGCGGCAATATCATCGCCCCCACCTACAACGTCCAAGGTGGAACCCAGAACAACGTCGGCGATGCCCTGGCCGCACTCGACAGCGCCGTGGTCACGGCAGACAGCCGCGTAGATACCCTTGAAGGCAAGCTGCGCTCTGCATTCCAAGATGGCCCGTCGGTGCGTGCCGATGGCCTGAATCAGCTGGTGCTGGCAGGCGCCAATGGCTCGGTGCTGACCAATCTGGCTGACGGCCGCATTGCCGCAGGCAGCCGTGACGCTGTGACCGGTAGCCAGCTGTTTGAGGCGAAGCAGGAAATTGCCCGCAACCGCAATGATCTGAATGACCTGCGCGGTGAGCGTGATGGGCTGCTGTCGCGTGGGCTGATGGCAGCGGGGCAGGGCAACGTGATTGATTACGGCGGCGCGCGGTTGACGGGTGTTGCTGATGGGTGGTATCTGCAGATAGCCGCGATGTGGTCACCGGACGGCAGCTGTTTGAATTCGACGGTCGGCTGATGGAGATGGAGGACCAGCGTCGCTTCTTCAAGATTGGAACCGACGAGTACAGCGAGGACGCTTATGCGGGTTTGATCGGCGTTGCCATAGGTGAATCTGCAGAGGCATCCCCTTTTGGAGAGGGCGGGGTCGCGGTCGGTGGCTTTGCTAGAGCGCTTGGCACCAACTCTGTGGCCTTGGGGCGTGGCTCCCGGGTTATCCAGACAGCAACCAACGGCTTTGCACTTGGCGCAAGCTCTCGTGTTGATGCTGAAGGGGGATTGGCTTTGGGTGGAAACTCGCGGGTTCAGGCTGAAGCGAAAGGCAGTATTGCGCTCGGAGAAGGTTCCATCGCAGACGTCAGCGGCACGGTCTCGGTCGGTGGTGGTGGCGTCCAGCGCCGCATCGTAAACGTAGCCAACGGCCGTAACGCCACCGACGCCGCCACCGTCGGCCAGCTCCGCGGCGCGCTCGCCACCCTCGGCGGCGATGTCGACGCCAACGGCAACATCGTCAACCCGACCTTCAATGTGCAGGGCGGCCAGCAGTCCACCCTCAACGAAGCCCTGTCCACCCTCGACTCCGCCGTCGTCACCAACACCACCCGCACCGAGCGCGTGGAATCCCAGCTGCGTGCGGTCTTCCAGGACAGCCCCAGCGTCCGCAGCGACGGCCCGAACCAGCTCACCTTCGCCGGTGCCAACGGCATGGTGCTGTCCAACGTCGCCAACGGTGCCATCGCCGCTGGCAGCCGCGATGCGGTCAACGGTGGCCAGCTGCATTCCATGCAGCAGCAGCTCAACGGCCGCATGGACGGGCTGGAGCAGCGTATCGACGGCCAGCCGCAGGCACCGCAGTCGCGCTCCCTCACCGTGGCCGCTGCTGGGGGCAGCACGGCATCGTCCACCCCGGCAGCCACACCGGCCGACGACGAGCCGACCGCACCGCCGCCGTCCACTGGTGACAACAAGGTCGTAGCCGATGCCGGCAACGCACCGAAGTCCTCACCACAGCCGCAGGCCGATGCGCCAAAGCCGGAATCGCCCACGCCGCAGGTGGACACCGCCGAGCTGGAGAAGATGCTGGCCCGTGCCAACGAGTACAGCGATGGCATCTCCCGCGAGGTGGACCGCCGCCTGGACAAGATGGACAAGCGCTTCAACCGCATGGCGGCAATGACCAGCGCGCAGAGTGCGATGGCCATGAACACCGCCGGCCTTAACACCTACAACCGCCTCGGTGCGGGCGTGGGTTACAGCGAGGGCGAATCGGCCATGGCCGTGGGCTACCAGCGCGTGTTGAACGACAAGGGCTCGGCCACCTTCAGCCTCAATGGTGCCTTCACCAACAGTGGTGAACGCAGCATGGGCGTGGGTGTGGGCATCGGCTGGTAAGCCGTGCAGCCCCGGCGTGGCGCGCGTAATGAACCCCGCCGCGCCGGGGTCCTTGCCGAGGAGAAGGCAATGTACAGATGGGTAAGTGGAATCGTCAGCTATCGCACGTTCTATATCTGGCGGGCGCGCTTTCGCTACTACACCCGGAACCTGGATCTGTGGACGCTGATGAGCGGGCTATGCATTGCCGGTCTGCTGCTGGTGCTGTGGTACCTGTGGCAGATGCTGGGTGTACCGCCGCCGCGCGTGCAACCGAAAGCCGCGGCGCTGCGCATCGAAGGCGTCACCCGCGAGGCGATCCATCGCATCGTGCTGGTGCGTCACGCTGGCAGCACGCGGGGGGCCGAGTTCACCACGCCGGAAGAGGTGCGGGCGAGTACGCTGCGCACGATGCGGGTACGGCAGGTGATGGACAGCGAGGTGGTGTGGCGTCTGAAGGCCGACATGCTGGCGGACATCGCCGACTACATCACCGCCACGGGTGGGTGCGTCCCGTACGACTGCCGACGGATTCGCGCTCGATTGGAGGATGTGCGCAGGGCGGGTGTTGAGAATGCGCAGATCAACACAGCACTGTTGACGATCCTGGAGGTGTCGCTGGACCAGATGCCCTCGTTGGAGGCGGTCGAGCATGAGCGGGTGAAGAGTGGGTGGTCGGATGGGTTCAACGACATCTATGACCAGATCTGGTTGCTGCGGGGCCTGCAGGTCATGCATGCACAGATGATGCGGGAGTATCCGCAGCGAGCCCCAGTACCGTGGCTGCCGCGGCTGCTCAGCGATCCGCTACGCGATACCCGTTTTGTCTGGTAACGGGAGCATGATGGGCATCATCTGCCAGCGCAGGTAGCGCAGCTTTTGTAGAGTCGAGCCGTGCTCGACTGCTCTCCGGCCAGCAATCGAAATGCCTGAAGCACGGTGCGGACCAACGGTCCGCACCCATCACTGGCAGGTACCGCTGCGCTCGCCGGCCATGGGCCGGCGCTACCGTCATCCGCCGATGTACGCGGTGATCTCGGCCTCGGCCAGCACCTGCCGCAACTGCGCGACAGACGCGCGCCGCATCGGCTTCTCATCGACCGGCGACAACGGTGCCTGACGCAGGGCATCGTACGGCAGCACGGCCAGGTCAAAGGTCAGTTCCTCGGCACTGAACACCCACACCGGCACATCCAGGCTGCGCTCGCGATCCATGCGCAGGCGACGCGTCCGCGATTCGGCGGGAATGCCGTGCTCGTCCAGGAAGCGGTGCACGGCTTCCGGGTCGTCGCTGTGCAGGTGAAGCTGCACCGGGCTGTTGGCATCGGCGGTGCCTTCCAGCACCGGGCCGGCCAGCCGCGGGGCGAAGCCGTGCAGGAACTCCAGCGCACGCATGGCAGCCTCGCGGCGGCGCTGCAGTTCGTTGCCGTGCTGGGGGCCGGAGAACAGCCGCTGGTACTCGCGCAGGGCGTCTTCGATCTCGGTGTTGCGCGGCAGGGAGGCATCGTCGTGGATGCCAAGCCGGCTGGCAGCCTTCAACTTGGCCTGGTGGTAGTCGCGGATGCCGCCTTCAGCCATCAGGCGGGCGGCTTCGTGGGCGAGGCGGTGGCGCCGCTCGCGGGTCTGGCTGGCAGCATGCTGACGGGCGCGGTGCATGCGATAACTCCTGTTGCGACCTGGCTACAGACTAGCGCACGGATGTGACATCCGCGTGGGTATTTCACCGAGACGAGCACGCGGATGCCGTTGATGGTGTAGAGCCGAGCCCATGCTCGGCTGCTCTACCGCACGCCCTGAGCCGAGCACGGGCTCGGCTCTACAGGCGCGTCGGTGCCAACCCACGGTTGGCACCCACCTGACCCTTCCTCAGAAGATATCGAACGCGGCGGCGTCGGCCTGCGGCGTATTGAGGTTCAGGTCGTAGTCGGTCAGGCGGTCCATGTCTTCCACCTTCACCCATTCGGTCGCGCCGTTGAGGGTGGCCTGGACCATGCCGCTGGGCGGCTCGTTCTGCGCGATCGGGGTGTCCTTCAGCGCGGTGCGCATGTAGTCGATCCAGATCGGCAGCGCCGCCTTGCCACCGTATTCGCGGTAACCCAGCGAGCGGAAGTCGTCGCGGCCCACCCACACGGTGGTCACGTACGGGCCGCCGAAGCCGGAGAACCAGGCGTCACGATGGTCGTTGGTGGAGCCGGTCTTGCCGCCCACGTCCTCGCGGCCGAGCACCTTGGCCTGCACACCGGTACCGCGCTGGACCACGTCGCGCATCATCGACACCAGCTGGTAGGCGGTGCGGGCGTCGATCGCGCGCGGGGCAGTGCGGGCGTCCGGGTTGGCCGGAGCGGCGGCAGTTTCGGTCTTGGCTTCGGCCTTGGCCGCAGCGGCCGGGTCCACCTTCGGGGCCGGGGCGCCGAAGTTGAAGCCATCCACCACCTGGTTGACCGGCTGATCGCTGCTGCCCGCACAGTCACGGCAGGCCATCGCCGGGTTTTCCTTGAACACCAGGTTGCCGTCGCGGTCGTTCACCTGGTCGATCAGCCAGGTGTCCACGCGCGAGCCGCCGTTGGCGAACACGGCGTAGCCACGGGCCACCGACAGCGGGGTGAGCGAGGCGGTACCCAGCGACATCGACAGGTTCGGCGGCAGTTCCGATTCGGCGAAACCAAATTCGCTGATGTACTTGCGCGCGTAGTCCACGCCCATGCCATCGAGCAGACGCACCGAGACCAGGTTGCGCGACTGCACCAGCGCTTCGCGCAGGCGCATCGGGCCGCGGAAACCGCCGCCGTCGTTCTGCGGGGCCCAGGTCTTGCCGCGGCGGTCGCGGAACACGACCGGAGCGTCGAGCACGATCGAGGCCGGGTTGTAGCCCTTGTCGAACGCTGCGGCGTAGATGAACGGCTTGAAGCTGGAACCCGGCTGGCGGCGGGCCTGGGTGGCGCGGTTGAACTTGTTGCCGGAGAAGCTGAAGCCACCGACCAGCGCCTTCAGCGCACCGCTGTGGGCATCCAGCGAGACCAGCGCGGACTGGCCGCGCGGGATCTGGTCCAGCAGCCACTCGCCCTCCTTGGCCCCGGCGCGCACGCGCACGATGTCACCGCGCTGCACCAGCTTGCCCGGGGTCTTGTTGGTCCACTTGGCGGCACCGGCCGGCAGCACGATCTCGGTGCGGTTGGCCAGCACCACCGTGGCGCTGCCATCGGCAGCGGTGCTGGCGACGATTGCCGGCAGCAGGCCGGCCTGGCCGTACATGCCGCGCAGGTGCTCGGCCAGGGCGGCGGCATCGTCGCCGGCGCCCAGCTGCACCTGCTTCTCCACGCCGTGCCAACCGTGGCGGTGGTCGTACAGCAGCAGGCCATCACGCACGGCCAGGTTGGCCGCGGTCTGCAGGGTGGAATCGATCGTGGTGGTGACGTGGTAACCCTTGTTGACCACGTCGCCGCCGAAGCGGGCGATCATTTCCTGGCGCACCAGCTCGGCCACGTAGGGCGCATCGACCTGTACCGGCGGCTCATGCGCGGTGGCGTGCATCGGCACGGCCTTGGCCGCGTCGGCTTCGGCCTGGCTGACGAACTTCAGGTCGGCCATGCGCTGCAGCACGTAGTTGTCGCGGCGCTGGCGGGCACGTTCCGGGTTGGAGATCGGGTTGCCCGAGGACGGGAACTTGGGGATACCGGCCAGCGAGGCCATCTCGTCCAGGTCCAGCTCGTTCAGCTTCTTGCCGTAGTAGAACTCGGCGGCGGCGGCCACGCCGTAGGCGCGGTTGCCGAAGAAACTCTTGTTCAGGTACAGCTCGAAGATCTCGTCCTTGCTCAGCTCGGACTCGATCTTCCGCGCCAGCAGGATCTCGGCCAGCTTGCGGGTGTAGCTGTACTCGGAGCTGAGGAAGAACTGGCGGGCGACCTGCTGGGTGATGGTGGAGCCACCCGGCACGCGCTTGTCGTTGGTGGTGGCCAGCAGCCAGACCGCACGGCCGATGCCCATGTAGTCCACGCCGCCGTGCTCGTAGAAGCGGGCGTCCTCGGTGGCCAGGAAGGCCTGCTTCAGCCGCTCGGGCACGTCCTTCATGGTGACCGGGGTGCGCCGGGTCTCGCCGAACACCGCCATCAGCTTGCCATCGGCAGCGTAGACGTACATCGGCTCCTGCATTTCCACGTCGCGCAGGGTCTGCACGTCGGGAAGCTTGGAGGAAACGGCATAGTACAGACCGCCCACGGCGGCCGCGCCGATCAGCGCCAGGACCAGGACAATCAGGAAGATCCAGCGCAGCCAGCGGCGGAGTCGAGTCATCGGGTTCAGATTCCGATTGCGAATTTCGTGGTCGCAGAGTATAGATTACGCAAGGTGGCGGCTGGGGTCGGCACCGGGGAGCGCAAGGGGAACAGTCAGGGGCTGCATGGTGAATCCGTGAGGGATTTCACAGCAGGGCCGTTGCCATTTGCTAAGAATACGTTATTAATGCTCGGACGCAGGTCTTGCGTCCAAGTGCCCGTCGGCAGGGGAGAAACCGTGGGGCTCATCCCAAAAAGTCAGTCGCCGCTTGTAGGCGTCGACATCAGTTCGACTGCGGTAAAGCTTTTGCAGCTGTCCCGCAGCGGCAATCGTTTCCGCGTGGAACATTACGCTGTGGAACCTCTTCCGCCGAATGCGGTGGTGGAGAAGAACATCGTTGAAGTGGAGGCCGTCGGTGAGGCCATCCGCCGGGCGATGAACCGTTCAGGCAGCAAGGCCAAGTTGGCCGCTGCCGCCGTCGCGGGGTCGGCGGTGATCACCAAGGTGATCCCGATGCCGGCCGATCTCGACGAAAACGACATGGAAGCCCAGATCGAGCTGGAAGCGGTCAACTACATTCCGTATCCGATCGAGGAAGTGAACCTGGACTTCGAGGTGATCGGGTCGATCCCGAACAACCCGGAGATGGTCCAGGTCCTGCTGGCCGCGTCGCGTTCGGAGAATGTCGAGCTGCGCCAGTCCGCACTGGAGCTCGGTGGCCTGCAGGCCAAGGTGATGGACGTGGAGGCCTTTGCGGTCGAGAACGCCTACGCCCTGGTCGCCAGCGAGCTGCCGGTGTCCATCGACGGCGTGGTTGCGCTGGTCGACATCGGCGCCACCATGACCACCCTCAATGTCCTGCGCGGCGGCCGTAGCCTTTACAGCCGCGAGCAGGTGTTCGGTGGCAAGCAGCTGACCGACGAGATCATGCGCCGCTATGGCCTGAGCTACGAGGAAGCCGGGCTGGCCAAGCGCCAGGGTGGCCTGCCGGAAAGCTACGAAATGGAAGTGCTGGAGCCGTTCAAGGAAGCCACGGTCCAGCAGATCAGCCGCCTGCTGCAGTTCTTCTATGCGGGCAGCGAATTCAACCGCGTCGATCACATCGTGCTGGCCGGTGGCTGCGCCGTGCTCGGTGGCCTGCCGGAGATGGTCGAGGAGCAGCTGGGCGTGCCGACCGTGGTCGCCAACCCGCTGGCGCAGATGACCCTGGGGCCGAAGGTGAACGCGCATGCGTTGGCCCAGGATGCCCCCGCGCTGATGATCGCGACCGGTCTGGCGCTGAGGAGCTTCGACTGATGGCACGCATCAATCTATTGCCCTGGCGCGCCGAGCGGCGCAAGCAACGCCAGCGCGAGTTCTACGCAATGCTGGGCATGGCCGCTGTCGGTGGCCTGCTGTTGTCGCTGATGATCTGGTTCTATTACGACCGCCAGGTGAGCGGCCAGATGGACCGCAACGCCTATCTGGAAGCCGAGATCGAGAAGGTCAAGGAACAGAACAAGGAGATCGATCGCCTCGACGCGCAGAAGGAACGGCTGCTGGCCCGCAAGAAGGTGATCGAGGAACTGCAGGCCAAGCGCTCGCAGATGGTCCACCTGTTCGACGCACTGGTGCGCACCATCCCCGACGGCGTGGTGCTGACCGCACTGAAGCAGGAAGGGGATGTGCTGACGCTGGAAGGACGCACCCAGTCCAATGCCCGCGTTTCGGCCTACATGCGCAACCTGGAGACCTCCGGCTGGATGACCAATCCGGAGCTTTCGATCATCGAAGCGCGTGACCCGGAGAAGGACAAGGATGGCAAGGTCGGTCCGCTGGCCGACATCAAGGCGCTGCCCTATGTGTTCGTGGTCAAGGTGAAACTGCCGGCACAGAGCGAAGAGGTCTCGGCGACGCCGGGCCTGAACCCCGATGGCTCGGTGGCGACGTCGGCGCCGGCACCGGTGGCTCCGTTGGCCGCAGGTCCGGATGCCGCGACGCCTGCGGCTCCGGCAGCTGGGCAGCCGCCGGCACCTGCCACACCTGCTGCTGCACCGTCGGCCGCTCCGGCTGCTCCGGCCAAGCCGAACCAACCGGCCGCGCCGGCCCCGGCACCTGCCCCGAAGCCTGAGGGCAGCCGCCTGGCGCAGCCGCCGCAGGCCTTCAATGCGCTGCTGCAGGGGGATCGCGCATGAGCCAGAAGATCGACATCAAGAACCTGGATTTCAACGACATCGGCAACTGGCCGCAGAAGGCCAAGATCGTCTTCTGCTCGTTGCTGGCACTGGTCATCATGTTCGTGGCGTGGATGCTGCTGATCAGCGGCAAGCGCGAGGAGCTGGCCGGCCTGGAATCGAAGGAAGTCGAGCTGCGCACCGAGTTCACCAAGCAGCAGGAACGCGCGGTGAACCTGGAGCCGCTGAAGCAGCAACTGGCGCAGATGGAGCAGGTGCTGCAGCAGATGCTGCGGCAGCTGCCGAGCAAGACCGAAATGCCCGACCTGATCATCGACATCTCGCAGACCGCGCTGTCCAGCGGCCTGACCAACGAGCTGTTCGAGCCGGAGCAGGAGCAGATCAAGGAGTTCTACGCCGAGAAGCCGATCAAACTGCGCATGGTCGGCAGTTACCACCAGTTCGGCGCATTCGTCAGTGGCGTGGCCTCGTTGCCGCGGGTAGTGATCCTGACCATGCATGACATCAACCTCAAGCCCAAGGAAAAGACCGGCGGCAACGTCCGCAGCGGTGCACTGGAACTGTCCGGTACGGTCAAGACCTACCGTTACCTGGACGAGACCGAAGTGCAGGCGCAGCAGGCGGCTGACGCTGGCAAGGAGGGCAAGAAGTGATGCGCGCGCAGACCGTACGTGGTGCGATGGTGCTGGCTGTACTGCTGCTGGCCGGTTGCGGCCGTGGCGTGACCAGCACGCCCGGCGACGCACCGAACCTTGAAAAGTGGGTGGAAGGCGAGCGGGCGCGACCGGCGCAACCGCTGGAGCCGCTGCCGGTGATGCAGCAGTTCGAGACCTTTGAATATTCCGCGCAAGGCATGCGCGATCCGTTCACCGATGCCTGGACCAATCCGCAGCAGGGGAACGGCGGATTGCGACCGGACCCGAACCGGCGCAAGGAGCCGCTGGAAGGCTTCCCGCTGGATGCGCTGGACATGGTCGGCACCATCGGTACTGGTGCAGGCACCGTGGCGCTGGTGATGGGGCCGGACAAGGTCACCTACCGGGTTCGCCCGGGCGGTTACCTGGGGCAGAGCGACGGGCGGGTCACGGCGGTCTTCGAAGACCGCGTGGAGCTGATCGAACTGGTGCCGGATGGCGCGGGTGGCTGGCTGGAACGGCCGGCAACGCTCTCGCTTGAAGATCAATGATCGTTTACTGGGGATAGCACGATGACCTTTCACCAAGCCAAGGGGCTGCGTCCCATCCGGCGCTCTACCTTGAACCGTGTCAGCGCGCTGGGAGTCGCGCTGATGCTGGCCTGCGCTCCGGCGCTGGCTGCCGCACCGGCGGAAAAGCCGGTGGGCGCCACCGTGGCACCGGCCGCTGCGCCGGCAGGCCTGTCGGTGGCCAAGATCGATTTCAAGCGTGGCGATGACGGCGCCGGGCGCCTGATCGTGCAGTTCGACGGGCAGGGCGCGATCCCTGACCTGCGCACGCAGGGCAACAGCGTCGTGGTCGACGTCGGCAATGCCCGACTGCCGGCCAACCTGCAGAAGCCGATGAACGTCACCGACTTCGCCACGCCGGTACAGCGCATCGACGCCAAGCCGTCCGGTGCCGGTACCCAGCTGGTGCTGAGCACCGGGGGTGCCGTGGAGTCGCTGGCCTACCAGAGCGGCAATGAGTACGTGGTCGAGATCAGCCCGCGACAGGCCCCGGCCGCCGTCGGCGCGGTCACCGCCGGCAGCGTCACCCAGGCGGCCAAGGCCGTCGGCCAGCGTGGTTTCACCGGCAAGCCGGTGACCTTCAACTTCCAGGACGTGCCGGTGCGCACCGTGCTGCAGTTGATCGCCGAGGAGTCCAACCTGAACGTGGTTGCGTCCGACTCGGTGCAGGGCAATGTGACCCTGCGCCTGGTCAATGTGCCGTGGGACCAGGCGCTGGACATCGTCCTGCGCGCGAAGGGCCTGGACAAGCGTCGCGATGGCAGCGTGATCTGGGTGGCGCCGCAGGCTGAACTGGCCAAGTTCGAGCAGGAGAAGGAAGACGCGCGCATCGCCATCGAGAACCGCGAAGACCTGCAGACCGACTACATCCAGATCAACTACCACAGCGCCACGCAGATCTTCAAAGCGCTGACCGAGGCCAAGGGCATCGGCGGCAGCGGTGGCGGTGGCAGCGGCGGTGGTTCGGGCAGCTCTTCGCAGGAAGACAGTGGCTTCCTGTCCTCGCGCGGCCGCATCGTGGCCGACGAGCGCACCAACACGCTGATGATCAGCGACATCCCGAAGAAGATCGCGCGCATGCGCGAGCTGATCAACGTGATCGACCGCCCGGTCGACCAGGTGCTGATCGAAAGCCGCATCGTCATCGCCACCGATACCTTCGCCCGCGAACTGGGCGCGAAGTTCGGTGTCAGCGGCAGCCGGGACAATGTGTACTTCAGTGGCAATCTCGAAGCCAACCGCTTGACCCGGGAATCGCAGGTCAAGTCCGCGCAGGACAACGCCAAGGCCGAACGTGACTGGATCGCAGGTGGCCGCGTCGGCCCGCCGCCCGTACCGGTGGGCTCGACCATCACGCGTGGTTTGAACTGGAGCCTGCCGGTTGCCGCGGCCAGCAACCCGGGTTCGCTGGCGCTGTCCATCCTCAATGCCGGCTACCTGCTGGACGTGGAACTGTCGGCCATGCAGGAAGAGTCCCGGGGCGAAGTGATCTCCAACCCGCGCGTGGTCACCACCAACCAGCGCGAGGCGCTGATCAAGCAGGGCAAGGAAATCGGCTACGTCACCATCAGCGGTGGTGGCGCTGGTGGCGTGGCGACCCCGAACGTCCAGTTCAAGGAAGTGGTGCTGGAACTGAAGGTCACTCCGACCATCACCAACGACAACCGCGTGTTCCTCAACATGCAGGTGAAGAAGGACGAAGTCGACCAGCTGATCCAGCTGGAAGGCTACGGCACCGTGCCGTCGATCAACCGCCGCGAAGTCAACACCGCGGTGCTGGTCGAGGATGGGCAGACCGTGGTCATCGGCGGCGTCTACGAATTCACCGATCGCAGCAGCATCAGCAAGGTTCCGTTCCTGGGCGACGTGCCGTTCCTGGGCAACCTGTTCAAGAAGCGCGGCCGCAGCAAGGACAAGGCCGAGCTGCTGGTGTTCGTCACCCCGAAGGTGCTGCGCGTGGCCAAGCAGAACTGAGCCATCGCTCCGAAGTCTTCGAAGAAGGGCCGCCCTGTGCGGCCCTTCCTCGTTTTCGCCAGTAGATCCACGCCGTGCGCGGATGCGCCGTTCAGCCGTTCTTGATGCCAATCGCAAGGCACCCTGCGATGATGTCGGGAACCCGTGCCGTCCTGCGCCGGTCAAAGGCCCCCATGAACCTGCCACCGCCGATGCCCGAAACCATCTCGCCGCCGCCCGCGCCGGCCATCTCTCGCCTGCATGCGGCATTCACCGGACTGCGCGACGCGCTGTCGGCCGAGATCGTCGGCCAGGCGGCACTGGTCGAACGCCTGCTGATCGCGCTGCTGGCCGACGGCCATCTGCTGGTGGAGGGGGCACCGGGCCTGGCCAAGACCACGGCGATCCGTGCGCTGGCTTCGCGCCTGGAAGCGGACTTTGCCCGCGTGCAGTTCACCCCCGACCTGCTGCCGGCCGACCTCACCGGCACCGAGATCTGGCGCCCGCAGGAAGGCCGGTTCGAGTTCGTGCCTGGCCCGATCTTCCACCCGATCCTGCTCGCCGACGAGATCAACCGCGCGCCGGCCAAGGTGCAGTCGGCACTGCTGGAAGCCATGGGCGAGCGCCAGGTCACGGTTGGCCGCCATACCTATGCGCTGCCGCCGCTGTTCCTGGTGATGGCCACGCAGAATCCGATCGAACAGGAAGGCACGTTCCCGCTGCCGGAAGCGCAGCTGGACCGCTTCCTGATGCATGTGCGCATCGGCTACCCGGACCAGGCCGCCGAATCGGAGATCCTGCGGCTGGCCCGTGAGCGTGCCCGTGGTGCATTGGGCGAGGCCGCGCCGGCGCCGGACAAGATGCCGATGCAGGACGTGTTCGATGCCCGCCGTGAAGTGCTGGACCTGCACATGGCACCGGCCTTGGAGCGCTACCTGATCGAGCTGGTGCTGGCGTCGCGTGACCCCTCGCGCTACGACGCCGGCCTGGGCCGCCGCATCGCCTGGGGGGCAAGCCCGCGCGGCTCCATCGCACTGGAGCGCTGTGCCCGTGCGCGCGCCTGGCTGGCCGGTCGTGATTTCGTCACGCCCGACGACGTGCGTGTGGTCGCCGCCGACGTGCTGCGCCATCGCGTGCTGCCCAGCTATGAAGCCACCGCCGAGGGCTGGGATGGCGAGCGGCTGGTGCAGGAGCTGCTGGCCCGGGTGCCGGCACCCTGAGCCTGCGCATGACCGATCCATCCCTGGAACAGGCACCGTCTGCGCTCGGAGGTGACGGCCTGCGCCCGCAGCTGGCCGAACTGGTCGCGCTGCGCCGGCTGGCACAGCGTCCGCCGCCGCCGCGCCGTGGCCGCACCGGCAACGCCGGCCAGGCGCCATCCCCGCTGCGCGGCCGCGGCATGGAGTACGCCGAGTCGCGCGACTATGTGGCCGGCGACGACGCGCGCCACATCGATTGGCGCGTGACCGCGCGCACTGGTCGCGCCCATACCAAGTTGTTCCAGGCCGAGCGCGAGCGGATCAGCCTGATCGTGGCCGATACGTCGCCGGCGCTGTACTTCGGTACCCGCGTGCGCTTCAAATCGGTGCAGGCTGCGCGCGCCGGTGCTGTTGCCGCGTGGTCGGCGCAGCGCCGTGGCGACCGCGTGGGCGCGCTGCGTGGCAGCGACCGCGAAGCGCCGATCGCCCCCGCGGGTGGGCCACGCGGCGTGCTGCGCGTGCTCGACGCGCTGACCCGCTGGTACGCACAGCCGCCGGCCGATGATCTGGGCCTGGAGCGCGCGCTGGATCATGCCGGCCGCGTGCTGCGCCCAGGCGCGCGCATGCTGGTGCTGGCCGATCCGCAGCAGGCCATCCGCATTCCGCCCGCGCGCTGGAGCGCGCTGGCCCAGCATCACGACCTCAGCCTGGTGCTGCTGGTCGATCCGCTGGAACTGCAGCCCCCCTCGGCGGCGCTGCAGTTCCAGACCGCACAGCAGCGCATCGGCCTCGACCTGCGCCGCAGCGACGTGCAGGCGCACTGGCAGGCACACTTCGTCGAGCCGCTGCAGGAGCTGCGGCGCCAGCTCGGCGCACGCCGTGTCGACGTACAGGTGCTTTCCACCGATGCGCCCAGCGACGCCTGGCTGGCGCCGTCACCGAACGAGGTACCGGCGTGAGCGCCGCGCTGCCGCTGCGCGATGTGCAGTTGCCACCGGCACCTTCCTGGTGGCCGCCGGCCCCCGGTTACCTGATGATCGGCGCGGCGGTCGTGCTGGTGCTGCTGGTGATCGCCGTACTGATGTGGCGGCGTCGCCGCCGTCGCCAGCGCTGGTTGCAGCTGTTCGATCAGGAACTGGCAACCGCTCCCGACGCTGCGGCTGAGCTGGCGGCCATCGCCGGACTGCTGCGCCGTGCCGCACGCCATGCACGGCCGGGCAGCGAATCGCTGCGTGATGACGCCTGGTGGCAACGCCTCGACCCGCAGCGCACGTTGGCCGATGACCACCGCAGCCTGTTGGCCGAAGGCGCCTATCGCCCGCGCGTCGACAACCGCGACGTGGCGGCCGTACGCAGCTGGGCCCGCGAACGCTACCTGGCGATGCTGCTGGAGCGCCGCCGATGAACCTGCTGGCAAGTTACTGGCCATGGCCGGACCTGCAACTGGCGTGGCCGCTGGCCCTGCTGGTCCTCCCGATGCCGCTGCTGATGCGCTGGTGGAAGCGCCGTGCAGCGCCGGGTGCTGCACTACGCGTCCCCTACGCTGCCGCCGAGCTGGAAGCGCTGTCCGGTGGTGGCCGCGTCGACGTGTCGTGGCTGCGCACGCTGTTGCTTTGGCTGGGGTGGTGTGCACTGTGCATCGCGCTGGCGCGACCGCAGCAGCTGGGCGAAGCCATCACGCCTCCGCAGCAGGGGCGGCAGATGATGCTGGCGATGGACGTGTCCGGCAGCATGGGCGAGGGCGACATGGTGCTGGGCGGCCAGGCGGTCGATCGCCTGACCGCAGCCAAGGCCGTGCTTGCCGACTTCCTTGATCGTCGTGCGGGTGACCGCGTCGGCCTGCTGATCTTCGGCGACCGCGCCTACACACTCACGCCGCTGACTGCGGATCTGGCCAGCGTGCGCGACCAGCTGCGCGACAGTGTGGTCGGCCTGGCCGGGCGCGAGACCGCCATCGGTGATGCCATCGGCCTGGCGGTGAAGCGCCTGCGCAGCCAGCCGGAGGGGCAGCGCGTGCTGATCCTGCTGACCGATGGTGTCAGCAATGCCGGTGTGCTGGAGCCGCTGCGTGCGGCGGAAGTCGCGCGCGCCGAGGGCGTGCGCATCCACACGGTCGCATTTGGCGGCGATGGCAGCATGCGCTTGTTTGGTATCCCAATTTCCACCGACCAGGATCCGGTCGATGAGGCCACCCTGAAGAAGATCGCCAGCATGACCGGTGGCCAGTTCTTCCGCGCGCGTGACACCGCGCAGCTGGCCGGGATCTACGCCGAGCTCGATCGCCTGGAGCCGGTCGCCGCGAAGGGGCCGAGCCTGCGTCCGCGCGAAGAACGCTATGCCTGGCCGTTGGGGCTGGCGTTGCTGCTGGGCGTGCTGGCCTGGCTGTGGCCGGAGCGTCGCCGATGATCGCGTTTGCTTCGAATCTCCCCGATTGGAGCGCATTGCACTTCCTGCGACCGGAGTGGTTGTGGGCGCTGCTGGCGCTTCCCCTCATCCTCTCGCTGTCGCTGTACCGGCAGCGACGCAGTGATGCGTGGCGGCAGGCGGTGGACGCACACCTGTTGCCACATCTGCTGGCCGCGGGTGCGGAGCGTCGCGTGCGCCTGCCATGGGCGCTGCTGCTGGGCTGGACACTGGCATCGCTGGCGATGGCCGGGCCGAGCTGGCGGCAGCAGGCGCAGCCGATGTTCCAGGCCAGCGCACCGCTGCTGGTGGTACTGGACCTGTCCAGCCGGATCAGTGCAACCGATCTGCCACCGTCGCGCCTGCTGCAGGCGCGCGCGAAAGTGGGCGAGCTGCTGCGCGCCCGCCAGGGCGGGCAGGTGGGCCTGGTGGTGTATGCCGATGATGCCTACACGGTGGCGCCGCTGACTGATGACGGCAGCAATGTTGCGCTGTATCTGGATGCGCTGTCGCCGGACGTGATGCCACGCGATGGCCAGCGTGCCGACCGCGGCATCGACTGGGCAACACGGCTGATGCGGCAGATCGGTGCGCTGCAGGGGCAGATCCTGCTGGTCAGCGACCAGGCGGATGGTGAAGCTGCACTGGCGGCAGCGCAGGCGCACAGCCTGGGCCTGCAGGTGTCGGTGCTGGGCCTGGGCACGCCTGCCGGTGCGGCCTACCGCGATGGCAGCGGACAGATCCGCCAGGCCGCCCTGGACGAGAGCAGCCTGCGCGCAGTCGCCACTGCCGGTGGCGGCCGCTATGCACGCATCTCCGCCGATGACAGCGATCTGCGTGCGCTCGGTGTACTCGACGCGCGCAAAGGCACGGCGGCGCAGCGGCCGGGCGAAGGCAAGCAGTGGCGTGACGAAGGCTTCTGGTTGCTGCCGCCGGTGATGCTGCTGGCATTGCTGGCCTTCCGTCGTCGTGCGGTGCTGGCAGCGGTGCTTGCGGTCGGCATGATGCCGTGGATGAATGACGCACAGGCGCAGGTGCCTGCGACGCACGCTTCGCCGGCCGCGCAGGGCACGCTGTGGAAGCGTGGCGACCAGGTGCAGCATCAGCGCCTGGCCGAGGGGGTTCAGGCGTACCGCAACGGCGACTTCGCCACTGCACGCAAACAGTTCGAAGGCATCGACAACGATGCCGGTTGGTACAACCTGGGCAACACGCTGGCACGCGAAGGCAACTATGACGAAGCGATCGCCGCCTACGACCGCGCGCTGGCGTTGCATCCCGGCATGGCCGATGCGGTCGCCAACCGTGCCGTGGTCGATGCCGCACGCAAGCGCAGGCAGTCGGGTGGCAAAGGCCAGGATCAGCAGAAGCCACCGCAGAATGGGCAGCAGAAGCAGCAGAACGATTCCCCGGGGCAGCAGAACCCGCAGGGCCAGAAGCCGCAGCAGGGCCAGCAGAATCCCGGCCAGGGCCAGCCGCAGTCGGGCCAGCAGGGGCAGCCCAGGGCGGGTGACGACAATAACCCGTCGAGCCCGCAGCCCGGCGAGCGCGGCCGCGATGGCCAGCAGGCACCACCGCAGGTAGAGGATGCCAAGGCGCAGGCGCAGGCCGACGAACAGCAACGCCAGCGCATGCAGCAGGCGATGCAGCAGGCACGCGAGGGCGAGGCCGGCAAGGACGGCAGACCCGTACCGGGTGGTGAGGGCCGCACGCCGCGCGAGCGCGAGGAGCAACAGGCGGTGGAGGCGTGGATGCGGCGTGTGCCGGATGATCCGGGCGCGTTGCTGCGGGCCAAGTTCCAGCTGGAAAACGAACGCAGGAAGAGGGAAGGGCGATGACGCGGGCGATCAACATGCACGGGCGCTGGTCACTGCCGGTACTGGCGGCACTGTTGCTGTGGCTGCCGCTGCTGGCCTGGGCGCAGCCGCGCGCCTGGCTGGATCGCGACCGCATCGCGATGGGTGATACGGTCACCCTCAATGTCGAGAGCGATCAGGGCGCTCCCGACTTCACGCCATTGCGCACCGACTTCGACCTGAGCGGCCAGACCAGCAGCCGCCAGGTGGAATGGAGCAATGGCAGCATGCAGCAGCGCAACCTGTATGGGGTGGCGCTGACGCCGCGACGTAGTGGTGCGCTGGTGGTACCGGGCCTGCAGGTGGGCAGTGTGCGAACCGCGCCGCTGACGCTGCAGGTCGATGCGGCCGCCGTGGCCGGGCCGGACAGCAATGCGATGGCCTTCATCGAAACCGTCGTCGATGACGATACGCCGTATGTGCAGCAGAGCGTGGGCGTGGTGGTGCGCTTGTATTTCGCCTCGCAGCTGGCCTCTGGCGAACTGGTGCTGGACACCCCGGCGGGCGCGTCGTTGCAGCGCGTGGGCGACGATCGCACCGATGTGCGCCAGGTCAACGGGCGCCGCTACAACGTGGTCGAACGGCGTTTCCTGCTGATCCCCGAGCGCAGCGGCGCGTTGCGGCTGTCCGGCGCGCGTTTCAGCGGGCGCAGCGCCGGAGGTTTCTTCGATGACTTCTTCGGCGGCGGCGACGGCCGCATGAATGCCACCGGCGCAGACCGCACGTTGCAGGTGCAGGCACAGCCGGCACTGGCGCCGCAGCCGTGGTTGCCCCTGCAGAGCCTGCAGCTGCGCTACACCAGCGCGCCCACCCGTGCCCATACCGGCGAGGCAGCCAACGTGGTGGTCGAAGCGGTTGCCGAAGGCGCAACCCGAGCACAGTTCACCGACCTGCCGGTCCCCGATGTCGGTAACGCCGCGCAGGTGTTCGCCGAACCGGCACAGTACGAAGAGACCTTCAACGGCAGCACGCCACGCCTGAAGATCACCCGCCGCTATTCGATCGTGCCGCGCCAGCCGGGTTCGCTGGTGGTGCCGGGACCACGCCTGCCCTGGTGGGATGTGCGCAACGGCAAGGCGCAGGAGGCGAAGCTGCCGGACCTGACGCTGGCCGTTGCGGCCGGTACCGGCGCCGCCACTGCCTCGCCGGCAGCGCTGCCACCGATCGACACCGCTGCCGCGCTGCCCGGCAGTGATGGACAGGATGCGCGTATCGCCGCGACCGATCCACGCGCCAGCGGCCTGTCCGAGCGACCGTGGCCATGGATGGCGGCAGCCATCGGCCTGGCACTGCTGTGGCTGTTGACCCTGTTGTGGGGCTGGCAGCGAGGCCGACGCCCGCGTGCGGCGGCGCCTGCAGCCGGCAAGCCCTCTGTGACGACCGTGGTGAGCGGGCGTGCCGGCCTGGCCGAACTGCGCCGCGCGCTGGATGGTGAGGGTTTCGATCAGGTGGAGGCGCGTCTGTGTGCGATGGCGGGCGTGGAGCGCATCGAGCAGGTGATCGCCCGGCTGGATGACCCGGCCCAACGCCAGGTGTTGCTGGACCTGCAGCAGGCGCGCTGGGGCGGGCAGGGCGAACTGGCCCCGTTGCGCACGCGCCTGCGTGAGGTCTTCCGTGACGGACCGCACTGGTCGGCGGCTACGGGTGCCGCAGAAACTGGCCTGGCGCCGCTTTATCCGCCACGGCGAACCTGAACCGGCGCCGCTTGCGCGCTTTGTTAGAGTGCATTCATTTTTCGAGGAAACCCGCGTATGACAGCAGCTGCTGCCGACAAGAAGAAGTTGCCCCTGCATTGGAAGATGGGCATCGGCTTTGCGATCGGCCTGGTCCTGGGACTGATCGTGCACGCCCTGGGCGGCAGCGTCGATGGTCTGCAGGCCGGTGCAAAGTGGGTCATGGACTACGTCACCACCCCGGCGTCGGGCCTGTTCCTCAACCTGATCTTCATGCTGATCGTGCCGCTGATCTTCTCGGCGCTGATCATGGGCGTGTCGGAGATGGGCGACATCCGCGCCCTGGGCCGCATCGGCTGGAAGACCCTGGCCTATACCGTGCTGCTGTCCGGCATTGCCGTGGGCATCGGCCTGGTGCTGGTCAACCTGCTCAAGCCGGGCGCCGGCGTGGATCCGCAGGTCGCCGCGATGATGCTGTCGGAGAACGCCGAGCGCAGCAAGGAAATCGTCGCTGGCATCCATGGCACGCCGAAGGGCATGGACATGCTGCTGTCGATCGTGCCGAGCAATGTGCTGCAGGCCGCGTCGGACAACGGCGCGATCCTGTCGCTGATGTTCTTCGCGCTGATGTTCGGCATCGGCATGGTGCTGACCGACAATGAGAAGGTCGCCCCGTTGCGCCGCGCCATCGAAGGCGTGTTCGAAATCTCGATGACCCTGATCAACCTGGTCATCCGGCTGGCCCCGTACGCAGTGGCCTGCTTCATGTTCAACCTGGCCGCGCTGTTCGGCTTCGAGCTGATCATCCGCCTTGGCGCGTACGTGGGCGTGGTGGTGCTGGCACTCGGCCTGCACATGGTGGTGACCTACGGTACTGCCGTATGGCTGTCCGGCCGCTCGCCGCTGTCGTTCTTCCGCGATACCCAGGAAGCGACGGTGATGGCGTTCTCCACCGCCTCCAGCAACGCGACCCTGCCGACCGCGCTGCGCGTGGCGGACCAGATGGGCCTGCCGCAGCGCGTGTCGCGCTTCGTGCTGACCGTGGGCGCCACCGCCAACCAGAACGGCACCGCGCTGTTCGAGGGCGTGACGGTGATCTTCCTGGCCCAGTTCTTTGGCGTGGACCTAAGCATTGGCCAGCAGATCATGGTGATGGCGGTCTGCATCCTCGGCGGCATCGGCACGGCGGGCGTGCCGTCGGGCTCGCTGCCGGTGGTGGCGATGATCTGCGCGATGGTCGGTGTGAACCCGCTGGGCATCGGCCTGATCCTGGGCGTGAACCACTTCCTGGACATGTGCCGCACCGCACTGAATGTGACCGGCGACCTGGCCCTGACCACGTTGGTGGCCAAGGGCGAGTCCCATGACGGACCGGCGCTGGGCACGCCCCTCGATTGAACGCGCCCTGAATGCCATGGATACTATCCCGACGCATGGAAGGCGTCGGGATTGGCGCCGTGCGAAAGGGAGCAGAAATGAGGATTTCGTACGTGATGGTCGCCGCCCTGGGCCTGCTGGCTTTCGACGCCAGTGCCCAGAAGGCCTGTGAAACCAACTACACCAAGACCGGCAGCTTCTTCTCCGGGCGCACCTTCACCACCTGGGACGTGGTACCCACCGTTACCCCGGCCGACGCTCTCAAGCGTATCCAGATCGAGGGCGTGAAGTCGGGCCTGAAGGTAGCCAGCGTGGACAAGGACCTGGGCATGCTGACCCTGGAACAGAACGTCCAGTTCAATGGTGGCCAGACCACCCTGCCGTGGAACGTGCTGGTTGAAGCCGAGGGCAAGGGTTCCAAGATCACCGTGACCAAGACCACCCCGGCCACCTACGCCACTGGCGAGGACTTCCAGAAGAAGTCGATGTGTGGCGTGATCGAGGCCGCCGCGCCCAAGTAAGGGGTTGGCGGGACCAGATCCCTTTCACTGGCAAGGGATCTGGTCCTACGCCTGAACCCGGCCCCGGGTCTGTGGGACAATAGGCCGCCCGCACGTCCGCGGCCGCCTCCCGATTCCGACAGAACCATGACGCAGCCTACCCGTCGCCAGTTGGCCAACGCCATCCGCTTCCTCGCCGCCGATGCGGTTGAAACCGCAAAGTCCGGCCACCCCGGCATGCCCATGGGCATGGCCGACATCGCCGAAGTCCTCTGGAACGACTACCTCCGCCATAACCCGAGCAACCCGCACTGGTTCAACCGCGACCGTTTCGTGCTGTCCAACGGCCACGGTTCGATGCTGCAGTACGCGCTGCTGCACCTGAGCGGTTACGACCTGCCGATCGAGCAGCTCAAGCTGTTCCGCCAGCTGGGCAGCCACACCGCAGGCCATCCGGAGCGTCATGAGACCCCGGGCGTGGAAACCACCACCGGTCCGCTGGGCCAGGGTTTCGCCAATGCCGTGGGCTTCGCCCTGGCCGAGAAGCTGCTGGCACAGCGCTTCAACCGCCCGGAGCTGGAAGTGGTCGACCACCGCACCTGGGTGTTCATGGGTGATGGCTGCCTGATGGAAGGCGTGTCGCACGAAGCCGCCTCGCTGGCCGGCACCTGGGGCCTGCACAAGCTGGTCTGCTTCTGGGACAACAACCACATCTCCATCGACGGCAACGTCGAGGGCTGGTTCACCGACAACACCCCGGAACGTTTCGAGGCCTATGGCTGGAACGTGATCCGCGATGTTGACGGCCACGACCCGGACAGCATCAAGGCCGGCATCGAGGCCGCGCTGTCGCAGAGCGACAAGCCGACCCTGATCTGCTGCCGCACCACCATTGGTTTTGGTTCGCCGAACAAGGCGGGCAAGGAATCCAGCCACGGCGCACCGCTGGGCAAGGACGAGCTGGAAGCCACCCGCAAGCAGCTGGGCTGGGAATACGGCCCGTTCGAGATCCCGCAGGCGATCTACGACGGCTGGCGCGCCAATGGCGCCGGCACCCTGCGCCAGGCCGAGTGGGAACAGCTGTTCGACAAGTACGCCAGCCAGTATCCGGCGGAGGCGGCTGAGCTGACCCGCCGCTCGCACGGCGAGCTGCCGGCCGACTTCGTTGCCAAGGCCGATGCCTACATCGCCCAGGTGGCCGCTGAGGGCCCGACGATCGCCTCGCGCAAGGCCTCGCAGCTGGCCATCGAAGCCTACGCCCCGCTGCTGCCGGAAATCGTCGGCGGCTCGGCCGACCTGGCGCACTCCAACCTGACCCTGTGGAAGGGCAGCACGTCGGTTGCCAGCGACGACGCCAACGCCAACTACGTGTATTACGGCGTGCGCGAGTTCGGCATGACCGCCATCGCCAACGGCCTGGCCCTGCACGGTGGCTTCATTCCGTTCGACGCCACCTTCCTGGTGTTCAGTGATTACGCCCGCAACGGCGTGCGCATGAGCGCGCTGATTCCGGCCCACGCCATCCACGTCTACACCCACGACTCGATCGGCCTGGGCGAAGACGGCCCGACCCACCAGCCGGTGGAGCACCTGGCCTCGCTGCGCTATATCCCGAACAACGACGTGTGGCGCCCGTGCGATGCGGTCGAGTCGGCCGTGAGCTGGAAGGCGGCGATCACCCGTCAGGACGGCCCGAGCTGCCTGGTGTTCAGCCGCCAGAACCTGCCGCACCAGCCGCGCAGCGCCGAGCAGATCGCCCAGATCGAGCGCGGCGGTTACGTGCTGGCCGATGCCGCCGGTACCCCGGACGTGATCCTGATCGCCACGGGCTCGGAAGTCTCGCTGGCCACCGAAGCCAAGGCCCAGCTGGACGCGGCCGGTATCAAGACCCGCGTGGTCTCGATGCCGTCCACCGACGTGTTCCTGCGCCAGGATGCGGCCTACCGTGAATCGGTGCTGCCGAATGCGGTGCGCAAGCGCGTGGCCGTGGAAGCTGGCGTCACCGGTTTCTGGCGCCAGTTTGTGGGCCTGGACGGCGCCGTGATCGGTATCGACACCTTTGGTGCCTCGGCCCCGGCCGACCAGCTGTACAAGCACTTCGGCATCACCACGGCGCACGTGGTGGAAGCTGCCAAGGCGCTGTAAGCAGCGACATGGAGTGATGAAGGAAAGGCCGGCGCAAGCCGGCCTTTCCCTTTTTCTGTGGGGCGAAACGAATCGGCCGCCGTGCCAGTGGATCCACGCCATGCGTGGATGAGCGTTACATCGCGTCGCGCACGTCCATCAGCGCAAACCCCAGCAGGTTCAATCCGCGCCATTGCGCCGGGTTGTGCGCGTCGGCGTGATCCTTGGCCAGGCCGATGCCCCAGATGAAATCCACCGGGCTGGCTTCGACCAGCACCCAGCCTGCGGTCGCGCGCAGGAACGCTCCCAGTTCCGGGTTCTGCGCGAACTTGGCCTTGTTGCCTTCCACCACCAGGTCGTAGCGGGACTGCGTCCAGCGCGCTTCATCGAAGCCCTCGATCTGGCGGCCGAAAGCCTTGGCCTTGTCCGGCGTAGTGCTGGCGATGATCATCTCAAGCAGTTCGGTGGCGCCGAACAGACGTGCCTTTCCGGCCATCATGTAGTGCTCGGCAGTGCGGTAGTGCACGCCATCGATCTCGAAGCCGGCGTCATACCACTGGCTGAAACAGGACGCGGAAACCCCGCTACGCGGCGGTTGGTGGCCCCAGAAGCAGAGGTAACGCAGGTCTTCGCCTGCAGCCTGGCGCTGCTGCAGGTCACGCAGGAAACGGGAGTCGTCTTTCATCGCTACAGGATACCGCGTCAAAAAAGGGGACGGAGGGGATTAAGTCGTTTGTGCACAAACGACTTAATCCCCTCCGTCCCCTTTTTTCAGGCGGTGCGTGCCAACGCCAGGCGCAGCAGTCGCGCGTCCAGGCGTTCGGCGACATCTTTCGGTGCCTGCAGGCCCATGCGCTGCAGGTAGACGGCATCGCCGTCGCCGGCCGGTTGCCGCAGCGCTGCCCAGACGGTGCGCAGCTTGTCGCTGCGGGTCTGCGTGTTGGCCTTCAGCCAGGCCAGCGCTTTGACCAGCACCTGTTCGATCTCGTTGAAATCGCTGCCCAGCGGGTAGTCCGGCAGGCTGCCATCGGCGCGGAATGGTGCCAGTGCCGCCGCCAGCGCCTGTGGCGTGTTGCGCTGCTGGCGCTCCGGATCCGGTTGCGTGGCCGCCAGCAGCTTGCGCGAGGCCTGTGCCTGCTGCAGCAGATCGCCCTGGAACGGCGCTTCGGTAATTGCGGTCATCGCATGCACGCAGTCTTCGTCGGTCAAGCCGCGCAGATCGGCGATGCCGTACTCGTTGAGGTAGATGTCACGCAGGTGGCGAGGGATGGTGGTGTGGCCGTAGTTCCAGCGCACGTTCGATTCCCGACGGCCCTTGTCATCGCGTGCGGCACGGAACATCAGCACGCTGCGCGCTTCCGGCAGGGCATGTGCCATCGCCACGAAGTTGTACTGGCCGCCCACGCCGGACACCACGCGTCCATCGTCCAGCGCATCCGATACCGCCGCGCCGAGCGCGGTAGCCATCATGCAGGAATTGAAGAAGCGCGCATGGCGGCGCTGCAGGCGCTCCAGTGCCTCGTTACCGCCATACAACTGGTTGATCTCGCTGATGCGGCGCATGCCGATCGCACGGCATTCGTCTTCCGGCAGCGTGCGCAGCCACTCGTAGAACTCCGGCGAGCCCAGGTAGAACGCGCCGTGCAGGTACTCGCCTTCTGCGGCGAGGGTGGCGTGGTCGATCGACAGCGTGCTGCCGTTCTCGATGCGCTGCATCAGCGCCAGGTCGTCGTGCACCTTGCGCCTGATCACCCCGGTCTGTACCAGGCGGCGGAAGCCCTCATTGAGCATCTCGCTGCAGCCGTACAGGCCCACCTCGAACGGATCCACACCGCCGATTTCCTGCACGAGCGGGTGGCTGGCCAGCTGCGGATCAAGTGCATGCAGCACGCGGCGGTAGCGTGCGTTGTCGGTGTGGCGCAGCACCAGCGCATGGCTGAGGGCATCGGCCAGCGTGCCGATGCCGATCTGCAGGGTCCCGCCGTCGCGTACCAGGGTGCTGGCATACAGGCCGATGGCGTAGTCGGCATCGCCGACCGGCTGCCGCGGCAGCCCGAACAGCGCCGGGTACGGTGGCGGTGGGGTGATCACCAGATCGAAGAACGACACATCGACCGTAGCCGAGCCGGCCAGGTAGGGCAGCTGCGGATCGATCTCGGCGATCAGCAACGGACGCGGCAGGCCGCGCGCGGTCATCGCATCGAGCGTGTCCTGGGTGATGTCGTTGTTGCACGACAGCGAAAGCCGACGGTCATTCGGCCGCATCGCCACCTTCTGCACGATCACCTGCGGTGCGCGCTGAGCGACCGCATCGGCGGCGTGGGTGTAGTTCAGGCTGGTATAGCTGGATTGCGCCTGCCGCGAACCGAGCAGGGCGCCGGACTGCATGTAGAACTCTTCCACCTGCACGTGCGCTGGCAACGCGTCGCGCGCGATCGCATCGGCATAGGCCAGGCGCGGGAAATCGTCGCCGAAGTGGCGCTGCGCGAACGGCGCCAGGAAGCGTGCCTCCAGGCCGTTGCCACGCGCCTTCGGCGGGTTCAACGACAGCGCGGTATACAGCTGCAGCGGCCGTGAGGGATCGTGCTCGACGCGCGCATACAGGGCGTTGAGCAGTCGATGCGGCTTGCCCAGTGCCAGCGGTGCCCCGATCCGCAGCGGCCCGTCCACGCGCGCAAACAGCCAGTCGACGGCGGCGTCCAGGTCGGTGAGGTGTTCGGTCATGCGCGGCGGTCCTGCGTGTGGGGGAGTGCGGGCATTACAGCATGTCGGGCTTGAACCGCCGTCGACGCGAGACTTCTGCGCCGGACACCATGAACTGCCCATCGCCGCGGTAATGCACCGTGCGCGGCAGTTTCGGCCGGGGCGCAACATGGGCGCGCACGATCTCCCAGATGAACAGATTGCTCGACGCCACCTGGCTGTCGTCGTACAAGCGGCATTCGAAGCACGAATGGCATTGCCCCACCAGCGGCGCGCCGACCTCGCGCGCGGGCAGGGCATCGAGCCGGAAACGGGCGAACTTGTCGACCTCACGGCCGCTGCAGTTGCCGATGTCCACCACGGTATCGAGCAGTTCCACGCCGGGCACGTTGATCACGCACTCGCCACTGCCGACGGCCAGTGCATGGCTGTGGTTTTCATTCCACAGGTAGGTGGCGACCAGCGACGGCGAGAAGCCCATCACCATGTGCCAGCCCATCGTCATCAGGTTGCGCCGGCCACCCCAGGCGGTGCTGACCAGCACGATCGGGCCGGGTTCGAGGAAGCGGCGAGCCTGCTCGACCGGGAATTCCTTCTTGGGAAGCGCTTTCATCCGAAGCCTCGACCGGGAGGGCTCGATGCTGGCGCACAGCCGATGAATCCGGAGTCGAGGGGCTTGACAGGAGATTCGATTACGCGCGTAATCAGACCATCGATTACGGATGTAAATCATGAGCCCGATCAGCGAAGCCGAAGCCGTTGTGATGGAGGTGCTGTGGCAGCAGGCACCGCGTAGCGCCGATGACGTGGTGGCCGCGCTGGCCCACCGCGACTGGGCCGAGCCGACCATCAAGACCCTGCTCAACCGCCTGCTGACCAAGGGCGCGATCGCCGCCGAGCGCGATGGCCGGCGCTATCTGTACCGGCCGCTGCTGCAGCGCCAGGCGTGGGTGGAGGCGCAGAGCCAGGACTTCATCGGCCGTGTCTTCGAAGGGCGCGTGGCGCCGCTGGTGGCGCACTTCAGCGAACGCGGCCAGCTGAGCGCACAGGACATCGCCGAACTGAAGAAGCTGATCCAGGAGCTGGATCATGACTGAGCTGCTCGGTGGACTGTGGCAGGCAAGCGTGTGGCTGGCCATGGGGGTGATCCTGCTGGCCGTGCTGCGTCCGCTGCTGATGTGGATGGGGGGCGCTGGGCTGGCCTATCGCAGCTGGTGGTTGTTGCCGATGCTGCTGGTGACCTTGCTGCTGCCATTGCCGCAGGCTGCGCTGTTGCAGCACGTGCCGACAGTGCCGCTGAAAGTCGAGCCAGGGGTGGTGAACGAACTGGCAGGGCCGTCGCTGCCATGGGCACCGCTGTTGCTGCTGGCCTGGGCGCTGGGCATGGGCATCTGCCTGCTGCGCGACCTGCGCGCACAGCGTCGTTTCGAACGGCGCATGGGCCCGCTGAAGCCGCGCGCCGATGGCAGCTGGCAGGCCAGTGGTGACCCAGGCCTGCCAGCACTGGTTGGCCTGTGGCGGCCGCGAATCGTGGTTGGCCCGGACTTCGATCAACAGTTCAGCGCACAGGAACAGGGGCTGATCCTGCAGCACGAGCGCAGCCATCACCGTCATGGCGATCACTGGGCCAACGGTGCGCTGCTGCTGGTGCGCGCGGTGTTCTGGTTCCACCCGCTTCAGCCGTGGGCCGCGGGCCGCTTCCTGCGCGACCAGGAACTGGCCTGCGACGCCCGCACCATGGCCCCGCAGCCGGCGCTGCGCGGCCTCTACGCCAGCACGCTGCTGAAGGCGCAGCTGGTCCACCCGGTTGCGCCCGCGGTCTGCCATTGGCGCAGCCAACCCGTGTTGAAGGAGCGTATCGCCATGTTGAAGCAGTCCAAGCGGAAGGCATTGCCGTGGGTGTCCGGGCAGGTGCTGGTGGTCGGGTTGTGTGTGGGCATGGGGGCGGTGGCATGGGCCAGCCAGGGCGGCGCGGCCGGGAGCCCGGGGATCGGTGTCGAGCCGTTCGAGCACGCTGAGGAAGATGCGGCCAAGGCTGGGCTGGACCGTCCGATCCAGGTCGACAGGATGCCACCGCCGTCCTATCCAAAATCCGCGTTCGAGCAGCGCCAGGTAGGCGTGGTGAACCTGCGCGTGGAGGTGGATGCGCAGGGGCGTCCCAGCGATGTCCGCGTGCTCAGTGCCACCAATCCGGGCGTGTTCGACGCGGTGTCGATCGCTGCGGCACGCAGTTGGACCTATCGGCCGGCGATGAAGAACGGTAAGCCGGTTGCAGCGGCGGTGAAGATTCCGATCACGTTCGCCATGGACAACACCGAGGACACCCAATGAAGTCCATGCCGCTGATCATGGCGGCAGCGCTGCTGGTGGGGTGTGCGAGCCAGGACCGCCTGACCACGGCGGATACCCGCAGCGAAAATGTCGGCCATCAGCGCCTGCAGCCGCAGGCGGGCAGCGGCGGTGGACAGTCGCAGGCGTATTCGCTGGGTGCGACCGAAGGCTACCGGATGCCGCAGTTGTACGCGGCACCGGACCCGGAGGTCGGTGATCGCGACCCGCGCGCGGAACTGGCGCCGACCACGATCTGCCTGCAGGTGGTGGTTGATGCCAATGGCGCCGTGGAGCGAAGCCTGCCATTGACCGATCGTCCGGAGTGCGCGGCAGGTGCTGCGGGCGAGAATGCGCCCCTGATCGAGGCTGCGCAGGAGGCCGTGGCGATGTGGAAGTACGCGTCCGCAGCGGTCTGCCACTTCGCCGCTGGCGAGGTACCCGCTGACCGCGGTGACTGCCGGGGCGCCGAGCGCGTCGAGCCGGTGGCGGTCACCCTGCAGTACGCCTTCACCTTCGAGATCGTGAAGGGCCAGCACGTGGTGCGTACGCAGGGAAAATGAACGTTCGTGGCCCGTGATGTAAACCGGGAACGCCGGGTTCTGCCCCGGCGCGCGCAGACACGAGCGTCAGGCTCCGCCCTGGATGTTGGCCTTCACCGCCGGCTGCATCAGCTTCGGTTCTTCCAGCGTGGCATCGCGGGCCTGGCGCACGCTGACGAACTCCGCCTCGGCCACGCCGTCGTGCACGTGGATGTTGTGCGCGCGCTGTTCGCCGATGGTGGTTTCGTTGGCGAAGTCACGGCCGCCCGGGCCGTAGTCGTGGCAGACGAACACGCGGGTGGCATCGGGCAGGGCCAGCAGGCGCTGGATTGAGCGGTACAGCTGTGCAGCGTCACCGCCCGGGAAGTCGCAGCGGGCGGTGCCGCCGTCGGGCATGAACAGCGAGTCGCCGGTGAACAGCGCATCGCCGATCAGGTAGGCGATGCTGTCGCTGGTGTGGCCGGGCACGGCGATCACCTGTCCTTGCAGCTCGCCAATGGCAAAGGTTTCGCCGTCGCTGAACAGGTGATCGAAGATCTCATCGGCGGCCGGAAGCTGCAGGCCATAGCGCGGCGCGAACGTGGCCTGCACTGCGCGGATGCCTTCACCGATGGCCAGCGTGGCCTGCGGGAAGCGCTGCTTGAGCCGGCGCCCGGCCGACACATGGTCCGCATGGGCATGGGTTTCCAGCAGCCAGCGCAGCTGCAGGCCCTCCCGTTCGATGGCCTGCAATGCCGCACGCAGCGGTGATTCGCTGCTGGCGTCGGTGTCCGGGTCGTAGTCCAGGACCGGGTCGATCAGCGCCGCCTCACCGCTGGCCGGGTCGCTGACCAGGTAGCTGAAGGTATTGCTGTCACGGTGGAAGAACGACTGCACCTGGACCGGCATCGGAACTCTCCTCAGCGCGTGCCGAGCACGCGGTTCAGCAACTGCGCCAGGTACTCACCGGCCAGTCGCAGCTGCGCTTCGGCCAGCGGCCGGTAGCGCTCGGTGTATTCGTCACCGATTTTATGCGACGCCGGATAAACGCCAGCTTGTATGGAGATGCGGCAGCTGGCTTCGGCCCAGGCCTGCGGGTCGCGCTGCGGGTTGGACTGGCGCGCCAGCTTTGGCGCGCGCTGGCCCTGCAGCACCGGCAGGTAGCCGGCATCGTCCAGCTTGCGGGTGTTGAGCATGCCGCTGTCCCACAGCGAGTGCAGGTTGGTACCGCGGTTGCCGAACTGCAGCTGGAAATCGTTGCCGCCCTTGTCGTGAGCGTAACCGGCATGCATCGGCTGGTGGATGTCGCCGACCAGATGCACGACGAACTTCAGTGCCTGCAGGCGCTCGCCATCGGTCAGGCTGCGGTCGCCCAGGATGGCGCTCTGTGCCTTCAGGGCCTCGACAATGCAGTTGCCGTTCCTGCAGTGCTTCGGTGCTTCGTAGTGGCAGCCGTCTTCGGCGATGTTGACGTAGTGCCAGCCGGCCGAACGGCGGCCCAGGCCGGGGTCCTTGGCGCGCAGCTGGTCGGCCCACGGCGCGATGCTTGCCAGGGTGGCGTCCGCTTCGGTGGCCAGCAGGCGGTCCACTTCGGCGCGGGCGGCGGGGTTGAGGCGGGCGTCGGCGACTTCGGCAACCAGGCGGTGGCCTTGCGCGCCCCAGGCATGGGCGGGGGCGGAGACGGACAGCAGGGCCGGCGCCAGGGCGGCGGCGAGGAACAGGGAGTGCAGGGCTTTCATGCACACATTCTAGCGGGGGGAGATGGATTGGAGAGCGGCGCGTTCCTGTCTGCTTAGGGCTGCCTGCCCCTGCAGCCCCCATCCAACATGGCCGCGAAGGCGGATGCAAACGTCAAAGGCAACATCAAAAACAAATGCAGGATCAAAATCGGCCTCCTGCAATTACAGGCAATCATTGCGCCTCGGATGCACGGGTTCTGCTCTTGCCTTTGCTTGAGCTGGCACGCGCGCGCAGATAGGAAGGGTGGAGCGGGTGGGCTGATCGGGACCGTTCGCCGCATGGATGCGGCGATCGAGCCTACAGGGACGTATTTACGGCGTGTCCCGATCAGCCCACCCGCTCCACCCAATTGCAGAAGCCGGTGCTTTTCGCGCAACAAAAAAGCCCCGGCAATCACCGGGGCAACATGCTGCGAGGGTTTTGCGTGCGCGGGGGAGCGGGGGCGACGCCCCCGCGTGCAACACACCGCTTAGAACTTGAAGACGTACGAAGCGCCGTAGACCAGCGGATCGATGTTGACGGTGCCGATCTTCTCGCCGTTCAACTTCACCTTGCTGTCGATGTCGATCCAGCGCATGTCCACGCGCAGCGCGCCCTTCTCGCCGATCGCGAAGTCGATGCCCGCATGCGCGGCCAGGCCCCACGAATCCTGCAGCTTCAGCTTGCTGCCGGCCAATGCACCGGTGGTGTCTTCGCTGAAGAAGGTGGTGTAGTTCACGCCCGCACCGACGAACGGCGACACCTTGCCCTTGCTGTTGAAGTGGTACTGCAGGGTCACCACCGGCGGCAGCTGCTTGGTGCTGCCGACGCGGCCCAGGCCGTTGATGTTGATGTCGTGCTTGAACGGCAGCGCGGCCAGCACTTCGATGCCCAGGTTGTCAGCGATGAAGTACTCGCCGGTGATGGTCGGCTTGATGTCGTTGTCGACGTCGACCTTCAGGGTGCCGCCGGCCAGCCAGCCGTTGTTCGACTTCGGTGCCACCTGGTGCACGCCGGCCGAAACGGTCCAGTCGCCCTTGGACTGGGCCATGGCCGGGGCGGCGGCGAGGGACAGGGCGGCGGCCAGGCTGGCCACGATCAGGGGGGAGGTCTTGCGCATGGGGGGTGTTCTCGTTGCTGGGTGGATGGCGACAGTCTCGGCCTCACGCCGCGCTAACGCTTTGATCCGGATCAAATCCTGTCCGTGGGCCGGCCGGGGGGCCCGGCTGGCCCACGGTGGCCAGCGGCGGTTTGCTAGACTTGTGGGCCCTATCCATCCCGCCGCACCTGTCGCGGCCGCAGGAGCTTGAGAAATGGCAATCAAGGTTGGTATCAACGGTTTCGGTCGCATCGGGCGTAACGTCCTGCGCTCGGCGGTGCTGAACTTCGGCGACGACATCGAAATCGTGGCCATCAACGATCTGCTGGAGCCGGATTACCTGGCCTACATGCTCAAGTACGACTCCGTGCACGGCCGCTTCAAGGCCGATGTGGCGGTGCAGGGCAACGACCTGCTGGTCAACGGCAAGAAGATCCGCCTGACCCAGGAACGCGACCCGGCCAACCTGAAGTGGGACGAAGTCGGCGCCGACGTGGTGCTGGAAGCCACCGGCCTGTTCCTGACCAAGGAAACCGCACAGAAGCACATCGATGCCGGCGCCAGGAAGGTCATCATGTCGGCCCCGTCGAAGGACGACACGCCGATGTTCGTGTACGGCGTGAACGACAAGACCTACGCCGGCGAGGCGATCATCTCCAACGCGTCGTGCACCACCAACTGTCTGGCTCCGCTGGCCAAGGTCATCAACGACAAGTGGGGCATCAAGCGCGGCCTGATGACCACCGTGCATGCGGCCACCGCCACCCAGAAGACCGTCGATGGCCCGTCCAACAAGGACTGGCGCGGCGGCCGTGGCATCCTGGAGAACATCATTCCGTCGTCCACCGGTGCGGCCAAGGCCGTCGGCGTGGTCATCCCGGAACTGAACAAGAAGCTGACCGGCATGAGCTTCCGCGTCCCGACCTCGGATGTGTCGGTGGTCGACCTGACCGTCGAGCTGGAGAAGGAAGCCACCTACGCCGAGATCTGCGCTGAAGTGAAGGCACAGAGCGAAGGCGCGCTGAAGGGCATCCTCGGCTACACCGAAGACAAGGTGGTGGCCACCGATTTCCGCGGCGAAACCTGCACCTCGGTGTTCGACGCCGATGCCGGTATCGCCCTGGACGGCACCTTCGTCAAGCTGGTGACCTGGTACGACAACGAGTGGGGCTACTCCAACAAGTGCCTGGAAATGGCCAAGGTCATCGCCGCCAAGTAAGGCCGGCGTAGATCGAAGACGGACCCCGGCCTGGCCGGGGTTCGTCGTTTATGGGACCCACCCTGTCGTAGCATGGGGCGGTCGACCGCCGCCGCTGGGGCGCGGGATCGCATTGGAAGCACGCAATGGAAGCACTGATAGCCCTGGTCGTACTGGTTCTTCTGGCCATCCCGCTGTTGCTGGTGGTCGCGCTGGTGATGATTGCCGGCCTGCGTCGCCGCGTCGCTGCGCTGGAAAGCGCGATGGCCGCCGCGCCGGCCGCCGTCAGGCCGGCCGCCACCGCACCCGCGCCTGAACGGCCTGTGGCCGCACCTGCTGCCAGCGCCGATCCACCGTTCCTGCGGCCGGCCGCGGCTGCTGCGCCTCAGCCCACGCAGCCACCGGTGCGCGAAGCCACGCCCACCGGGGTGCCTCTCCCCCGTCCTGCTGCGCCACCGCCGGTGCCGCCGGTGCCGGTGCAGCCGCCGTTGCCTTCCGAACCGACACTGCCCAACGTGATCGAGCGTGGCATCGGTGCGGTCAAACGCTGGTTCACCGAAGGCAACGTGCCGGTCAAGATCGGCATGCTGGTGCTGCTGGCCGGTGTCGCTGCGCTGCTGAAGTACGTCAGCGACCAGGGCTGGCTGGTGCTGCCGATCGAACTGCGCCTGGCCGGCATCACCGTGGCTGCGCTGGGCCTGCTGGCCTTCGGTTGGCACCAGCGCGAACGCCGGCGGCTGTTTGCGCTGGCGCTGCAGGGCGGTGCCATCGGCGTACTGCTGCTGACCATCTTCGCGGCGTTCAAGCGCTTCGACCTGATTCCGCCGGCCTTTGCCTTTGCCAGTTCGATCGCACTGGTGGCCGGGCTGTGCGTGCTGGCGGTGGTGCAGAACTCGCGCACGCTGGCCGTGCTGGGCATCCTGGCCGGCTTCATGGCACCGCTGTGGCTGTCCACCGGCAGTGGCAACCACGTGGGGCTGTTCAGCTATTACGCCGTGCTCAACGCGGGCATCTTCGCCATCGCCTGGTTCCGGCCTTGGCGCGCGCTGAACCTGTTGGGTTTCGCCTTCACCTTCGGCATTGGCACCTTCTGGGGCGTGCTGCAGTACGCGCCGGACAAGTTCAGCAGCACCGAGCCGTTCCTGGCGCTGTTCTTCGTGTTCTACCTGCTGATACCGCTGCTGTACGCGCGTCGCCAGCCGGCCGGCCGCCGTGACCTGATCGATGGCAGCCTGGTGTTCGGCACGCCGCTGGTCGCGTTCTCGCTGCAGGCAGGCATGCTGCACGCGCAACCGATGACGCTGGCACTGTGCGCGCTGGGCCTGGCGGCGATCTACGCGGTATTGGCCCGGGCGCTGATCGCACGTGCGTCGTACACCGTGCTGGCGCAGTCGCATGCCGTGCTGGCGGTGGGGTTTGCCACGCTGGCGGTGCCGCTGGCATTGTCGGCGCGCGCCACCGGCGCCGTGTTTGCACTGGAAGGTGCTGGCCTGGCGTGGTTGGGGCTGCGCCAGAAGCGCTGGCTGCCGCAGGTCTCCGGCGCGTTGCTGCAGATCGGCGCCGCATTCGCCTTCGTTGCTGGCGGCGACCACTGGCACGAAGACCTGCGCTTCCTGATCAACCCGACCGCCATTGGCGCGCTGCTGCTGGCCCTGGCCGGCTTCGCGTCGGCGTGGAGCTACCAGCGCAGGCCGCGTCATGAGGTCGCACTGGTGTATTACCTGTGGGGCCTGCTGTGGTGGCTGGGCGGCCTGGTCCATGAGATCACCCGCTTCTTCCCGTACCGCACCGAAGTGGACGCGTTGCTGGTGCTGGCCGCAGTCACTGCCTGGCTGGCGGCCGAAGCGCAGCGTCGCCAGCCGGCGCGTGCGCTGGGCGTTACTGCGCTGGCCATGCTCGCGCTGGGCTTCCCGCTGGCCCTGATGCAGAGCGATGCACACCACCAGCCGTTCGCCGGCCATGGCGCGCTGGCCTGGGCGGTGTTCGCGGTGCTGGGCGTGCGGACCCTGCTGTGCCTGCGCCAGGGCGGCGATACCATGGCCCGCATCGCGCAGTTCCTGTGGTGGCTGCTGTGGCCGTCGCTGCTTTCGCTGCTGGCCTTGTGGGGTGGTGGCGAGGCCGGCCTGGCGCAGGGCTGGACGACCCTGCTGGTGACCTTGCCGTGGCTGCTGATGGCGGGGCTGTCGCTGTGGCGCTGGAACGCATTGCGCTGGCCGCTGGGCACGGCCTTCGACAGCGTGCGCGTCCCGCTGCAGTGCGTGCTGTTCGGCCTGCTGGCGATCGGCTGGCTGTTGGGTCAGCTGCTGCCGGGCGACGCCGCACCGCTGCTGTGGCTGCCGGTGCTGAATCCGGCCGAGATCGGCCAGTGGCTGAGCCTGCTGCTGCTGGCGCGCTGGCTGTACGGCAGTGAGGCACCGCAGGCATTGCTGAACATCCGCATGCCGCTGCTGGCACTGGCGGCCTTCCTCGCGTTGACCAGCCTGGTGCTGCATGGCGTACACCAATGGGGTGGACTGGCGTGGAATGCGTCGATGATGCGCTTCAGCCTGGCGCAGACCAGCCTGACCGTGTTGTGGAGCGTGCTGGGTGTGATTGCCTGGGTGTGGGGTTCGCGTCGCGGCCAGCGTGTGTTGTGGATGGTCGGTGCCGTGCTGATGGGCGTGGTGCTGGCCAAGCTGGTTATTGTCGATCGCCAGCATCTGGGCAACCTGCTGGGCATCGCATCGTTCATCGCCTACGGCCTGCTGTGCACGGTCGTGGGTTATCTGGCACCGGCACCGCCAAGCGCGGCGCCGACCGTGGAGGAAAAGCAATGAGGAAGTGGAGCAGGGCGCTGCTGCCGGCGATGTTCGGCATGCTGGCCGCCGTCGCGGTACAGGCGGCTGATTACCGCACGCAGTATGCCGAGCAATGGCCGCTTACATTGTCCAGTGCGCAGTCCGGTGCCTACCGTATCGTGCTGGAGCCGGCGATCTATCGCCGTGCCGTAACCGCCGATCTCAGCGATCTGCAGGTGTTCAACGCGGCCAGCCAGTTGTTGCCGTCGGCACTGCTGGCGCCGGACCAGCCGCTGGCGCAGTCGCCGGTGCAGCGTGAACTGCCGTGGTTCGTGCTGCCGCCGCTGGCCGATGCACAGCGCAACGACCTGCAGCTGCTGACCGAGCGCGATACCGATGGGCGCGTGCGCCGGGTCGAAGCGCGGGTGGGTGGCGGGGCAGCGGCGAGCGGGCAGGGCGGCTGGCTGATCGACGCCAGCATGCTCGATCAGCAGCCGCTGGCGGCACTGGTGCTGGACTGGACCGACAGCGGCCAGCCGCTGCAGGTGCAGGTGCAGCTGGATGCCAGTGACGACCTGCAGCACTGGCGATCGATTGGCCGCGACGTGCCGCTGGTGGATCTGCAGCGCGCCGGCAAGCGCCTGCTGCAGCGCCGCCTGCAGGTGGACGGCGCTGCACGCTACCTGCGCATCCTGGCGCAGGGCGATTCGCGCCTGCCGACCCTGCGCGGCGTACTGGCGGAACTGCCGCCAGCACCGGCCACGCTGCCCTGGGAGTGGCTGTCGCTGGAGCCGACGTCGACGGGCAAGGGCGAGTACACCTTCGAGATGGATGGCCGGTTCCCGGTGGCGCGTGCCGATGTCGCCAGCACCGATAACAGCCTGGTGCAATGGACGCTGTTCAGCCGCGATGACGAGAGTGCGGAATGGCAACGTCGCAGCGCGCCGTGGATCGCCTACCAGGTGCAACAGGGCACGCAGGGCCAGCGCCAGCAGTCGGCGGCACAGCCGCTGGGCAGCGTGCACCGCGACCGCTACTGGAAGCTGGTGGCGAATCCGGCGGAATCTGCCACCGCGCCGACGCTGCGCCTGGGCTACCAGCCGGAAGTGCTGGTGTTCCTGAGCCAGGGTGCGGCGCCCTACGCACTGGCGGTGGGCAGCGCGACCGCGCGCCGCACGGACGCGCCGATCGGGGTGCTGATCGAGGAACTTCGGCAGCGCAACGATCCATCGTGGCAGCCGACACTGGCGCGACTGGAAGGCAGCCCGGAGCCGCTGGCCGGCGATGCAGCACTGAAGCCGCAGCGCGATTGGAAATCGTGGTTGCTGTGGGCGTTGCTGGGCCTGGGTGTGTTGGTCGTTGGCGGCCTGGCGGTCAGCCTGCTGCGGCAGAAGCCGGCGCCTTCGGCGTAGGTTCCGGCGAACGGCGCAGCCCCTCGTGGGTGGGGTTGGTCGTGCAAAGCAAAAGCAAAAGCCGCGCTTGGCCGGGCGGGGTGGGTTCGTGGGGGACGCCGTGAATCCGTCCATGGAGGCTTGGCAGCCGCATCCATGCGGCTGACTGATCTGGCCCCCTGCCACCCCACAGCACCCCGGCTCACCCTCAGCACCAAGAAGCGCCAGCGCTTTGGCTGTTGCAGTTCGCTGTTGCCGTACGCCTCTGCCTGCCGCAGGCATCGCCACCCGATACAATGGCCGTCTGCCGCAGACCGGCATCCCGTCCCCGAGCCAAAGAGTTGCCCATGTCCATTGTCCGCATGACCGACCTCGACCTCTCCGGCAAGCGCGTGCTGATCCGCCAGGATCTGAACGTGCCGATCGAGAATGGCCGCATCACCTCCGAACAGCGCATCACCGCTTCGCTGCCGACGCTCAAGCGCGCGCTGGAGCAGGGCGCGGCGGTGATGGTCACCTCGCACCTGGGGCGCCCGAAGGAAGGCGTGTGGAGCGAGGCCGATTCGCTGGCACCGGTCGCCCAGCGCCTGTCCGAGCTGCTGGGCCGCGAAGTTCCGCTGGTGCGCGACTGGGTCGACGGCGTCGACGTGCAGCCGGGCCAGCTGGTGCTGCTGGAAAATTGCCGCATGAACGTCGGCGAGGGCAAGGACGACGAGGCCCTGTCGAAGAAGTACGCGGCCCTGTGCGACGTGTTCGTGATGGATGCCTTCGGTACTGCGCACCGTGCGCAGGCTTCCACCCATGGTGTCATCCGCTTCGCACCGGTCGCGGCCGGTGGCCCGCTGCTGATGGCCGAGCTGGACGCGCTGGCGCAGGCGCTGGATGCACCGGCCAAGCCGCTGCTGGCCATCGTCGCCGGCAGCAAGGTCAGCACCAAGCTGGAGTTGCTGGCCAATCTGGTTGGCAAGGTCGACCAGCTGATCGTCGGTGGCGGCATCGCCAACACCTTCATCGCCGCCGCTGGCTACAACGTCGGCAAGTCCCTGTACGAGCCGGACCTGCTGGACACCGCGAAGAAGATCGTGGCCGATGCCAAGGCACGCGGCGCCGACATTCCGCTGCCGGTTGACGTGGTCACCGCCAAGCAGTTCCTGCCCGACGCCGTTGCCGAAGTGAAGGCGGTCGATGCCGTTGCCGAAGACGACCTGATCCTGGACATCGGCCCGCAGACCGCCGCGCAGTACGCGCAGCTGATCGAGAAGGCCGGCACCGTGGTCTGGAACGGCCCGGTCGGCGTGTTCGAGTTCGAGGCCTTCAGCAAGGGCACCGAAGCGCTGGCCCGCGCGATCGCCAGCTCGAAGGCGTTCTCCATCGCCGGCGGTGGCGACACCCTGGCCGCGGTCGACAAGTTCGATATCGCCGGCGACGTCAGCTACATCTCCACTGGTGGTGGTGCGTTCCTGGAATTCCTGGAAGGCAAGACCCTGCCGGCTGTCGCCGCACTCGACGCGCGCGGCGCATGAGTGCCGAGCGCGGCAAGGATGTGCTGTTCTTCGATCTCGACGGCACGCTGATCGATTCGCAGGTGGGCATCACCGCCTGCATCGCCTATGCCCTGCAGAAGATGGACCATCCGGTGCCGCCGCAGGAAACCCTGCTGGGCTGGATCGGTCCGTCGCTGCGCACCACCTTCGCGCCGTTGTTCGTCGAACCGGCGCGGGTGGAACAGGCGGTGGGCTACTACCGGGAGCGCTTCGACGTCGAAGGCTGGCGCGAGCACACGGTCTACCCGCAGGTGGAAGGCACGCTGCGCACGCTGCATGGCCGTGGACACCGGCTCGCGGTGGTCACCGCCAAGAACGAGCCGCACGCGCGCCGCATCCTCGCCCACCTGCCGTTTGGTGGGCTGTTCGAGGAGATCGTCGGTTCAACCCTGGATGGCTCGCGCAGCCACAAGCCGGAACTGGTCGGCGAGGCCCTGCGCCGGCTGCAGGTGCAGCCTGCACAGTGCTGGATGATCGGCGACCGGCGCATGGACATCGAAGGCGCGCGCCACCACGGCCTGCGTAGTGTCGGCGTGCTGTGGGGCTTCGGCGGAGAGGCGGAATTGACGGAAGCCGGTGCCAGCCAGCTGGCACGTGAGCCGACGCAGCTGGAAACGCTGCTGGCCTAGCCTCCTGTGGAGCCGAGCCCATGCTCGGCTCCACAGAACCGCCCCCCTGCGCCAGCGTATGTCCGGGCGATGTCCGCTCCATGACCCGCGAAGTCAGGCGGCACAAGGCTGTAACCGTATACATGCGGCGTGAAGGATGTGCTAATTTCCGTTCTTTATCGGGAGAGGCCCATCCACCATGTTCGAGCGTCAGCGTCGCACCAAGATCCTTGCCACCCTCGGTCCGGCCACTGACCCGCCGGGCGTGCTGGAGGATCTGTTCCGCGCCGGCGTCAACGTGGTGCGCCTGAACTTCAGCCATGGCGATCCGTCCGGCCAGGCCAAGCGTGCCGCCGAAGTGCGTGCCGCTGCGGCGCGCGTGGGCGTGGAAGTGGGCATCCTGGCCGACCTGCCGGGCCCGAAGATCCGCATCGAGCGCTTCGCCGAAGGCAAGGTGCAGTTGAAGGCGGGCGACCGCTTCGACCTGATCGCCAGCGAGAACGCCGGCCCGGGCACTGCCAGCGAGGTGGGCGTGAGCTACCTTGGCCTGCCGCAGGACGTCGGCCCGGGTGATGTGCTGCTGCTCGACGACGGCCTGATGCAGTTGCAGGTGGTGGAAGTGCAGGGCGACCGTATCGTCAACACCGTGCTCAACGATGGTGTGTTGTCCGACCGCAAGGGCCTGAACAAGCAGGGGGGCGGCCTCTCGCTGGGTGCGCTGACCGAGCGCGACAAGGAACTGATCGGCATCGTTGCCAAGATCGGCGTGGACTTCATCGCCGTGTCGTTCTGCCGCAATGCGCAGGACATGAACGATGCGCGCGACATCGCCCGTTCGCACGGCTGTGATGCCGCGCTGGTGTCGAAGATCGAGCGCACCGAGGCAATCGAGAACCTGGAAGAAATCGTCGAGGCCAGCGACGTGGTGATGGTCGCCCGTGGCGACCTGGGCGTGGAAATCGGCGATGCCGAGCTGCCGGGCCTGCAGAAGAAGATCATCAAGGCCTCGCTGGCGCAGAACAAGGTGGTGATCACCGCCACGCAGATGCTGCAGTCGATGGTGGAAAGCCCGATCCCGACCCGCGCCGAAGTGCTGGACGTGGCCAACTCGGTCATCGACGGCACCGACGCAGTGATGCTGTCGGCGGAAACCGCCGCTGGCGCCTATCCGGTCAAGGCCGTGGAGGCGATGGCACGCATCTGCCTGGGTGCCGAGCGCCAGTTCCAGACCGAGACCGACTTCAACGCGTCGCCGCGCAACCTGGAACGTGCCGACCAGGCGATTGCCATGGCCACCATGTTCCTGTCGCAGCACGTGGGCGTGCGCGCGATCGTGGCGATGACCGAATCCGGTGGCACCGCACGTTACCTGTCGCGTTTCCGCGCCAAGGCGCCGGTGTTCGCGGTGACCCGCCATGACGGCGCGCGTCGCCAGATGGCGCTGATGCGCGATGTGTTCCCGATCAACTTCGACAGCCGCGGCCTGACCCCGCGCGAAGCCGCGCGCGGCAGCATCCGCCTGCTGGTGGAATCGGAACTGCTGCAGGCCGGTGATCGCGTCGTGTTCACCAGTGGCGAGCACATGGAAACCCACGGTGCCACCAATACCCTGCGCCTGCTGGAAGTGGGTGAGGACGGCCGCGCCATCGGCCTGGGCGACCTGTAAGTGATGCTGCCCTGGGGCCGGCGCCGCGTTGCGGATCCGACCCCGGGGTCAGATCCCCGCGGGGGCCCTGACCCCCGACGGCAGGACACGGCGTGTCCGCTGCGGACATTGGAAGCGTTTCCATCCTGTCCTCCACGGCGAGGCGACGGGCCGCAGGGCTATACTTGTGTTTTTCCCGCACCCGCCACAGGAAATACATGAGCATCGAACAGCTGGCTGAAACCGCCCAGGCCATGGTCGCCCCGGGCAAGGGCATCATCGCGATCGACGAATCCACCGCTACCATCGCCAAGCGTTTCGCCGGCGTCGGTATCGAGAATACCGAGGAGAACCGTCGCGCCTACCGCGAGCTGCTGCTGACCACGCCGAAGCTCAACGAGCACATTTCCGGCGCCATCCTGTTTGACGAAACCATTCGCCAGTCGACCAAGGACGGCGTGCCGTTCGCCAAGTACATGGCCGACCACGGCATGATTCCGGGCATCAAGGTGGACAAGGGTGCGCACCCGCTGGCCGGCTGCCCGGGCGAGCTGGTGACCGAAGGCCTCGATGGCCTGCGTGAGCGCCTGCAGGAGTACTACAAGCTGGGCGCGCGCTTCGCCAAGTGGCGTGCGGTCATCAACATCGGCGAGAGCATCCCGTCGGGCACCTGCATCGAATCCAACGCCCATGCGCTGGCCCGCTATGCAGCGCTGTGCCAGGAATGCGGCCTGGTGCCGATGGTCGAGCCGGAAGTGATCATGGACGGCGATCACGACATCGAGACCTGCTACGAAGTCACCGAAGCCACCCTGCGTTCGCTGTTCGACGCCCTGTACCAGCAGAACGTGCTGCTGGAAGGCACCATCCTGAAGGCGTCGATGGTCATCTCCGGCAAGGGCTGCGATGAGCAGGCCGACGTCGAGGAAGTGGCCGAGTCGACCGTGATGTGCCTGAAGAGCACCGTGCCGGCGATCCTGCCGGGCGTGGTGTTCCTGTCCGGTGGCCAGAGCGACGAGCAGTCCACCGAGCACCTGAACGCGATGAACCAGCTGGGCAACCTGCCGTGGCCGCTGAGCTTCTCCTACGGCCGCGCCATGCAGCAGGCCGCGCTGAAGCTGTGGGCCAAGGACATGAAGGGCAACTACGCTGCTGCCCAGAAGACCGTGTACGAGCGCGCCAGGGACAATGGCCTGGCAGCGCTGGGCAAGTGGAACGGTTGATCCGTCCCATTGCTGGATGAACAAGGCAGCGCCGGCATCACGCCGGCGTTTGCTTTTGCGGGTATCTTTTCCGCCCCCATGCGCCCGGCCGGTGCGTGGGAACCACATGGAAGGCCAAGGAGAAACAACATGCGTTTGGCAGCAATCACACTGGCCGTCGCCACGGTCCTGGTCGCCGGCGGTTGCAACCGCATCGGCGGCGGCGCGGATGCGGGCAAGGCCGCGTCGCTTGATTTCGACAAGCCGGTATCCGGCGAGATCACCTCGCGCAGCGGCATCAACTACAACGACGGCAGCCACCACCAGCTCTACCAGATCAAGCTGGAAGACAAGCAACTGGTCGGACTGAAGCTGACCGGTTCGCTGAGCGGCTCGATTGCCGTGTTCAACGACGGCAGCCTGGTGGCCAGCAGCAACACCGGCTACGAGCGCGAAGGCGACGTCTCGCTGGCCTTCCGTGCCAACGGTGGCGGCACCTACCAGGTGGCGGTCAACGCCAACGGCTCGACCGACTACGGCCCGTACCGCCTGCGTGCCGAGAAGCTGGTGCCGTACGACGGCAAGCCGCTGGCGGGCAGCGGCGAGATCGTCGACATGCTGGCCGGTGGTCCCCAGGACTACACCCTGCAGGTGGACAAGGCCGGCCTGTACGAGATCCGCCTGGTGTCGGATGTCTTCGATCCTGTGCTGAAGCTGTCGGGCCAGGGCGTGGATGCCGAGAACGATGATGGCGGGGACAGCACCAACTCGCGCCTGACCCTGTCACTGAAGCCGGGCAAGTACACGCTGACCGCGCGCGGCCTGGGCGACGGCGTCAGTGGCATGTTCACCTTGTCGGCCAAGCGCATCGAGGTGCCGGGCAACCTGGTCGACCGCGACGGCACCGCATTGCCGAAGTCCGGCAGCGTGTACACGATGCTCGACAACGATGGCGTCCGCCGCTTCCTGCTGACGTTGGACCGTCCGACCAATGTGCGGTTGGATGCGATCTCCGGCCAGCTCGATACCGTGCTGCGCGTGGTTGGCGGCGATGTCGAACTGACCGACGATGACGGTGGCAACGATACCAACGCACGCCTGGAAGAAGCGTTGCCGGCTGGTCATTACACCGTCGAGGTGTCCAGCCTGAGCAACGGCGCGGGCATGGTGGAAGTGCGCGTGCAGGTGGACGGCGCCAGCGCCGACGAGGCTGCGGCCTCGGCGGCAAGTGCCGCTGCCGACGCCGCCGCTGCTGTGGCCGATGATGCCGCCGCGGTGGAAGCTGCCAGCCGTTGAACGTGTTCCACACTCCGTGGGAGTGTGGACAACGGTGCTACAGGAAAGGCCGGGCAATGCCCGGCCTTTTGCTTGACGCTGGCCGCCGGATTCAGTGCGCGGCGGCGAAGCCCGCATCGCCCAGCGGCGGCAGCAGCGAGCCGCGCGGTTCGCTGTCCGCGCTTTGCCCGGCAGCGCTCAGCGCCTGCTGGTAGGCCTTGGCCGTCGCGGTATTGAACGCCACCAGCACGATGCGCATCGGCTGCGCATGGCTGCGCTGCCACGCCAGTGTTTCGGTCACCGCGATCTGCGCGGCCTGGTACAGCGGGTAGCCGTACACACCGCAACTGATGGCCGGAAACGCGATCGACTGCACGCCCAGTGATTCGGCCAGCTGCAGTGACTTCCAGTAGCAGTTGGCCAGCAACGCCGGTTCATCGCGCTGGCCGTCGTGCCAGACCGGGCCCACCGTGTGCAGTACATGGCGCGCCGGCAACGCATGGGCACCGGTGGCGCGCACTTCACCCGTCGGGCAACGCACGCCCGGGCGCAGCTCCGGCAAGCGCTCGCACTCGGCCCGCAAGGCGGGGCCGGCCGCACGATGGATGGCGCCATCGACACCGCCGCCACCGAGCAGCGTTTCATTGGCCGCGTTGACGATCGCATCCACCGCCAGGGTCGTGATGTCGCCCTGCCAAACCTCGATCTTCATGCGTCCGTCTCCTGCCTGTGAGGTGATCCGCGCAGCATCTGCGCCGGCTGTTCCCACGTTAGGGGACAGGGCATCGATACTGCGTCATGACCGTCTCACGCGCTGCGATCCAACGGCCTTCGCGCACGATGGCGGGCAACGCCTTCACGCAGGCTGAAGCGGGAAGGGGTCGGATCCTTTTCCGAACGGAAAAGGCTCTGACCCCGGCTGTTACGGCAGGCCGGCCAGCCAGTCGTCGTCGGATCCTTCGTTCACATCGGCGAACAGCGGCGTGGAGAAGTAACGTTCACCGGTGTCCGGCAGCATCGCAAGGATCACCGAGCCCGGTTCAGCGCGGGCAGCGATGTCCAGCGCGCTGGCCACGGTGGCGCCGGCGGAGATGCCGACGAAGATGCCTTCCTCGGCGGCCAGGCGACGCGCGGTGGCGATCGCGCGATCATCTTCGACCGAGACCAGTTCATCCACCACGTCGCGGTTGAGCACGTCCGGCACGAAATCCGGGGTCCAGCCCTGGATCTTGTGCGGCTTCCAGTCATCCCCCTTGAGCAGGGCGGCGCCGGCCGGTTCGGTAGCGATGATACGGGTCTGCGGACGTGCCACCTTCAGCACTTCGCCCACGCCGGTGAGCGTGCCGCCGGTGCCCCAGCCGCTGACGAAGTAGTCCAGTCGCCTGCCGGCGAAGTCGCGCAGGATCTCGGCAGCGGTGGTGTTGCGGTGATACGCCGGATTGGCCGGGTTGGCGAACTGGCTGGCCAGGAACCAGCCGTGCTGTTCGGCCAGCTCGGCCGCCCTGCGCACCATGCCGCTGCCACGCTCGGCAGCCGGGGTCAGGATCACCTTGGCGCCATAGGCACGCATCAGCTTGCGACGCTCGACCGAGAAGGTTTCGACCATGGTGGCCACGAACTTGTAGCCGCGCGCGGCGGCGACCATCGCCAGTGCCACGCCGGTGTTGCCCGAGGTGGCCTCCACGATCGTGTCGCCCGGCTTGAGCAGGCCGCGTGCTTCGGCATCGAGGATGATCGCCAGCGCCAGGCGGTCCTTCACCGAGCCGCCCGGGTTGAACGACTCGACCTTGGCGTAGACGCTGACCTGTGGCGGCGCCAGGCGCTGCAGCCTGACGATGGGGGTGTTGCCGACGGTATCGAGGATGGAGTCGTACAGGGCCATGGGAGCGCTCCGGAAACGGGGCCGCACCGGGTTACGGCGGGCAAAGGAGGGGAGGGCTGGCCGTTCAGGCCAGCGGCTGCCGGCTGACCGTAGCGCCGGCATATGACGCCTGGAAATGACCAGATGCCTTTCTTAAACAACCTTTGGTTATAAGCTGGTGACGGCAATTGACCCTAGAGTGGACTTCCGCCCCATGCCGCCTGCCTGCCCATGACGCTGACCCAGCTGCGCTACCTGGTAGCCATCGCCGACGCCGAGCTGAACATCACGCTGGCCGCCTCGCGCGTGCACGCGACCCAGCCCGGACTGTCCAAGCAGCTCAAGCAGCTGGAGGACGAGCTCGGCTTCCTGTTGTTCGTGCGCAAGGGGCGCAGCCTGGAGTCGGTTACCCCGGCCGGAACCGAAGTCATCGCGCGTGCCCGCGCGGTGCTGGCCGAAGCCAACAACATCCGTACGTACGCGGCGAACCAGCGGCGCGAAAGCCAGGGCCAGCTGATCCTGACCACCACGCACACCCAGGCGCGCTTCGTGTTGCCGCCGGCAGTGGCAGCGATCAAGCAGGCCTACCCGCAGGTCAGCGTGCACCTGCAGCAGGCCGGTGAAACCGACGCGCTGGACCGCTTGAACCAGGGCGACGCCGATATCGCCATCATCAGCACCGCAGGCGGCGAGCCCACCGATGGCATCGCGGTGCCGCTGTTCCGCTGGCGACGCCTGGTGGTGGTACCCAAGGGCCATCCGCTGGACCGCGCCGGCCGCGCACCGGACCTGGCCGCGCTGGCCCGGCAGCCGTTGATCAGCTACGAATCCTCGACCCGCCCTAACTCGTCCCTGCAACGCGCCTTCGTCGCCAATGGGCTGGTGCCCGACCTGGCGCTGACCGCGCTCGATGCCGACCTGATCAAGACCTATGTGCGCACGGGTCTGGGCGTAGGCCTGCTGGCCGAGATGGCGGTCAGTTCCAATGACGAAGACCTGAGGTCGTGGCCGGCGCCGGATCCGATCAGCGAGTGCATCGCCTGGGCGGTGCTGCCGCGCGACCGCGTGCTGCGTGATTACGCGCTGGAACTGGTGCACGTGCTGGCCCCACAGATTGATCCGCGCGACCTGCGGCGGGTGCTGGATGGCAACCAGGCCGCAGCGTGGCCGCTGCCACCGACCTGGGAGTCGCTGACCCAGACCATCACGGTGTGAGGTTGGGGCGGGCAGGGCTGCGCCCTGCACCTGCCGAATCAATGGCAAAAGCCGAAGCAACAGCAACAGCCGAAGCAGCAGCAACAGCCGAAGCAACAGCAACAGCTGGCTTCCGTGGGGGGCGGGGCGGTGTGGGCAGGCAGGACACGCCGTAAACCCATCCCTGGGGGCTCGATGGCGCCATCCATGGCGCCAACGGTCCTGCCTGCCCACACCGCCCCACCTCTGACAGATTCCGACGGCCGTTGGTAGGTGTCGACCTTGGTCGACACGGTAGATCCACGCCATGCGTGGATGAAAGCTGTCAGATATCGAAGTACATCTGGGGTCAGATCCGTTTTCCGTCGGAAAACGGATCTGACCCCAAAGCCGTTCCAACAGACCGCAGGAAACTGTCGAAGGCGGGGTGGGGCCGGTTGCGGGGGCGTGAGCCGCATGGATGCGGCGACCGAGCCTACATGGACGTATTTACGACGTCCCCCGCAACCGGCCCCACCCCGCCTACCCACAGGAACCCGCTTTTGCTGTTGCTTCGGCTCTTGCCGTGGACGTGGTCTCTGCAGGTGCAGGGCGCAGCCCTGCCGATAAACCCCCTCCTGCGACGGTTCGTCGCACAGGCAACCTTGGACCCACCTCTACACTAGCGGGGTGACCCGCCTGTCCCGCCCGCAGCGCCTCCTGCTCCAGCTCGCCGTCCTGGCGACGCTGCTGATGGTGCTTGCGCCACTGGTCAGCCGCGCGCTGCAGGCGCCGCCGATGGACCACACCGCGATGGCGGGCATGGACCACGCTGCCATGGGACATGACATGCACGACATGACCCTGGCCGGGCACGACCTGCATGGCGCTTCGCCGGCAGCACCCAGCCGCCCGGCCGATCCCCACGCCATGCACGGCGAAGCCTGCGAATACTGCGTGCTGGCGATGCGCCTGCTGCCGTGGCTGGCGGTACTGGTGCTGCTGTTGCCACTGCTGTGGCGGCCGCGGTTGGTATTCCCGTGGTCGCAGCAGGTACTGCCCGCGCTGCGCTGGCCGGCACACGCCGCGCGTGGGCCACCGCGGTCCTCCATCGCCCGCTGATTTTCCTATTGAATCCGCCGCACGACGCCTGACCGGGCGCCGTGTGCGCGTGCGTACCTTGGAGCTGTTCCGATGAAAATGACTTCCCGCCCCGCGGGTGCCTGCGTGCGCCTGCCGGTTGCCCTTGGCCTTGCCGTGGCTGCAACGCTGGTCCACGCCGCGCCTGCCGAAGAGGCGCGTACTCTCGACACGCTGGTGGTCACCGCCGCCGCGCCTTCGTCGCCATTGCACTGGGTGACCGATCCACGCCTGCCGCGGCAGCCGGTCCCTGCCAGTGACGGCGCCGATTACCTGAAGACCGTTCCTGGCTTCTCCGCCATCCGCAACGGCGGCACCAACGGTGATCCGGTGCTGCGCGGCATGTTTGGTTCACGCCTGAACATCCTCAGCAATGACGGCAACCTGATCGGCGCCTGCCCCTCGCGCATGGACAACCCGCTGTCCTACATCGCACCGGAGAGCTTCGACCGGCTGACCATCATCAAGGGCCCGCAGAGCGTGCGCTGGGGGGCAGGTGCCTCGGCCGGCACCGTGCGCTTCGAACGCGATACGCCGCGCTTCGAGGAACCGGGCCTGCGTACCGATGCCAGTGCGCTGGTCGGTTCGCGCAACCGCAACGACCAGGTGCTGGACCTGACCCTGGGCAACCCGACCGGCTACGTGCGCGCCAGTGGCAACCGTTCCGAAGCCGATGACTACAAGGACGGCCACGGCGATGTGGTGCCATCGAAGTGGCGCAAATGGAACGGTGACGTGGCGATCGGCTGGACGCCGGAGGCCGATACGCTGCTGGAAATTTCCGCCGGTGCCGGCGATGCGATCGCACGCTACGCGGGGCGCGGCATGGACGGTGCCGCGTTCGAACGCACCAGCTACGCCGCGCGCTTCGAGAAGCGCAACCTGCCGGGTGCGTGGGACACGGTGCAGGCCAACGTGTACTACAACGAGGCCGACCACGTGATGGACAACTACACGCTGCGAACGCCGAACCCGCACAGCATGATGCCGATGCCGATGGCATCGAACGTGGACCGACGCACCCAGGGCGGCCGGGGCAGTGCCGAGTGGCGCTGGCAGGACGTGCAGCTGGTGGCGGGCCTGGATGGCGAAGACAGCCGCCATCGTGGGCGAATGGGCATGGGCCGCGGCACCTACCGCCAAGCGGCGTGGCAGACCGATGCCAGCTTCCGCCGCTATGGCGTGTTCACCGAATTGACCCTCGGCGCCGGCACCGATCAGCGTTGGATCAGCGGCCTGCGTATCGATCGCGCCAGCGCTCGCGACGAGCGGCAGTCGATCCGCGGGATGATGGGGAACATGCCCAATCCCACCGCCGGCGAGCGTCGCAAGGAATGGCTCGGCAGTGGCTTCCTGCGCTACGAGCAGGACCTGGCCGACGGCCTGACCTGGTACGCCGGCCTCGGCCACAGCGAGCGCATGCCCGACTACTGGGAGCTGTTCTCGCCCAACCACGGCCCGGCCGGCGCAGTGAACGCGTTCACTGGCGTGCAGCCGGAACGCACCACCCAGCTCGACGTGGGCCTGCAGTACAAGGGACCGCGCGTGCAGGCCTGGGTCTCGGCCTATGCCGGGCAGATCCAGGACTACATCCTGTTCACCTATCACGGCAGCGGCATGACGGGCATGAGCCAGGCCAGCAACGTCGAGGCGCGCATTGCCGGTGCCGAGGCCGGGTTGGAAGTGAGCCTGGCCGAGCAGTGGAAGCTGGGCGGCACGCTGGCCTATGCCTGGGGAGAGAACCGCGACCAGCAGCGTCCGCTGCCGCAGATGCCGCCACTGGAAGCGCGCCTGAGTGCGAACTGGGAGGGCCAGCGCTGGAGCGCCGGTGCGCTGCTGCGTGCGGTGAACCACCAGCATCGTGTCGCAGATGGACAGGGCAACGTGGTCGCGCAGGACCTCGGGCCGAGCGCTGGATTTGCCACCTTCGCGCTCAACGCGGCGTACCGTTTCAGTTCGCAGCTGCAGCTCAGCGCCGGCGTCGACAACCTGTTCGACCGCGCCTACAGCGAGCACCTGAACCTGGCCGGCAGCGCCGACTTCGGCTTCCCGGCCGACCCGGTGCGGATCAACGAGCCGGGGCGCAGCGTGTGGATGAAGTTGAACTACCGGTACTGATCCGCCGGGCAAAAAAAAAACGGGGCCGGATCCCCGCCAGGATCCGTCCCCGCCCGACGCCCTCGGTCGGGCAGGTTCGACTCTACGATGACGGCCGCGGTGGTGCACCACTGGATACACCCCGACACACGCCGACACCGCCCATGGCAGGCTTGCACGGAACGGGTTCAAGGCGCTATCGCAGCCTTGGTTCCACGCCGGTAAACGCTTGGCACATACCGCTTTTATGGGCACTTGCCTACACTCGGCGGCCGTGGATCAATCAGGACCGTTCATGTTGGCTCGTATCGCTTCGACCCTGGCCCTCGGCCTCAGCCTGGCCGTGCTGGCCGGGTGCGCAGGCAAACAGGAGGCCGCCGCACGTCGGCAGGGCGAAGCGGTGCCGGTCACCGCGCAGGTCGTGCAGCCCACGCAGTGGAACGACACCCTGCAGGCACTGGGCACGGCCAAGGCGCGCGAGTCGATCAGCGTCACTGCCAAAGTGAGCGAGATCGTCGAAAAAGTGCACTTCGAGAGCGGCCAGCACATTGCCGCCGGTGCGCCGATCGTGACGCTGCGCGGGCAGGCCCAGGAAGCCGCACTGGTGCAGGCGCAGGCCACCTTCCATGAAGCCGATCAGCTGTACAAGCGCCAGCGCGAACTGGCCGCCCAGCGGCTGGTGTCCAGCGCCACGCTGGATACGCAGAAGTCGATCCGCGACGCCGCCGAGGCACGCGTGATGCAGATGCAGGCAGACATTGGTGACCGACGCGTGCGTGCGCCCTTTGCCGGTGTGCTCGGCATCCGCCAGGTCAGTCCGGGATCGCTGCTGACCCCGACCACGGTCATCGCCACGCTCGACGACATCGAGCACATGCATGTCGACTTCCAGGTGCCGGAAGTGGAACTGGCTGCGCTGGGCGTTGGTGACAAGGTCAGTGCCACCAGTGTGGCCTGGCCGGGCCGCACCTTCGAGGGCGTGGTCAGCACCATCGATGCGCGCATCGATCCGGCCACCCGTGCGGTGACCGTGCGCGCCGATTTCGCCAATGGCGACCACGCATTGCGCCCGGGCATGCTGCTGGACGTGCGCCTGTTCCGCCCCGAGCGCCCGGCGCTGGTGGTCCCGGAAATCGCCGTGGTGCAGGTCGGCCGCGATACCTTCGTGTACCGCATCAAGGCTGACGACAGCGTCGAGCGGGTGGACGTGGTCACCGGCGCGCGTCGTGCCGGCGTGGTCGAGATCCGGCAAGGCCTGGAAGCGGGCCAGCGCATCGTGGTCGATGGCACCGGCAAGCTGCGTCCGGGCCTGAAGGTCGCTGCGAAGGACGCCGCACCGGCCTCTGGCGCCAAACCGGCTGACGCGCCGGCGCCGGTCGCGGCCGAGGGCCACGGCGGATGAAGCTGTCCGACGTTTCCATCCAGCGGCCGGTGTTCGCCGTGGTGATGAGCCTGTTGTTGCTGGTGCTGGGCGTGATGTCCTTCACCCGCCTGACCCTGCGCGAGCTGCCCGCCATCGACCCTCCGATCGTCTCGGTGTCGGTGGACTACACCGGCGCGTCGGCGGCGGTCATCGAAAGCCGCATCACCCAGGTGCTGGAAGACGCGCTGGCCGGCATCGAAGGCATCGATACGATCAACGCGCGCAGCACCAACGGCCGCTCGCAGGTCAGCATCGAGTTCACCTCCAACCGTGATATCGAAGCAGCGGCCAACGACGTGCGCGATGCGGTCAGCCGTGTCGCCGACCGCATGCCGGAAGAAGCACGTCCGCCGGAAATCGCCAAGGTCGAAAGCGATGCCGACCCGATCATCTGGTTCAACATGGTGTCCTCGACCATGGACACGCTGGAGCTGAGCGACTACGCCGACCGCTACGTGGTCGATCGTTTCTCCAGCCTCGATGGCGTGGCCCAGGTCCGCATCGGCGGCCGCCAGCGCTATGCGATGCGGATCTGGCTGGACCGCGACCAGCTGGCCGCGCGCGGGCTGACCACCGGCGACGTGGAAACCGCACTGCGCAACGAGAACGTGGAGCTGCCGGCCGGCCGCATCGAGTCGACCGACCGTGATTTCACCCTGCGCGTGGAGCGCAACTACATCAAGCCCGAAGACTTCGCGACCATCCCGCTGGGCAAGGGCCGCGACGGTTACGTGGTGCGCATGGGCGACGTGGCGAAGATCGAGCTGGCCTCGGCCGAACGCCGCGCGTACTACCGCAGCAACGGCGAGCCCGGCATCGGCCTGGGCATCGTCAAGACCTCCACCGCCAACTCGCTGGACGTGGCACGCACCGCGCGCGCCGAGGCCGAGCGGGTGGCGCTGACCCTGCCCAAGGGCACGCAGATCTTCGTCGCCTTCGACAACACCACCTTCATCGAAGCGGCAGTGGACCGCGTCTACGCCACGCTGGTGGAAGCAATGATCCTGGTGCTGGCGGTGATCTGGCTGTTCCTGGGCAGCTTCCGTGCCGCGCTGATCCCGGCGGTGACGGTACCGGTCTGCCTGGTGGCGGCGTTCATCGCGCTGTATGCGTTCGACTTCTCGATCAACCTGCTGACCCTGCTGGCGCTGGTGCTGTGCATCGGCCTGGTGGTGGACGATGCGATCGTGGTGGTGGAAAACGTGCAGCGCCGCATCGACCTGGGCGAGCCACCGCTGGTGGCCTCCAAGCGCGGTACCGCGCAGGTCGCCTTTGCGGTGATCGCCACCACCGCTGTACTGGTGGCGGTGTTCCTGCCGGTCGGCTTCCTGGAAGGCAACACCGGGCGCCTGTTCCGCGAACTGGCCGTGGCGCTGGCCGCTGCCGTGGCATTGTCCGCGTTCGTTGCGCTCACACTGACGCCGATGATGGCCTCCAAGCTGCTCAAGCCGCACACCGGGCAGGCCCCGCGAGGCTTGCACGGCTTCATCAACCGCAACCTGGAACGCCTTGCGGGTGCCTACGGGCGGGTGCTCGATCACCATGTCGATCGCACCTGGATCTACCTGCTGGTGATGGTGGCTGCGCTGGCCGCCAGCTGGGGCCTGCTCAAGCTGCTGCCGTCGGAACTGGCACCAGCCGAAGACCGCGGTTCGTTCCAGATCATGATCGACGGCCCGGAAGGCGCCGGCTACGACTACACCGTGCAGCAGGTGCAGCAGGTGGAAGCGCTGCTGGCACCGCATGTCGGCCCGGACAAGCCGATCGTGCGTGCCAACCCCCGCGTGCCGGGCGGCTGGGGCGCCAGCGAGGAAATGCATACCGGCCGCGTCAGCATCTTCCTGCAGCCGTGGCGCCAGCGCAGCGAGGGTACGCCCGAAGTCGCCAACGAACTGCAGAAGGAACTGGATACCATCCGCGGCGTGCGCGTACGCACGCAGGTGGGTGGTGGCCTGGTGCGCAGCGGCGGCCAACCGTTCCAGATCGTGCTGGGCGGCCCGGAATATGCCGAGATCGCGCAGTGGCGCGACCGCATCCTGCTGCGCATGGCCGACAATCCCGGCCTGGTCGGCCCGGACTCGGACTACAAGGAAACCCGGCCGCAGATGCGGGTCAACATCGATCGCCAGCGTGCGGCCGATCTCGGCGTGCCGGTCACCGCGATCGGTTCGGCGCTGGAAACCATGATGGGTTCGCGTCGGGTCACCACCTTCGTCGACAACGGCGAGGAGTACGACGTGCTGGTGCAGGCCGGTCGCGATGGTCGCGCCAGCCCGGCCGACCTGGCCGCGATCCGCGTGCGCGCCAACTCCGGCGAGCTGGTGCCGCTGTCCAACCTGGTCACGCTCAGTGAAGTGGCCGAGGCCGGCACCCTGAACCGCTTCAACCGACTGCGCTCGATCACCATCAGTGCCGGGCTGGCGCCGGGCTATCCGCTGGGCGAGGCCATCGCCTGGGCACAGAACGTAGCCCAGGAAGAGCTGCCGCAGTACGCGCAGGTGAACTGGAAGGGCGAATCGCGCGAGTACCAGAGCGCCGGCGGCGCGGTGCTGCTGACCTTCGCGATGGCGCTGCTGGTGGTGTACCTGGTGCTGGCGGCGCAGTTCGAGAGCTTCATCCATCCGCTCACCATCATGCTGACCGTGCCGCTGGGCGTACTCGGCGCGCTGGTCGGGTTGTGGGTGAGTGGCGGTACCGTGAACCTGTTCAGCCAGATCGGCATCGTGATGCTGGTCGGCCTGGCCGCGAAGAACGGCATCCTCATCGTCGAATTCGCCAACCAGCTGCGCGACGACGGGCGCAGCGTGCGCGAGGCGATCATCGAGTCGGCGATGGTGCGTCTGCGCCCGATCCTGATGACCTCGATCGCCACCGTGGTTGGCGCGATCCCGCTGGTGGTCGCCGGTGGTCCTGGTTCGGCCAGCCGTGGCACGATCGGCATCGTGATCATCTTCGGTGTGACCCTCTCGACCTTCCTGTCGCTGTTCGTGGTGCCGGCGTTCTACGCGCGGCTGGCGCCGTACACCCGTTCGCCGGAAGCGGTGAAGCGCGAGCTGGAGAAGCAGGAAGCGGAATCGCCGTCGGTGGGCGGTCATGCCTGACCGGCACGCCGGCGGGGGCGGGTCGCTCGCTGACGGGGTCGGACCCCTTTCCCAAAGGGAAAGGGCTCTGACCCCACTTCGAGGTGACGGCTTCCAGCTGCGCCCCTGGCGCCCGGATGATCTGGAGTCGCTGCTGCGCCATGCCAACGACCCCGAGGTGTCGCGCGGCCTGCGCGACCGTTTCCCGTACCCGTACACGCGCGGGGATGGCGAGGCCTTCCTCGCCGGCCGCGTGCTGGCCGCCGGCACCCTGAACCTGGCCATCGAGATCGACGGCCAGGCCTGCGGCAGTATCAGCGCCCAGCAGGGCGTGGCCGAGCGTGGGCATACCGCCGAACTGGGCTACTGGCTTGGCCAGGCTTACTGGGGGCAGGGCCTGATGACCCGGGTGGTCGGCCTGTTCGCACCGTGGGTGATGGATGAGCTGCGCCTGTTCAGGCTGCAGGCCACCGTGGTCGACTTCAACCTCGGCTCGGCCCGGGTGCTGGAGAAGAACGGCTTCCGGGAAGAGGGCGTGGAGCGTTGCGCGGTCTACAAGCGCGGCGTGTTGCACGACCTGCGCCGTTTCGCCCGGGTGCGCACGCAGCTGCCCTGAACACGCGGGCTGGCCGCTGTAGAGCCGAGCCCATGCTCGGCTGCCCTCGGGGGCCCAAGCCGAGCATGGGCTCGGCTCTGCAAAACAGCGCTACCGCAGCGGCCTTCGATCAGGGAGAATCGACCGGTCCCCTCCAGCCGACGGGACGTCCTTACAACCCGCCGACTGGAGAGAGCGCGCGTGGAAGCAACCGTACACTTCATCAACAGCATCATCTGGAGCAAGGCACTGATCTTCGTGTGCCTGGGCGCCGGCCTGTTCTTCAGCCTGCGCACCCGCTTCATGCAGATCCGTGGCTTCTTCGAGATGTGCCGCCTCACCGTCAGGGGTGAGAAATCCGACGCCGGTGTGTCCTCGTTCCAGGCGTTGGCCATGTCGATGGCCGGCCGCATGGGCATCGGCAACATCGCCGGCGTGGCCACCGCCATCGCCTTCGGCGGCCCCGGTGCGATCTTCTGGATGTGGGTGATGGGCTTCCTTGGCGCATCCACTTCGTACGTCGAATGCACCCTGGCGCAGATCTACAAGACCAAGGACGCCGAAGGCCGCTACCGCGGTGGCCCGGCGTACTACATCGAAAAGGCCATGGGCCTGAAGTGGTATGCGCTGGCCTTCGCCATCGCCACGATCATCGCCGCAGGCTTCCTGATGCCGGGCGTGCAGGCCAACGCCATCGCCGACAGCATCATCAACGCCTGCCGTGGCACCGCGCTGTGCGGCCCGCTCGATGGCCAGGCCTTCGGCATGGAATCGGTGCAGGCGCTGAAGCTGGGGATCGGCATCGTGGTGGCGCTGCTGCTGGGCGTGGTGATCTTCGGTGGCGTCAAGCGCATCGCCAACTTCGCCGAAGTGGTGGTGCCGTTCATGGCCGCCGGTTTCATCCTGATGGCCATCATCATCATGATCATCAACTACGACCGCGTGCCGGAAATGTTCGGCATCATCTTCAAGAGTGCCTTCGGCACGCATGCCGCATTCGGCGCCATGATGGGCCTGGCCGTGGAGTGGGGCATCAAGCGCGGCATCTACGCCAACGAAGCCGGCCAGGGCTCTGGCCCGCACGCGGCGGCTGCCTCGGAAGTCTCGCACCCGGCCAAGCAGGGCTACGTGCAGGCCTTCGCGATCTACTTCGACACCATGATGGTGTGCACCGCCACCGCGTTCCTGATCCTGGCCAGCGGCACCTACAACGTGTACTCGCCGGTGGAGGGTGCCGCGCCGATCTTCCAGGGCCTGGCCGGTATTCCCGAAGGCGCCGGTTACGCCCAGGCCGGCGTGGAAGCGGTGCTGCCGGGCTGGGGTTCGGCGTTCGTATCGGTGGCCATCTTCTTCTTCGCCTTCACCACCATCATGGCGTACTACTACATGGCCGAGACCAACCTCAGCTATGTGAACCACAACAGGAAGCGGCCGCTGACCGTGCTGCTGCTGCGCCTGGGCATCATCGGCATGGTGGTGTTCGGCGCGTTCCACAATGCCACCCTGGCCTGGGCGCTGGGCGACATCGGCGTCGGCCTGATGGCCTGGCTGAACATCATCGCCATCCTCATCATCCAGAAGCCGGCGATGCTGGCCCTGCGTGACTACGAACGACAGAAGAAGCTGGGCCTGGATCCGGTGTTCGACCCTGATGCCCTGGGCATCAAGAACGCCGATTTCTGGCGCCAGCGCAAGCAGGAGAGTGTGTAAGTGAACAACCCTTGGAACAACCGCCGCCCGTCCGCCCGTCCGCCGCGCGCAACGCCGTTGCCGCGCCCGGAGGTGCCGGCCACGGGCGGTGGTGGGCGCGGTGGCAGCGATGAGCTGCGTCTGTACGGCCTGAATGCCGTGCTGGCTGCGTTCGAAGCGCGGCCGCAGGCGCTGCGCAAGTTGTACCTGCTGGAGGCACGCATCCCGCGCCTGCAGCCGCTGTTGAAGTGGTGCGTGGCCAACCGCGTGGGCTACCGCGTGGTCGAGGAAGGCGACCTGAACAAGCTCGCCGGCACCACCCATCACGAAGGCGTGGTGGCCGACATGCTGCGCGCACCGTCGCTGCCGCTGGCGCAGTGGCTGTTGCAGGTCGGTGACGGTCCGGCGCTGGCGTTGTGGCTGGATGGCGTGGGCAACCCGCACAATCTCGGCGCGATCCTGCGCTCGGCCGCACACTTCGGTGCCAAGGCGCTGCTGTTGCCGGCCGGCAGCACGCTCGCCCTGTCCGGCGCCGCCGCGCGCGTGGCCGAAGGCGGTGCCGAAGCGGTGCCGCTGGTGCAGCTGCCGGAGACCGCTCAGGCAATGGCGCAACTGCGCGCAGCCGGTTTCGGCCTGGCCGCGACCCTGGTCGAGGGCGGTGATGACGTGTTCCGCGCGTCCCTGCCGGAGCGGCTGGTGTACGTGATGGGCGCCGAAGGCGAGGGCATGGACCGCAGCCTGGCGGGTGCGTGCGACCTGCAGGTCTCGATTCCCGGCAGCGGCGCGGTGGAGAGCCTGAATGTGGCCTCGGCCACGGCCGTGCTGCTGGCGCAATGGGCGAGCCGTCGCGGCTGATCCGGTATCCCGGGTCGGATCCCTCGCCGCAGGCGAGGGCTCTGACCCCTTCCAGGGGTGGTAAACGCGTCAAGCGCGCATGACGTTTTGAAAGTTTCCTTATTGGTCAGCCGCTTCCGGCAACGCAGGGTGGAACTCCATCCCACGTTGTCCAGAAGAGGCTGCCATGCATCACCCACGCCGTATCCTCATCGCATTGCTGGTACTGACCAGTGTCCTTGCCAGCGGCCGTGCCGCAGCCGGCGAACGCAGCCTGGACGGCGTCAACTTCACCGGGCCGCTGATCACTCCCAATCCGGCCGGCCTGCCGCAGGGCAACTGGTACATCGAACCCTATCTGGTGCGGGTCGACAGTCGCGATCACTACGACGATGGCGGCCATCGCCGCCGCAGTGGGCAGCGTAGCGGTGCATGGGCCACGGTGGTGCCGATCATCTACGGCTTCAGCGACCGGGTGATGGGCCAGGTCAATCTCAGTGCTTCGCGTGCCGAACAGGGCAGCGCACGCAGCAGCGGTATCCGCGCTGGCGATACCACCGCGCGCCTGCAGTACCTGCTGCAGGCACCCAACGCCGATGGCACGCGCCCGGCCATCTCGGTCGCGCTGGTGCAGCGCTTCAGCACCGGCAGCCATGACCGCATCACCAGCAATCCGCTCGATGCGCAGGGCGACGGCGTGCAGCGCACCACCGCGGCGCTGGGCATGCAGCAGGTGGTGTGGCTGGGCAACGATCGCCCGCTGCGCTGGCGTGCCCAGCTCAGCGCCGGGCCGGCGCCGTCGCGCACGGCGATTTCCGGGGCCAGCGTCTACGGTACCGATGACAGCTTCCAGGGGCACATCTCCCGCGGCTCGGTGCTGGGCCTGTCGGTGGGTGCCGAGTACAGCTTCAATCCGCGCTGGGTAGGTGTGATGGAAGTAGCCGCCAGCCGTGAGACCGGACAGCGCCTGAGTGGATTCTCGCGCAACGCCAGCGGTGCCTTCGAGCGTATCGACGAACATCGCCCGGCCAGCCGCAGCGTCACCCTGGCGCCGGCGGTCGAGTACCACTTCAGCCCGACGCTGGGCCTGATCGCCGGCGTGGAGTTCAGCGTGGCGGGCCGCAACACCAGTCGAATCGTCAGCCCCCAGGTTGCCCTGGGCATGTTCTTCTGAGGGGCCGCCGATGAACATCGAATCCATCGTCAACACGATCCTCGGCGTCGTCTGGAGCCCCTACCTGGTGGTGCTGTGCCTGCTCGCCGGCCTGTACTTCAGCGTGCGCACACGCTTCATCCAGTTGCGTGCATTGCCGGACATGCTGCGCCTGATGTTCCGCCATGAGCGTTCCGATGCCGGGGTGTCGCCTTTCCAGGCGTTGTCCCTTTCGCTGTCCAGCCGCGTGGGCGTCGGCAACATCGCCGGCGTCGCCATGGCCATCGCCTTCGGCGGCCCCGGCGCGATCTTCTGGATGTGGATCGTTGCCTTCCTTGGCGCATCCAGTGCCTTCATCGAGTCCACGCTCGCGCAGATCTACAAGGACCGCGACGGCAAGGGACAGTACCGGGGCGGCCCGGCGTACTACATCGAAAAAGGCCTGGGCCAACGCTGGTATGCCGTGCTGTTCGCACTGGTGACGGTGTTGGCGGGCGCGATGCTGGCCGGCACCCAGTCCAATGCGATCACCAGTGCGGTGAACGAGGCCTGGGATGTGCCGGTGGCCACCACCACCACGGTCCTGCTGGTGGTGCTCGGCGCCATCCTTGTCGGCGGTGTGCGGCGCATTGCGCGCGTGGCTGAATGGGTGGTGCCGCTCATGGCCGTGGCCTATCTGCTGGTCGCGGCGCTGGTGATGGTGTTCAACGCGGACAAGGTGCCGGAGGTGATCATGCTGGTGCTGCGCAGTGCATTCGGCGTGGATGCGGCGTTCGGCGCGATGATCGGTACCGCCATCCAGTGGGGCGTGCGACGCGGCGTGCTATCCAACGAAGCCGGCATGGGCAGTGGAGCGCATCCGGCCGCCGCCGCGGAAGTGTCGCATCCGGTCAAGCAAGGCCTGGTGCAGTCATTCTCGGTTTACATCGACACCATGGTGGTGTGCAGCGCAACGGCTTTCCTGATCCTGTCCACCGGGCTGTACAACGTCTACGACCCAGCGGTGAAGGGGGTTCCCGATGAAGCGCGCCTGCTGCTGGGCAATCTGCCGGGGGTCGAGGCCGGTCCACGCTTTGTGCAGCACGCGGTGGAATCGGCGCTCCCGGGCTTCGGCAGGTCGTTCGTTGCGCTCGCTATCCTGCCGTTCGCATTCACTACCATCCTGGCGCTGTACTACATGGCCGAAACCAATGTCAGCTACCTGTGCCGGGATCGTCCCGGACGGGTGACGATCACCGCCTTCCAGCTGCTGTTCCTGGCTGCCACAGGCTACTCGGCAATCAACACCGCGACGGTGGCCTGGGCCCTGGGCGATATCGGCGTGGGCATGATGAGCTGGTTGAACATCATCGCCATCCTTCTGCTGCAGAAACCGGCCTTGGCGGCGCTGCGTGATTACGAGCAGCAGAGGCACAGCAAGCGTGATCCGCTGTTCAACCCGCAGACGATCGGCATGCGCAATACGCGGGTCTGGGAGAGCTGACCCGATCAGGGGTCAGCGCCCTCGCCAAGGGCGAGGGGGCTGACCTCCCTTCGTCACCGCATCATTCGTTCGGCGGCGTGGTCGCCTTGGCCTCGCTGCCGAAACTGCCATCGGCTTCCGCCGCCAGATACGCGAACACGGTGTAGGCGGCCACGTTCTGCGCCAGGGCCTTCGGATCGATCTTGTCCAGCGTGTCGTCGGCGGTGTGGTGCAGGTGGAAGTAATCCGAGCCATCCTGCGCCAGCCACGCCCACGCACCACCCTTGGCGGCCAGTGGGCCGACGTCCGGGCCCGGGCCACCCTTGTCGGCCTGGTACTCGATGCCCAGCGGCTTCATCACTTCGGCAATCTGCTTCGTCGCTTCGCGCGAGCCTTCCGGATTCGGCGAACCGGTATTGAAGGCGTAGATGCGGCCTGCGCCGAAGTCGCTCTCGGCGGCCAGCTGGTGCAGGGCCACGTCCTTCGCGTGCGCTTCGGCGTAGGCCTTGCCGCCGTACAGGCCCTGTTCCTCGTTGGCGAACGCGATCACGCGGATGGTGCGCTTCGGTGCCTGCTTGAGCTGGCCGATCAGGTGGCCGGCGGCCATGGTGATGCCCACGCCCGCGCCGTCATCCACCGCGCCGGTGCCCAGGTCCCACGAATCCAGGTGACCACCGATCACCACCACTTCCTTCGGCAGGCTGCGGCCGGTGATCTCGCCGATCACGTTGTAGGAGGTGGCGGTGCCGTCCCAACCGCAGTCCAGCGCCACCTTCACCGTGGTGCTGCCACGCGCCAGCAGGCGCGCCAGCTGGTCGGCATCGGGCACCGACAGCGCGGCCGACGGCACTGGGGTCAGGCCGTCATCGAAACGGGTGATGCCGGTGTGGGGCACGCGGTGCGAGTCGGTGCCGGCCGAGCGCATCAGGAAACCGACCGCGCCCTTGCGGATCGCTTCGGACGGCCCCTTGCTGCGGATCGCTCCGCCGCGGCCGTAATCGCGGCCATCGCGGAAGGGCAGCATCTGGTAATCGACGAAGGCGATTTTGCCTTTCAGCGAGCCCGCTGGTGCGGCCTGCAGCGCGGCCAGGTCGGCGAAGCGCACCACCTCGGCTTCCACGGTGCCACCCGGGCTGCCGCCCAGTGCGGTGATCTGCAACGGCTGTGGGTTCTTGCCGGTCACCGCAGCGTGTTCACTGCGCCGCTCCCACTTCGGGAATGTCACCGGCTCCTTCCAGACCTTGTCGAAGCCCAGGGCCTTGAACTTGGCTTCGGCCCAGGCCACGGCGCGGGCGTCGGCCTCGCTGCCGGCGATGCGCGGGCCGATCTCGGTGGTGAGCGATTCGACCACCTTCCAGCCGGTGTCATCGGCCAGCGCCTGGTCGCGCAGCTGTGCGGCGGTGGCCAGCGACGCCGGGGGCAGGGTAGTGGTGTGCGGCGCCGCGAAGGCCGGGGCGGCCAGCAGGGCGAGGGAGGATGCGATGGCAAGGACGCGGCGACGCATGGACAACTCCGGGAAGGGACCTAAGCCTTGGAGCTTAACAGTCGTTCAGCCCGGCGCATGGGCGGGAGGTCATGGCTGGCGCGGATGCTGTTTTCCGCCATGACCGGCAAAGCGAAAGCCCCGCCGGGGCGGGGCTTTCGTGCGGTCGCGGTAATGCCGGCCGCTGGCCGGCTCCCGCATGTCCCGATGTTGCCGGCCAGCGGCCGGCACTACCGTTTTGCGGCCTTATTTCTTCAGGCTGTCGCGGATCTCGCGCAGCAGCACCACTTCTTCGGCCGGCGCCGCCGGGGCAGCTTCCTTCTTCCGCGACAGTCGGTTGATCGCCTTGACCACGATGAAGATCGCGAAAGCCACGATCACGAACTGGATGACGGTGTTGATGAAGTCGCCGTAGCCAACCACCACCGCCGGGATCTCCTTGCCATCCGGTCCGAGCCGGGCTGGCGACAACGTCCAGGCCAGGCTGGAGAAATCCACGCGCCCGATCAGGTAGCCCAGCGGCGGCATGATGATCTTCTCGACCAGCGCCGTCACGATCTTGCCGAAGGCTGCGCCGATCACCACGCCGACGGCGAGGTCGATGACGTTGCCGCGCATGGCAAATTCCTTGAACTCGGTGAGCATTCCCATTGTTGTTTTTCTCCGGTGGGGAAGTGGACAGCGCGCAGGGTAGCGCAGGTGATGTCAGCCGGCGATCACGCCGTGGCGCTCTGCCACGTTTTCCAGGCGGGCACTGAAACGGTCGCCGGGCTTCAACGCAGCCACCCCGGACGGGGTGCCCATGAACACCAGGTCGCCGGCACGCAGCTGCCACAGCTTGGACAGCTCATGCAGGATCTCCGGCACGTTCCAGATCATCTGGTCGAGCAGTGCCTGCTGGCGCACTTCGCCATTGACCTCCAGCGACAGGTTCAGCGCGGCCAGGTCGCCGACTTCCTCGGCGTGGACGATTTCGCTGATCGGCGCGGAGGCATCGAAGCCCTTGGCCGCGTCCCACGGGTGGCCCTTGTCCTTGGCCGCGGCCTGCAGGTCGCGGCGGGTCAGGTCCAGGCCGACGGCGTAGCCATAGACCAGCGCATCGGCGTCGGCCACGGCCAGCTCGCCTGCGGGCGCATCGCGTCCGATCGCCACCACCAGTTCCACTTCGTGATGCAGGTTGGCGGTTGCTGGCGGATAGGGGATGGCATCGTCGTGGCCGACCACGATGGCGTCGGCCGGCTTGCTGAAGAACATCGGGCGGCCACGGTCATCGGCCGCCGGCACCGCGGCACCCATTTCGCGGGCGTGGTCGGCGAAATTGCGGCCGACGCAGTAGATGCGGTGCACGGGGAAACTGCCACCACCGGCTACCGGCACACGCGGCTGGGCTACGGCAGGGATCACATCGGAGACATCGGACATGCGGGCATCCAGGAAGGGCGTGCCCGCAGTCTAGAACGCATGGCGCCCGCCGTCAGCGGGCGCGGAAGGCCTGGATCAGCGCGAGGCCGGCAACACCGGCTTGCGCACCACGCGGTACTCGCCTTCAACCACGGTCGGGTCAACCGGACGCGCAACGCCCGGCTTGCGCGAAGCCAGCAGCTTCCACGCCAGGCCGACCAGGATCATCGCCGCACCAACAAAGACGCCGATGAACACCATCGCGGCCAGGATCGCCAGGCCGAGCAGGCCCACGGCAACGCGCACCAGCGGGTGACGCGGCTTGCGCGGCGCGAACAGGGTGCGGAACTGGTTGAAGGCGGATGCGCGATTGAACATGGCGGCTCGATAGGCTGGGATCAGCGAAACCAGAGTATCGGGACGCGCCACTGTCATTGAGTGAAAAACTCGTTAAATATAGCCTGTGCTTATTACGGATCAATGACTTGTGTTCATGTCGCAGCCAGTCACCTGAGCAGGCATGCGACAATTCCGGTTTACCGTCCGAGCCTCCGCCATGACTATCGCTGCTGCCCTGATCGCCCTTGATGCCATTGCCGATGGTGCGTTTGCCGAGGTCGAAGCGGTGGTCGATGGCGATGCCGAATCGCTGGTGCTGTACCGCGACGGCGCGCAGGTGCGTGCGTTCCTGAACATCTGCCCGCACGCCGGCCGCCGCCTGGACTGGGCGCCGGGGCAGTTCCTCAAGAGCCGCGAGGGCCACCTGGTATGCGCCGCGCACGGCGCCTCGTTCACGCTGGACGGCGGCGATTGCATCGCCGGCCCGTGCAAGGGCGACCGCCTGCGTGCGGTGCCGGTGGACGTACGCGACGGGCAGGTCTATCTGGCTTGAAGCCAGAAGCAGTCGAGCACGGCTCGACTCTACAAAAGCCGTGTCGACCAAGGTCGACACCTACCAAAGCGATGCACGACGCCGTTCTGGAGGATCTCAGAAATCCATCCCGCGCAATGCAGGCTTTTGCTGTTGAGGTTGCCGGCCAGCGGCCGGCACTACCGGGGTGCAGGGCGCAGCCCTGCCAACAAACCCCAACCCTCAGAACATCAGGTTGATCATCAGTACCACCACGCAGGTGTAGATCAGCGACAGTGGGCCGCCGACCCGCCACATCTCGCGCGGGGTGTAGTTGGCCGGGCCAGTGATCATCGAGATCACCGGGTTGGAGGCCGTCATCAGGTTGTTGGACGCCGACAGCGCCACGATCAGCGCGAACGCGGTCGGGTTGCCCCCCGCCGCCAGCGCCAGGTTCACCGCGATCGGCACCATCACGATGGTCGCACCCACATGGCTGATCACCAGCGAGAACGCCGTGGTCAGCAGCGCCAGCGCCACCTCCAGTACCCACACCGGAATGCCGGTCGGCAGCTTGTCGATGGTATGGCCGGCCACCCACGCAGCCGCGCCGCTGGAGTCCATCGCCCAGCCGAGCGGAATCAGCCCGGCCATCATGAACACCGTCTTCCAGTTGATCGAGGCATACGCCTCGTCCATGCGCAGCACGCCGGTCAGCAGCATGCCGGCCACGCCGGTCATCAGCGTCAGCGCCACCGGCAGCTTGCTGGTCAGCGCGATCAGGATGGTCAGCGCGAAGATCGCCATCGCAATCTTGAACTTGTGCGGGCGCTGCTCGCCGGTCGGGTAGTCGGTCACCACCACGAAGTCGCGGCTGCGAGCGGCCTGCGCCAGGTCGGTCCAGATGCTGTGGAACACCAGCATGTCGCCGGCGCGCAGCTGCACGTCGCGCACGTCTTCGCGGATCACCTGCTTGTCGCGGTTGATCGCCAGCAGGCTGATGCCGCGCTCCTTGCGCAGGCGCAGATCGGCCGCACTCTTGCCGATCACGTTCGAGGTCGGTGGCACCACCGCCTCGGAAATGCCGGCGCGGCTGGGGTTGAACAGGTCACCCAGGTGCTTCAGGCGCGAGGACATGCGCAGGAACTGGTTCTGCGCGAAGTCGCTGATCTGCTGGCGCGGTCCCATCGCACCAAGCACGCTGCCGACCCAGATGCGCATCTCCGCCGGCGGCGCCAGGCGGGTGTCGTTGCCAGTCTTCAGCGCCAGCAGCAGCGGCGCATCGTGCAGGGTCTCGGCCTCGCCCAGGGTCATGCCCACCAGCGGGCTCTCGGCGGTCACCACCAGCTCGAATACATCGCCTTCGATGCCATAGGTCTTGGCGAAGTAGCTCTCGGTGCGTGCCGGGGTGACCCCGTCATTGACCAGGCTTTCCTCTTCGATCAGCTTGCGGTCGCCGTAGTAGCGGAAGTACAGCAACGAAGCGATCAGCAACGCCGCGCCGATCGGCAGCGGCGCGAACATGCGCAGCGGCTCGATGGTGGCCAGGCCGGAAGGCAGGTTGTTGTTGGCCGAGGCCAGCAGATCGTTCAGCAGGATCAGCGGCGAATTGCCGACCATGGTCAGCGCGCCGCCCATCACGATCGCCGCCGAGATCGGCAGCAGCAGGCGCTGCATCGTCAGGCCCGTGCGCGCCGCCAGCCGCGAGGCGACCGGCAGGTACAGCGCCATCACCGACGGGTTCTGCATGAAGGACGAATTCAGGCCGGCGATGGCGGTAGTCATCATCAGCAGCCGTTGTTCGACGCCGTGGCCGCGCCGCAGCAGCCAGGCCGCCAACCGGTTCAGCGCCCCGGTGCGGTCCAGGCCCGCACCGAGGATGGTGGTGGCGATGATGCTCATCACCGCGTTACCGGAGAAACCGCCGAAGATCTCCTCCGGCGCGATCAGGCCGGTGACACCGAGCACCACCAGCACCACCAGCGCGACCACGTCGGCGCGGATGCGCTCGAACAGGAACATCGCCATCGTGAAGCCGACCAGCCCGAGCACGAGCTTCATGTCGTTGGTCAGCGTCAGCGCGGTATCCATGTGGGGCGCGGCGTCCTCAGGCGATCGTCAGGTGCGGTCGTACAGCAGGTCCCAGACGCCATGGCCGAGTTTCTGGCCGCGGGTCTCGAAGTGGGTCTGCGGGCGCCAGTCCGGGCGCGGCACGCTGCCCCGCGGGCCGGCGCGGTTGACCAGGCCGGCGGTGGCGTCGAGCACGTCCCACATCTGCTCGGCGTAGTCTTCCCAGTCGGTCGCACAGTGCAGGCGGCCCCCCGGGCGCAGCTTGCGCACCAGCAGTTCGGCGAATGCCGGCTGCAGCAGGCGGCGCTTGTTGTGGCGCTTCTTGTGCCACGGGTCCGGGAAGTAGATGCGCACTTCATCAAGCGCGCCGTCGGCGATCTCGTTCTGCAGCACTTCCACTGCGTCGTGGTGGTACAGGCGCACGTGGTCGGCATTGTCCTCGGCCAGCGCGTTCAGCAGCCGGCCCACGCCCGGGGCGTGCACTTCAATGCCGATGTAGTCGCGCGATGGGTCGTGCTGGGCAGCGAAGCGCAGCGCAGCACCATTGCCGAAGCCGATCTCCAGCACCTTGTGTGCCGGGCGGCCGAAGGTGGCGTCCAGGTCACGCGGCTGGCCGGTGTAGTCGAGGCCGAAGCGCGGCCAGCGTTCGTCGAACGCGCGCTGCTGGGCGGGAGTGAAACGGCCCTGGCGCAACACGAAGCTGCGCACCTCGCGGCGACCCTCGTTCACGGTGAAGGGCTTGGGCGGGGCCTTGGAACCGGCGCTGTCGAAAGGATTGGTCATCAGCCGATCAGCCCGTCCACTGGCGAAGAAGCGCTGGCGTAGCGCTTGCGCGGGATGCGTCCGGCCAGGAACGCCTCGCGGCCGGCCTCGACCGCCTTGCGCATCGCGCTGGCCATCAGCACCGGGCTGCGCGCACCGGCAATGGCGGTGTTCATCAGCACGCCGTCGCAGCCCAGCTCCATCGCGATCGCCGCGTCCGACGCGGTACCCACGCCGGCATCAACGATGATCGGCACCTTGGCGTCTTCGATGATCTGCAGCAGGTTGTACTTGTTCTGGATGCCCAGGCCCGAACCGATCGGCGCGGCCAGCGGCATCACCGCAGCGCAGCCGATCTCCTCCAGGCGCTTGGCCAGGATCGGGTCGTCGGAGGTATAGACCATCACCTCGAAACCGTCCTTGACCAGCTGCTCGGCAGCCTTGAGGGTCTGCATCACGTCCGGGTACAGGGTCTTCTGGTCGCCCAGCACTTCCAGCTTGGTCAGGTTGTGGCCGTCCAGCAGCTCACGGGCCAGGCGGCACGTACGCACGGCGTCTTCGGCGGTGTAGCAGCCGGCGGTGTTGGGCAGGATGGTGAAGCGTTCCGGCGGCAGCACGTCCAGCAGGTTCGGCTCGCCCGGGTTCTGCCCGATGTTGGTGCGGCGGATGGCCACGGTGACGATCTGGGCACCCGCGGCCTCGGTCGCCAGGCGGGTTTCTTCCAGGTCCTTGAACTTGCCGGTGCCGGTCAGCAGCCGCGAGCCATAGGTCTTGCCGGCGATTACCAGCGAATCGGGGGAGACATGAACGTTCATGGCGCGATTATCGCTTATCCGCCTGAAGATGGGGTCACGCAATGGCGTGCCGGCCGCAGATCGGTATGGGTAGTGCCGGCCGCTGGCCGGCAAATGCAGGGTGCCTGACAGCGTCGGATTGCCGGCCAGCGGCCAGCACTGCGCGGATAGGTCTCAGCCCCCACCCAGCGCGTGCACGATCTCCACCACGTCGCCCTCGGCCAGCACGTGCTCGCCATGGCGGCTGCGGCTGACGATCTCGCCGTTGACCTCGACCGCGACCCGGCGTTGCAGCAGCTGCTCGGCCTGCAGCAGGTCGTGGAGGGTCGCCGAGGCGGGCAGGGTACGGGGTTCGCCGTTGAGCTGGATGTTCATCACCGCATTGTCGCCTATGGCCTGCGCGGATCGGAACCCTTGCAAATTGCCTCGGCCGCCAGCCCCGGCACAGCGTTGTCCGGCGCTGCCGGGCGACAATCCATGCGGCGGCGCAGCGTGAGCAAAACGCGGCGCAGTGAAACCATTCACCGTGCGCCGGCGTACGTGCGCCGGGTTCTCAACGATATCCCCACAGGAGTTTCTTACATGCTGCTCAGCAAACGCCCGATCCGCTCCCTGATGGCGGCCGCGATCGCGCTGGCCGCGGTTCCGGCCATGGCAGGCGAATCCCCGTATTCCAAGGCCGTGTTCTTCGGCGACAGCCTGACCGACGCCGGCTATTTCCGCCCGCTGCTGCCGGCCGATGTGCGTCCGGTGACCGGCCAGTTCACCACCAACCCGGGTTGGGTGTGGGCGCAGCAGGTCGCCAACTACTACGGCCTTAATGGCGCCGCCAACGGCAACGGCCAGAGCGGTGACAACTATGCAGTCGGCGGTGCCCGCGTCGGCGTGGACGTGGCGAGCCCGATGGGAACCATCCCGTCGCTGAAGTCGCAGGCGGCGCGTTATCTGGCTGCCAATGGCGGCAAGGCTGACGTCAACGTCCTGTACACGGTGTGGGGCGGTGCCAATGACCTGTTCGCGGCCGCCGCTGCGCCGGCGCAGGCACAGGCCATCATCGGCGCCGCCGTCACCGATCAGATCGCCCTGGTCGGCGCGCTGAAGCAGGCCGGTGCCGAGTACGTGCTGGTGCCGAACCTGCCCAACGTCGGCCTGACCCCGGCCTTCCGTGGTCCGAATGCCGCCGCCGCCACCGCGCTGTCGGCCGGCTACAACAAGGCGCTGTACGGCGGCCTGAAGCAGGCCGGCATCGAGTTCATCCCGCTTGATACCTTCACCGTGCTGGGCGAAGTCGCCGCCAACCCGGGCATGTACGGCTTCACCAACGTCACCAGCACCGCCTGCAGGATCGATCCGGCCAACTCGACGCAGAGCATCCTGACCTGCAACCCGACCAGCTACGTCAGCCCGGATGCGGCCAACACCTACCTGTTCGCCGATGGCGTGCATCCAACCACCGCCGGCCATCAGCTGCTGGGCCAGTACGCCGTGTCGGTGCTGGAAGCGCCGCGCCTGCAGCAGGTACTGAGCCACTCGGCGCAGACCATCGGCCGCTCGCGCGCCGACCAGGTCAGCATGCACCTGGGTGGTCGTGCGGCTGACGGCCTGTCCTGGTGGGGTGGCGTGCGCGGTGACCTGCAGCGCTACGACCACGCCGACCTGTACGACGGGCTGGCCCCGGCCGGCCTGTTCGGTATCGACTGGGCCCGCGATGGCATGGTGTTCGGCGGTTTCGCCGGCTTCGGCCGCCTCAACGCCGACTTAGGCAACAGCCGTGGCGACTTCACCCAGAAGGACACCACCGCCGGTCTGTTCGCCGGCTGGTATGGCGACCGCATCTGGGTGAACGGCCAGGTCAGCTACACCTGGCTGTCCTATGACGTGAACCGCAAGGTCCAGCTGGGCCCGGCCACCCGCGAGCATGGTGGTTCGCCGGACGGCAGCAACCTGACCGCGGCCCTGAACGCCGGTTACGAGTTCGGCACCGAAGGCGGCTTCCGCCACGGCCCGATCGCCTCGGTGATCTGGCAGAAGGTGAAGATCGACGGTTACACCGAAAGTGCTGCGGCTGGCACCCTGGCCACCGCACTGGGCTACGACCGCCAGAACGTCGATTCGACCGTCGGCCGCATCGGCTGGCAGGCCCGCTTCGATGGCGGCACCCTCAAGCCGTACGCCCAGGTGACCTACGATCACGAGTTCGAGGACACCAAGCAGGCCAGCGCCTGGCTGCAGACCCTGCCGGAACTGGGCAGCTACCGCGTGCCGGGCCTGAAGTTCGACAAGAACTACGCCACCGTCGTGCTGGGTGCCCGCACCGAACTGTTCGGCCTGCAGAGCAACTTCGGCCTGAGCGCGTCGACCGGCCAGAAGCGCGCGCAGGATGCCACCCTGTTCGCCAACTTCAGCGGCACGTTCTAAGCAGCAACCGCCGGGGTCGGAGCCCTTTCCGCCTAGGAAAGGGCTCTGACCTGTTGCGCCAGGGGTCGGATCCGTTTCCGCCAGGAAACGGCTCTGACCCCATTGCGGCATGCTGCCATTGCGCAACACTGGCCCAACCGCATAGACTTTCACCGCGCACTGCGGGCGTAGCTCAATGGTAGAGCTGTAGCTTCCCAAGCTACTGACGTGGGTTCGATTCCCATCGCCCGCTCCAATCCCGCCACGCCTTGAAGCGTCGGCAGCCGTGACGTCGGTACTGACGTCAGCACTCTTCCTGAAGCGCAAGGTCCCATTGCATGCCGGGCACGACCCGTTTATGCAGTGGGTCGCATACCGTCAGCGGAAGGCGCCATGCTGATTTCTGCTGGAGAAGTAGCGCGCCGGAGAATCGCCAAAGGCTCTGCGGAACATCGCAATGAAGTTGCTTGGCGAAGAATAGCCAAGAACATCCGAAACCTCCGCCACCGGGACGCCCCGCGCGAGCATCTCCAGACCGTGCATCAGCTTCACCTGTTGCCGCCACTGGCCGAAACTCAATCCGGTCTCAGCAAGCGTCAGGCGGCGCAGGGTGCGCGATGACATTGCCCCGGACGATGCCCACGCCTCGAGGGTACGGGGATTTCCCGGATCCCGCAGGACAGCGCGGGCCACGCGAAGAAGGCGGGGGTCCCTGGGCATCGGCACATGCAAGGACTCGTGCGGAGCCCGACGGATTTCGTCTTGAATGACTGTGGCGATGCGCTCCTGCTCAGGCGTCAACGAAGCGCGCTTGTCCCATTCCGTGGTCCTCTGCGCCAGTGCCCGCAGCACGTCACTGATTGCGACAACGCAGGGTGTTGCAGGGAGGTTGCTGCAGAACGAGGGCGCCATCAGCAACGTCCAGCCACTCAGCGCGCCACTCACGCGAACCTCATGACGCACACCGGGTGGTATCCACCCTGCGCGATAGGGAGGAAGAAGCCAGGAGCCCCGCGGTGTATTGACCTGGATCAACCCGGTTTCAACACAGAACAACTGGCCACGCACATGCTGGTGCCAGTCGTATTCGCGCGTTCCCAGCCGGAACTCATGTGCCGGGCTGTCGTCTCCCCTGAGGCCAACGAGAAGCGGGCCGTCAGGCATCTCACTGAAGTCTGCCGTGCTGCCTGTAACGCCATTGCTCATGCTGGCCGAATTTCACTATTTGTGGTCCGAATGACGTTACTTGGCTATGCGGTGCGCGTGCAACCCTTCAGCCATCACCTCGTGGCTCTGGCATCGAGCTGCAACCGAGGGGCCACTATCAGGAGAATCCGTGAGCAGAATCCATGTGAGCATCATCGGCGCCGGTCTGGGTGGTCTGGCGCTGGCGCAGGCGCTGAAGCGCGGCGGGGTTGCATTCGACGTGTTCGAGGCGGACAAGACGCTCAACTCGCGGCCACAGGGCTATCGCATCCGGATCGACGCCGAGGGTCAACGGGCCCTGGCGCGAACGCTCTCCCCAGAACTGTACGATCTCTTCCGCGGAACCGTTTCGACAACGGCGACATCAGGCCGCTTTCTCACGCCAGGTTTGCTGCCTGCACCGGGCCGCAAGCCCGATAGCTGGCGCTCGGCCGACAGCGTGGACGATGGCGCACAGGGGGGCGGGGACGTAAGCGTCAATCGACGCACCCTGCGCGAGATCCTGATGTGCGGGATCGAAGACCGTGTCCATTTCGATCGCGCATTCGATCGCTACGCATTGACCAGCGATGGCAGGGCCGAAGTGCGTTTCCGGTCCGGTGGTCCTGCGTCGACATGTGACGTGCTGGTAGGCGCGGACGGTGTCAATTCTCGGGTCCGCTCCCAGCTGGCGCCGGATGCGCAGCCGGTGGATACCGGCGCAGTCTGCATTTACGGGAAAGTAGATCTGGACCGGTTGGGCGGCAACCCTTCACGTCTCGAAGGAACCACTATCGTCTTTGCAGACAGATTCGCCGCCATCTTCGATCAGATGCAGTTTGACCGGCACTTCCTGGAGCATGCCTGCGCTCACCTCAGCTGCAGCGTCACGCCCACACCTGACTACCTCTATTGGTGCCTGATCGGGCGCGCTGACCGCTTCGGGGTGGCGTCGGATCATCGATCGGATCCGGATCACATCCGCAAGGCGATAGTGGCTGCGACCGATGACTGGCACCCCGATCTTCGGGAAATCCTGCAGCAGAGCAAGGTCGGGGACACCGCGATGCTCCCGATCCGCAGTGGGCGTCCTGAAGTGCCATGGCCGGTTGGGCCGGCAACGCTGCTGGGCGATGCTGTCCACGCGATGACGCCAGCAGGTGGGTTGGGTGCAAACACTGCACTCGCCGACGCGGCCGCTCTGGCCGAGCTGATGCTGGACGCCGACCGTGGCGCGCTCTCCATTTCGAATGCGCTGGCGCAGTACCAGTCGGATATGCGTGAGAGGGCCCGGCATGCGGTGGATATCTCCAACCGAGGTGGGGACAGACTGTTCGGGCCTGCGGTGCCCGAACATTGCCACAGTGCCCGCTGATCAAGCGTCTGGGGCCAGCCGGGATTCGATGGCGGCGCATGTGGCGCGGGCGTTCGGCCTGCTGCGCTATGTCAGCCATTCACGCGGGTGCCTCACTACGCCGCGAGCGCGCTGGCCCCAGGTCTCGGCGCCCGGCAGGTGTCCCCGACGGCGACTGTATGTGCAGGTGCTACGGGCGTTTCCTGACCAGAACCTCCCCGCTCCCTGGCAGCCGAAGCGGAAGCGGTGCTGCCGAGATGGCGCGTAACGCTTCAAACTTTTCCCATGGGCAGGCCGGAGCTGACCGACTAGCGTGAGCGGATATTGATCAGGAGCTGCCTTCCATGAACTGCCGGGACGACGTCGTCGAGCGCATCCACAGGATTTTTCTTTCCGCCGGCGTCGGCTCGAACAAGCAGCTTGAGGCCGTGCGCGCGCTCGGGCGTGCTGGTGGTCCCAGGGCCGCGGAACTGCTCGAGCAGATCTACCAGCAGGCGTTCAGCAATTCCGCCCTGCAGATGGCCTGCGTGGCGGCGCTGGGCGAGGCCGCCCGTGGCTTCCAGGTCAGTACTGAACGGGACAGCTGAAGCTTCACCCACAACGCTCGAGATCGTCGGCGACGGGCATCATCCGCCCGCCACACGCCCGCGCTATGCTGCGCGCCTGCCGACCGATCCCTCCGCGATGAAGCTCGCCATCCTGTCCCGCAACAGCTCCCTGTATTCCACCCGTCGGCTGGTCGAGGCGGCACGCGCGCGCGGCCATACCGTGCGCATCCTCGACCCGTTGCGTTGCTACATGCGCATCGCCGCCGATGGCTTTTCCATGCACTACAAGGGCCGGCCGATGACCGGCGTGGACATGGTCATTCCGCGCATCGGTGCCTCCATCACCCGCTACGGCACCGCCGTGCTGCGCCAGTTCGAACTGATGGGCGCGCGCACGCCCAATCCGTCCGATGCCATCCTGCGTTCGCGCGACAAGCTGCGGGCGCACCAGCTGCTGGCGGCCAAGGGCATCGACATGCCGGTCACCGTGTTCGGCGACAACCCTGATGACACCGTCGACCTGCTGTCCATGCTCGGTCCGCCACCCCATGTGGTGAAGCTCAATGAAGGCACCCAGGGGCGTGGCGTGATCCTGACCGAAAAGGCCAGTGCCTCGCGCGGCATCGTCGAGGCCCTGCGCGGTCTGTACGCCAACTTCCTGATGCAGGAATTCATCGGCGAGGCCAAGGGGGCCGACCTGCGCTGCTTCGTGGTCGGCGACCAGGTGGTGGCGTCGATGCAGCGGCAGGCACCGGAGGGTGATTTCCGTTCCAACCTGCACGCTGGCGGCACCGCCGTGGCGGCCAAGGCCAGCCGTGCCGAGCAGCAGGTGGCGGTGCGTTCGGCCAAGGCGCTCGGCCTGTCGGTGTGCGGCGTGGACCTGATCCGCTCCGCGCGCGGCCCGCTGGTGCTGGAGGTCAACTCCACGCCCGGGCTGGAAGGCATCGAAGCGGCCTGCGGAGTCGACGTGGCCACACGCATCATCGAACACGTAGAGAAGATCAAAAAGCCCTGATTATTCATGGGGTTGTGATTCTCATGGGTGGATGAGCCACGGCTTTAACGAGGCTTTAATCGGCGTCGGCGTAGGCTTCAGCGAACCGCAGCTCTGCCTCTCAGCAGGATCGGTATCGGGATACGACTTCAGGCCCAGGCGGGTTCACCGTCTGGGCCTTTTTTATGCCTGTCGGCTCTGTGCCCAAGGTCTCTTGTGGAGGCCGCGTGACGGTCGTAGAGTTGGCCCTTCGTTCCGGGATGGATCGGGAGGTTGGCGATGTACCGCATCATGACGATCGCGTTGCTGCTGGGCCTGTCTGGCGCTGTTGCCGCCAAGCCGGAGAAAGCCGCTGTACAGATGGACCGGCAGGGCTCGGTCGCCGAACAGATGCGCCAGGTGGAAACCGCGCTGGCCGCCCCCGACTATGCCGAACTGTCTGCCGAGGATCGCGGCCAGGTGCAGCAGTCGCTGTCGCGCATCCGCCAGCACCTGGGCGAGCGCCAGACCGTGCAGGAACTGCCGCCGCAGTTGCAGGCCGAGGTCTTCAACGAGCAGGAACGCATCAACACCCTGATGGCGCGTGGCCATGACGACAGCCGGCAGATCTGCAGGTACGAACGCACCACCGGCAGCAACATGCCCAGGAGCCGCTGCCTGACCGTGGCCGAACGGCGCCGGATCGAGGAGAAGGGCAAGGCGCTGATCAACGACCAGCGCAGCTACAACACGCTCAGCCCACCGCCCGCCGGGCGTTGAGCGCACACTGGCCTGTGGCCTCGCCGACCGTGCCGTGACGGCGCATCGGCGGCAGCGCAGGATCGATGTTCCACTCATGGAAGAACCTGGAGGTAACGATGCAGCGCATGATTCCCGTCGCCCTGATGCTGGGCCTGGCACTGGCCACCACCGGACACGCCAAGCCCGAGAAGGCACAGGTGAAGTTCGACGCCAATGCACCGGTGGCCGAACAGATCCGCAGCGTTGAGGCGGCCATCAACAGCGAGGACTACAGCGAGATCGGGCTGGAAGACAAGAGCCGCGTGCAGCAGGCGCTGGGCCGCATCAAGATCAAGATGGGCGACCACGAACGCATCGAACAGGTCAGCCCGCAGGATCGCACCCAGATCTTCAACGACCAGGAAGTGATCAACACGATCATGACCCGCGCCCATGCCGACAGCCGCATGGTCTGCCGCCGCGAGCGCACCACCGGCAGCAACATGCCGCAGAGCGTCTGCCTGACCGTGGCCCAGCGCCGCAAGGCGCAGGAAGACAGCCGCAAGACGCTCAACGACAACCAGCGCTTCAACAACTACAAGCCGTAACCGTGGTTGGACCGGTCGCAGGTCGCCATCGGTCACCCTGCCGTGCGTCCCTTGTGGACGCATCGGCGGAACCGTAAAGTCGAGACCCTATTCATGGACGAACATGGAGCTCGTCATGTACCGCACCACTACGCTCGCCCTGATGCTGTCGCTCGGCCTGGTGGCCACCGTGCAGGCCAAGGCGCAGAAGGACACCGTGCAGATGGATTCCTTCACCCCGGTATCCGAACAGATCCGCCGCGTTGAAACGGCCATGGGCAGCGAGGACTACAGCGAGATCGGGCTGGAGGACAAGAGCCGCGTGCAGCAGGCGCTGAACCGGATCCGGATCAAGATGAATGGCCGCGAGAAGGTGGATGAGCTGGCGGCGCAGGAGCGCAACGACCTGTTCAACGAGCAGGAGATCGTCAACACCATCATGACCCGCGCCCAGGCCGACAGCCGCATGATCTGCCGCCGCGAGCGCCTGACCGGCAGCAACATGCCGACCAGCGTCTGCCTGACCGTGGCCCAGCGTCGCAAGGCCCAGGAAGACAGTCGCCAGGCGTTGACCGACCAGCAGCGCATCAGCCGCTGATCGCTCGCTCCGGGGGCATTTGCCGGTGTCGCCCCGTCGGTACGAAATGTTAAGAATGGAACCTGTATCGTTCAGCAGGTAGACGTCGCGTCCACCCGCACAGGGGCATCCTGAGCGGGTGGGCCTGGCCCCCCGACGACCCTTCAAGAACCAGAGGTCCCAGTGCGCATTCTCGTAATCGAAGACAACAGCGACATCGCCGCCAACCTTGGCGACTACCTTGAGGATCGTGGCCACACCGTGGACTTCGCCGCCGACGGCGTGACCGGCCTGCACCTGGCGGTGGTCCACGAGTTCGACGCCATCGTTCTGGACCTGAACCTGCCGGGCATGGACGGCATTGAAGTCTGCCGCAAGCTGCGCAACGAAGCGCGCAAGCAGACCCCCGTACTGATGCTGACCGCCCGCGACTCGCTGGATAACAAGCTGGCCGGTTTCGACTCCGGCGCCGACGACTACCTGATCAAGCCGTTCGCGCTGCAGGAAGTGGAAGTGCGCTTGAACGCTTTGTCGCGCCGCGGCAAGGGCGTGCAGACCCGCGTGCTGGAAACCGGCGATCTGGAATACAACCTGGACACGCTGGAAGTGCGTCGCCAGGGCAAGCTGCTGCAGCTCAATCCGACCGCGCTGAAGATCCTGCAGGCCCTGATGGAAGCCGCGCCGGCCGTGGTCACCCGCCAGGAGCTGGAAACCCGCGTCTGGGGCGAAGAGCTGCCCGACTCGGATTCGCTGCGTGTCCACATCCACGGCCTGCGTGCGGTGGTCGACAAGCCGTTTGAAGTGCCGCTGATCCAGACCCGCCATGGCATCGGATACCGCATCGCCACCCCGGAAGCCTGATTCCGTGGCAACCAAGGGGGAGCGCCGGCGTTCGCCGTATCGGCGGCGCCTGCGCAGCCGCATCATCGTCTCGTTCGTGTTGTTGGGCTTCTGCCTGACGACACTGTTCGCGTTCGCCACCAACTGGGCCCGCATGCGCGTGGAAAACCAGCTGGTGGAAGACGTGATGAACCGCAACATCAACGAGTACGTGCGGCGGTTCTACGAGAGCCCGGATCGCAACCCCGACCTGCCCGTGCAGCAGATGCGTGCGCGCCTGATCAAGCCTGACAAGTTCGAGGCGCTGCGCGAGGAAGAGCCGGACTGGTACGAGTTCAAGGATGGCCTGTACAACATGGGCGGCGTGGACGAGCGCGGCCAGCGCTATTCCTACAAGTTGGCCGTGCGCAAGACGCCCGACGCCTGGGCATTCCTGGCCTACGACATGACCGACAGCGTGCGCGGCGGGCAGCAGCTCAACCGCGCGCTGGTGCTGTCCGTGCTGGTGTTCAGCCTGCTGTCGCTGGTGCTGGGCTGGTGGTCGGCCTCGAAGGTGATGAAGCCGGTCTCGGACCTGGCCGCGCGGCTGCGCGCCTATCGCGGCGGCACCAGTGATCCCGAGCCGCTGGCGCCGCGTTTCCCCGATGACGAAGTGGGGCAGCTGGCGCAGGCGCTGGATGATTATTCGTCGCGGCTGACCGAAGTGGTGCAGCGCGACCGTGAGTTCAATGCCGACGTCAGCCACGAGCTGCGCACGCCGCTGGCGGTGATCCGTGGTGCTACCGAGCTGCTGCTGACCCGGCCCGGCCTGGATGAGAAGGTGTTGCAGCGCCTGCAGCGCATCCAGCGTGCCGAACAGCAGTGCAGCGACCTGATCGGCGCGTTGCTGCTGCTGTCGCGCAACGAACGCGGGCAGGGCACCAGCAACGTCGCCCGCGTGGCCGAACAGCTGCTGGACGCCCACCGCGCACAGCTGGGCGGCAAGCCACTGGAGCTGGCACTGGAAGGCGAGCGCAATCTGGTGATCGATGCGCCGGAGGCGGCCTTGTCGGTGGCGCTGGGCAACCTGATCGGCAATGCGGTGAAGTACTCGCAGGATGGCGAAGTGCGCGTCTTTGTCGGTAGCAATTCGGTGTCGGTGACCGACAGCGGCCCTGGCCTGAGCGAAGAGGATGCGGCCAAACTGTTCCAGCGCGGCTACCGCGGCACGCACGCCGGCCATTCGCAGGGTGGTGGCATCGGCCTGTCGATCGTCAGCCGCCTGTGCGATCTGTATGGCTGGCAGGTGAGCGTGCGCCCCGGCGGCGAGCGCGGCGTGATCGCCACCCTGACGTTCTCGCCGAAGCCGTTGTAAGGGGCTTTACTTTGGTGGGTGCTCCACTTTTGTAGAGCCGAGCCCGCGCTCGGCTGCGGTGGCTTCCCGGAGCCGAGCATAGGCTCGGCTCTACAGTGGGTTCGTTTTGCGCCCTGTGTCGCTTGTGCCATCGAATTAACTTCGCAGTCGTGATGCGCCAGAAGCCCAACACGACATCACCGTGATCGCCGCCACGCCGCGCGCGTGTCCGCATGCACGTATTCGTGCCCTCAGCGGCGGCTTGAGAATTTCCTTACAGATCACAGCGCTACGTGATGGCCAGATGGGTCGGCCGGGGCAGGTGCCCTGGCCGGGATTGGCGTCCTGAAAAAAACCTTCAACTCAAGCGCTCCGGGTGGGCTGCGGCTCATCATGGAAAATGCATCGCCTGCCTCGTTTCGGCGGATGGTGCGTGGGGATTCATCAGAATCCGCTGGAGTCTTTTTCCTCGCGCTTGAGTTGTTGGGTCTCCGGTACGCCAACCCGCACCGTCCGCCACCTCGCATCCGCAGGTGGCTCGTCGTCTGCGAGGAGATTCACCATGTCCGCACGCCCCTTGTTCCCCCAACTGCACGCACTGATCGGCGAAGCCGCCGACCTGCTCCCCGCCGACGTCGCCGAGCGCATCGAGACCCTGCTCGATGATCCCAAGGATCTGCTTCCTGCGCTGCTGGCCCGCATGGACGGTCGCGATGCAGCCGACGGCCGGCGACTGGAGGCCGAGGGTCTCAGCCCGGCCCAGGCGGCCACCATGGCCGGCCTCAGCCGCACCCTGGCCGGCTTGAACGCACTCATGCAAGTGCTGCACGCCGCCGAAGCCGCCCGCGAGCAGGGCGGTGCCCACCAGCAGCTCAGCCCGGACGTGGTAGATGGATTGCTGCTTGGCGCACGAGAACTGGCCCGCTATGCCCGCCTGCAGCTGGAGTAGGTCCACGCCATGCGTGGATGCGTTTCGGTAGTGCCGGCCGCTGGCCGGCAACCGAGTCGTCCAGTAGATCCACGCCACGCGTGGATTCGCTTTGGTAGTGCCGGCCGCTGGCCGGCAACCAGGCCTCAACCCCCAGCCAACTCCAGATACCGCTCATGCAGCGCTTCCACCTGCGCCTGCAGGTCTTCTGGGTGGCCATCGTTGACCACCACATCATCGGCCAGTGCCAACCGCTGCGCGCGGCTGGCCTGGGCGGCGATCATCTTGTCGGCCAGCGCGGCGTCGATGCCGTCGCGCTGCATCAGCCGGGCGTGCTGCACGGCTTCGGGCGCGTCCACCAGCAATACCCGGTCCAACCACGGGTAGGCCTGCCGCCCACCGACCTCGGTCAGCAGCGGGATGGCGGCAATCGCATAGGGACTGGTGGCCTGGTCGCACTGCTGTTGCATCAGCAGGCGAATGGCCGGGTGGGTGATCGCTTCCAGCGCGGCCCGTTCGGCCGGGTCGGCGAATACATGGGCACGCAGGCGCGCCCGGTCCAGGCTGCCATCCGCCTGCAGCATGCCGGCGCCGAAGCGCTCGGCGATGCGGCCCAGGGCGGGGCTGCCGGCAGCGACCACTGCTCGGGCGGCAAGGTCGGCGTCGGCCACCACGATGCCCTGCGCCTCGAAGCGCCGGGTCACCTCGCTCTTGCCGGCGGCAATGCCGCCGGTCAGGCCAACCACATACCGGCTCATGGGGATTCCCCTCAGCGCAGTCCGCTCATCACCAGGTACTGCTCCACCACGGGCGCGCCCCACATGAAGTACAGCCAGCCCGCGATGGCCAGGTAGGGGCCGAACGGGATCGGCGTGGCGCGGTCACGGCCCCGGGTGTACAGCCAGATCGAGCCGATGATGGCGCCCAGCACTGACGACAGCAGGATGATCGGCAGGATGCCCTTCAGCCCGCACCAGGCGCCGAGGGCGGCCAGCAGCTTGAAATCGCCGTGACCCATGCCTTCCTTGCCGGTCAGCTGCTTGAACAGCCACCAGACCATCCATAGCGACAGATAGCCCACCGCCGCGCCGACCAAGGCAGGCTTGGCCGGCATGTACAGGTTGTCGATGTTGCCTATCAGGCCCAGCCACATCAGTGGCAGGGTCAACTGGTCGGGCAGCAGCTGGGTGCGCAGGTCGATGCCGGACAAGGCGATCAGGAAGCAGGTCAGCACGATGGCGCCGAAGCCCTGCCAGCCGAAGCCGAACTGCCAGACGCAGGCCAGCACCAGCACCGAGGTCAGGGCCTCGACCAGCGGGTACTGCAGCGAGATCGGCGCCTTGCAATGGCGGCACTTGCCGCCCTGGATGATCCAGCTGAACAGCGGGATGTTCTCGTACCAGCTCAGCTTGTGCTTGCAGTGCGGACAGTGCGAGGGCTCGACCACGATCCCCGGTGGTGGGGGCTCGTAGAAGTCTGGTTCTTCCAGGACCTCGCGCGCATCGCGCTTCCACTGCCACTCCAGCCGCTTGGGCAGGCGCAGGATGACGACGTTGAGGAAACTGCCCAGCAGCAGTCCCAGGGCGGCCGCGGCGGGGTAGCCGAGGCCGGGATGCTGGTCGAGAAATGCCATTGATACCTTCAGCCGACGACGGCACCGAGTTTGAAGATGGGCAGGTACATGCCGATGACCATACCGCCGACAATGGTACCAATGAACACCATGATCATCGGTTCCAGCAGGCTGCTGAGGGCATCCACGGCATTATTCACTTCCTGTTCGTAGTACTCGGCCACCTTAAATAGCATGGTGTCGAGGGCGCCGGCCTCTTCGCCGATACCCGTCATCTGGATGACCATATGCGGGAACAAGTTCAGCTGCTTCATGGCCATGTTGACCGGATAGCCGACCGAGACGTCGTCGCGCATCCGCAGGACGCCTTCCTCGTACACCTTGTTGCCGGTGGCGCCGGCCACGATGCTCAGAGCTTCCACAAGTGGCACGCCAGCCTTGAAAGTCACAGCGGTAGTGCGCGCGAAGCGGGCGATGGCGCTGTTGTTCATGATCTCGCCTAGCACTGGAACCTTCAGCACGATTCGGTCGATCCGGTGCTGCAGAGCGGGTGACCGTTTGAACGCCATGACAAAGCCGACGAGGCTACCTACTGCGACAATCAGCATCAGCCACCACCAAGACACCATGAAGCGTGAGGCAGCCACGATCATCTGAGTGAAGGCGGGTAGATCGGCTCCGAAGTTCTTGAAGACCTCTTCGAACTGTGGTACCACGAAGATCAGTAGGATCGCCGAGACGATGATGGCCACAGCTACCACCATGGCCGGATAGAACATTGCCTTTTTGATCTTGCCCTTCAGGGCTTCGATGTTTTCTTTGTAGCTGGCGATAGTTTCAAGCACCGTCTCCAGTACACCGGCGCCTTCACCGGCACGGACCAAATTGCGGTAAAGCTCATCGAACTGCACGGGGTGCTTGCTGATGGCCTCGTGCAGGGAGGACCCGCCCTCAATGTCGGTGCGGATACCGTCCACCATCTTCTTCATCCGCGGGTTCTTATGCCCGCTAGCTATGATTTCCAAGGACGAGACGATCGGGACGCCCGATTTCATCATTGTCGCCATCTGGCGGCTGAAGAATGCGATGTCCTTCGGCGTGACCCTCTTGCCCGTAGCGCCGAACAACGGTTTTGGCTTTACCTTCACCTGCCCAGGATTAATGCCTTGGCGGCGCAGCTCGGCGCGCAGGAGGTTGGCGTTCTTCGCGAGCTGTTCGCCCTTCATCTTCACGCCCCGCTTGTCGGTTCCCTCCCAGACAAACGGTTGCAAGTCCATCGTGGCACGCGCCACGGGCTCCTTCTTGATCGAACTGCGACTGACTGACATGTTGGCTCCCCGGCCCGCCATCCCCAGACGGGCGTCTGCCGATGGTAGCGGGTTCATCGCCGACTTGGCAGAGCCGCGGCCAGCCGGAATGCGAATTCGTGCTGGTTGCCGACCAAAGGTGACGCACTACGTCACATTGCTGGGTTCGTCGCAGATTGGGGGCTGGGGGGTTCACATCCTGGAAATTGCTGCCATCATGGGCGCGGGGAAATCTAGGGGGGCAGCGTGCCGGGGTTGGCACGCAACCTGCGTTGATCCACCCGCAGGACGCAGAAACCCGCTCAACCAGACAACTCGCTGGCCCGGTCCTGCGTACTGACTCTTAACCACCACCTAATCTTGGGGATGTACCAAATGAAGAACCAGAAGGGCTTCACCCTCATTGAACTGATGATTGTTGTCGCGATCATCGCGATCTTGGCAGCCATCGCTCTGCCGGCCTATCAGGACTACCTGATCAAGTCGCGCGTGTCGGAAGTCGTACTGGCGGCTTCGTCGGCCCGTACCACCGTTGCGGAAGCGGCTGCTTCGGACACCGCCACCACCATGCCGGCCACCGTCGCTATCGAAACCCAGTCGTCCAAGTATGTCTCGGGCGTGACCTACGCTTCCGGCGTGATCACCGCCACCGCGCAGGCTCTGGGCGGTAGCGCCACCGGTAACATCACCCTGACAGGTACCAAGGCCGCCAACGGCCAGGTGACCTGGGTCTGCAGTGGCTCGATCCCGGCCAAGTATCGTCCGGCTACCTGCCAGTAATTCGGCAGGCGTAAGACGCCAGACGTTGTACCCGAGCCCCGCGTCTGCGGGGCTCGCCTTTTCTGGATGCGGACCTCGTTCATGCTGACGTTGCGCAGGATCGCGCCGTGGTGCTTTGCGGCGGCGCTGATCGTCTACCTAAGACCCTATACAGGTATTCGCCATGACGCGACGCTTTATCTCGCTCAGGCATTACGACTGATTTCGCCGGATATCTTCAACCGTGACCTGTTCTTCGTGGCAGGCAGTCAGGCCAGTTTCACTCTGTTTCCCCAGCTTCTGGCGCTCCTGCTCGCCCATGTGGAGCCGGGCAAGGCGTTCATGGTGCTTACCTTTGTCAGTCGCCTGCTTTTCTACGCGGCCAGTGCGTGGTATGTGCATGTGCTGTTCCCGCCGCGCTGGCGCTGGCCCGCGCTACTGGCGTTAATCGTAATGCCCACCGGCTACGGCGCGTTCAGTATGTTTTCCTATGCCGAACCTTTCCTGACCGCACGGCCGATTGCCGAGGCTATCTGCCTGCTGGCGCTGGCCGCCTTGCTCCAGGGACAATGGGTTGGGGCGATGGTTGGGTTCGCCGTGGCGGGGCTGCTACACCCGCTGCAGTCCATCGCGGCGGTGTTGGTGGCGTGGTGTTGGTTGGTGCTGGGGGATCGCCGCTGGCTGTGGTCGCTGCTGCTGGCAGTGCCGGTGCTGGCGCTGGCAGCTCTGAAGGTGGGGCCGCTGGCCGGTCTGCTGCAGGTAATGGATCTACAGTGGCGCGCCTTGATCGATGGCGTAGGCGACCAGGTGTTCCTGAGTGCCTGGGCGCTGCGGGACTGGTGCATCGTCCTCGCTGACATCTATCTGCTGCATCTGGTAGCGCAACGCGGTGGCGCCGGCACACTGCTTGGCCGCCTAGCCAATGCAGTGCTGCTCGCCACGATTGTGGGTCTTGGACTCAGCTATCTGCTGGCCGATGTGCTGAGGTTGATTCTGCCCATCGGCCTACAACTATGGCGCGTGCTGTGGCTGGCCCATTGGCTGGCGGCTGCTGCAATTCCCTTTCTTGTCTGGGAGCAATGGCAACGTGGCGGGCGTGATTGGGTAGGCCCGCTGCTGGTCATTGCCATCGCTGTCATTGGTGCCAGCGTGCCGCGCAGCACGCTGCCTTGGGCGATACTGGGTCTCATTCCATTGCATATGGTCTGGCCTCTGGTCGCCGCCAAGGTCAGCGCTCCCATCCGCCGCCTGTTGCTGGTCGGCCTGATACTGGCGTTGGCCGTGGCCTGCTTCCGATACCAGCTTCAGATATGGACCGTGTACGAGATGACGGGCCGCAACTCCGAGATCATCCGCCAAGACGTGATGATCTTCGCCTATCCGCTGCTGTGCGGTGGAGCTGTGGTCTTGCTGGTCTTGAGCTATGAGCGCAGTGGCGAAAGAGGCCAGGCATTGCTGGGGGGCTTGTCAGTCCTAGCCTTGGCCGGGGCGTTGTGGCTGTGGGATTCGCGTAGCCCGTGGACGCATGCCCAAGAGTCTGAGCACCGCACTCCTGTGTTTACCGAGAATATCCCGTCCAGCGCAGTTGTTTTCTGGTATGCCAGCGAGGCGTCCCCTCGCGCCGCCTGGATGGTGCTTCGTCGCGCTAACTACTTTAGTCCGCAGCAGCTGTCCGGGCAGATGTTCAATCGGCAGACCGCGCTCCTTGGAAAACAATTGAATATCCAGGTTGAGCCGGTGACATTACAGGCAGAAATCTGCGAAGTGTTGGCCAATGTGCAGGAAAATCCGGAGCCCTGCCGGGTGAGCGAGGCGGGGCTACGTCACCTGTGCACCCGACATGGCGAACTGGCGCCACCCGACTATTTTGTGCTTCCGTACGACCAAGAAGAGCATGTGCGCAGCAGGTGGCAGGTGCGCCACCCCGGCACCGATGAAGTAATCACGACCGAGTATCTGTACAAGTGCTCGGATTGGGTGGCATCCGACGGCGGGGGCATGTCATGAGCGACCAGCCGCTAATGGAGTTGGAGGGGCAACTCGCGAGTCGGCGGGGCTGGCTGTCTGAAGGCAGTGGTTACCTGCTGGCTTCTGCGGCAGCGCTGTTGGCTGATCTGGGGATGTTCTTTCTGCTGGCCTATTTGGGGTGGGGCTGGTATATCGCCGCGACCGCTGGCTTTCTGGTGGGCAGTATCGCGGCCTATATCATCAGCGTGCGCTGGGTGTTCGCAGCGCGCAGTTTCCGTTCCCGTTCGGCGGAACTGGCGACCTTCCTGCTGATAGGCTGCTTGGGCCTGCTGGTCGTGCAATGCGTTATGTGGTTGTGTATCGAGTGGTTTGGCGTGCGGGGGGGCACTGCCAGGGTAGTTGCGGTGGGCTTTTCGTTCACCAGCAACTTCGTACTGCGTAAATTGATTCTGTTCCGGTCGCGCGTGCGCGACCGGTCCATTGGGGAACGGGAAGCGGCATGAGCAAGCAGATAGTAATAATAGGTGCCGGCCCCGCCGGCCTGACCGCAGCACTGGAGCTGGTGGGGCAGCCCGACGTGCAGGTGACGATTGTCGAGGCCGATGATTGCGTGGGTGGTATTTCGCGCACGGTCATTCACAACGGGAACCGCATTGATATCGGCGGTCATCGGTTTTTTTCGAAGTCTGATTGGGTAATGCAGTGGTGGGCCAATCTGATGCCCATTGAGCACGTCGAGGATGGGCCGCTGAATCTGCGCTATCAGGGGCAGGTCCGCGAAGGGCTCCCACTGGGCACGACCCGGGCCGAGGGGGGCGTGCCAAAGACCATGTTGGTACGTAACCGTCTTTCTCGGATCTACTTCAACCGTCGCTTCTTCTCTTACCCGCTGAAGTTGAACGCGGACAGCTTCCGCAACCTCGGGTTTGGCAAGACCATACAGTTTGGTTTCAGCTATCTGCACTCACAGATCAGCAAGATCGAGCCTGAGCGCAGCCTTGAAGATTTCCTGATCAATCGCTTCGGTCAACGCTTGTACCGCCAGTTCTTCAAGGAATACACCGAAAAGGTCTGGGGCGTGCCTTGCAACCAGATCAGCGCGGAATGGGGCGCGCAACGCATCAAGAGCCTGTCCATTACCAAGGCGGTGTTTCACGCACTGCGTGGCATGCTGGGTATGAATGGTAAGGCAGTGCAGACTTCGCTGATTGAGAGTTTCCTCTACCCCAAGCATGGCCCGGGTGAAATGTGGGAGACCGCTGCGCAGATCTTCCAAGCACGTGGCGGCACCCTGTTGATGAAGCAGAAAGCCGTAGGACTGGCAGTTGAGAACGGCAAAGTGCGCAGCGTGACGGTGCAGGGCGAATCGGGCGAAGCGTTCCAGCTAGAGTGCACCCACGTCGTCTCCACCATGCCGGTGCGCGACCTAGTGGCGGCGTCACGACAGAACTGGAGCCACGAGGTTGCGGTCATCGCAGATAATCTCCAGTACCGCGATTTCATTACGGTGGGCTTGCTATACCGGGCCGATGAGCTGCCGCGCGCGCTCGGCGATAATTGGATTTATATACAGGAGCCCGGTGTGAATGTCGGGCGTGTGCAGGTCTTCAATAACTGGAGCCCGTACATGGTGAAGGACGCATCCATGATATGGCTGGGCCTAGAGTTCTTCTGTCGGGAGACCGACGATCTGTGGAAAATGTCCGACGCGGAATTGCAGGCGCTGGCGCAGCGTGAAATGCTGCAGATTGGTCTGGTCTCAGCCGCATTGGCGCACGATGCGGTCGTCATCCGGGTACCCAAGGCCTATCCGGGGTACTTCGGTGAGGCCTACGAGAACTTTGATCGACTGCGTGCTGCGCTGGACGCGGTGCCCAATTTGTTCTTGGTAGGGCGCAATGGCATGCACCGCTACAACAACCAAGATCATTCCATGTTGACGGCCAAGGAAGCTGCCGACCAGATCATGAGCGGCGTCGTAGACAAGAGTCGCCTGTGGTCGATCAACGTGGACGACGAGTACCATGAAGAGGCCAAGGCCTAAGATCAATTACTCTTGATCCTGCCTCAATCTGCGCTGTGCGGCGATTGCGGCGTGGCAGGAGTTGTTGGAGTTGGGGATTGTGTGCGGAGACGGGCAGATGTGGAAAGTCCTGGTCTGTGGAGGGGCAGGGTATATAGGCAGCCACATGTCGCAGTGGCTCGCCGAACACGGGCATTCGGTTACCGTGCTGGACAATCTGTCCACGGGCCACCGCGCGGCTGTGAAATGGGGCGACTTCATCCATGCAGACCTGCTAGATGAGTCGGCCCTAGAACGGGCATTTGTGGGTCGCCGCTTCGACGTCGTGATGCATTTTGCAGCGACTTCGCTGGTGGCCGATTCCGTAGTGGACCCTTTCACCACCTACCAGAATAACGTCACCGGGTCGTTGAATCTGCTGCGGCAGATGCGACGTCGAGATGTTGAACGGATAATTTTTTCCTCGACTGCGGCAGTTTTCGGGGAGTCTGCGACCGGGCTGATCGACGAGCAGCACCCCACGTATCCGATCAACGCGTACGGGACAAGTAAGTTGATGGTGGAACGGATACTGTCCGATGCCTGGGCCGCGTATGGCATGTCTTCAGTTGTTCTGCGTTACTTCAATGCAGCGGGAGCGCTTGCGGAGCACGGAATAGGCGAGGCCCATGCCTGTGAAACCCACCTGATTCCCAACGTCCTGCGAGCCGCGGCTGGGCAGGCGCCGCCCCTCCGGATATTTGGGTCCGACTATCCTACCGTCGATGGCACATGTGTCCGCGATTACGTTCATGTCCAAGATCTATCGCGTGCCCATGCCCTGGCGGTGGACTTGCTTGAGCGTTCGCCCGGCGCCCACAACTTCAACCTAGGAAGCGAAGAAGGATCGTCGGTGTTGCAGATCGTCGCGGCGGCTGCCGAAGTGGTCGGCCGCGCCGTGCCTTTTGAGCTGGCTGCGCGGCGTCCGGGTGATCCTGCACGTTTGGTCGCCTCCAGTGGAAAGGCCCAAGAGGTACTGGGATGGACACGCGAGTGGCGCGACCTTGGCGGGATCATTGAAAGCGCCTGGCGGTGGCACCGTGCGCAGTCCTTCTGAGCGTATGCGTGCAGCGCTGAGGTATGCGTTCACGCCAGCTACGCGGTTAGTATGTCACCCGTGTGCATAGCACGGCGTCCGCCTTCGGTGGAGCACCTGCCCTAGTAGAGGAATCGCATGAACACCGTAACCACCGCCAATCTCGTCGGCATCACCGGCCTGGCCCGTCGCTTGGTCCAGGATGGCGCCCTGGACGAGGCTTCTGCCCGTGACGCCATGGCCAAGGCCGCTGCGGCCCGCCAGCCGCTGCCGACCTGGTTCGCGCAGAACAAGGTGGTCGGGGCGGCCCAGTTGGCGGCGGCCAACGCGGTGGAGTTCGGCATGCCGCTGTTCGACGTGTCCACGTTCGACGCCAGCCAGAACGCGATGAGCCTGGTCAGCGAGGAACTGCTGCGCAAGCACAACGTGCTGCCGCTGTTCAAGCGCGGCGGCAAGCTGTTCGTGGGCACCAGCAATCCGACCCATTCGCTGGACGAGATCAAGTTCCACACCAACCTGGTGGTGGAGCCGATCCTGGTGGATGAAGACCAGATCCGCCGCACGCTCGAGCAGTGGCATGCCAGCCATGACACGCTGGGCGACGCGCTGGGCGGTGACGACGATGGCATTGGCAACCTGGAAGTGTCCGGCGGTGACGAGGACATTTCCGGGGGCGGCGACTCCGGCATCGATGCCAAGGGCGACGACACCCCGGTGGTGAAGTTCGTCAACAAGGTGCTGGTGGACGCGATCCGGAAGGGCGCCTCGGACATCCACTTCGAGCCCTATGAAGACGACTATCGCGTGCGCTTGCGCATCGATGGCCTGCTGAAGATGGTCGCGCGCGCGCCGGTGAAGCTGAACCAGCGCATCGCCGCACGCCTGAAGGTGATGGCGCAGCTGGACATCGCCGAGAAGCGCGTGCCGCAGGACGGACGCATCAAGCTCAACCTGTCCAAGACCAAGCAGATCGACTTCCGCGTGAGCACCCTGCCGACCCTGTTCGGCGAGAAGGTGGTGCTGCGTATCCTGGACGGCAGCGCGGCCAAGCTGGGCATCGACAAGCTGGGGTACGAGCCGGACCAGCAGAAGCTGTTCCTGGACGCCATCCACAAGCCGTACGGCATGGTGCTGGTAACCGGCCCGACCGGTTCGGGCAAGACGGTGTCGCTGTACACCGCGCTGGGCATCCTCAACGACGAGACGCGCAACATCTCCACCGCCGAAGACCCGGTGGAAATCCGCCTGCCCGGCGTGAACCAGGTGCAGCAGAACAACAAGCGCGGCATGACCTTCGCTGCGGCGCTGCGCTCGTTCCTGCGACAGGATCCGGACATCATCATGGTCGGCGAAATCCGCGACCTGGAAACGGCCGAGATCGCGATCAAGGCGGCGCAGACCGGCCACATGGTGCTGTCCACGCTGCACACCAACGATGCGCCGCAGACCATCGCGCGCCTGATGAACATGGGCATCGCGCCATACAACATCACCAGCTCGGTGACGCTGGTGATCGCCCAGCGCCTGGCGCGCCGGCTGTGTGGCAACTGCAAGCGACCGGCCAACCTGCCCGAGCATGCGCTGCTGGCCGAAGGCTTCACCCAGGCGCAGCTGGACGCGGGTATCGAGCTGTACGAGGCGGTCGGCTGTGATGAGTGCACCGAGGGCTACAAGGGCCGTACCGGTATCTACCAGGTGATGCCGATGACCGACGAGATCGCCACGATCGTGCTGGCCGGTGGCAATGCGTTGCAGATTGCCGAGGCCGCGCAGCAGATCGGGGTGAACGATCTGCGCCAGTCGGCGTTGAAGAAGGCGGCGGCGGGCATTACCAGCCTGGCCGAGATCAACCGGGTTACCAAGGATTGAGGTCGATCCACGCCATGCGTGGATGCCGCGATTCATGAGGTTGCCGGCCAGCGGCCGGCACTACCAGATTGGGTGACCCTGTGCTTACTCCATCCCCAGTTTCTTCAGCTTGTAGCGCAGCGCGCGGAAGGTGATGCCCAGCTGCGCGGCGGTGCGGGTCTTGTTCCAGCGGTTTTCTTCCAGCGCGCGCTGGATGGCGCTGCGTTCGAGCTGTTCGATGTACGAGGGCAGGGCGGCGTTGCCGGGCTGCAGGTCCACCACCGCTTCGGCATGCGCTGCGCTGCCGGGCGTGCGTGGGGCATGCTGCGGCAGGCGCAGGTCGTCGGCGCCGATACGGTCTTCTTCGGCCAGTGCCAGCGCGCGTTCCAGGATGTTCTCCAGTTCGCGCACGTTGCCGGGGAAGGCGTACTGGGCCAGTGCGTCCAGTGCCGACGGCGCCAGCAACGGCGTCGGGCGGCCATGGCTGCGGGCCAGCCGTGCCAGCACCGACGCGGCCAGTTCCGGCAGGTCCTGGCGACGCTCGCGCAGCGGCGGCACCCTCAGTTCGATCACGTTGATGCGGTAGTACAGGTCGTGGCGGAAGCGCCCGTCCTCGACCAGCTCGGCCAGGTCCTTGTGGGTGGCCGAGAGGATGCGCACGTCCACCGGTTCTTCGTTGGCGGCACCGACCGCGCGCACCGACTTTTCCTGGATCGCGCGCAGCAGCTTCACCTGCATCTGCAGGGGCAGCTCGGCCACTTCGTCCAGGAACAGGGTGCCGCCATGCGCGGCCTGGAACAGCCCGGGCTTGTCGGCGTGGGCGCCGCTGAAGCTGCCCTTGCGGTGGCCGAAGAATTCACTCTCCATCAGCTCGCCGGGAATGGCACCGCAGTTGACCGGCACGAACGGGCCGGCCGCGCGGGCGCCCTGGGCGTGGATGGTGCGTGCGACCAGCTCCTTGCCCACGCCGGATTCGCCGAGGATGTAGACCGGCGCCTGGCTGCGCGCGACCTTGCCGATGGTGGTACGCAGCACGTCCATGGCCGGCGAGTCGCCGAGCAGGCGTGCGCCCTGTTCGGCGGCGGGGCCGGGCACGGGGCGCTCGGTGTTGTTCAGTTCCAGCGCGTGCTTGACCAGGCCGCGCAGCACGGCGATGTCCACCGGCTTGCTGACGAAATCGAAGGCGCCGGCCTTCAGCGCTTCCACGGCCAGGTCCATGCTGCCGAAGGCGGTGATCATCGCCACCGGCGTGCGCGGGTAGTGCTGGGCGATCTCGCTGACCAGCTCGATGCCATTGCCGTCCGGCAGGCGCATGTCGGTGATGCACAGGTCGTACGGATTGCTGGCCAGCAGTTCGCGCGCTTCGGCAAGGTTGGCTGCGGTACTGATGCGCAGCCCCATGCGGCCGAGCGTCAGTACCAGCAGTTCGCGGATGTCGCGTTCGTCGTCGACGACGAGGGCGCTGCGGGTTTCGTTCATGGGCGTGAAAGATAAACGAGGGGGCTGGAAGCGACAAATGTTTGACGCACAGAATCGAGATCAGGTGGGCAACAGCGTATGCGGGCCGGGCAGCACCAGGCGGAAGCAGGAGCCACCGGCTGGAACCGGGATGTAGTCCAGCCGTGCCTGGTTGGCCCGGCACAGTTCGCGGGCGATGTACAGGCCCAGCCCGGTGCCGTGCTCGGAGGTGGTGAAGAACGGCCGGAACAACTGCGCGGCCACGCTCTCGGGAATGCCGGGGCCACGATCCATCACGTCGATGACCGCACTGCGCTCGTGCTGCGCCACGCGCAGGCGCACCCGCGCCGGCTGCTGGCCGATGCGCCCGTACTTGAGCGCGTTGTGCACCAGCACGGTCAGCACCTGGTAGAGGTGCTTGCTGTCGACCTGGGCCAGCACCGAGGTGTCGTTGATGATCGGCTCGATGCTGTCGGTTTCCAGCGTCTGCCCCTGCTTGTACTCCAGCACGAAGCGGCGCACGAAGGCGGCCAGGTCGACGTTCTCGGGCGTGGCGCGCTCGCGCCGGGCCAGGCCCAGCACGCTTTCGACGATGCCGTTGGTGCGCTGGCACTGCTGGCGGATGATCTGCAGCAGGCGGCGGTCGCTTTCGTTGAAGCCGGTGCCTTCTTCCAGCAGTTGCACCGCGTAGTTGATCGCGGCCAGCGGGTTGCGGACCTCGTGGGCGAGGCTGGCCGAGAAGCGCCCCATTGCTGACAGGGTGAGCGACTCGGCGCGGCGCGAGACCACGCTGGAATCGTCCAGGAACACCAGGGCCAGGTCGCTGCCGGCCAGCAGGCGCGCGAAGCGGGGCTGCACTTCGGGCTGGTCGGGGTTGAGCTGCAGCGGCAGTTCGTCCTGGGCCCAGCCGTTGCGCCAGCGCTGCAGGCGACGGGCGAGTTCCGGGGCGGCGCTGGCCAGGTCCAGGCGGCCGCTTTCGCCGCTGCCGTCGCTGTCACCGAGCAGCATCGAGGCGGCCTCGTTGGCCAGGGTGACACGGTTGTCGGCGTCGACCACCAGCACGCCGGTGCGCATGCGGCGGATGATCAGCTCGTTGATCTGGAACAGGTTGGCCACTTCGTCGCCGCGCTGGTTGGCCAGCTGCTGGTTGCGGCGCGCGCGGCTGCCGACCTGGTAACTGATGAAGGCCAGTGCCAGGTAGCTGGTGGCGAACATCGCCAGTTCGGCCAGGGTGCGGGTGGGGTCGCCACCTTCCAGCAGCTTCCAGGTGTATTCCACGCCGGTGGCGAGGCTGGCGGCCAGTGCCAGGCCCAGCCCCAGGCTGAGCGGCAGCAGGGTGGCGGCGGCGGCGATGTTGAACAGCAGCGACATCGAGATGCCGGCGCTGGCACCCGGCAGGGCATGCGACAACAGGGTGGCGGCGACGATGTCCACCAGCACGCCGCTGACCACGATCGGGCGCAGCCAGCGTTCGTTGCGGCCGATCACCAGGGCCAGCAGCGACAGCACCAGGTAGATGGCGGCGACGGTGTCGGCCAGCCGCGGGTGGTCGGCTTCGCCGACCATGGCCGAAAGCGGGCTGTAGAGCAGGGCGGCGATGACCGAGGCGATCAGCACCCGGTACAGCGCGAAGAAATACAGCTCACGCCGCGGAATCGATTCGATGCGGTCGATCAATGAAGCACTGGGTGACACGCCGGAACTCCCCTTCTGGCTGCCTGGGTCTGGAATCTGCGGCGGGCCTGCCCGGCGTCCCCTGAGGCCGGGCGGGCACGTCGCTTCGATGTGGCCTGGGGGGCGCGGCCGAGCAACCCCGACGCGACACACCCTGGCTGACCAGTATAGGGCCCCCGGCAGGGCGCCGCCGGCGCGGTTCGGATCGCGCATTTGGCCCGGGATGGATACCGCTGGCCAGCCGGCCCCCGGGCGCAACTGCCTGAATGACGGCGGAAATCTGGCCGGTTCTGGCGTTTTGTACAGACTTCTTTGCGCCCCGGCGCCGGCTCGGCCACAATAGTGAGCCCGCCGCGGTCCGTGCCGGTGCCTCTTCCAGGGGGCCCTGAGGAATTGCGTGCGGTCGTTCCTATTCCCACGGTGACGCATGAATTTCCACGAATACCAGGCAAAACAACTGCTTGCCGAATACGGCATCCCGGTCCCGGCCGGCAAGGTCGCGGCGACCCCGGACGAGGCGGTTGAAGTCGCCCAGTCGCTGGGCCAGGGCCCCTGGATGGTCAAGGCGCAGATCCACGCTGGCGGCCGCGGCAAGGCTGGCGGCGTCAAGTTCTGCAAGACCGTCGACGACGTGAAGGCCGCAGCGGCCAAGATGCTCGGCACCAGGATGGCCACCTACCAGACCGCCGGCGTCGAGCTGCCGATCAACCTGGTGCTGGTGACCACCGCCGGTGAGATCGTCAAGGAGTTGTACCTGTCGGTCCTGGTGGATCGCGGCACCCGCACCATCAGCTACATCGCCTCTTCCGAAGGCGGCATGGAAATCGAGCAGGTCGCTGCCGAGACCCCGGACAAGATCCACACCCTGAACGTGGACTTCGTCGAGGGCGTGCAGGGTTACCACGGCCGTGATATCGGCTTCAAGATGGGCCTGACTGCCAAGCAGGCCGGCCAGTTCGCCAACATCATGGTGAACCTGTACCGCATCTTCAACGAAAAGGACCTGGCGCTGGTTGAGATCAACCCGCTGGCGATCCTGGACGATGGCAACCTGTACGCGCTGGACGGCAAGTTCAACAGCGACGACAACGCCAACTTCCGCCACAAGGAACTGGTCGCAATGCGCGACAAGTCCCAGGAAGATGAAACCGAAGTGACCGCTTCGGAGCTGGACATCAACTACGTCACCATGGACGGCAACATCGGCTGCATGGTGAATGGTGCCGGCCTGGCCATGGCCACCATGGACGTCATCAAGCTCAACGGCGGCGAGCCGGCGAACTTCCTGGACGTGGGCGGCGGTGCCAACAAGCAGCGCGTCATCGAGGCGTTCAAGCTGATCCTGTCCTCGGACAAGGTGGAAGGCATCTTCGTCAACATCTTCGGCGGCATCGTCCGCTGCGACATGATTGCCGAAGGCATCATCGCCGCCGTGAAGGAAGTGGGCGTCAAGGTTCCGGTCGTGGTGCGCCTGGAAGGCACCAACGTGGAAGAAGGCAAGCAGCTGCTGCGTGACAGCGGCATGGCCATCATCCCGGCTGACAACATCAACGACGGCGCCAAGAAGGTCGTTGAAGCGGTCAAGAACGCCGCCTGATCCACGACACCGAAGGAAATTCCCATGTCTGTTTTGATTAACAAGAACACCAAGGTGATCGTGCAGGGCTTCACCGGCCAGCAGGGCACCTTCCACGCCACTCAGATGATCGAGTACGGCACCCAGGTTGTTGGCGGCGTGACCCCGGGCAAGGGTGGCACCACCCACATCGACCTGCCGGTCTTCAACACCGTTGCCGACGCCGTGCAGAGCACCGGCGCCAACGCTTCGGTCATCTACGTGCCGCCGCCGTTCGCGGCCGACGCGATCCTGGAAGCTGCGGCTGCCGGCATCAAGGTCATCGTCTGCATCACCGAAGGCATCCCGGTGCTGGACATGCTGCGCGTCAAGAACGTGCTGACCCGTTCCTACCCGGACACCGTGCTGATCGGGCCGAACTGCCCGGGCGTCATCACCCCGGGCGAGTGCAAGATCGGCATCATGCCGGGCCACATCCACAAGCCGGGCAAGATCGGCATCGTGTCGCGTTCGGGCACCCTGACCTATGAAGCGGTCAAGCAGACCACCGAAGTCGGCCTGGGCCAGTCCACCTGCATCGGCATCGGCGGTGACCCGATCAACGGCCTGAACTTCGTCGACTGCCTGAAGCTGTTCAACGAAGACCCGCAGACCGAAGGCATCATCATGGTCGGCGAGATCGGCGGTGACGCCGAAGAAGCCGGCGCCGAGTACATCAAGAACCACGTGAAGAAGCCGGTCGTCGGTTTCATCGCCGGTGCGTCGGCTCCGGCCGGCAAGCGCATGGGCCACGCGGGTGCGATCGCCTCGGGCGGCAAGGGCACCGCGGAAGGCAAGTTCGCCGCGATGGAGGCCGCTGGCGTGGTCACCGTCCGTTCGCCGGGCGACCTGGGCGCTGCCATCGCCAAGCTGGTGAAATAAGATCGACTGCCTCGCGCAGACGATGCTGTAGAGCCGGCCGCTGGCCGGCTGCCTGAAACAGAAGGGCCGCCTTGGGGCGGCCTTTCTGCGTCTGGCGTGGGGCCAGATCCTTTTGCTGCGCAAAACGGATCTGACCCCGGCGTTACAATGGAAGCATTGCAACCACAGGCTGGATTCCCATGGCTTCGATCCGCATCGCGATGGCGCAGTTCGACTTCCCGGTCGGCGACGTCGCCGGCAACACCGAGCGCATCATCGAGATGATCGGCCAGGCGCGCGACGAGTACGGCGCCGAGCTGGTGATGTTCCCCGAGCTGGCGGTGAGCGGCTACCCGCCGGAGGACCTGCTGCTGCGCCCGGGTTTCCTGTACGAGTGCGAGCAGGCGTTGACCCGCATCGCTACCGCCTGCCGTGGCATCACCGCCGTGGTCGGCTGGCCGCAGGCGGCTGGCGCGGTGGTCTACAACGCCGCCAGCGTGCTGCGTGACGGCCTGGTCGAGCAGACCTACCGCAAGCGTGAGCTGCCCAACTACGCCGTGTTCGACGAGCGCCGCTACTTCGATGTCGATCCGGATGGCGGCAGCTGCGTGTTCGAGGTCAATGGCATTCCGGTCGGCCTGCTGATCTGCGAGGACCTGTGGTTTGCCGAGCCGCTGGCCGACACCATGCGCGCGGGTGCGCAGCTGGTGGTGGTGCCGAATGCTTCGCCCTACGAGCGTGGCAAGCACGCGCAGCGCGACGCCGTGCTGGCCGCGCGTACCCGCGAGAGCGGGGCGGCCATCGCTTACCTCAACGTGGTGGGCGGCCAGGATGCGCTGGTGTTCGACGGTGCTTCGGTGGTGGCGGATGGTGATGGCACGGTGCACCCGGCCGCTGCTGCCTTCGTCGACCAGTGGCTGGTGGTGGACTACGACGGTGAGACCCGCCGCTTCATGCCGCATGTGTGGATGGACGACGGCGACGAGAGCATGGACGCGCTGGCCTGGCGCGCGGTGACCCGTGGCATCCAGGACTACTGCCGCAAGAACGGCTTCAGCAAGGTGTGGCTGGGCCTGTCCGGCGGCATCGACTCGGCCCTGGTGCTGGCATTGGCCGTGGATGCGATGGGCGCGGAGAACGTGACCGCCGTGCGCCTGCCGTCGCGCTACACCGCCGGCCTGTCCAACGACCTGGCCGCCGAGCAGTGCCGGGCGCTGGGGGTGAAGCTTGAGGCTGTGTCGATCGAGCCGGCGTTCAAGGGCCTGATGGAATCGCTGGCGCCGATGTTCGAAGGCACCGCGCCGGACGTGACCGAAGAGAACCTGCAGTCGCGCAGCCGCGGCGTGATCCTGATGGCGCTGGCCAACAAGTTCGGCGGCCTGCTGCTGACCACCGGCAACAAGAGCGAGTACGCGGTCGGCTACGCCACCATCTACGGCGACATGTGCGGTGGCTATGCGCCGCTGAAGGACCTGTACAAGACCGAAGTGTTCGGCCTGTCCAAGTGGCGCAATACCGTGGGCGGTGCACCGGTGATCCCGCCGGCGGTGATCAGCCGCCCGCCGTCGGCCGAGCTGCGCGAGAACCAGCTGGACCAGGACTCGCTGCCGGCCTATGACGTGCTGGACGGCATCCTGTACCGCTACATCGACCAGGAGCAGTCGCGCGGGGAGATCGTGGCCGCCGGCTACGACGCAGCCGTGGTCGACCGCGTGCTGCGCCTGGTGCGCATCAGCGAGTGGAAGCGGCACCAGGCCGCGCCGGGGCCAAAGGTCTCGCGCCGCGCGTTCGGCCGCGAGCGGCGCTACCCGATCAGCAACGGCTACAAGGGCTGAGGCAGCGCCTGGCGGGTAGTGCCGGCCGCTGGCCGGCATCAGCGGTTGGCTGAAGCCGCGGCGCGGTACGCCGAGATAGTCGTACAGCGCCGCCCAGATGCCCGGCACGCTGGCCAGCGGTGCAGTGAACATGCTGCCGGTGTCGGCGCCGTCCAGCGTGGTGGCCAGTTCGCCCAGGCACTGCTCGCGTGCCACTGCCACATGGGCGCGGCCGGCATCGCTGAGGACGCGGTCGATCTGCGGCGCGACCTGCAGCAGGCCATCGAGCAGGTACGCGTGGTAGGCGTTGACTGCCCCGGCGCCGAGAGGCGGATGAGGAAAGCAGTCGAGCATGGCCCGACTCCACAAAGAAGAAGGGCCCCTTTCGGGGCCCTCGCTTACTTCTTTTCCAGTCGCGCGTTGCGCTGGCCGGTGCTGGCGGACTTCTCGCCGGCGAACGGGTTCAGCTTGCGGATCATCCACGGGTACTTCGGCCACTTGCCTTCCAGCCACGGGTGGTCCGGCTGGTTCAGCTGCAGGACGCGGCGGGCGTCGTCGGCCAGGGTCTTGTTGCCCAGGTGGGTGTAGGAATCTGCCAGCACGGCCACGGCGTCGTACTGGAAGGCGCTCTGCGGGTAGGTCTCCAGCAGGTAGTTGGCGCGGCCCACGGCTGACACCCAGGCGCCGCGGCGCATGTAGTACAGGGCGTTGTCCAGTTCGTGCTGGGCGAACACGTCACGCAGCTCCAGCATGCGCTGGCGCGCATCGGCGGCGTAGCGGCTGTTCGGGTAACGATCCACCACGATGTTGAAGTCCGAGTACGCCTGGTGCGGCGTGGACAGATCGCGGCGGCTGGCATCCAGCGACCATACGCGGCGCAGGAAAACCGTACTGCGGTTGGAGTTGGCCAGGCCGCGCAGGTAGTACAGATAGGCAATGTTGCGGTGGGTCGGGTAGGTACGGATGAAGCGGTCGATGCTGGACACCGCGTCATCGTGCTTGCCGGCCTTGTACTGGGCGTAGGCGGTTTCGATCATCGCCTGCTCGGTGTAAGGACCGTACGGATACTGGGCCACCAGGCGGCGGAAGCTGGCTTCGGCGCCGCTCCAGTTGCCGCCCTGCATCAGCTTGTGGCTTTTCTCGTACAGTTGTTCGACCGGCACGCCTTCATCGGGGCGATCACCCTTCTTGGCGCCGCGATGGCAGCCGGTTGCGGCGATGACCAGCACCAGCAGCAGGGCGGTGAGGCGGACGGGCGCGGAGAGCATGGCGGAGCGTCGGATCATGGGGTCGAGGCGGGACGCGGCTGGAATACGAAGGGTCGATGATAGCCTAGTGTCCTGTCCAGCGACTGAAACCGGCCGCCGGGACCCCAAAATTCCAAAGAATGCCCCCTGCCATGTCTGAACAACCCTCTGAATCGGCCCGCCAGGCCATCGTCCCCGACACCGCTGCCGGCCGCCGTTTCGACGCGGTCGTGGCTGAACTGTTCCCCGAATACTCGCGCTCGCGGTTGACCGAGTGGATCAAGGCCGGTGAGGTCCTGCTGGACGGTGCCCAGGTGCGCCCGCGCGATCCGCTGCGCGGCGGCGAGGTCGTGACCCTCAATGTGGTGCTGGAAACCCAGACCGACGCGCTGCCGGAGGACATCCCGCTGGACGTGCTGTTCGAGGACGAGCACCTGCTGGTGATCAACAAGCCGGTCGGCCTGGTGGTCCATCCGGGGGCCGGCAACCACAGCGGCACCCTGGTCAACGCGCTGCTGTTCCGCGATCCGTCGGTGGCGGTGCTGCCGCGCGCCGGCATCGTGCACCGCCTGGACAAGGACACCAGCGGCGTGATGGTGGTGGCCAAGACCCTGGAAGCGCAGACCGCGCTGGTCGAGCAGCTGGCGGCACGCGACGTGCACCGTCAGTACCTGGCCATCGTGATGGGCGCGCTGGTGGCCGGTGGTACTGCCGATGCCCCGATCGACCGCCACCCGCGCGATCGCCTGAAGATGGCGGTCCGTGAGGACGGCAAGGAAGCGGTGACCCACTACCGCCTGCGCGAGCGCTTCCGGGCACACACCGCGCTGGAGTGCCGCCTGGAAACCGGCCGTACCCACCAGATCCGCGTGCACATGGCGCACGTGCGCCATCCGATCATCGGCGACCCGCTGTATGGCGGCGCGCTGAAGCTGCCCAAGGGCGCCAGCGACGAGCTGGTGGCCGCGCTGCGCGGCTTCAAGCGCCAGGCCCTGCACGCCGAGACCCTGGAGTTCATGCACCCGATCACCGGCGAACCGGTGCGCAACACCGCGCCGGTGCCGGAGGACATGCTGCACCTGATGAAGGTGCTGCGCGAAGACAGCGAAGCCTTCGCCGCCCGCGAGCGGGACCGCTGGTAATGGCGGCCGCGCTGCCGTTGCTGCAGGCCGACTGGCCGGCGCCCGCAGGCGTCCACGCGCTGACCACGCGCAGGCACGGCGCGGGCATCTCGCCGGCGCCGTTCGCGCAGTTCAACCTGGGCAACCGGCACGCGGCAGATGGTGATACCCCGGCCAACGTGGAGCACAACCGCCAGCTGCTGCAACAGGGGCTGGCGCTGCCGTCGGCGCCGCACTGGCTGCGCCAGGTGCACAGCAGCACCGTGCTGCGATTCGATGCACCGCCGGTGCCCGGCGCGAGCGAGCCGGTGGCCGACGCGGCGGTAACCTCGGTGCCGGGCGTGGTGCTGGCGATCCTGACCGCCGACTGCCTGCCGGTGGTGTTCGCCGCCGCAGACGGCAGCGAGGTGGGCGCGGCCCATGCCGGCTGGCGGGGGCTGGCCGACGGCATGCTGGAGGCCACGGTGGCCGCTCTGCAGACGCCGCCGGCGCAGCTGCGGGCCTGGCTGGGCCCGGCCGCCGGGCCGTCCGACTATGAGATCGGCGAGGAGGTCTATAACGCCTTCGTCGGCCATGATCCCGCTGCTGAGCGGGCGTTCGTCGCGACCCGTCCCGGACACTGGAAGGTGGACCTGTTCGCGCTGGCGCGGCAGCGTCTGCAGTCTGTGGGGATGGACCCGGCGCAGGTGTATGGCGGCACGGTGTCGACGATGGCCGACCCGGACCTGTATTCACATCGGCGCGATCGTCGCACCGGGCGCATGGCGACCCTGGCCTGGATCGCCCCCTGACTCCGCCGCTGTTCGCGCGTGTGCTGGGGCCGGCCTTCGCCACCCTGGCAGGACCGGTGCAGGCGCTGCATGCCGCGCCGTTGCCGTGCCGCTACGTGGGGCAGGCCTGCATCGTGAGGGGGCGGCACTGGCTGGTGCCGCTGCTGGCTGCGTTGGCGCGGTTGCCACAGGACGGTGACGCGCTGCCCACCGAGGTGGCGTTCAACCGCTACCGGCAGGGCGAGCAGTGGGCGCGGCGGTTCGGCCGCTGGCCAATGGTGTCGCGGCTGTGGGCGCACGATGGGCATCTGCGCGAGCAGCTGGGCGCGGTGCGCTTCGAGTTCGCGCTGCAGGCCCGCGACGGTGGTATCGACTGGTCGGTGCGCCGGGTCTGGGCGTTCGGGCTGCTGCCGCTGCCGACGCGTTGGTTCGGCGGTGTGCGCTGCCGTGAAGCCTGGCAGGGCGAGCGCTACACTTTCCTGGTCGATGTGACGCTGCCCTGGGCCGGAGCCCTGATCCGCTATGAAGGTTGGCTCGAACCGCAGTGACGCCGCCGCCGAGGCTGGCAGCGCGGTGATCGTGTTCGATGGCGTGTGCGCACTGTGCAACCGCTGGGTGCGGTTCCTGCTGCGTTTCGACCGCAGGGGGCGCTACCGTTTTGCAGCGATGCAGGGGCAGAAGGGCAGCGCGATGTTGCGCGCGCACGGGCTGGATCCGCAGGACCCGATGTCGTTCCTGCTGCTGGACGCACAGGGTGCCTGGACCGATACCGATGCGATCCTGCGCGTACTTGCGGGGCTGGGCGGCGCCTGGCGCCTGGCCGGCGTGCTGCGGCTCGTGCCGCGCGGCTGGCGTGATGCGGCGTATCGCGCGCTGGCACGCAATCGCTACCGCTGGTTCGGTCGGCATGACACCTGCCATCTACCCGCACCGGAACAGGTCGCGCGGTTCCTGGACTGAAGAAAAAGGGGACGGAGGGGATTAAGTCGTTTGTGCACAAACGACTTAATCCCCTCCGTCCCCTTTTTTCCTTCAGCCTTCCAGCGCGTCGAGGTAGCTGCGGCGCCAGTGGTTGATGTCGTAGGTGCGCAGATGTTCCATCATCGCGTGCCAGCGTTCCTTGCGCCTGCTCAGCGACATCGTCGCTGCGGTGGCGATCGCATCGGCCACGCCGTCGAGGTCGTGCGGGTTCACCAGCAGTGCCTGCTTCAGTTCGTCGGCGGCGCCGGCCAGCAGTGACAGCACCAGCACACCGGGATCCTCCGGGTCCTGCGAGGCCACGTATTCCTTGGCCACCAGGTTCATGCCATCGCGCAGCGGCGTGACCAGGCCGACCGCCGCCGCCCGGTAGAAGCCGGTGAGCGTGGCATGGGTGAAGTTCTGGTTGACGTAGCGCAGCGGCGTCCAGTCCGGCTCGGCGTGGCCACCGTTGATGTGGCCGGCGATCTGTTCCAGTTGGCTGCGCAGCTGCCGGTACTCGGTGACATCGCCGCGCGAGACCGGCGCGATCTGCAGGTAGGTGAGCGAGCCGCGCTGGTCGGGGTGGCGCTGCAGGTAGCGCTCGAAGCCGAGGAAGCGTTCGGGCAGGCCCTTGGAGTAGTCCAGGCGATCCACGCCGATCGCCAGCTGGCGGTCCCGCAGGCTGCTGCGCAGGTTCTTCACTGCGGCCTTGGTCGCGGCGGTGCCGGCCTGGCGTGCGATCAGTTCGGTGTCGATGCCGATCGGGAAGGCCGCCGCGCGGAATCGGCGCCCACCGGGGGCTTCCAGCTCACCGTTGTCGAGCACGCGGCCACCACCGAACAGGCGCAGGTAAGTCTGGAAGCGATCGGCATCGCGCTGGGTCTGGAAGCCGACCAGGTCGTAGGCGTACAGCGCGGAGAACAACCGCAGATGATCGGGCATCGCCTGCAGCAGGTCGGCCGAGGGCATCGGGATGTGCAGGAAGAAGCCGATGCGGCAGCCGATGCCGCGCTCGCGCAGCAGTGCGCCGAGCGGGATCAGGTGGTAGTCGTGGATCCAGACGATGTCGTCCTCGCGCAACAATGGCGCGAGCTTGTCGGCGAACAGCGCATTGACCTTGTGGTAGGTCTCGCGGGTGCCGCGGTCGTAGTCGACCAGATCCAGCCGGAAGTGCAGCAACGGCCACAGGGTGCGGTTGGCGAAGCCATTGTAGTAGCCATCGACCTCGCGCTTGCTCAGGTCCATGGTGACGTAGTCGATGTCACCGTCCTTCTGCCGGTGCAGCGTGCCGCTGCCTTCCTTTACGGTCTTGCCGCTCCAGCCGAACCACAGGCCGCCGCGCTCCTTCAGGGCGGCCAGCAGGCCGACCGCCAGGCCGCCTGCGCGGTTCTCGCCGGGCACGGCCACACGATTTGATACCACGACCAGACGACTCACGATGCCTCCTGCCAGGACCGCGACAGGCGCATCGCGGCGGTGATCAGGCCGACATGCGAATAGGTCTGCGGGAAGTTGCCCCAGGCCTCGCCGGTGTCGAAGGCCAGATCCTCCGACAGCAGGCCCAGGTGGTTGCGCTGCTTCAGCAGCAGCTCGAACATCTCGCGCGCCTCGTCCAGGCGCCCGATCGCCGCCAGTGCATCGATGTACCAGAACGTGCAGATGGTGAAGCTGGTTTCCGGTTCACCGAAGTCATCCGGCGCGACATAGCGGTACAGCGAATTGCCATGCTTGAGGTCACGGCCGATGGCTTCGACGGTGGCGATGAAGCGGGCATCCATCGCGTCGATGAAGCCGATGTCGGCCAGCAGCAGCAGCGAGGCGTCCAGGCGATGGCCACCGAAGGTATCGGTGAAGTGGCCCAGCGCTTCGCTCCAGGATTCGGCCATGATGCGCGCGTGGATGGTGTCGGCACGTGTGCGCCAGTAGTGGGCGCGGTCGTCGCGCTTCAGCCGCACGGCGATCTTGCACAGGCGGTCGCAGGCGGCCCAGCACATCGCGCTGGTATAGGTGTGCACCTCGGTGCGGCCGCGGAACTCCCACAGGCCGGCATCGGGTACGTCGTGCAGGGCGAAGGCCTGCTCGCCGAGGGGTTCGAGGCGGGCGAAGGTGTGCGCATCACCCGGGTCCTGCAGGCGCCGGTCGAAGAACAGCTGCGTGGAAGCCAGCACGACGCTGCCGTAGACATCGTGCTGGCGCTGCACCCAGGCCAGATTGCCGCGCCGTACCGGGCCCATGCCGCGGTAGCCGGACAGGCTGGGGACCTCATCTTCGTCCAGCTTCGCTTCGAATCCGATGCCGTACAGCGGCTGCAGTGTGCCGTCGGTCGTGGCCAGGTTGAAGATGTAGCCGAGGAACTGTTCCATCGTGCGCGTGGCGCCGAGGCGGTTCAATGCACGCACCACGAACGCGGCATCACGCAGCCAGCAGTAGCGGTAATCCCAGTTGCGCACGCTGCCGGGGGCTTCAGGAATGGAGGTGGTCATCGCCGCGATGATCGCGCCGCTGTCCTCGTACTGGCACAGCTTCAGCGTGATCGCACTGCGGATCACCGCGTCCTGCCATTCCAGGGGAATGGACAGGTAGCGCACCCATTCGCGCCAGTAATCGCGGGTACGCTGGAAGGCCTCCTGCACATAGCCGCTGATCGAACGGTTGAGCGATTCATCCACGCCCAGGATCAGGTGGATGGGATGGTTGAGCACGAACGGCAGGCCGTCGCGCACGAAGCGCACCGGCACGTCGGTGGTCAGCCGCAGCACGTGTTCGGGCAGCACCCAGCGCACATGGTTACTGCCCCAGGTGGATTCCGGAACGCGCGCGCCCCAGTCCGCCAGCGGGCGTGCGCGTACGGTGATGCGCGGGCTGCCGGCCAGCGGACGCACCTGGCGGATCAGGCTGACCGGGCGGTAGAAACGGTCGTTCTGGCGCCAGCGTGGGGCGAAGTCGAGAATTTCCAGTTCGCCGCCGTGCGCGTCGCGCAGCACGGTGCGCAGGATCGCCGTGTTGGTCAGGTATTCCTGCTCGCTGCTGACAAAATCTTCCAGCTCGATGGCGAAGTCGCCACCGGTCTGCTGGTTGGGGCCGAGCAGCGCACAGAAGGTAGGGTCGCCGTCGAAGGTGGGCAGGCAGCTCCAGACAACGCGGGCACGTTTGTCGACCAGGGCGCCGAAGCTGCCGTTGCCGACCACGCCCAGATCAAGATCGGGTTGGGTCATCACGCGGTACATCTCGGTTGCGGCCGTGGGGTGGCCGGGTCAATAGGCATTCTCACGCAGCCAGGCGTGCACGCTGCGTATGTCGGGCAGCGCGAACACCGCCTTGCTGGGTTCACGTTCGCCCACCAGCACGCTCCAGCCATGCTGGCCGTTGGCGGCGTCGAAGCCGAATTCGTCGGTGAGGTCGTCACCGAGGAACACCGGCAGGCGGCCGCGGAAGGGCAGGTACTGCATCATCCTCCGCACCGCACGGCCCTTGTCGCTGCCAACGGGGACGAACTCGACCACGTGGTCGCCGGGTTGCAGGCGGTAACTGGCGCGGCCACGCACGTGGCGGTCGGCGAAGGCGCGCACATCGCTGGCGGCGTGCGGCGCGCCGCGCCAGTGCAGCGCCAGGCCGACACCCTTGTCTTCCACCAGCACGCCGGGATGGCCGTGGGCGAAGCGCATCGCCTGCTGGTGCAGTGCGTGCAGCCATTCCGCGGTGTCGTCGTCGTGTTCGTCGCGCAGTACGCGACCATCCTGCCCACGCAGTTCATGGCCATGCAGGCCCGCAGCAGGCAGTTGCAGCGGAGCGAACAGTTGATCCAGCTGTTCGAGCGGGCGGCCACTGACCAGTGCCACGGCACCTTCCAGGCGGTCGCTGATGCGGCCGATGGCTTCGCGCACATCCGGCAGCAGCTGCACGGCATCCGGGCGTGCAGCGAATTCGATCAGGGTGCCGTCGACATCCAGGAACAACGCACAGGCGTCATCCAGCAATGGCGGCGGCGGACGCAGGGGGAGCGGTTCAGCCATGAAGCCCAGCTTGCCAGCGTGGGCGTGTACGTCGGGTCGAGGGCAGGCTACGGATCGGGGTAGTGCCGGCCGCTGGCCGGCAACGTGACAGCCCATGGATGCACCCTGCGGTTGCTGCCGGCCAGCGGCCGGCACTACCGGACTGGCGAATCAGAACGTATAGCGGACGCGGCCGTAGTAGTACGCACCGTTACTGCCGATCGGCGACAGCACGTCGTACGGCAGGTTGCCGAAGTAGTGGATATCGCTGTTGGATCGATCCGGATAGTTGTCGGTCAGGTTCTGCCCGCCGAGGGCCACGCTCCACTGCGGGGTGATGCGGTATTCGACTTCCGCATCCAGCTGCCACTCGGCCTGGTAGGTCTGGCGCGGGATGTAGCCGTCACCGAAATTGAACACGCGGGTGGCGCTGCCATAACGGTTCACGCGGGTGCTCAGCGACCAGTGGTCGTTGCTCCATGCGGCCGAGAAACTGCCACGCGTGCGCGGCGTGGCATCGGTGAGCGTATTGGTCTCTTCGATGCCGAACAGCACATAGTTCGGGTTGAGCGCCTGCAGCTGCGCCGGCGTAGCCAGCACGTTCTTCAGCGTGGTCTTGGTATACGCATAGGTGCCGGTCAGCAGCAGCTGGCCATCGCCCAGCGACTGGCGCCAGTTGCTCACCAGCTCGGCGCCACGGGTGCGGGTGTCGGCGGCGTTGACGAAGAAGCTGGCGCTCTGCAGGCCGCTGACGCCGTAGTTGGAGGCCACGTAGTCGGTCAGCGCATCGCCGGTGATGCTCTCCGACAGTGCGATGCGGTCATCGATGTCGATCTGGAAGAAGTCCAGCGACAGGTCGAAATGCTCGCCGATGCGGCTGGTGAAGCCGAGCGAGGTGTTCAGCGATTTCTCTGGCTTCAGGTTCTGTGCACCCAGGCCGCGTGCGATCGGATTGTTGACCGACAGCAGGCGGCCCTGCACCAGCTGGCCACCTGCGTTGTAGCCGGTAGAGGTGGACTCGTAGCCGATCTGCGCCAGCGACGGTGCGCGGAAGTTGTTGGAGATTGCGCCGCGCAGCGCGAACGCCGGGGTGAACTCATAGCGCAGGCCGAGCTTGCCGGTCAGTTCACCGCCGAAGTCTTCGTTGTGCTCGTAGCGCGCGGCCAGGTCGGTGGAGAACTTCTCGCCGAACTGGCTGGACAGGCTGGCATAGGCGCTGGCCACATCGCGCGACAGGCGCGCCGCGTCCTGCGGGGTCAGGCCACCACCTGCCTGCGAACCGGTCGGGCGATCGGTGTACGGGCCGGCGGCGTAGCTGGCTGGGTCACCGGGACGGGTCTGGTAGCGCTCGTGGCGTGCTTCCACGCCCAGGCCCAGGGTGTGGCTGATGCTGTCGCTCTGGGTGAACACGCGGCTCAGGTCGAGGTTTCCCACGGTCTGCGCGTACGCGTAGTCGGCGGTCTTGAAGCGGGTCGGGCTGGTCGGGCCCAGCGACGCGTTGAGCGAATCACGCAGGCGGTAGGTGAAGTCGTTCTGGCCGTAATCCAGGCTGCCGTCGTAGCTCCATTCGCTCCACTGCCCGCGCACGCCGGCCACGGCCTGCACGTCGCGGTTCTCGCCCTCGGAGATCGGACGGTAGCCATTCGGATAGACCTGCTTCCAGTTGGCATCGCCATCGGGATAGCGGAAGTAGTTCGCGCCTTCGGTGTCACGCTGGTTGAAGGTACCGAACGCGTAGAACGTCGAGGTCTGGCCCACCGGAATCTCGGTGTTCAGCCACAGGTTGATGTCCTTGCTCTGGCCATCGCCCAGCACATAATTGCGCCTGCCCTGCAGCGCCAGGTTGCCCGGGGTCTGGTCCCACGGCGGAATCTGGTCAAAGCCGGCGCGGTTGGTGCCGTTGCGGTGCTTGTATTCCAGGCCGACGCGCAGGAAGCCGCCGTCTTCGCCCAGCGAGGTGCCGACCTTGGCGCTGAGGTTGCCGGTCTGGCCATCGGTAAGGGTGCGTCCGATCGGCTTGAGGTCGGTGTGGTTGGCACCGTAGCTCGCCTCGATCTCGCCGCCGTCACCGCCGTTGTCGAGGATCACGTTGATTACGCCGGCCACGGCGTCCGATCCGTACAGCGCGCCAGCGCCGTCGCGCAGCACTTCAATGCGCTTGATCGCACTGACCGGAATCGAATTGAAATCGACCGGGGTGGTGCCCTTGCCGATCTTGCTGTCGGTGTTGACCAGCGCGGTGTGGTGGCGGCGCTTGCCGTTGACCAGCACCAGCACCTGGTCCGGCGACAGGCCACGCAGCTGCGCTGCGCGCACATGGTCGGCGCCACCGGAGTTGGACTGGCGCGGGAAGTTGAACGACGGCAGCAGCGCCTGCAGCGCGCTGCCCAGCTCACCGTTGACCACGCCGGCCTTGCGGATGTCCTCGGCGGTGAGCACATCCACCGGCGAGGTGGATTCGAGCACGGTGCGGTCGGCGGCACGGGTGCCGGTGACGATCACCGTATCCAGGTTGGTGGCGTCCTGGGCCAGCGCCGGGGCGGCGGCGGTTGAAAGCGCGAGGGCGATGGCGAGGCCGAGCGGCGACGCGGGCAGGCGGGCGGACATGGGGGCTCCAGCAACAACGACGGCGGGGAAGGGGAGATAGTTTCACTTACATCCATCCGGATGAAGCGATATATTATCTTCGCGTGATGGCCGGTGCCGATGCAAGTCCCTGCCGGTCCGGCATGAGCTGATGCCCGGTTGGCATCAGCACGCCGGGCCGGTGGCGCTGTACGCTGCCGGCTCGCCTTGTCCCCTTCCCCGGAGCTGTACCGATGAAACACCTTGGCCTCGTCTTCGCCGTGCTGTTGGCCACCAGCGGCTGCGCCAGCCTCTCTTCGCAGGCGCCCAGCGCCTATGCCACGGCCACCACCGCCGAACTGAAGGGCGATGCCGCACGCCCGTCCGCCGGCCACGGCTGGGTGCGCAGCGAGCTGTACTTCGGCGTAGGCGAAGAGCAAGGCGCCGGTAACCGCCCGCAGGCCGACACCATCAGCGAGGCGCAGTGGCGCACCTTCCTGGACAAGGAAGTGACCCCGCGCTTCCCGGATGGCCTGACCGTGTTCGATGCCTATGGCCAGTGGCTGTTCCGCGGCGATGCCGCGCCCAACCGCCTGCGCACCAAGGTGCTGGTGGTGCTGCATGAGGACACCCCGCAGCGCCGCGCCGATATCGAAGCGATCCGCCTGGCGTGGAAGCAGCAGACCAGGCATCAGTCGGTGCTGTGGTCGCGGCAGCCGGTCGAGGTATCGTTCTGAGTTGAAGGTGCCGCCGCGGTGCCGCAGGGAGCAATGATGAACTACAGGGAATGCCTGCTGGGCCTGGCGCTGGCCGGCGCGCTGGCACCGACGGCGCAGGCGGAGGACGAGGGCGAAACGCTACGGTTTCAGGTGGCCGCGCATGTGCAGGCGCATGCCGATCCCCAGCAGGACGGCAGCATTGCAGTGCAGCTGTCGCCGTCGGGCAAGCGCCAGACGTTGGAGGGCGCGGTGGATGCCGACGGCCATTCGCGCTGGTCGCTCGAAGATGTCGATTTCGATGGCTACCCGGAACTGGTCGCACGCGCTTCGGTGGGCATGGTCAACGAAGCGGTGGCGGTGTACCGGTTCGATCCGGCCGTTGAGGCATTCCGCGCGCTGCAGGCCGACACCCACGGCAAGGACAGCTGCGGTGAGCTGATGGGGCTGACGGTTGACCGTCCCAGCCGCACGCTGACCAGCAGCTGCCGCAGCGGCCCGATGTGGTACACCGACCAGTACCGCTTTGCAGGCGCGACGCTCCATCTGTACCGCGCCGAGCGTGTGCTGATGCTGGGCGATACGGTGAACGCCGCGCTGCGTTGGGAGCAGACCGATGAGCAGGGCCCGCTGGCGGTCTGGCGCACCTATGATCCCGCCGGCCGAGTATTGGAAAGTGCCATTGCCGATGGCCTGGGCGCACCGCCGGATGGACCGTTGCGTGGCCAGCAGGCCACCGTGGCACCGGCACGGCTGTTCCTGTTCGACCGGCCCGGCGCATCCACCACCAGGCGTTACCTGGTGCAGGGAGACCGCGTGGAGATGCTGGATGAACAGGATGGCTGGGTGAAGCTGCGCTACCGCAACCCGAAGCAGGGCGCGGTGGTGGGCTGGATCAACGTCAACGATTGACGAAAAAGGGGACGGAGGGAATTAAGTCGTTTGTGCCGTTAACGACTTAATTCCCTCCGTCCCCTTTTTTTGCGGAGGCATCACTTCCTCGGGTCTAGCCTCGGACGTTCCCCCGTTTGAGGATGTATCCGATGAGCAAGCGCGTTGCCGAGATCGTTGTCGAGACCCTTCAGCAGGCGGGCGTCCGCCGCTGTTATGGCATCGTCGGCGACACCTTGAACCACGTCACCGATGCCCTGCACCGAAGTGACATCGACTGGGTGCACGTGCGCCATGAGGAAGTGGCAGCGTTCGCTGCCGGCGCCGATTCGCTGGTGAGCGGCGAGTTGACCGCCTGTGCGGGTTCCTGTGGTCCCGGCGGCCTGCACTTCATCAACGGCGTGTTCGAGAGCAACCGCAACCGTGCGCCAATGGTGCTGATCGCCAGCCAGGTGGTGACCAGCGAGCTGGGCATGGAATTCCCGCAGGAAGTGGATTTCAAGGCCGTCTATGGCAGCTGCACGGTGTTCTGCGAACAGGTGCACAGCCCGGAGCAGGCGCGACGCGTGGTGGCCCTGGCCTGCCAGGCGGCGATCAGCCGGCGTGGCGTGGCGGTAGTGATCCTGCCGGCCGACATCAGCCAGGCCGAGGTGAAGCACGATGTGCCGTTCTCGGTGCATTACACCCAGCCGGTGCTGCGCCCGTCCGATGCCGAGCTGCAGCGCATCACCGAACTGCTGGGGCAGGGCAAGCGCATCGGCATCTACGCCGGTGCCGGTTGCCAGGGCGCGCACGCACAGCTGCTGGAACTGGCCCGGCGCCTGCAGGCCCCGATCGCGCATACCTCGCGCGCGAAGGATTTCGTCGAGCCGGACAACCCGTACAACATGGGCATGACCGGCATCTTCGGCATCGAATCCGGCTTCCACACGCTGATGGAGTGCGACACGCTGCTGCTGCTCGGCGCCGACTTCGCCTGGGGCCAGTTCTACCCGGACAAGGCCACCATCATCCAGGTCGACCGCGATGGCAGCCACCTTGGCCGCCGCCACCCAGTGAACCTCGGCGTGGTCGGCGATATCGCACCGACGCTGGATGCGTTGCTGCCGATGCTGCCGCCGCGCGAGGACAGCAGTTTCCTGGACGAGTGCATCGAGCATCGCGACAAGGCGCTGAAGAAGCGCGAACAGGAGGAGCAGCCGGGCGAAGGCGAATTGATCCATCCGCAGCACCTGACCGCGCTGCTGTCGAAGCACGCCAGCGACGATGCGCTGTTCACCGCTGACGGTGGCTCGCCGATGGTCTGGGTGCTGCGCCATATCCGCGTCAACGGTCGCCGCCGCACGCTGACCAGCCTGCTGCACGGCACGATGGCCAATGCAATGCCGCAGGCACTGGGCCTGCAGAAGGCCTTCCCCGGCCGGCAGGTGATTTCGCTGTCCGGCGATGGCGGCCTGGCGATGCTGCTGGGCGATCTGTTGACGGCGGTGCAGGAAAACCTGCCGATCAAGGTGGTGGTGTTCAACAATGGTTCGCTGAACTTCGTCGAGCTGGAGCAGAAGGTGGAAGGCCTGCTGGACAACTACACCGACCTGAAGAACCCGGATTTTGGCCGCCTTGCCGAAGTGATCGGCTTCCACGGCCGCACGGTGACGCGCAGCGAGGATTTGGAGGAGGCGGTGCAGGATTTCCTGTCGCAGCGCGGACCGGCATTGCTGGACGTGCACACCAGCCGCGCCGAGCTGGTGATGCCACCGCAGATCGAAGCCAAGCAGGTCGCCGGCACGGCGCTGTATGCGGCCAAGGCGGTGTTGAACGGCCGCTTCGACGACGTGAAGCATCTGCTGGTGGACAACTTCCTGAAGAAGTGAGGGGGGCGATGCAGGGCTGCGCCCTGCACCCGCGGTAGTGCCGGCCGCTGGCCGGCAACAGCAACAGCAACAGCAGAAGCGGGTTTCCTGAGGAATGGCGGGGTGGGCCCGGTTACGGCGTCCCCCGCGCCATCTACCCGACCGGCCCAACCCAGGAAATCGCCGTCCGCGACCAACCCAGCCACGAGGGGCCCCGCCGTCGGCTGGAACCCCTCATTCCACTGCGGAATTGGCGCCCAGGCCCCGCTGGGCCTACCATCGGCGGTCCCCACCCCCACCGCCCCTTCCATGTCCGCTCCCGCTTCCGCCGCACCGCGTCGCTGGTTCGTCGCCGGCGACTTCAACGGCTTCTTCGGCCTGGTCGTCGACAACCTCTCCATCCTCGGCTTCATCGCCATGGCCCTGGTCGGGATCTTCCAGTTCCCCGCCGACGTGGTGTTCGGCCGCATGTTCCCCGGCACGGCCTTCGGCGTGCTGATCGGCAACCTGCTGTACACCCTGATGGCGCGCCGGCTGGCCGCGCGCACCGGCCGCGACGATGTCACCGCCATGCCGCTCGGCCTGGATGCCCCGACCAGCATCGGCATGGCTCTGCTGGTGCTCGGCCCGGCGTTCCTCGCTTTCAAGCAGCAGGGCATGGACCCGCACGCGGCGGGCATCGCCACCTGGCAGCTGGGTATGGCGGCGCTGGTCATCATGGGCGTGCTCAAATTCGTGCTGTCGTTCTTCGGTGAAGCGGTCACCCGCGCGCTGCCGCGTGCCGCGCTGCTGGGTTCCATCGCCGGCATCGCGCTGGTGCTGATGGGCCTGCTGCCGCTGCTGGAAACGCTGCGCTCGCCGCTGGTCGGCTTCACCACGCTGGGCCTGCTGCTGTATGTGCTGATCGCCAAGGGCAAGTTGCCGGTGCGTGGCCCGGGCGTGCTGCTGGCCTTCGTGTTCGGCACCGTGCTGTACTACGGCCTCGGTCTGGCCGGGCTGGGTGCGCCGGGCTTTCATGTGCCGGCGTGGGTGCCGCCGCAGGTGGTGCTGCCGCTGCCGACGCTGGGCTTCCTCGACGGCCTGCCCACCGCGATGACCTACCTGCCGCTGCTGCTGCCGTTCGGCCTGCTCATGGTGGTCGGTGGCATCAACGTATCCGAAAGCGCGCGCGCAGCCGGTGACGACTACCGCACCCGCGACATCCTGCTGGTGGAGGCGGTGGCTACGCTGGTGGCAGGCGTCTGCGGCGGCGTGGCGCAGACCACGCCGTACATCGGCCAGCCGGCGTACAAGCACATGGGCGCGCGCAGCGGCTATACGCTGCTGACCGGCCTGTTCGTCGGCATCGGCGGCATGCTCGGCATCATCTCCGGTCTGGTGCAGTGGTTGCCGCTGGCGGTGCTGGCACCGATCATCGTGTACGTGGCCATCGACATCACCACGCAGGCGTTCCAGGCCACGCCGCGCCACCATGCCGGCGCGATGGTGCTCGGTTTCCTGCCGTCGGTGGCCTACCTGCTGGCGATCAAGGCACCCGGCTGGATCGCACCGGATCAGCTGCCGCAACTGCTGACCAAGCTCGACGGCCACGGCCTGCCGGAGCTGGCGGTGATCTTCACCCTGGGCAATGGCTTCATCATCACCTCGATGCTGTGGATTTCGGCGGTGGCGGCGATGGTCGACGGCCGCCTGCGCCGTGCCTGCAGCTTCCTGCTGGTGGCTGCGTTGCTGACACTGTTCGGGCTGATCCACTCGGTGGATCCGCGCGGCGGCATCTACCTGCCGTGGGACCTGGAAGGATTGGCGCGCATCATCAGTTTGCAGTTTGCCGGTGCCTACGTGGCCCTGGCGGTGCTGCTGGGCCTGCTGTCGCTGCAGAAGCAGCCGGTGCAACCGCTGGGTGATCGCACCGATCATTGACCGGTGACGCCGGGCATGGCCCGGCGCTACCGCTCCTTCCACTTCTGGTGCTCTGTAGAGCCGAGCCTGCGCTCGGCTGCTCTGAGCCGAGCATGGCTCGGCCCTACAGGGGCGTGTTGCAGGCGGCGAATGATCACAGCCCGCTCTGCCGGCCAGCGGCCGGCACTACCGTTCGGCGTCCAGCTCCGGGTAATGGCGGAAGATGCCATTCGTGTTGAACGCCAGACGTCGTTCCGAGGCCAGATAGGCGGCGATGTTCGGCCGCTTCGCCACCCGCGCCTGCAGCGCGCGCAGCAGCGGCAGGGTGGACGCCAGTGCCTGCATGCGGCGTGGAAACATGTAGTCCAGCCCACTCAGCAGCTGGAACAGCGACAGATCCACGTACGAATGCTCGCGCAGTGCATGGCGGCCACCGTTGGCGGCCAGCACCCGTTCGAAGTAGCCCAGGAACTTCGGCAGGCGCTCGCTGCGCAGCGACGCGGCACGCGCCTTGGCCTCAGTCTTCTGCGCTTCGTAGTACTTCGATGCGGCAATCGGATGGTGGGTGTCATGCACTTCGGCTACCAGATCGGCGATGGTCAGCTGCAGTTGCAGCGCCTGCATCCGCCGCGATGCGGCCTGCGGCACCAGGTCCAGCGTCGGGCCGAGGAAATCCAGGATCGCGGCGACCTGCGCAATGACCTGGCGACCGGCCTTCAGGAACGGCGGCGCGAAGGGCTGCGGGCCTTCGCTGTGGCCCTCCAGGAACGGCTGCATCACCGCATCACCGTGCACCCGCGCCATGTCGATGTAGTCGGCGCCGGCATCTTCCAGCGCCAGCCGCACGAACTCGCCCCGGCCCTGGATGCCGGTCCAGTAATACAGCGCGTACTGCATGGCAGTGTCTCCGCAGGACAAGGCCCCCAGCCTCGCGCGCGGCATGCAAAGCAGGCGTGAGCGCGGCTTTGGCGCAGGGCGAAGCCGAACGGCAGCGGAACAGGCGGGGAACCGGCTGGAACCGGTGGGGTCACACCTTCTCCATGCGTGTGAAACGAGGTGCTGCATCATGCAGAGTGCAAAGGCGGTATGGCCCTGGGTGCTGGGCGTGGTGGTGATCGGCGGCGCGGGCGGTTGGTTGTTCCGGGATCAGCTGAAGCACCTGGTAGATGGTGTTTCGGTGCCGGTGCAGTCAACTCCCGTCAGCACCAGCGCAGCGCCACAACCGCAGGCGGCCGCGGAACCCTCGCCAGCACCGCCGCCGATCAGGCATCCGCTGGATACCGAGGCCGCCGCCGACCCAGCGCTGCCCAAGCTGGCCGATAGTGACGCGGCCGCCTGGGGCGCATTGAGCCAGCTGTTCCAGGGCGAGGGGCCGATGACCCTGCTGCTGCGCGATCACCTGATCCAGCGCCTGGTCACCCAGGTCGACAACCTGGACAAGCCAAGCGTGCCGCCGACGGCGCTGGCCGCACGGCCGCTGCCGGGCAACCTGCAGGTCGAGCCTGGCGAGGGCGGGGAACGCATCGCGGCAAGCAACTCGGCACGTTACGCGCCCTATGTGCAGGCGTTCACTGCGCTGGATCCGGCGGCAACGGCTACCGCGTACAAGCGGTTCTATCCGCTGATCCAGCAGGCCTATGTGGACCTGGGCCGACCCGACGGATATTTCAATGATCGCCTGGTCGCGGTGATCGACCATCTGCTGGAGACCCCGGAACTGGCGCAGGCGCCGTTGGTGCAGCGCGATGAGCGCGGTCGCTACCGCTTCGTCGATTCCACCCTGCAGTCGCGCTCGATAGGCCAGAAGGCGCTGTTGCGCATGGACGCCCCGCAGGCGCGGACAGTCAAGCAGCAGTTGCGGGCGCTCCGCTCTGCAATCACCCGCTGAACCGGTCCACTGCGCCGAACTGATCGGGATCAACGCGCCGACCACACCCGTTCCGGCATGCTGGCCGCAGGCTGACTGGCCTCGGGGTGCAGTCGCAGCCACCCTTGAAACGGGGTGGGGCAACCGCATCTTCCCAGCATCGCCGGCGCGGGCCGGCCCTGATGACCGATGAGGATTCGCAATGCGGATGGACAAGCTCACCTCGCGTTTCCAGCAGGCGCTGGCAGACGCACAGTCGCTGGCCGTGGGCCGCGACAACAGCATCATCGAACCTGTTCACCTGTTCAGCGCGCTGCTGGACCAGCAGGGCGGCAGCACGCGCCCGCTGCTGGCCCAGGCCGGGGTGAACGTGCCGGTGCTGCGCGAGCGCCTGTCCGAGGCGCTGGACGCGCTGCCCAAGGTGTCCGGCCAGGCCGGCAACGTCTCGATGGGCAATGACCTGGGGCGCCTGCTGAACCAGACCGACAAGCTGGCCCAGCAGCACGGTGATGCCTTCATCGCCAGCGAGTGGTTCGTGCTGGCGGCGCTGGAGGATGGTGGCACGCTGGGCATGGCGCTGCGCGCCGCCGGTGCCGACAAGACCCGCCTGCAGGCGGCCATCGATAAGCTGCGCGGCGGCGAGAACGTGCAGTCGGAGAATGCCGAGGAACAGCGGCAGGCACTGGAGAAGTACACCATCGACCTGACCGCGCGTGCCGAGAGCGGCAAGCTCGACCCGGTGATCGGCCGTGACGAGGAAATCCGCCGCACCATCCAGGTGCTGCAGCGTCGGACCAAGAACAACCCGGTGCTGATCGGCGAGCCCGGCGTGGGCAAGACCGCGATCGTGGAAGGGCTGGCCCAGCGCATCATCAACGACGAAGTACCCGAAGGCCTGCGCGGCAAGCGCGTGCTGTCGCTGGACATGGGCGCGCTGATCGCTGGGGCCAAGTTCCGCGGCGAATTCGAGGAGCGCCTGAAGGGTGTACTCAACGACCTGGCCAAGAACGAAGGCCAGATCATCCTGTTCATCGATGAGCTGCATACCATGGTCGGCGCGGGCAAGGCCGACGGTGCGATGGATGCCGGCAACATGCTGAAGCCGGCGCTTGCACGCGGCGAGCTGCACTGCATCGGTGCGACCACGCTGGACGAATACCGCAAGTACATCGAGAAGGACGCTGCGCTGGAGCGCCGCTTCCAGAAGGTGTTCGTCGGCGAACCCACGGTGGAGGACACCATCGCGATCCTGCGCGGGCTGAAGGAAAAGTACGCCGTGCACCACGGTGTGGAAATCACCGACCCGGCCATCGTCGCCGCCGCCACGCTGTCCAACCGCTACATCACCGACCGCCAGCTGCCGGACAAGGCCATCGACCTGATGGACGAGGCTGCCTCGCGCCTGCGCATGGAGATCGACTCCAAGCCGGAAGAACTGGACCGCCTGGAGCGCCGGGTGATCCAGCTGAAGATCCAGCGCGAGATGCTGAAGAAGGAGAAGGACGAGGCCTCGCGGCAGCGCCTGGCCGACCTGGAAAACGACATCGACGGGCTGGAGCGCGAGTTCTCCGACCTCAATGAAATCTGGAAGTCGGAGAAGGCCGCGCTGCAGGGCGCCACCAAGATCAAGGAACAGGTCGAGCAGGCCAAGCTGGAGCTGGAAGCTGCGCAGCGCCGCCAGGATTTCGCCAAGATGAGCGAAATCCAGTACGGCCTGTTGCCGCAACTGGAGAAGCAGCTGGCCGCCGCGCAGGAAGCCGAGCACAAGGACTTCAAGCTGGTACAGGACCGCGTGACCGACGAGGAGATCGCCGAGGTCGTATCGCGCTGGACCGGCATCCCGGTCAACAAGATGCTCGAAGGCGAGCGCGACAAGCTGCTGCGCATGGAAGAGGTGCTGCACAACCGCGTGGTCGGCCAGGAGGAAGCGATCAAGGTCGTCTCCGATGCCGTGCGCCGCTCGCGTGCAGGCCTGTCCGATCCGAACCGTCCGGCCGGCTCGTTCCTGTTCCTCGGCCCGACCGGCGTCGGCAAGACCGAACTGTGCAAGTCGCTGGCCGAGTTCCTGTTCGACAGCGCCGACGCGATGATCCGCATCGACATGAGCGAGTTCATGGAGAAGCACAGCGTCGCCCGCCTGATCGGCGCCCCCCCGGGTTACGTCGGCTACGAGGAAGGCGGCTACCTGACCGAGGCGGTGCGTCGTCGCCCGTATTCGCTGATCCTGCTGGACGAAGTGGAGAAGGCGCATCCGGATGTGTTCAACATCCTGCTGCAGGTGCTGGACGATGGCCGCCTGACCGACGGCCAGGGCCGCACCGTGGACTTCCGCAACACCGTCATCGTGATGACCTCGAACCTGGGCTCGCACCAGATCCAGGACATGAGCGCCGACGACAGTCCGGAGGCCTACACGCAGATGAAGGCGGCGGTGATGGGCGTGGTGCAGGCGCACTTCCGTCCGGAGTTCATCAACCGCCTGGACGACATCGTGGTGTTCCACCCGCTGGACAAGCAGCAGATCAAGCAGATCGCGCGCATCCAGATGCGCGGGCTGGAGAAGCGCCTGGCCGAGCGCGGGTTGAAGCTGGCGGTCTCCGATGCGGCGTTCGATCTGCTCGGCAACGTCGGGTTCGATCCGGTGTATGGCGCGCGACCGCTGAAGCGCGCGATCCAGTCGCAGCTTGAGAATCCGCTGGCGCAGCGGATCCTGTCCGGTGCCTTCGTCAACGGTGACACCATCGAAGTCGGCAACGACGGGGGACGCCTGGTCTTCGCCAAGGCCTGAACCGGTGGCGCGCCTGCCATGGCGGGCGCGCCACCAACGCCTCAGCAAGGCACAATGATCCCGTTTCACTTTCGCAAGGACGAGGAGAACCGCATGGACGTTACCCGCAGCGTTTCACTCTGCATGGCGCTGGCGCTCGCCGCAGTTGCTGGACACGCCGCAGCCGTCGAACAGGTCCAGCTGCCGCCGATGAAGGGTTACCAGCAGGCCCACCAGAGCACCGACGCACAAGGCAACCGCATCACCGAGTACGTGCCGCAGGGCCAGACGGTGCAGGACTGGACCGACATGGTCACCGTCAACGATGCGCCGAACAGTGGCCATGTGAGTCCGCGCGAGTTCCTTGGCATCATCGAGGCGGGGTGGCGCATGGCCTGTCCTGCTGCGCAGAGCCACTGGATCCGCGAAGGCGAGGAGGGCGGACGGCCATTCGCGCTGCTGATGCTCAGTTGCCCGCTGAACCCCGGCACCGGCAAACCGGAGTTCACCTGGATCAAGGGCATGCAGGGCAGGCAGGGCTTCCACACCGTGCAGAAGTCGTTCCGCGCCGAACCGGAGAAGGACGACGTCGTGCAGTGGATCGGCTGGCTGCGCGAGGTTGGCTTGTGCGGCAGCGGCGACGCCCCGGCCTGCCGCTGATCGCAGCAGAAGAGGGCGCCCAGCGGCGCCCTTCGTGCATCAGAAGCGGTGCGTATAGCCGCTCATCACGCCGAACTGGTTGGCCTTCTGCACGATCGGGCTGTCGGCGGCATCGCCGAGCAGGCGCGTGCCTTCGGCCGAGATGTACCAGTTGCCGTTGCGGCCCACGCGGTGGCTCCATTTCAGGCCGACACCGGCGCTGACCAGGCCGGCCTTCGGCCTGTGCTCGGCGAAGCCGGTGCGCGCCGCCTGTTCCGGGCTGACGCCATACCAGGTCTGCATGTAGCCACGGTTGCCGTAATCGGTGGAGACGCTGCCGCTGACCACGCCGCCGGCCAGGTCGAACAGCGGCATGCTCAGGTTCAGGTGGATCTGCTGGGTGGCCAGGCCGTTTTCGGCCTTGTCCTCGTCCTTGCGGGTGAACTGCCAGGAGCCGCTCAGCACGGCTTCGCCCAGCGTATAACCAGCCGAGACACCGACCAGGGGACGGGAATCGATATCGCCCATGCCGCGCAGGAAGTCCGAACCACCGAGCAGCGAATCCTTGTCCTTGCGGATGCCGCTGGCACCGACGTAGGCGCGCACGCGGGTGTGCTCGCCGAGGGAGGTACCCCAGCCGATGCCACTGGTGCCCAGAAACCAGCCTCCCGGCGAGGTGACATCGAAGGACAGCGAAGGCGTCGCACGGTACTCCTCGCTACCGCTGTAGCGCGGTGCCACGCCGCCACCGGCGGCGAGCTCGAAGGTCCAGTGGTCATCCTTGGCGTGGGCGATCGGGGCAGCGAACAGTGGCAACAGGGCCAGGCAGAGCAGGGTGGGGGAACGGCGAAGCTGGGACATGGAAACTCTCGACAATGGGAGGAAAGCAGCGCGCGCATCCAGCGAGTGCTGCAGGGTCGTCAGCGTGGCGATACGCCGGCGACCGATCCGTCCGCAGTTGTGCGGGAGTTGTAATCAACTGTAATTGCGCCCGTGGGCGTTCAGCTGGCAGCCAGCGGCCAGTGCATTTCCAGGCGTGCGCCGCCGAGGGCGGCGCGACCGATGCGCAGCTCGCCGTGGTGGCGTGCGGCAATGCGGCCGACGATCGCCAGGCCAAGGCCGAAGCCGCCGGTGTCGCGGCTGCGGCTGTCATCCAGGCGGGTGAACGGGCGGACCACCTTTTCGCGGTCAGCCTCGGCGATGCCGGGGCCGTCGTCGTCCACGCGCAGGCAGGCGCGCCCGCCCACACCCACCAGCGACACGTCCACCTGCGAGCGCGCGTGGCGCAGGGCATTGCCGACCAGATTGCTCAATGCCAGCTGCAGCAGGCGCGGTTCCGCGTCTACCCGTGGCAGGGTGCTGGGCTGCACGCGCAGCACCACGCCAGCACGTTCGGCATCGCGGCGGGCATCGGCCAGGCAGGCCTGCAGCCAGTCGTTGGCTTCGATCCGCTGCATCGGTTCGCCCTCGCCCGGATGTTCGAGCCGTTCGTAGGCCAGCAGTTCGCTGACCAGCCGGTTGAGCTCGGCCAGGTCGCCATGCAGGCCCTGCGCCAGTCGTTCGCGGCGCTCGCGGTCATCGCTGTCCTGCATCAGGTCCAGGCCGAAGGCCACGCGCGCGATCGGCGTGCGCAGTTCGTGCGAGATCGCATGGGTCAGGTCGCGCTGGCGCTGCACCAGTTCGGCCACGCGTGCGGCCATGCGGTTGGAGTGATCGACGATGACCCGGATCTGCGAGCGTGGCGAAACCTGCGCGCGTGCCTGCAGATCGCCGGCGCCGATGCGGTCGGCATGCACGCGCAGGGCCTCCAGGTCGCGCCAGAGCAGGCGTACCCAGGCGTACAGGCTGGCGCCGACCAGCAGCAGGATGCTGAGGTAGGCCGCGATGGTCATGTACGTCGTCATCTGCACCGCGCCAGGCAGGCGCAGGTGCAACCAGCGACCATCGATGCCTTCGATGGGCAGCAGGACCTGCTGGTACTGATCGCGTACGATGAAGCCATCGGCCTGCACGGCTGCCTGTTCCTGCGGGGCCAGCGCGGGAGGCTTGTCGAGCAGGGTCAACGCGATGCCATAGTGCGGTTGCCACTGCTGCAGGCGCTCACGCTGCTGGCTACCGTCCAGGCCGGCCAGGCCGCTGCGCAGGGCGTACACCTGCCCGCGCACCTGCTGGACGAAAACGCGATCCTGCACGGGCGTATAGATGCTGTCGAGCACCCGGTTGAGAAAGAACACCGAGGCCAGGAAACAGGCGCCGGTGATGAACCACAGCCACAGGAACAGCCGCTTCATGCCGTCCAGGCCGACGGATTGAACTGGTAGCCGCGGCCCCACACGGTCTTGATCCGTCGTGGTTCGCGCGCATCGTCGCCGAGCTTGCGGCGCAGCTTGCCGATGCAGACGTCAACGCTGCGGTCCAGGCCGTCGAAGCCGATACCGCGCACCGCCTGCAGGATTTGGTCACGGGACAGGATCTGCCCGGGCTGGCTGGCCAGCAGCCACAGGATCTCGAATTCGGTGGTGCCCACGTCCACCGTGGCGCCGTGCAGGTGGACCTCACGCTGCATGCGGTCGATCAGCAGTTCACCGTGCATCAGCCGGCTGGGCGTGCCGGTGTTGCTGCTGCCGTGGCGGCGGCGCAGCAGGGCGCGCAGCCGGGCCAGAAGCAGGCGTGGTTCGATGGGCTTGTGCACATAGTCGTCGGCGCCCGATTCCAGGCCCAGCACCTGTTCGATGTCGTCCTCGCAGGCGGTCAGCATCAGGATCGGCACGTCGGAGAAGCTGCGGATCTGCCGGCACACGTCGATGCCGCCCAGGCCGGGCAGCATCAGGTCCAGCACCACCAGCTCCGGCGCGTGCTGGCGGCAGGCGGCGCCGGCCAGGTCGCCGCGTGCGATGTGCTGCACGGCGAAGCCATGCTGGTGGAGGTAGTCGCTCACCAGTTCGGCCAGGCGACGGTCGTCCTCTACCAGCATGACCGACGTAGGCGAACTGCTGGTGGTGGGATGCCAGGGCGATGGCTGCATGGGTGGGGCCTCCGTGCCCGGGCAGGAGCGCCCGGCGGCGCAGCCTAGCAACGCCCCATGACGACTGCCTGAATCGCGGCCAACCTGATAACCGCCGGTACGGGCGTCATCGCCAGCGGCTTTCAGCGGGCGGCCCCGGCTGGCCTATGGTGGCGGTTTCCCCGGATGGAGCCTGGTGCAATGAGCGACCCGCAGTGGCAACTGGAAACCCTGGCCGTGCACGGCGGTTACCGTCCCGACCCGACCACCCGCGCGGTGGCGGTGCCGATCTACCAGACCGTGGCGTATGCCTTCGATGACACCCAGCATGGCGCCGATCTGTTCGACCTGAAGGTGCCCGGCAACATCTACACGCGCATCATGAACCCCACCACCGACGTGCTGGAGCAGCGCCTGGCCGCACTGGAAGGTGGCATCGGTGCGCTGGCGCTGGCCTCGGGGCAGGCCGCGATCACCTATGCCCTCCAGACCATCGCCGAGGCCGGTGACAACATCGTCGCCTCCAGCGCGCTGTACGGCGGCAGCCTCAACCTGCTGGCACACACGCTGCCGCAGTACGGCATCCAGGCGCGCTTCGCCGACCCGGCCGATCCTTCTGCGTTCGCCGCGCTGATCGACGAGCGCACCAAGGCGGTGTTCGTCGAATCGATCGGCAACCCGCGTGGCAACGTCACCGACATCGCCGCCATTGCCGAGGTGGCGCATGCTGCGGGTGTGCCGCTGATCGTCGACAACACCGTGGCTACGCCTTTCCTGCTGCGCCCGTTCGAGCACGGTGCCGACATCGTCGTGCACTCGCTGACCAAGTACCTGGGCGGCCACGGCAACAGCCTCGGCGGCGCCATCATTGACTCCGGCCGCTTCGACTGGGCGGCACAGCCGAAGCGTTTCGCCCGCCTCAACCAACCCGACCCCAGTTACCACGGCGTGGTCTATACCGAAGCACTGGGGCCGGCGGCCTACATCGGCCGCGCGCGGGTGGTGCCGCTGCGCAATACCGGCGCTGCGTTGTCGCCGTTCAATGCGTTCCTGATCCTGCAAGGCATCGAGACCCTGGCGCTGCGCATGGAACGCATCAACGCCAATGCACTGGCCGTCGCGCAGTTCCTGAAGGCGCACGACAAGGTCGCCTGGGTTCGTTACGCGGGACTGGCCGACGATCCCGAGCATGCCGCCGCGCAGCGCTACCTGGGCGGGCATGGCTCGGGCGTACTGACCTTCGGCCTGCCGGGTGGACGCGAGGCTGGCGCGCGCTTCCTCGACGCGTTGAAGCTGTTCACCCGTCTGGTCAACCTGGGCGACGCAAAGTCACTCGCCACCCATCCGGCCTCGACCACCCATCGGCAGCTGGATGCAGCGGAGCTGGCCAAGGCCGGGGTCAGCGAAGATACCGTGCGGCTGTCGATCGGCATCGAGCACATCGGCGACCTGCGCGCCGACCTGGAGCAGGCCCTGGCCGCCGCCTGATAGCCACGCGCTTGGTGCATATCGCCTCAGGCGATCACCGCCGGCCACGCGATGCGCTACGGTGGAACTGCCTCTCCAAGGCGTGGCAACGTGGCGATCCAGATCCCCGGTCGATGCGGGTCGACCGGGGATCTTTTTGTTTCCGGGGTCAGATCCGTTTTCCTGCCGAAAACGGATCTGACCCCGTGCGCCGCCGTGTCGACCAAGGTCGACATCCACCAACAGCAGCGGGGAACTGTCGAAGGCGGGGTGGGTCCGGTTGCGGGAGTGTCCGCGGCATGGATGCCGCGGCCAAGCCCCCATGGAAGGGTTTACGGCGTCTCCCGCAATCGGACCCACCCCGCCATCCCACGCTATGCCAGCTTTTGCCGTTGCCGTTGTTTCGGCAGGTGCAGGGCTGCAAGCCCTGCCGCACGCACGCCCCTCACACCACCGGGATGCTGTGCTGCCCCAGGTTCCGGTACGGCGGCGTGGACATCACCATCTCCGCCAGCGAATAGGCCAGCTCACGCTCGGCCATCACCGTGCCATCGGCACCATGCTCCAGCAGATGCTTCACTTCGGCATCGCTGTGCGCACGTGCCAGCAGGGTCAGGTCGGGGTTGATCGCCCGCAGCTTGGCCAGCGCCTCACCGGCTTCCAGCGGCTGTGGGATCGCCAGCACCGCGATCTTGGCGCGTTCCGGGTGGGCCTCGGCCAGCACCCGGTCGGCAGCGGCACTGCCGCGGATCGCCGCCAGGCCCTTGGCGTGCGCTTCCTCGACGTGTTCCTTGTTGTCATCGATCACCAGCACCGGCACGCCACGGTCGCGCAGCACCTGCGCCAGTTCGCTGCCGACGCGGCCATAGCCGATCACGATGGCGTGGTCATGCAGATCGCGCGACGGGCCGGTCGCCTCTTCCGGCTCCGGCGTTTGCGGCTGCTTTTCCTGCTTGGCCTGCCATCGGTCGAGCAGGCCGAACACCAGTGGGTTGAGCATGATCGACACCAGCGCGCCGGCCAGCACCAGCGACTGGCCTTCCTTCGGCAGGATCTGCAGCGCCACGCCGAGCCCGGCGATGATGAAGGCGAACTCGCCGATCTGCGCCAGGCTGGCCGAGATGGTCAGCGCGGTGCTGGTCGGGTGGCCGAATGCGCGCACGATGAAGAACGCCGCGGCCGACTTGCCGAACATGATGATGGCCACCGTCGCCAGCACCTGCCACGGGTGCTGCACGAGGATGTTGGGGTCGAACAGCATGCCGACCGAGACGAAGAACAGCACCGCGAACGCATCGCGCAGCGGCAGCGAATCGTGCGCGGCCTTGTGGCTCAGTTCCGATTCGTTGAGCAGCATGCCAGCAAAGAACGCGCCCAGCGCGAACGAGACGCCGAACAACATGGCCGAACCGAATGCCACGCCCAGCGCGATCGCCAGCACCGACAGAGTGAACAGCTCACGCGAACCGGTACCGGCGATGCGTTCCAGGATCCACGGGATGACCCGGCGCCCGACCACCAGCATCACCGCCACGAACAGGCCCAGCTGCACGAAGGTCCAGCCGATGTCGGCCAGCACGCTGCCCAGCGAGTGCGATTCCTTGGCTGCATCGGGGCCGAACACACCCGCCATCACCGGCATCATCACCAGCGCCAGTACGCAGGCCAGGTCTTCCACGATCAGCCAGCCGACCGCGATCTTGCCGCGCATCGTCTCCAGCAGGCGGCGTTCTTCCATCGCCCGCAACAGCACGACGGTACTGGCCGTGGCCAGCGAGAAACCGAAGATGACGCCATGGATGGCTGGCCAGCCCATCAGCGAGGCCACGCCCCAGCCGAGCAGGGTGGCCACTGCGATCTGGCCGATGGCACCGGGAATGGCGATGGCCTTGACCGCCATCAGGTCCTTCAGCGAGAAGTGCAGGCCGACACCGAACATCAGCAGCATCACGCCCAGTTCGGCCAGCTGGTTGGCCAGCGCCTGGTCGGCGACGAAGCCGGGGGTGAACGGACCTACGCAGATGCCAGCAACCAGGTAACCGACCAGGGGAGACAAGCGGAGCTTGTTGGCCAGCGCGCCGAAGATGAAGGCGAGCCCCAGGCCAACGGCAACGATGTTGATCAGGTCGGTGTCATGGTGCATCGGCACTCGCAGGAAATCGGGGGAATGCCCCGATTTTCACCGATGCGGCCACATACGGCAAACCCGGCCAGCGTATCGGATCGTTGCGTGGGCGGCTTGTGCGGGCGAGATATCAAGCCTTGTTGAGAGATGGCAGGCCCTGACGGGCCGAATGGTGCCTACCTATGGGGGGCTCCAGGCGTAGCCGTCGATGATCACACCATCTGCCGGCGCTGGGTCTCTTCCAGGGCAGGCTCGGCCTGCTGCGGCGAGGCGGCCAGCTGCTTGTCCAACTGATGAATCTGCCGCAGCGACTCCGCAACGGGTGGCTGAAGGGCCGTTTCAATGTTGATGTGGGCACGCAGATGGCCCGGGTCATCCAAGGCTCCTTGAATGACGAAGATGTTCTCCGGCCTTGGGGGCTGACCAGCCGGCAAGCCCAATACCACATGGTCGATCCGTTCCAGACCTTGTGCCCGGGCAAGTTGGGTGAGGCTGGCCGCCATGCGTTGGCTGGATTCATCAGATGCGCGACCCAGCGATGCGTCCAGCGCGTGGACGCCGGCGAGTGCCTGCTGGTGAAGCGATGCCGAGGCATCGCTCAGCGATGGGATGCTGGTTTCCGGCCGTTCGGTTGCCGGTTGCGGCTGCGAAGGACTGGTGGGCCGCACGCGCTCTGCCTTGCGAATGGACTCGATCAGCTCCCGCGGTGTATCGGTGAACAGCAGTTCGCCTGCATCCAGGGACTGCCCGGTAACCTTGTTCACGGTACTGGTCGCCCACGATGCGCAGGTATTGCCATATGACCAGGTGACATTTTCGCCCAAGGCCTGGTCAAGTCGCTTGACCTGCTCGGGAGTCAATTCGTAATAGCGTGAGGCCGAAGGTGTGGCCCGGGCTTCCATGCCTTCGCGGATGTCCGAACCTGGGCCATTGTCCTCAACGAGTGGATGGTTGTCTGGCCACAGGCCATGGAACGTCGTATGGCCGTTTCGCGTCACCGAGATCCAGGCGTGGCCGTCCACGAACTGATTGAACGACCCCTGTGTATTGGGATCTACGTGACTATGGATGCCGAGGACGACCTTGTCGCTCATGGGATGCCCTTACGGAAAAATCTGTGTTTCGCCATCGGCGTACAGCATCACCACGCGCGGCGCCATCAAGGGAATTTCCTGACGGGCCGGGCCAGCAGGTCCGGGCTTCACGTCGCGCCGCAGCATGGTTGTGCATTGGCCGGATATGGGGCAGCGATCAACAACGACTTTCATGGTGTCCCCTTCCACGACATAGCTCATCCCTGCCGCGTAATACATGCTTTCCATCGGTTCATTGAACTGGACCTGGAGCTTCGACGCGGAGAGCTGGGTGACGACGACCGGCTCAAGGCTCGATTTGGAATAGCTGGGTTTCACGTGATCTCCTGAACACCCTGACAGGGGGGCCGCCAGCGCAACCCACGCGAGCGCAGCGTACACATGGCGGCGAGTGATGCAGGCTCTCGTCACGGAGCGGCTCCTTCGTTGGTCCGCTGATTATGCACGGGACGACCTATGAGGCGCGTGCAACAGAGCACAGCCTGGAAACCGGGTGCAGGAGCTGGCAACGGTATACGGTCAGGACCGCGCCTGCCCCGGGGCCGCGGGCGGGTGTGTGGAGCAGCGCCGGGCAGGGCCCGGCGCACCCATTACCGCTTACCAGGTGTACTTGATCCGCCCGTACACATACGCGCCGTTGAAGCCGAACGGCGAGTAGTTGCTGTACGGCAGCATGCCGAAGGTGGAGTTCTGCAGGTCTTCGGTGCGGTCCGGGTACTTGTCCAGCAGGTTGTCGGCGCCCACGGTCAGGGTCCAGTTGCTGCTGGGCTTGTAGCTGGCCGAGGCATCCACCACCCAGGCATCGCCGTAGGTCTGGTCGCGCAGCGCGGTGGCAGAGTTGCGCACGGTGAATTTGCCGTAGCGGGTCGCGGCCAGGCCCAGTTCCCAGTGGTCCGAACGCCAGGTGCCGCTCAGGATCGCCTTGTCGCGCGGGTAGCTGTCCTCGATGCGACCGATCTCATCACGGCCGATCAGCGACTGGGTCAGGCCCAGCGTGCCGAATACCGCCGGAGTGCCGCCGACACGGCGCACTTCGGTGTCGTTGTAGCTGTAGGCGGCGGTCAGCTCCAGGCTGCTGGCGCTGAACGGCACCGTGTAGCTGGAGACAAAGTCGACACCGCGGGTGCGCGTATCCAGGCCGTTGGTGAAGTAGGAGAACGCGGTCACCTGCGGCAGGCCCAGGGTGCCCAGCAGCGCGCTGGTCGCGGCATTGGTGGTGATGCTCGACGACAGCGCGATGCGGTCATCGATGTCGATCTGGTAGGCATCGACGGTGATGTACAGGCGGTCGACCGGCTGCAGTACCAGGCCCAGGCTGTAGGAGGTGGAAGTCTCGGCCTTCAGCGGCGAGGCGCCCAGCGCCTGCGCGGCCGGGCTGGTGGTCGGGAAGGTGCCGCGCTCGACGAACACGCCATTGAGGAACTGGCTGGTGACCGCCTGGTAGCCCTGCTGCGCCAGCGATGGTGCACGGAAGCCGCTGGAGGCGGTGGCACGCAGCGCGACCTTGTCGGTGAACGCATAGCGCGCCGACAGCTTGCCCGAGAAGCGGTCGCCGAAGTCCGAGTAGTCCTCGTAGCGGCCGGTGATGCCGGCCGAGAACTTCTCGGTCAGGTCCGCTTCCAGGCCGGCGTAGACCGCGTAGTTGTGGCGGTCGGCATGCACTTCATTGGTCGGGGTGAAGCCCGCGAAGCCCTGCGCGCCGCTGCCGGTGTACGAGTTCAGTTCGCCCGGGTTCTGGTCCCACTTCTCCTTGCGGTACTCACCGCCGAAGGACAGCGTGACCGGGTAGGCCAGGCCCCAGTCCAGCGACTTGGTCAGATCGGCATTGAAGATGTCCTGCTGGTACTTCAGCGTACCGTCGTAGAACGAGCGCGGGCTGGTCGCACCGAGGCTGTAGTTGATGCTGTTGCGGGTGTGGAAATCGAGGGTGTTCTCGCCGTGGTTCAGGCTCAGGTCCCAGGTCCAGCCGCTGTCGGTGTTGCCCTTGACCCCGGCCACCAGCGAGCGGTCCTTGGAATACTGGTTGATCTCCGGCACGTAGCCGTCCGGGTAGGTCTGCGCCAGCAGCGCGCTCTGCCCGCTGTGGTTGCGCGAGCGGTAGAACGCGAACGAGGTGATGTCGCGGTTGCTGAGCAGCGCGCTGGCGTAGCCGGCCACGTGGTCGCTGAAATCGAAGCTGGCGTTGGCGGAGGCTGCGGTGGCGTCCACGCGCGGGTCGCCGACGATGAAGGTCTTCTGGCCGATGCTCGGGAAGTTGCCGGTGTTCGGCGTGGTGCCGCGGTACGGGCCGGCGCGGTTGCTCTCGTCCTGCTGGCTGATCTGGCCGGCCACGTGCACGCGGCCACGGCCGTTGCCGAACTCGACGCCGGTATCGCCGGAAAGCTGGTACTTGTTGCCGTCGCCGGCCGAGTACTGGCCGTAGTCCACTGCCAGGCTGCCGCCACGGCCGCTGCCCTTGAGCACGATGTTGATGACGCCGGCGATGGCGTCCGAGCCGTACTGCGCCGAGGCGCCGTCGCGCAGCACTTCCACCCGCTCGATGGCGGCGATCGGGATCGCGTTGATGTCCACCGCCGACGAGCCACGGCCGATGCTGCCGTTGACGTTGATCATCGCCGAGGTGTGGCGCCGCTTGCCGTTGACCAGCACCAGCACCTGGTCCGGCGACAGGCCGCGCAGCTGCGCCGGGCGCACGCCGCTGGTGCCGTCGGTCAGGGCAGGGCGTGGGAAGTTCAGCGAGGGCAGGGCGCGTGACAGGGCGGTGGCCAGTTCGCTGGTGCCGGTGGACTGCAGTGCTTCGGGGGTGATGATGTCGATCGGCGACTGCGATTCGGCGACCGTGCGGTCGGCCACGCGGGTGCCGGTGACGATCACCGTGTCCAGGGTGTTGGCGGCGGTGCCGGCCTGCTGGGCGGCGGCGACGAACGGAGAGCCACCGAGTGCGACAGCGACGGCGGCGGCGATCAGGCTGGTCTTGCGGGTCATCGGGATGGGGCTCCGGTTGGCGGGGGCGGCACCGGAATCGACATCACGGGGGTGAGGCGGACGGCGGTTGTTGCGGTGCGCAATACAGCAATTAACGGGATATTCAGTGCCTGTCAAATGCCGGTCATCGGGAAAAACGTTGCAGCAGCAACCATTTAGCCCGGACAGGCATCGGCGGGGAGGAGACCCGGGACGCGCGCGGCGGGGACGTGGGAGAGAGGAACGTCGGCCACTGCGCATCCCGGGACGCGTCAAGTATTCGTTAACGCTAGAATTGCGTCGCAGGAACAGTGCTCACCAGCACATTCCATCCGGTTATATGGACCCCTCCCCCGATGATCTCCCTTCGTAATTTCGCCTTGCGCCGCGGCGAGCGGCTGCTGTTGTCCAATGTCGACCTGACCCTGCACGCCGGCTACCGGGTAGGTGTGGTCGGCCGCAACGGTGCTGGCAAATCCAGCCTGTTCGCGGCGGTGAAGGGCGAGCTGGAGGCCGACAAGGGTGACGTCGACCTGCCCGGCAAGGTCCGTATCGCCAGCGTGGCCCAGGAAACTCCGTCGCTGCCGGACCCGGCGCTGAGCTTCGTGCTGGGCGGCGATACCGAGGTGGCCGCGGTGCTGGCCGAAGAGGCCGAGGCAACCGCCCGCGAAGACTGGGAGGCGGTGGCCAACGCACACACGAAGATGGCCGAGATGGGCGCCTACGACGCCGAAGCGCGCGCCGGCAAGCTGCTGCACGGGCTCGGCTTCCCCGCCGAGACGCACCACCGCGCGGTGTCTTCGTTCTCCGGTGGCTGGCGCGTGCGCCTGAACCTGGCCCGTGCGCTGATGATGCCCAGCGACCTGCTGCTGCTCGACGAACCGACCAACCACCTCGATCTGGACGCGGTGTACTGGCTGGAACAGTGGCTGCTGAAGTACCCGGGCACCCTGCTGCTGATTTCGCATGACCGCGAGTTCCTCGACAACGTGGCCACCCACACCCTGCACCTGCACGGCGGCGGCGCCAAGCTCTACCCGGGCGGCTACACCGATTTCGAGCGCCAGCGCGCCGAACAGCTGCGCCAGCAGCAGATCGCGCACGAGAAGGAGCAGGCCGAGCGTGCCCACCTGCAGAGTTTCATCGACCGCTTCAAGGCGCAGGCCAGCAAGGCCGCGCAGGCGCAGAGCCGCATGAAGCGCCTGGCCAAGCTGGCCGGCACCGAAGCGGTGCGCGCCGAACGCGAGTTCCGCATCGAGTTCGCGCCGCCGGCCAAGCTGCCGTTCTCGCTGATCCGCCTGAACCACGTCGAGGCCGGCTATGGCAAGGACGCGGTGATCCTGCACAACGTCGGCTTCGGCCTGGAAGCGGGCCAGCGCATCGGCCTGCTCGGCCCCAACGGCGCCGGCAAGACCACCCTGGTGAAGACCCTGGTGGGTGAACTGGCGCCGATCGTCGGCGAGCGCATGGCGCACCCGGACCTGAGGATCGGCTACTTCGCCCAGCACACGGTGGAGTCGCTGCACGAGGGCCAGTCGCCGATGGAGCATTTCCGCGAGATCGCCCCGGACGCACCGAACCAGTCGTTCCGCGATTTCCTTGGCAAGTGGAATTTCCCGGGCGACCGCGCGTTCGAGCCGGTGGATGGTTTCTCCGGCGGCGAGCGCGCGCGCCTGGCGCTGGCGCTGATCGCCTGGCAACAGCCGAACGTGCTGCTGCTGGACGAACCGACCAACCACCTTGACCTGGAAATGCGCGAAGCGCTGGCCGAGGCACTGGCCACCTTCGAAGGCGCGATCGTGATGGTCTCGCATGACCGCCACCTCATCGGCCTGGTCTGCGATACCTACTGGCGCGTGGCCGATGGCGTGGTCGAACCGTTCGATGGCGACCTGGATGCCTACGCCGCGTGGCTGCGCACCCGTCCGCAGGCGCAGGGCACCAAGGCGCGCATGGAGCAGGTGGAAGAGCCGGTGGTGGTCAAGACCGCCCCGGTGGCGCAGGTGGTGCAGAAGAAGCCGGTGAACCCGCACAAGCTGGCGGCCGCCGAGGCCAAGGTGGCCGAGCTGGAAGGTGCGCTGGCCGAACTGGATCGCCAGCTGGCCGATCCGGCCAACTACGCCGATGCGACCCGCATGGCGGTGATCGGACGTGACCGCGAAACCACCGCCGCGCAGCTGGAAAAAGCTGAGGCAGCGTGGATGGAGCTGCTGGAGTCCTGACCGGTCGTGCCGGCCGCTGGCCGGCAGCGCGATGCGCTCACAAGGATCCAGGGGTTGCCGGCCAGCGGCCGGCACTACCTATGCGCGCTGCGCCTGCAGCCATTCGCGGAAGCGCTTGGCCGGCTCGCGCTCGGCGCGCGAGCGCAGCCGCGTCAGCCAGTAGCGGCCCAGCTCCAGCGTGGTGCCGAACGGCTGCAGCAGGCGGCCTTCGGCCAGTTCCTGCTCGAACATGCGCAGCGGCAGCAGCGCCACGCCGGCTCCCCCGGCGGCGGCCATCGCCACCGTCAGCGAGGAATCGAACACCGGCCCGCGCGCTTCCACGCCGCTGACGCCGGCCGCCTGCAGCCAGCGCGGCCATTCGTCGCTGCGGTAGGAGCGCAACAACGGCAGCGTGGCCAGGTCGCGCGGCTGTTTCAGCCGCCGCGCCAATGCCGGTGCGCACAGTGGCGCGAACGGCGCATCGAGGATCGCCGTGCAGGCCTGGCCCTGCCAGTCGCCATCACCGAAGCGGATGGCCAGGTCCAGCCCTTCGCCGGCCAGGTCGATGCGGTTGTTGTGGGTCTGCAGGCGCAGCTCGATATCCGGGTGCGCGGCCTCGAATGCGGCCAGCCTTGGCAGCAGCCAGCCGGTGGCGAAGGTACCGACCACGCCCAGCGTCAGCACTTCACGGGCCGGCCCGCCGGTGTAGCGCGCGATGCTGGCAGAGATGCGTTCGAACGATTCGTTGAGCACCGGATACAGCGCCGCGCCTTCGTCGGTGAGGGCCACGCCGCGCGGCAGGCGATGGAACAGGCGGATGCCGAGCCGGTCCTCCAGCCCACGGATCTGATGGCTCAGCGCGGCCTGGCTGACACACAGCTCCAGCGCGGCACGGGTGAAGTTCTGGTGGCGGGCGGCGGCCTCGAACGCGCGCAGGGCGTTCAACGGCAGGGTGGGGTGCAGCATCGTGCAGTCGTGAGCTGGAGTGATGGCTGATCCTACCCTGTCAATGAAGTTGTTCGTAACAGCAGTGGGTTGAATGCAGCAGCCATGAATAATATTCATGTCTCTCGCTGATATTTCGCGCTGGTCGCCCATCGTGCTGGCCTGAATAATCGAGTGGTTGCCAGGAGATTCCGTATGCTCGCCCGTCGCCGATTCCTGCAGTTCAGTGGTGCCGCCGTCGCTTCTTCGCTTGCCCTGCCGTTGCTGGCGCGTGCGGCAGGCAAGGCCAGCGCACGCGCACCGACCGAGGCTGCCATTACCACCGCCAACGATTTCGCAGCGCTGGAGATGGCCTGCGCCGGCCGCCTGGGCGTGACCCTGCTCGACACCGCCAGCGGCCGCCGTTTGGGTCATCGCCAGGATGAGCGCTTCCCGATGTGCAGTACCTTCAAGAGCATGCTGGCGGCCACCGTGCTCAGCCAGGCCGAGCGCATGCCGGCATTGCTGGACCGGCGCGTGCCGGTGCGCGATGCCGATCTGCTCACGCACGCACCGGTCACCCGTCGCCACGCCGGCAAGGACATGACCGTGCGCGATCTGTGCCGGGCCACGATCATCACCAGCGACAACACCGCCGCCAACCTGCTGTTCGGCGTGGTCGGTGGCCCGCCCGCAGTGACCGCGTTCCTGCGCGCGAGCGGTGATGCGGTGAGCCGCAGTGACCGGCTGGAGCCGGAGCTGAACAGCTTTGCCGAGGGCGATCCACGCGATACCACCACGCCGGCGGCGATGGCCATGACCCTGCAGCGTGTGGTGCTGGGCGATGTGCTGCAACCGGCGTCGCGGCAGCAGTTGTCCGACTGGCTGATCGACAATGAAACCGGAGATGCCTGCCTGCGCGCGGGACTCGGCAAGCGCTGGCGGGTGGGTGACAAGACCGGCAGCAATGGTGAAGACGCGCGCAACGACATCGCCGTCCTGTGGCCCTTGTCCGGCGGCGCGCCGTGGGTGCTGACCGCCTATCTGCAGGCCGGCGCGATCAGCAACGAGCAACGCGCCGGGGTGCTGGCGCAGGTGGGGCGCATTGCCGATCGCCTGATCGGTTGAGGTAACCGGGAGTCATCCAGAAACGGCTTGCCGGATCGGTTCAGCGCGCGCATCCTGCGCGCGTTCCAACCCCACGGAAGACCCCGATGAGCCATGAGTTGATCTACCTGCTGCTGATCTTCGCGCTGCTGGTGATCCCGCGCGCGTTGCAGCGTTTCAGCCTGCCTGCCCCGTTGACCTGCCTGTTGTTCGGCATCATCGGCATGCTCTGGCTGGGGGATCAGGCACATGATGCGGTGATCGGACTGCTGGCCACCCTGGGCATTTCCTCGCTGTTCCTGTTTGCCGGCCTGGAAGTGGATCTGCAGGCGCTGCGCCGGGGCATGTGGCCGCTGCTGGCACATCTGGTCATCCGTACCGGCACGTTGTTCGGCGTCGGCTGGTTGGCCTGGCGTTACGCAGGATTGCCGTGGCAGGCCGCCGGGCTGCTGGCGTTGGCGCTGCTGACGCCCTCCACCGGCTTCATCATGGACTCGCTGTCGCGGTTGGGCCTGAGCGAGGACGAACGGTTCTGGGTGACCAGCAAGGCCATCGCCGGCGAACTGCTGGCGCTGGCGGCGTTGTTCATCGTGCTGCAGGCCGGTGATCCGGGGCACATGGCGCTGTCCAGCCTGGCGCTGCTGGCGATGATGGTCGGCCTGCCGCTGCTGTTCATCGCGCTGGGCCGCTGGGTGGCGCCGCACGCGCCGGGCTCGGAGTTCTCGCTGCTGGTGATGGTCGGCATGGTGGCGGCCTACATCACCTACCTGCTGGGCGTGTACTACCTGGTCGGCGCGTTCATCGCCGGCCTGGTCGCGCGCCTGCTGCACCAGCGCATGCCGCTGCTGGCCTCGCACGAGAACCTGCACGCGCTGCGCCTGTTCGCTTCGTTCTTCGTGCCGTTCTATTTCTTCAATGCCGGCACCAAGGTGCCCAGCGAAGCCCTCAGTTTCGAGGCCCTGGGGCTGGGCATCGTGATTACCCTGGTGGTGCTGCCGCTGCGCATCGGCGTGGTCTGGCTGCAGCGCCGGGTGATGTTCGGCGAGAGCTTCCGCAGCAGCCTGCGGGTCTCGCTGGCGCTGGCTCCGACCCTGATCTTCACCCTGGTGCTGGCGGCGATCATGCGCGAGCGTTTCCAGATTCCAGCGGTGCTGTTCGGCGCGCTGCTGCTGTACGCCGCACTGACCACGCTGCTGCCGTCGCTGGTGTTCCGCACACCGTTCGATGTCGATCCGGTGGAGCAGGAGCCCGCGGGCGAGGGCGAGGCCGCACCGGTGGCGGCCACCGAAGCCATCCATGCCGCGCCGCTGAAGGCGCCGCTGCCACCGCAGGGCTGAGCCGCAGCCGCGTGCAGCGGCTTGCACTCCCGCGCGCCAACACAGACACTGCGCGCCCGTGAAGCGCGCCCTGTCGTGGGCGGCCACAGTCAGGAGCAACAGGCGTGACCCAGGAAAGCAACCCAGACCGCAGCCTGTTGCCGGGCAAGATCCTGTTGTGGTTCTCGGCGGTCGCGCTGCTGGTCCTGCTGGGCTGCAGCTGGTCGATGCCCCCGGTCGATGCCTCCGGTTTCCGGCAGACGCAGACTGCACTGTCGATCGACTGGTTGCTGCGCGGCGGTCCCTGGCTGGACTACGTGACCCCGGTGCTGGGCGCGCCCTGGTCGATCCCGTTCGAGTTCCCGTTTTACCAGTGGTTGGCGGCGTTGCTGTCCAGCGTCACCGGCATGAGTGCCGACAACAGCGGGCGGCTGGTCTCCACCGTCTTCCATGCCGGCTGCATCTGGCTGGTCTACCGCACGCTGCTGGCATGGCGCCCTGACCGCACGCTGGCGCTGTGCGTGGCCGGCGCATTCGCCGTCTCACCGTACGCGCAGTTCTGGGGGCGCTCGGTGATGATGGAGTCCAGCGCGGTGTTCTTTGGCCTGCTCTTTGTCTGGGCGATGGCACGCCTGCGCAGCCAGCCGCGCGTGTGGGTGGGCCTGGTTGCCGTCGTCGCGGCGGTGCTGTCGGCGGCCATCAAGGTGACTTCGTTCTTCGGCTTTGCCGCGTTCGTTGCACTGGCCTTCCTGTGGCTGGCCCTGCGCGAGCACGGCTGGCGCCCGCGGTGGCTGCAGCAGCATTGGCAGCTGCTGTTCTGGGGTGGCCTGTCCGCGCTGGCCGTGCTGGCCACGCTCAGCCTGTGGCTGCAGCATGCCGATGCACTGAAGGCGCAGTCGGCGCTGGGCCGGCAGATCACCTCCGATGCACTGTCCACCTGGAATTACGGCACCCTGCAGCAGCGCCTGGATCCGGCTACCTGGTGGGGCACGGTGTTCAAGAAGCGCTTCTCCGGTGCGATCGGCTCCAACTGGATCTTCCTGGTCTTCGTCATCGCCGGGCTGTGGCAGAAGCGCACGCGCACGGCGGTGGCTGTCCTGCTGCTGGCCTACCTGGCGCCGTTCCTGGTCTTCACCAACCTGCACATCGCCCATCCCTACTACCAGGCGGCCAATATCGTGTTCGCCACGTCGATCATCGGCCTGGTGCTGTGGTCGACGGTGCTGGCGGCCGAAGCGGCGGGCAAGCCGCGCCGTGGCGTTGCGCTGGCGATCTTCCTGTGCGTGTTGTCGGTGGGCTTTGGCCTGGTGAAGTCGCTGAAGGACATCAAGGAAGCACGCGAGCCGACACCGGTTTCGCAGATCGCCGAGGCCATCCGGACCGGCACCACGGCGCAGGGCGTGGTGGTCGCGTTCGGCCAGGACTGGTCCTCCGAGCTGCCGTATTTCTCCGGCCGCCGTGCCGTGATGATTCCGGACTGGGCCTCGGACGACGTGCTTGCGTCGTTGGCCGCAGATGATGCAGCACTGGGGGGCTTGCCGCTGGCCGCACTGGTCAACTGCCCCAGCCAGGTAGGCAGCAGCCCCGAGCGCGTGCAATGGCTGGCCGAGATCACCCGCCGCTATGCCGCCGGTGGCCGGAAGCAGGACGTGGGCGGTTGCGAGGTCTGGCTGCACCACTGAGGTGACGTGGCCGGTGCGCAGGGTTTGCGCGCATCGGCCGGGGTCGTTAGGGTTGGGGCATGAAACTGCCTGCCGTTGTCACCGCTTCCGCCCTCCTGCTCAGCCTTGCTGCCTGTTCGCAGCGTTCCGATACGGTCGCCCATGATCTGGCGACCGCACCGGCCGATGCCTTCATGGCCGCCATCGCCGCGCATTGCGGCCAGGCCTATGAGGGCCGGGTGGTGGAGGACACGCCGGCGCCGACCGGCAAGGACCCGTTCGCCGGCCAGCGTCTGGTCATGCATGTGCGCGGCTGTGCCGACCCTGCCCACGAGCTGCGGATTCCCTTCCATGTGGGGGATGACCACTCGCGCACCTGGGTGCTGAGCCGCACCGGAAATGGCCTGCGTCTGAAGCACGACCATCGCCACCCGGATGGCAGCGCGGATGCGATCACCCTTTACGGGGGCGACAGCACGCCGCCGGGCACCGCCGAGCGCCAGCAGTTCCCGGCGGACACCGATTCGGTGGCGATGTTCCGTCGTGCCGACATGCTTGCGTCCACGCACAACACCTGGGCGATGGAGATCGACCCGGACCAGACCTTCGTCTACGAGCTGGCCCGCCCGGACGGCCGCCGCTTCCGCGTGAAGTTCGACCTGAGCAAGCCGGTCGATCTGCCGCCGCCGCCGTGGGGCGACGACAAAGCGCCCGCACCATGATCGCGGGGTCGGATGCCTCCTGTGGAGCGCTCCGACCCCGGAAAGACCCCCGGCAGATCCGCGTCATGCGTGGATGCGGGAAACCTGGTCGGGTCAGAGTCCCGGCCGCTGGCCAGGGATCCGCCCCCGCAACTCAACGCGTACCGAAGCGCGCCCGGCAACCATTGCTCACCCACACCTGGCCACGTGCGTAGCCCCAGCTGCGGCCCTCCTGGCAGGCGCTGCCGGACAGCTGCTGCTGCAGCACCGGCCGGCCCTGGCGCTCATCCCAGTCGCAGTTCTGCGTGCGGTTGTTGTTGCTGCTGCAGGTGATGGAGTAGTTGCTGTTACCGCCGCCCCAGCCACCGCCCCCGCCGCCACCCCATCCGCGAGCTTCGGCGAATTCGGCGCGGCAGCCGTTGCTGACCCACACCGCGCCATTGCGCACCCCCCAGGTACGGCCTTCGTCGCAGGGGCTGCCTGACAGCTGGCGGACCAGGCGGGCGTTGCGCCAGCCGACCGGGCAGCTGCGTTCGCGATTGTTCTGGCTCTCACAGCGGATGGTCTCGCCGGGGCGGCCGTTGTTGCCGCCCCAGCCACCGTCGTTGCCGCCGCCCCAGCCACCACGGGCTTCGACGAATTCGGCGCGGCAGCCATTGCTGACCCAGATGCTGCCATTGCGGCTGCCCCAGGTGCGGCCCTCGTCGCAGGCGCTGCCGGACAGCTGGCGGACCAGCTGCGCATTGCGCCAGCCTGTATTGCACACGCGTTCTCGGTTGTTCTGGCTCTCGCAACGGATCACCCCGCTTTGCGCGGCGGCCGGGGCAGAGGGCAGGGCGAGCGTGGCGATGGTGCCTAGGCTCAGGGTCACGGCCAGGCTGGCCAGGGACAGCGGATTCATGGCGGCATCCCATACGGTGGCAGGTGCCTGACTATAGGGAGGGGGATGATCAAGCCGGTGTGACTGGCCGGATTTGCCCCGGCCGGGGCCTCGGCCGCAGAATACGAGGCTTTCCGGCCCCCATCCGGCGCCGGCGTTCTCCAGCGGAGCTTCCCCCAATGCGTACCCACTTCTGCGGCCTGGTCGACGAGACCCTGATTGGCCAGACTGTCACCCTCGCCGGTTGGACCGACGTGGCCCGTAACCAGGGCGGCGTCTGCTTCATCGATCTCCGCGATCATGAAGGCATCGTGCAGGTGACTGTGGAGGTCGACAACGCCGAAGTGTTCGCCGTGGCGGCTTCGCTGGGCTACGAGGACGTGCTGCAGGTGGAGGGCGTCGTGCGCGCCCGCCACGCGGTGAACGACAAGATGCGCACCGGCAAGGTGGAAGTGATCGCCACCGCCATCACCGTGCTGAACAAGGCTGCACCGCTGCCGTTCCACGCCCACGAGAACCCGGGCGAGGAAACCCGCCTGAAGTACCGCTACCTGGACCTGCGCCGTCCGGAAATGCAGCGCATGCAGCGCACCCGCATCAAGCTGGTGCAGGCCCTGCGCCGCCACCTGGACGAGAAGGGCTTCCAGGACATCGAGACCCCGATCCTGACCAAGGCCACCCCGGAAGGCGCGCGCGACTTCCTGGTGCCGGCGCGCATGCACCCGGGCGAGTTCTATGCCCTGCCGCAGAGCCCGCAGCTGTTCAAGCAGATCCTGATGGTGGCCGGCTTCGACCGTTACTACCAGATCGCGCGCTGCTTCCGCGACGAAGCGCTGCGTGCCGACCGCCAGCTGGAGTTCACCCAGCTGGACATGGAATTCGCCTTCGTGCGCGAGCGCGACGTGCAGGACTTCGTCGAAGACATGATCCGCGCCATCTTCAAGGAAGTGGTCGACGTCCAGCTGGATGCCAGCTTCCCGCGCATGACCTGGGCCGAGGCGATGCGTCGCTACGGTTCGGACAAGCCGGACCTGCGCATCGCGCTGGAGCTGGTCGACGTGGCTGAACTGGTCAAGGACAGCGAGTTTGCAGTGTTCACCGGCCCGGCCAACGATGCCGAAGGCCGCGTCGCCGCGCTGCGCATCCCGGGCGGTGCAGCGCTGAGCCGCAAGCAGATCGACGAGTACGCCGCGCACGCTGCCAAGTACGGCGCCAAGGGCCTGGCCTACATCAAGATCGCCGACAACGGCGAAGTCAGCTCGCCGATCCAGAAGTTCTTCAGCGAGGCCTCCTTCGCTGCGCTGGTCGCCCATGTTGGCGCCGGCAACGGCGACATCGTGTTCTTCGGTGCCGGTGGCTACAACAAGGTCTCCGACTTCATGGGCGCGCTGCGCCTGAAGGCCGGCAAGGACTTCGGCCTGGTCGCCGACGGCTGGGCGCCGCTGTGGGTCACCGACTTCCCGATGTTCGAATGGGACGAGGAAGAACAGCGCTACGTCGCCCTGCATCACCCCTTCACCGCACCGGCCGTGGATGACATCGCCGACCTGCGCGCCAACGCCCGTACCGCCGTTTCGCGCGGCTACGACATGGTGCTCAACGGCAATGAAATCGGCGGTGGTTCGATCCGTATCCACCGCCCGGACATGCAGAGCGCAGTGTTCGAGCTGCTCGGCATCGGCGCCGAAGAGGCCCGCGCCAAGTTCGGATTCCTGCTCGACGCGCTGAACTACGGCGCGCCGCCGCACGGTGGCATCGCCTTCGGCATCGACCGCATCGCCGCGCTGATGGCCGGCACCGAATCGATCCGCGACGTCATCCCGTTCCCGAAGACCACCGGTGCACAGGATCTGATGACCGACGCGCCGTCGCCGATCGTCGACGCGCAGCTGGCCGAAGTGCACATCCAGGTTCGCCCCAAGACCAACTGATCAGGAGATCCAGGCAATGACCGAGTTTGCGTTTTCGCTGGAGTGGGAAAAGCTGGGCAATGAAGGCTCCGAGGCCAACCTGGTCACCGAGCGTGCACGTGTGTTCGGTGGTTGGCTGGTCCGCGTCGGTACCAACCCGGCGGCGATGGCCCTGACCTTCGTCGCCGACGGCGAAGGCCGTTGGGACGGTGAAGACTTCGGCGTCGAGGATTACGAGGACGACGAAGAGGAAGAGTACGACGAGGACGAGGAAGGCGAGGAAGAAGAGGACGAGGACGAAGAGGAGTACGAGGAAGAGGACGAGGAAGAGGACGAGGAAGAAGAAGCGGAGTCGCCTGAAAAGGCTTGACCCCCGCTTCGCCCTGGCGTCAACTTCCTGCATGTATTCGATCCGCCGCGCCACTGTGGACGATGCGCCGACCCTGTCGGCGCTGGCCGCCCGCACGTTCACCGAAACCTTCGGCCATCTGTACCCGCCGCAGGACCTGCAGGCCTTCCTGGAGGAGGCCTACACGGTCGAGCGCCAGCGCGTGATCCTGGCCCACCCCGATTACGCGGTGTGGCTGCTGGAACTGGATGGGGAGGCGGTCGGCCATGCCGCCGCCGGACCCTGTGGCCTGCCGCATCCGGATGTGAAGCCCGGTGATGGCGAACTCAAGCGCCTGTACCTGATCAAGACGCAGCAGAGCTGCGGCTGGGGCAGCCGCCTGCTGGAAACCGCGCTGGCCTGGCTGGAGCGCGAAGGCCCGCGCACGCTGTGGCTGGGCGTGTGGTCGGAGAACTTCGGCGCGCAACGCTTCTACGCCCGCTATGGTTTCGAGAAGGCCGGCGAGTACCTGTTCCCGGTCGGCGATACCAACGATCTTGAATTCATCCTGCGCCGCGCACCGCGCGCGGCCTGACGTTCACCGCCGCTTGCTGCGCGCGCGTGTTCAATCACCTCACGTTCCTGCCCCGCTGACCGCCAGGCTGTTTGCATGACTCCCCCCGTATTGCTGCTGCATGGCATCTGGAATGCCCGCGCCTGGGTCGGGCCGCTGGCCTGGCGCCTGCGCGCGCGTGGTTTCCAGGTGCATGCGTTCGGTTACTCCTCGGTGTTCGGTGGTCCCGACGTGGCGGTGCCCCAGCTGCTGGAGCGGCTGGCCGATGCCGGGCCGTTGTCGCTGGTCGGCCACAGCCTGGGAGGGTTGCTGGCGCTGGAAGCGCTGCGGCGCAATCCGCAGCTGCCGGTGCAGCGGGTGGTCTGCCTGGGCTCGCCGCTGCGCGGCAGTGGTACCGCACGCTCGTTGTCCGAGCACGGCTGGGGCCTGGCGCTGGGACGCAGCAGCGAGCTGCTGCTCGACGGCCTGCCGGACTGGCAGGGCAGGGCCGAGGTTGGCCTGATCGCCGGCTCGGTGCCGCATGGGCTGGGCAGCCTGCTGGGTGCCATCGACGATGCCTCCGATGGCACCGTGGCACTGGCCGAGACCCGGCTGCCGGGCCTGGCCGACCATTGCGTGGTCCGCACCAGCCACAGTGGCCTGGTGGTGTCGCCCGACGCCGCTCGGCAGACCGCGCATTTCCTGCGTCATGGCAAGTTCGACCACAGCCGCGACGCGGTGGCGGCCTAGGGGCAGGGAGCCAGGGCCGCCCTGTAGAGCCGGGCCCATGCTCGGCTGCATTCGGTCGGGCCCATGGAGCCGGGCATTGGCTCGGCTCTACAACAATACGGGCCTAGACACGGTTGCAGCGCCCGATCAGGTAGAATCCGCGCCTTGATCCTGAAGCAGCCAGACGGTAGCACCCATGGGTAGAGGCCCCTCCATCGAAGCCCGCAAGAACGCGTCCGACGCGAAGCGCGGCAAGATTTTCACCAAGATCATCCGCGAGATCGGCGTTGCCGCGCGCGGCGGTGGAGGCGACCCCAACAACAATCCGCGCCTGCGCGTGGCCGTGGACAAGGGCCTGGCCGTGAACATGTCCAAGGACGTGATCGAGCGTGCCATCAAGAAGGCGACCGGTGAGCTGGAAGGCGTCGACTACGAGGAAGTCCGCTACGAAGGCTACGCGCCGGGTGGCGTGGCCGTGATCGTCGACTGCCTGACCGACAATCGCGTGCGCACCGTGGCCGATGTCCGCCATGCGTTCAGCAAGTGCGGTGGCAACATGGGCACCGAGGGCTCGGTGGCCTTCATGTTCAAGCGCCTGGGCGTGCTCAGCTTCGCCGCAGGGGCCGACGAGGAAGCCATCACCGAAGCGGCCATTGAGGCCGGTGCCGATGACATCGTGGTCTACCCCGATGACGGCTCGATCGATGTGGTCACCAGCCCTGACGCGTTCAACGCGGTGAAGGATGCGATGGCCGCCGCCGGCCATGTCGCCGACCACGCCGAGATCACCTTCCGCGCGGACAACGACATCAAGGTTGAAGGCGACGTCGCCCTGCAGGTCAAGAAGCTGCTGGACATGCTCGAAGACCTGGACGACGTGCAGGACGTGTATTCCAACGCCGAACTCGGCGCCGACGCCTACGCCTGAGCCGTCTTCGACGGCCTGGGCGCGGGCCGTTGAACGGTCACCGCGGACAGTCATGAGCCCATACGCCTGCCAGCGCATCCCGTTCCGCCCCGCCAGGAGTGCAGCATGACCCGCATCCTCGGCATCGACCCCGGTTCGCAGCGGACCGGGGTCGGCATCATCGATGTCGATGCCGCCGGCCGCGTCACCTACGTGCACCACCAGCCACTGGTGCTGCTGGGCGCCGACGACTTCCCGCAGCGCATGAAGCTGCTGGTGCTGGGCCTGGCCGACCTGTGCCGCGAGTACCAGCCGCAGGAAGTGGCCATTGAAAAGGTGTTCATGGCCCGCAATCCCGATTCGGCGCTGAAGCTGGGCCAGGCCCGGGGCGCGGCGATCTCGGCCGTGGTGCTGCGCGACCTGCCGGTGCACGAATACGCCGCCAGCGAGATCAAGCTCGCCGTGGTTGGCCGTGGTGGCGCCGAAAAGCAACAGGTTCAACACATGGTCGGGCTCATGCTCAACCTGAAAACCAAGCTGCAGGCCGACGCGGCCGACGCGTTGGCGGTGGCGATCACCCATGCCCACGTACGGGCAACGGCCAACCGCCTGGGGCTCAGTGCCCGCCAGGCGTGGGGCCGCAAATGAGGAGCTGCACGCAATGATCGGTCGACTGCGCGGCATCGTCGCCTACAAGGCGCCGCCGTGGCTGGTGGTGGACGTGAACGGGGTGGGCTACGAACTGGAGGCGCCGATGAGCACCTTCTACGACCTGCCCGAGCTCGGCCGCGAGGTCACGCTGTACACCCACTACGCGCAGAAGGAAGACAGCGTTTCGCTGTACGGCTTCCTGCGCGAGGGTGAGCGGCGCTTGTTCCGCGACGTGCAGAAGGTCAGTGGCATCGGCGCGAAGATCGCGCTGGCGGTGCTGTCCGGCGTTTCCGTCGAGGAGTTCGCGCGCATGGTCCAGGCCGGTGACATCACGGCGCTGACCCGCATCCCCGGCATCGGCAAGAAGACTGCCGAGCGCATGGTGCTGGAACTGCGTGACCGCGCCGCCCAGTTCGGCGCCGGCGGCGCGCTGCCCACCGGCAGCGGCCCAGCCCCGGCCGACCCGCTGTCCGATGCCACCGTGGCCCTGCAGCAGCTGGGCTACAAGCCGGCCGAAGCGGCACGCATGGCCCGCGACGCCTTCAATGAAGGCGACGAGGTAGCCACCGTGATCCGCAAGGCGCTGCAGTCGGCGCTGCGCTGAGCCGCGTCCCTTTCCTTCAACGAACCGCCTGAGCATCGCCAGGAGTCCCATGTCCAGCAGTCAAACCCCGCACGCAGCTGCCTCCGGCAGCCACGGTCACGCCCCTCCAGCAGGAGGCATGGCGCTGATCATCGGTGCGATCGGCGTGGTGTTCGGCGATATCGGTACCAGCCCGCTGTACACGCTGAAGGAGGCGTTCTCGCCGCACTACGGGCTCAACAGTGACCACGACACCGTGCTGGGCGTGCTGTCGCTGGCGTTCTGGGCGCTGAACATCGTGGTCACGCTGAAGTACGTGACCATCATCATGCGCGCCGACAACGACGGCGAGGGCGGCATCATGGCGCTGATGGCGTTGACCCAGCGCACGCTGCGCAACGGCTCGCGCTCGGCCTACGTGGTCGGCATCCTCGGCATTTTCGGTGCCTCGCTGTTCTTCGGCGACGGCGTGATCACCCCGGCGATATCGGTGCTGGGTGCGGTGGAAGGCCTGGAGGTGGCCGCGCCGGGCCTGCATGCCTTCATCGTGCCGATCACGGTGGTGGTGCTGTTGATGGTGTTTGCGGCGCAGCGCTTCGGTACCGAGAAGATCGGCAAGGCGTTCGGCCCCATCACGTCGGTCTGGTTCATCTCGCTGGCGGCGATCGGCATCTACAACATCGTCGATGCGCCGGAAGTGCTCAAGGCATTCAACCCGTGGTGGGCGATCCGCTTCTTCATGGAGCACAGCTGGCATGGGATCTTCATCCTCGGCGCAGTGGTGCTGGCGGTGACCGGTGGCGAGGCGCTTTACGCCGACATGGGCCACTTCGGTGCCAAGCCGATCCGACACGCCTGGTACTTCTTCGTGCTGCCGTGCCTGGTGCTGAACTACCTGGGGCAGGGCGCACTGGTGCTCAACCACCCCGAGGCGCTGAAAAACCCGTTCTTCGAGGCGGTGCCGCCGTGGGCGCTGTACCCGATGATCATCCTGGCCACCATGGCGGCGGTGATTGCCTCGCAGTCGGTCATCACCGGTGCGTTCTCGGTCTCGCGTCAGGCGATGCAGCTGGGCTACATCCCGCGCATGCGCATCAAGCACACCTCGCACGACACCATCGGCCAGATCTACATCCCGGGCATCAACTGGGGCATCGCGGTGATGGTGATCGGCCTGGTGCTGGCCTTCCGCAGCTCGTCCAACCTGGCGGTGGCCTACGGTATCTCGGTGTCGGCCACCATGCTGATCGACACCCTGCTGCTGGCCCTGGTGGCCCGTTCGCTGTGGCCGAAGGCGCGCGCCTGGCTGCTGCCGCTGTGCGTGGTGTTCTTCATCATCGACCTCGGCTTCGTCATCGCCAACGGTGCCAAGCTGCTGCAGGGCGCCTGGTTCCCGGTGGTACTGGGGATCTTCCTGTTCACCATGATGCGCACCTGGCGCCGTGGCCGCGAACTGCTGCGCGATGAGATCCGCAAGGACGGCATCCGCCTGGATACCTTCCTGCCTGGGCTGATGCTGGCACCGCCGGTGCGCGTGCCGGGCACTGCAGTGTTCCTCACCGCCGACCCGACCGTCGCCCCGCATGCGCTGATGCACAACCTCAAGCACAACAAGGTGCTGCACGAACGCAACGTGTTCCTGCACGTGGAGACCCTGCCGATCCCGTATGCGATGGAAGGGCAGCGGCTGAAGATCGAATCGGTGGGCGACGAGTTCTACCGCGTCTATGTGCGCTTCGGCTTCATGGAAACCCCGGACGTGCCGCTGGCGCTGATGCGCTCGTGTGACCACGGTGGCATCTACTTCGACCCGATGGACACCACCTTCTTCGCCAGCCGCGAAACCATCGTTGCCACCGCCAACCGCGGCATGCCGATCTGGCGCGACAAGCTGTTCGCGCTGATGCACCGGAATGCCGCGCCGGCCACGGGCTTCTTCCGTATTCCCGGCAACCGCCTGGTCGAACTCGGGGCCCAGGTCGAGATCTGAGGTCTGGTAGTGCCGGCCGCTGGCCGGCTTCCGCCGCACCACCGGTGTTCATGGGGTTGCCGGCCAGCGGCCGGCACTACCGTGCTTCCGGCCCCGGAATGCAACCATTTACCGCATAATCACGGTATGACCGACGACCGCATCATCGGCGCCGGCGCCACCCGCGAGGATGACGCCGCCGACGCCAGCATCCGCCCCAAGCGCCTGGCCGACTATCTTGGCCAGGCCCCGGTGCGCGAGCAGATGGAGATCTACATCGAAGCGGCCAAGGGGCGCGGCGACGCGCTCGACCACGTGCTGATCTTCGGGCCGCCCGGCCTGGGCAAGACCACGCTCAGCCACGTCATCGCCAACGAACTGGGCGTGGCCCTGCGGGTGACCTCCGGCCCGGTGATCGAGAAGGCCGGCGACCTCGCCGCGCTGCTGACCAACCTGCAGCCGCACGACGTGCTGTTCGTGGACGAGATCCACCGCCTGTCGCCGGTGGTCGAGGAAGTGCTGTACCCGGCGATGGAAGACTTCCAGATCGACATCATGATCGGTGAGGGCCCCGCGGCCCGTTCGATCAAGATCGACCTGCCGCCGTTCACCCTGATCGGTGCCACCACCCGCGCCGGCCTGCTGACCGCGCCGCTGCGCGACCGCTTCGGCATCGTCCAGCGGCTGGAGTTCTACAGCGTCGAGGAGCTGACCCGGATCGTGCGCCGCTCGGCCACCATCCTCGGCATCGACTGCACCGCCGATGGCGCCGGCGAGATCGCGCGCCGCGCGCGCGGCACCCCGCGTATCGCCAACCGCCTGCTGCGCCGCGTGCGCGACTATGCGCAGGTGAAGGCGGGCGGCCACATCGACGAGGCCGTGGCGCAGGCCGCGATGAAGATGCTCAAGGTTGATCCGGAAGGCTTCGACGAGCTCGACCGGCGCCTGCTCAAGACCCTGGTCGACTACTTCGATGGCGGCCCGGTCGGGATCGAGTCGCTGGCCGCGGCGCTGTCCGAGGAGCGCGGCACGCTGGAAGACGTGGTCGAGCCGTACCTGATCCAGCAGGGCTTCCTGGTGCGCACCGCGCGCGGCCGCATGGCCACCCACAAGGCCTACCGGCACATGGGCCTGAAGCCGAAGAACCCGCCGCAGGACCTGTTCGCGGAGGTTCCCGATGTCGGTTGAGCCACTATTCAGTTGGCCGACACGCATTTACTGGGAAGATACCGACGCAGGCGGCGTGGTCTACCACGCCCGCTATGTGGCCTTCATGGAACGGGCCCGGACCGAATGGATGCGTGCGCTCGGCTACGGCCAGGAGCGCATGCGCGCCGAGCATGGGATGGTCTTCGCGGTGCGCTCGATGCAGATGGATTTCATCAAGCCGGCACGGCTGGATGACACCCTGCAGGTGAGCGCCCGCCTGGTCCAGCTGAAGAAGGCCAGCATGGTCTTCGACCAGCAGATCCTGCGCGACGGCGAGCTGCTGCTGTCGGCCCGGGTCCGCATCGCCGCACTGGAAGCGGCCAGTTTCCGCCCGCGTGGCATGGACGAGGCCGTCCTTGCCATGCTGCAACCCCACCTCCACCCCGAATCCGAACACTGAGGAACAACGGATGATCGCAACGCTCCTGGCCCTGCAGGCCACGGTCACCGAGGCACTGCCGGCCGACGTCAGCAACGCCGCGACACAGACCCTTGCCCAGGCCACCACCGGCGGCGGCATCAACTACCTCGAACTGATGGCCAAGGCCAGCCTGCCGGTGAAGATCATCGTGCTGCTGCTGCTGGTCGGCTCGTTCGTCAGCTGGGTGATCATTTTCCGCAAGGCCCGCGTGTTCAAGCAGGCCACCCGCGAAGCCGACGAGTTCGAGAACCGCTTCTGGTCCGGCGCCGACCTGGGCAAGCTGTACAGCGCCGCCACCGACCGCAGCCGCAGCGTGACCGGCCTGGAAGCCATCTTCGAAGCCGGTTTCCGCGAGTACACCCGTCTGCGCGACAAGCGCCGCCTGGATGGCCGTGCGCAGCTGGAAGGCGCGCAGCGCGCCATGCGCACCACCTACACCCGCGAAGTGGACCAGCTTGAGCGCAACCTGGAACTGCTGGCCAACATCGGTTCGACTGCCCCGTACGTGGGCCTGGTCGGTACCGTGTTCGGCATCATGGTGACCATGCACGACATGATCAGCAGCGGTGCGCAGGCCGGTATCGCCGCCGTCGCGCCAGGCATCTCCGAAGCCCTGTTCGCCACCGCCATCGGCCTGTTCGTGGCGATCCCGGCGGTGTGGGCCTACAACCGCTTCACCACCCGCGTGGAGCGCATGTCGGTGCGGTTCGAGACCTTTGCCGAAGAGTTCAGCTCCATCCTGCAGCGCCAGAGCGCTGGCGACGAGTAAGCGCCTGACCCGGGAGTCCAAGCCATGTCCGCTGCCATCGGTCGCCGCAAGCGCCGCAAGCTGAAATCGGAAATCAACGTCGTTCCCTACATCGACGTCATGCTGGTGCTGCTGATCATCTTCATGGTCACCGCGCCGCTGCTCACCCTGAGCTTCGACGTCGACCTGCCGCAATCCAACGCCAAGGCGCTGGAAAGCAAGCAGGACCCGGTGATCGTCTCGGTGCGCCAGGACGGCCAGCTGAGCCTGAAGCTGCCCGATGCCAAGGAACCGACCGCCGTGTCGGCCGAGGAACTGGAAGGCCGCCTGGCAGGCATCGCCGCCCAGGACAAGGGCGTGCGCGTGATCGTCGCCGCCGACCGTGCCGTGGCCTATGAAAAGGTCATCGCCGCGATGGATGTGATCAAGCGCGCCAAGGTAGACAAGGTAGGCCTGGCCACCGATGCACGCTGACGCCCTGCCACCTCCACAGCAGCGCGAACCCGGCTGGGGCCTGCCCCTGGCGCTGGCGTTGCTGGTGCACCTGCTGGTCGCGCTGGTCTTCATCGTGGCCTGGTTCTGGTCACCCGAGCGCAACACCGACGCCGCCGCCGGTGATCCGTCGGTGGAGGCCAGCCTGGCGCTGTCCGCGTCCGAGGCGTCCGCCGCCCGCCAGGCCCTGCGCCAGTCCGAAAAGCTGGAGGACCTGCCGCCGCCGGTGGCCGAGCCGGATCCGGTGCCGGAAGACACCATTCCGCCGCCACAGCCGATTCCCGAGCCGCGCCCACAGGACGCCCCCACGCCGCAGCAGCAACAGGCGCAGGAGCGCGTCGCGCAGCCGGATACCAAGGACCAGGAAGCAGTGAGCGCGCTGGCCATCTCGCAGGAGAAGGCGAAACAGGAACAGGAAGCCAAGCGCCGCCAGGAGCAGATCGACCTGACCGAACGCAAGCGCCAGGAAGAGGCCGAGCAGAAGCTGCGCCTGGCCAAGCAGCAGGAAGAAGACGCGAAGAAGAAGCTGGCCGATCAGGCGCGCCAGGCCGCGGACAAGGCCGAGGCCGAGAAGCAGAAGAAGATCGCCGAGATCCGTGCCCGCCGCGAGCAGGCCGAAAAGGAAGCCAAGCTGGCCGAGCAGAAGCTGCGCCAGGTCGCCGCCGCGCGCAATGCCGCGGGCAGTGCCGCCGCCGGTGCCAGCGGTGCGTCCCAGCCGGCCGCCGGTGGCGGTGGCAACAGCGATGATCTTTCGGCCAAGTACGCCGCGGCGATCCAGGCCAAGGTCCTGTCGCAGTGGGTGCGCCCGGATACGGTGCCACTGGGCCAGCGCTGCCAGATCACCATCACCCAGATTCCGGGTGGCACGGTGATGCAGGCCAAGGTCAGCCCGAACTGCCCCTACGACGAGGCCGGCAAGCGTTCGATCGAGGCCGCCGTGCTCAACGCGCAGCCCCTGCCGTACCGTGGCTTCGAGTCGGTGTTCGCACGCACGCTCAACTTCACCTTTACCGCCCAGGATCGCTGAGGCGGGCAGGGCAGGGGGGGCTCGGGCCACTCCTGCCCACGGTTGTCGCGCTTGCCTCTGGTGTGCTCGGTTTCGACCGGGCAGGCTGTGGGCTGCTGTCGAACGCCGTCCTCCGGGGCGGCGTGACCAGGGCAGACGGTGCGATGTTGGCCACGACGTTAACGGTGCGTGAGAAGACGGGCTGGAACTGACCCGGAATTCACGTACCCTTGGTTCATGATTGCGAAGCGGTTCACTCCCGCTTTGTTATCCCTCGTTCCGGTTTCCCCTTATTGAGCGCTCCATGAAAAAGATGCCTCGCTGGCTTGCCGTGTTTGCGGCCCTGTTGCTGCCCTTTGCTGCCGTCGCGCAGCAGAAGGGGCTGGATATCGACATCATCGGCGGCAATGCCTCCGCGCTGCCGATCACCATCGTGCCGATGCCCTACCAGGGTTCGTCGGCCGCTCCGCAGACCGACGTCGCCGGCGTGGTCCGTGCCGATCTGGAGCGTTCGGGCCAGTTCCGCACGCTGCCGGAAGCGCAGATCGTCGAGAAGCCCGTGCGGGGAGGGGATATCCAGTTCGCGACCTGGCGCGCGCTGAAGCAGAACTACATCGTGGTCGGCCGCGTGCTTGATGCCGGTGCCGGTGCCTACCGCGTCGAGTACGAACTGTTCGACGTGCCCAAGGGCGAGCGCCTGCTGGGCCTGGCGATGACCGCCCGTGGCAATGCCATGCGCGACGTTGCCCACCAGATGGCCGACGCCATCTACGAAAAGATCACCGGTGTGCGCGGCGCCTTCTGGACCCGCATCGCCTACGTGACCGCCAGTGGCAAGGGCGACGCCATGCGCTACGCGCTGATGGTGGCCGATTCCGATGGTTTCAACCCGCAGACCATCGTGCGCTCGGCCGAGCCGCTGCTGTCGCCGTCGTGGAGTCCGGATGGCAGCAAGCTGGCCTACGTCAGCTTCGAGCGTGGCAATTCGGCCATCTACATCCAGAACATCGGTACCGGTGCGCGCGAGCTGGTCACCAGCTTCCGCGGCATCAACAGCGCCCCGGCGTTCTCGCCGGACGGCCGCAAGCTGGCCCTGACCCTGTCGCGCTCCGGTAACCCGGAAATCTACGTGATGGACCTGGGCAGCAAGCAGCTGACCCAGCTGACCAACCACTTCGCCATCGATACCGAGCCGACCTGGGCACCGGACGGCAGCGCGGTGTACTTCACCTCCGATCGCGGCGGCCGTCCGCAGGTCTACAAGGTCGGTGCCGGCGGCGGCAGCGCCGAGCGCGTGACCTTCCAGGGCAACTACAATGCCAAGCCGTCGGTGTCCTACGATGGCAAGAAGATCGCCGTCGCCCAGGGCTCGGGCAACAGCTACAAGATCGCGATGATGGACAGCTCGCTGGGCTCGCCGCGCTGGAGCACGCTGTCCCCGGGTTCGCTGGATGAATCGCCGAGCTTTGCGCCCAACGCAAGCATGGTGCTGTACGCCGCCCGCGAAGGTGGCCGTGGTGTGTTGTATGCCGTTTCGGCCGATGCGCGGGTTCGCCAGCGCCTGGTCCTGGCTGACGGTGATGTGCGCGAACCGGCATGGTCCCCATACCGTACCCAGCGCTAAAAGAGTGTTAATATTTTCGTTGTCTTGAACCCCTCATCGGCTTAGGAGCCACAAAGGTATCGCCATGAACAAGTCCACCCGCGTTCTGCTTGTTTCCCTGCTGTCTGTGGCCGTCCTGGCCGGTTGCTCGAAGAAGGTGAAGGAAGAGCCGGCAGCCCCGGTCGACACCGGCACCTCGACCACCACCCCGACCGGTCCGTCGACCTCCGGCCTGTACGGCCCGGGCGACCTGGACACCGACGCTTGCCTGCGCCAGCGCGTGGTCTACTTCGACCTGGACAAGGAAGACGTGAAGCCGGAATTCCAGGCCATCATGGCGTGCCACGCCAAGTACCTGCGTGACCGTCCGTCCTCGCGCATCACCCTGCAGGGCCACACCGACGAGCGCGGTTCGCGCGCGTACAACCAGGCCCTGGGTGAGCGTCGTGGCAACGGCGTCAGCTCGGCCCTGCAGGCCAACGGTGGTTCGGCTTCGCAGCTGACCGTCGTGTCCTACGGTGAAGAGCGTCCGGTCTGCACCGAGTCGAACGAGTCCTGCTGGTCGCAGAACCGTCGCGTCGAAATCGTCTACACCGCGCAGTAATCCATGCGCATTGGCATCAAACTGATGCTGGTCGTTGCGGCAGCCCTCGTGGCTGCCGCACCGGCGCACGCACAGCGACAGAGCCTGGCTGACCGTGTCGGCGCGCTCGAGCAGCAGATGTACAACAACAGTGCCAACCAGGACCTGTTGAACCAGATCAATCAGCTGCGGCAGCAGGTCACCAGCCTGCAGGCCTCGATCGAGCAGTTGCAGCATGACAACGCCCAGCTCAAGCAGTCCGCCCAGGACCAGTACCTGGATCTGGACAGCCGCCTGAACCGGCTGGAAGGGGGCAATGCCGCCCCGGCCCTGCCGCCTGTTCCGGCGAGCGCGCCGAAGGCCGCACCGGCCCCGGCAAAACCCGCAGCGGCGGCCACTTCCGAGCGGCCGCCTTCCGTCCATGGTGATGCTGGCAGCCTTGCCGCCACCGGCGACGAGCGCACCTCCTACAACGTTGCCTTCGATGCGTTGAAGGCCGGCAGGTACGACGATTCGGCGCAGCTGTTCCTGAGCTTCCTGGAGTTGTACCCGAACGGCGTCTACGCGCCGAATGCGCTGTACTGGCTGGGCGAGAGCTACTACGCCACCCGCAATTTCCCGATGGCCGAGACCCAGTTCCGAGAACTGCTCTCGCGCTATCCGACCCACGACAAGGCCGCGGGCGGCCTGCTCAAGATCGGCCTCTCGCAGTACGGCGAGGGAAAGGTCGACCAGGCCCAGCAGACGCTGGAGACCGTCGTGGCGCAGTACCCCGGCTCGGACGCCGCGCGCACCGCGCAGGACCGTCTGCAGTCCATCCGCCTGGGCAAGCAGATCCGCTGACCGGGCGTACAATACGCACCGTGGCGCTGGGCTGATGCCCGGCAGCCTCCTGTAGAGCCGAGCCCATGCTCGGCTGCTTTCGTTTCCGGCGCCGTGAATCGGCTGCCCGTCCCATGAAGAACTTTCCGCCATGACCGCCGTTACCCCGTCCAACGCCGTCGCCACCCCCAGCGACATCGTGCAGTCGCCGCTGCCGCGCCTGAAGATCACCGAGATCTTCACCTCGCTGCAGGGCGAAGCCGAGACCGCTGGCTGGCCGACCGTGTTCGTGCGCCTGACCGGCTGCCCGCTGCGCTGCCAGTACTGCGACACCGCCTATGCCTTCCATGGCGGCACCTGGTGGGATATCGACGATATCGTGGCCGAGGTGCTGGCCCAGGGCGTGCGCCACGTCTGCGTGACCGGCGGCGAGCCACTGGCGCAGAAGCGCTGCCTGGTGCTGCTGCAGAAGCTGTGCGATGCGGGCATGGATGTCTCGCTGGAAACCTCCGGCGCGCTGGATGTCAGCGCAGTGGACCCGCGCGTGTCGCGCGTGGTCGACATCAAGACGCCGGGTTCGGCCGAAGTGGCGCGCAACCGCTGGGAAAACCTGCCGCTGCTGACCGCGCGCGACCAGATCAAGTTCGTCATCTGCAGCCGCGAGGACTACGACTGGGCCAAGGCCATGGTCGCCGAGCACGGCCTGGTGAAGCGTTGCACCGTGTTCTTCTCGCCGAGCAAGGGCGAGATCACCGCGCGGCAGTTGGCCGACTGGATCGTCGAAGACCGGCTGCCGGTGCGCTTCCAGATGCAGTTGCATAAAATCCTGTGGAACGACGAGCCCGGCCGATGAGCCGGTGCAGCGTTCCCTGATGTAGCTCCGGCGCGGGACAGCGTGCTGGCTTTCCCCTCCCAACCGGAAGATTCTCCATGAAGAAGGCAGTCGTGCTTCTCTCCGGCGGCATGGATTCAGCCGCCGTCATCGCCATGGCCCAGGAACAGGGCTTCGCCGTGCACGCCCTGAGCGTGCGCTACGGCCAGCGCCACACCTCCGAACTGGATGCCGCCGCCCGCGTGGCCAAGGCCCAGGGCGTGGTCGCGCACAAGACCGTGGACGTGGACCTGCGCAGCATCGGTGGCTCGGCGCTGACCGATGACATCGACGTACCGGAGGCCGGTGGTGCCGGCATTCCGGTCACCTACGTGCCGGCGCGCAATACCATCATGCTGTCGCTGGCCCTGGGCTGGGCCGAAGTGCTCGGCGCCAACGACATCTTCTGCGGCGTCAACGCCGTCGACTACTCCGGCTACCCCGACTGCCGCCCCGAGTTCGTGGCCGCGTTCCAGGCGCTGGCCAACCTGGCCACCAAGTCCGGCGTGGAGGGGGCGGGCATCAAGGTGCATGCGCCGCTGCAGTTCCTCAGCAAGGGCCAGATCGTCAGCGAAGGCGTGCGCCTGGGCGTGGACTTTGGCTTGACCGTGTCCTGTTACAACGCCGACGCCAACGGCGCCGCCTGCGGCCACTGCGACGCCTGCCGGCTGCGCGCGCAGGGCTTCGCCGAAGCCGGCGTGCCCGACCCTACGCTGTACGCTTGAGGTAATGGGGGCGATGTCCCCCCGTGGTGGGTGCGAATCGTTGGTTCGCACTCCCTGTTCCGCCGCTACCGGCGGCTGGAGTCTGGTAGTGCCGGCCGCTGGCCGGCAGCCTCATCAGGCAACCACCCCGATGCCTCGATGAAGGCCCGCACCGCCTCCGGATCGGCGTAATCCAGCTCGATCATCCGCGCGATCCCCGCCTTCTCATCGGCCTGCTGCCGCATGTACTCCTGCGCTATGCGATACCCGGCGTAGTACCCCAGATCACTCACCCCGAACGGATTGCGGGCGCTGTTGTAGAGCCAGTTGTCGAGGTTACCCCCGTCCATCTCGGCAATGAAACGCGTGCGGATGTCCGCCTCATGCGCGGGCCCGTAGCTGTACAGCGGAAGCGCCGGCCGACGCCCGCTCAGCCGCTCGGCCACATACTCGGCGACGCCCTCGCGCAATGCATGCTGGGCCAGGCTGCCGGTGGTCTCGCGCTGCTGGGTATGCACGTACTCGTGCAGGTTGTTCTGCGCGTTGTTCGCGCCCGGGCGGCTGTCGTAGAAGATCCGCAGCCGGCTGCGCATCGGCTCCGGAAGCTCGCTTACATCCACTCGCTCATCACCCAGCGCCATCTCCGCACCGATCAATACCTTGTTGCCCAGCGTGGTGCCGCCGGTGCGCAGGACACCGATCGCATAGGTGATGGTGGCCGGGCGCAGTGCCGGGTAGAGCGCGCGGAAGGCGGTCAGATCCCGCTCCAGCGTGGCGCTGGCCTGCTGCGCGTTCGCAGTCAACGGCCGTACCGACGTCCAGAAGCGTGGCCATGACTGCATGGCCTCGGCGTACTCGCGGGCGGTGTAATGGCGGGCCTGCATCAGTGCATGCAGGCCGGGGCTGCCCGGATCGATGTAGCGCTGCTGGACCAGCGCCACCCGGCGCTCGGCATCGGGTTCGGCGCGCACCGCGTCATAGGTGGCCCAGAAGCGGGCGATGTCGTCGGTGACGACCTGGGGCGGCGAAGCCAATGCTTTGCAGGGCAGCAGGGCGGCAAGCAGGCTGACGATCAGACGCATCCATGGCTCCAGAAAGGACCACAGATGGGATGCGCCAGTGGCGCCAAAGGTTTAATCCCGCTGGTAGTGCCGGCCGCTGGCCGGCAACCCCGACACACCGGGGTTCCACGCGACCGGCCAAAATAGGGTAGAATGCCCACCCCGCCGAAAGGCCGGGGCGATGCATTGGGCCGTTAGCTCAGTCGGTAGAGCAGAAGACTTTTAATCTTTTGGTCGAAGGTTCGAATCCTTCACGGCCCACCAATTGCATCAACGACTTAGGCGCCCGTGCGGCGCCTTTTTTGTGTCTCCGGAAAAATTAAGTGGATCCACGCTCAAGTGCGTTCCTCCTTCCGGGCGGTTGAACCACCGGCAGTTCATCGTCACCTTCGGCGATCCCGTGGAACGGACAGTGCATCTTCATTTCCCGTCTGAAGAATCAAAATTCTGCCGACATTGGCGGAATTCCTCCGCATGAGCCACTACCCATGTCCACATGGGAATCATCAGTACAAGAAGGTCCTTGCCCAGCGCTGTGATGCTGTACTCCACGTGCGGCGGTACTTCGTGGAAATCCTCCCGGCTGATCAACCCGTCACGCTCCAATTGCCGGAGGGTGCGCGTAAGCATGCGCTGGGTGATCCCCTTCATCCGTCGTGCGACCTCGGCATGACGCAGCGTTCCATACACGCCAAGCGCATGGATGATGCCCAGGGACCAGCGGCTACCAGCGTGCGCCAAAACCTCCCGGCGCAGTCCATCTTCGTCCTCGCTCATCCCGTCGCATATCGCTTGAGAGTGCCTTAGCAGTTCTTCCGGACTCATGAACGGTGCGGTCGGTATCATCGATGTGCCTTCTTACGTGTGGGCCAGTAGGCGAGCAGAATCGCCGCCATCGTACACACACAGGGCGATTTCCATGTCATCTCATATCAGCACTACCCCCTCTCGGTCGATCCTGGTGCTCGGCGCAGGCGAGCTTGGAATGCCTGTCATCCGGAACCTTGCACGTTTGGCCGTAAGTCATCCAGGCACACGGATCAGTGTGATGCTACGGGCGACGTCGATTGACTCAGAACTGCCGGAGAAGCAGCGGGTGGTCGATGAAATCCGCGCCTTGGGGGTGAATATCGTTGCTGGTGATCTGGTGACTGAATCGGTAGAGGCGTTGGCGGCTACCTTTGCGCAGTTTGACACAGTGATTGGATGCACCGGCTATGCCGCAGGCCGCGATACGCCAATGAAGGTTGCGCGTGCGGCGGTGAAGTCGGGTATTCCCCGCTACTTTCCTTGGCAGTTCGGTGTCGATTTCGATGCCATCGGGCGCGGTGGTCCCCAGGACCTGTTCGATGCCCAGCTGGACGTGCGCGAGTATCTGCGTTCGCAGACTGCGATGGACTGGGTGATCATCTCTACTGGAATGTTCACCAGTTACCTCTTCGAGCCGGACTTCGGGGTGGTCGACCTGGTTGGGCATAAAGTGAACGCGTTGGGCTCGGCGAGCAATGCTGTCACCCTGACCACGCCGGATGACATCGGCGCAATGACAGCGCGCATCGTGTTCCACGCACCTGCGATCCGCAACGAGATCGTGTATCTGGCAGGCGATACCATCCGCTACGGTGACCTTCCGGATATTCTGCAGAAGGCGTTCGGGGAACCTTTCGAGCTGGTGATCTGGGGCGTACCCCAGCTCATGCAGGAACTGGCTAACGACCCGGGCAACATGATAAAGAAGTATCGCGCCGCCTTTGCCCAAGGGAGGGGCGTTGCGTGGGATGTGGAGCGAACCTTCAATGCGAAGATCGGGGCCGAGCTACAGGGCGTGCAGGCGTGGCTGGATTCCAACGTGCAGCGCTCCTGATTTGCCGCTGGATTGTGAGGAGGCGCCCGCTGGGCGCCTTTTTCATTGCCGTTCCCGCCCGCACGCTCACGATGGTCGCACGTCGCGGCACACCAGTTCACCAGTGGCTCGGTAACCGGCGTCAAACGGTGGAACCTTGGTCGTGGACCCCGTGTATATCCCTTGAGACGGCGGAAAAATTGTCGAGTGAGCTTAGGATCGGCAATGGTTCCACGCTCGGCGGGCGGAAAAATAGAGCGGCGCACCCGGTTGTTTTCAAAGGAGTCGCAAGCCTTCTTTTGATCTTTTTGGTCGAAGGTTCGAATCCTTCACGGCCCACCAATGCAATCAATGACCCAAGTCATTCAGAAAGGCACCGCTCAGCGGTGCCTTTTGTGTTGTTGCCCGCAAAATGCCTATTTCGCCTTGGCGCCGCGCGCCCGCGCCGCCTCGCGTTCGGTGGCTGCCTGCGCGCCAACGGCTGCAGCATTGGCGGCGGCATTCGCAGCCCGCACCGCTGTCGCACGATCCGCATCGAACCGCGCCTGCCGCTGGGCGCTGGAGGTGCGTTCCAGTTCCAGCGAGGCAAGAAAACTGTCTGGATGCTTTGCGGCACACGCCTGCTGTACCAGTTGCACAGCATGATCGGACAGCCCGGGCTGGATATTGCCCAGCAGGCAATCGGCATACGGAACGGACGCAGCCGGGCCAGCAGCCAGCGCGGCAACGATCACGACATTCAACACGCAAACCTCCTTGTAGGTTTCGATGGGACCCGGTGCCGGCCGGTCCGGCCCCAGTATGGCCCGGTTCGCGGCACAGGGTGATGCTACTCCGGCCGCACATCCCGGCACACCAGCTCGGCCAGGCTGCGGCAGGCGAAGAACAGCCCTTCAATCACGCCGGCATCCAGATGCCGGTCCGGCGTGGCCATTGCCCGGCAGCGGTCGGCGGCGTGCAGCATTTCCACCACGGTCAGCATGCCGATGGCGGCCCGTTCCACCCGCGACAGGGCAACCCCGCGCCCGATGGAAACGCTGGTTTCAGGCCAGGGCAGGCCATCGGCGCCTTCGCCCGCGCGGATGCGCTTGAGGCAGCCTAGAAACGTGCTCAGTTCGGGCGAAGGGTTGTCGTCGTCATAGTGAGTACTGGCGGTGTACGAAGCATAGGGCGGACGATCGGTCATCTCGGCTTCCTCGACTCTGGAGTGGGCGTGCCACCGCGCAGAACGGGTGGCGGGCGATGCGTGGCTGCAAGCCGGAATGACAGTAAGCAGTTAACCGGCGGGTCCGAAGACCCCCACGCAGCGCCCGCCATGAAGACCGACGGATCACCCGCCGGCATGGTCCAGAGACAGTGCCGATGGGTGAGCGCAAACAACATGCTTACAGTCATCACGGGCTTGCAGGCCCGCTGCCACCCGTTGTCGGTGGCGCGGCATGGTGTTTACGCCTGCGCCTGGACCTCAATGAGGATTTTCCGAAGAACGGTGCGGAATCCAGGCGCGCGACGATGGTGGCGCAGGCCGCGCCGACGCAGCAAGCGACAGGGCGCGACGCATGTGCTCAGGCGCTTGGCTAATCACGTTGGAAAATGTCGGCAACTGCCGCTGACGGCACGTTTGCCGTGATGGGGTACGTGGAAAGTGGGCGCCACGTTTGCCAGCCGTGGTGGTACGGAACAGCGGGTCACGCACTCAAAAATCGGTGCATCTGCGACGTCCAAGGTGTTGTAGAGCCGAGCCATGCTCGGCTGCGATTTGCGCGGTGGGCTGAGCCGAGCGTGGGCTCGGCTCTACAGTGATCCGTCCCATCCACGACGGTTGAGCTGTTGTAGAGTCAAGCCATGCTCGGCTGCGATTTGCATGGGAAACCGAGCCGTACCCGGTTGCGCGCGGGGAGGTCATCCCCGCATGGCATGGATCCACGCATCTGGCAGGGATGCTGAGCGTGCAGAAGCCGCCAATGCCTGCCGCTGGGGGCTATGCTCGGTCTCTATCCCAGGACGGGTCACCCCATGCGCTTGATCATGCTGTCGCTGTTGTTGTCCGCCATCTCCGTCGCGCCGCTGATGGCCGCCGAACCGGCACCATCCGCACAGGCATCGCCGGCAAACCCGCTGGTGATCGGCGAAACCTTCACCATCGAATCGAAGGCGCTGGGCGAGACCCGCCGCATCAATGTCTACCGTCCGCAGCCGTGGGGCCTGGACCCGAAAGCGCCGCTGCCGGTGCTCTACATGCCCGACGGCGGCATCGATGAGGATTTCCTGCATGTGGCCGGGCTGGTGCAGGTGCTCAGCGGCAACGGCAGCATGCGTCCGTTCCTGCTGGTCGGCATCGAGAACACCGAGCGCCGCCGCGACATGACCGGCCCCAGCAGCGACCCGCAGGACCAGAAGATCGCACCGCGCATCGGTGGCTCGGTGGCCTACCGCGCGTTCCTGCGCGATGAACTGATGCCGCAGGTCCGCCAGCGCTACCCGACCACCGACGAGCGCGCACTGATCGGCGAGTCGCTGGCCGGCCTGTTCGTGGTGGAAACACTGCTGCAGGAGCCGATGCTGTTCAACAGCTACATCGCGCTGGACCCCAGCCTGTGGTGGAACCGGGGCACGATGCTGGCGGCCGCGGCCAAGCAGTTGCCGGCCGTGATGCGCGCGCAGCCGCGCGTGTTCCTGGCCAGCAGTGGGCAGCCGGAGCTGGCTGCGTCCGCCGCACAGTTGGCCACGCTGCTGCAGCAGGCGTCGCCATCGCCACTGGTGAAGTACCTGCCGCTGCCGGAGGAAACCCACGCCACGATCTATCACCCGGCCGCCTTGCAGGCGCTGCGCACGCTGTTCCCGCCGCCGCCGCCGGCCTCGCCCTGACCGCACTGGCAGCGGCGTGCACAGCATGCAAGGATGCGGCAGCGGCGCCATCCGGTGCGCCGCCCGCAATGGGAGCGTGTGGATGCAGCGTGTGCGTGGATGGAGTATGGCGGCCTGCCTGGCCGTGAGTGGCTGTGCGATGTCGGTGGCGCCACCGGCAACGCAGCCTGAAGCGAAGGGCGACGCGACCAAGGCCGCGACGGGCGTGGTGCTGCCGGACACCGAAGCGCTGCGCGTGCACGATCCGGTGGGCCGCGATTACCCGATCTGGGTAGCACTGCCGGCTGACTATGCGGCGCATCCGGAAAAGCACTACCCGGTGCTGTATGTGACCGACGCGCTGTACAGCTTCCCGCTGGTGCGCAGCGTGCGCAACATGGTGGGCCAGAAGGGCGTCAACATCGAGGATTTCATCCTGGTCGGGCTGCCGCCGCAGGAGGGCCTGACCTCCAAGCAGAGCCGCTCGCGCGATTACACGCCCAGCAATCCAGCGCGTACGGTCGATGGCTACTACAGCGATGACGTCACCTACGGCGGTGCCGCGCACTACCGCGATTTCCTGGCAGCGCAGGTGCTGCCGATGGTCGATGCACGCTACCGCACCGATCCCGCCCGCCGCATGTTCGCCGGCCATTCCTATGGCGCCTTGTTCGGGGCCTACGTGTTGACGACCCAGCCGGACATGTTCAGCACCTACATCCTGTCCAGCCCGTCGCTGTGGTTCGACCAGCTGCTGCTGCCGCGTATGCAGGATGCCGCTGTGATTCCGGCGCAGCCGACGCGGGTGCTGTTGTCGGTGGGAAGCTACGAGACGGACAAGCCGGGGCCGCGTTACTCAACCGGGAACGACATGCTGCGGCAGACTGCCGACTTCACTGCACAGCTTGAGCGCAGTGGCCGCAAGTTGAAGGTGGACAACGTAGTGATCGACGGTGAGGACCACCTGACCGTCTACCCGCGGGTGATCACCCGTGCGCTGCTGGACGTGATGCCGGGAGAGGGGCCGTATACCAGCGGCTGATGGCCGGTTGCATCCACGCGTGGCGCGGATACTGGGGTGTTGGCGCGGATGACTGCCTCACGCCGCCTGCGCGTCCGGCCCGATCAGTACGCCCACATCGGCGTGCCGGAAGCACAGCCGGATGGCGTCGAGCAGCTCGCTCATGTTGTAGGGCTTGGGCAGGAAATGAATGCCGTCGCGCAGCTGCGGCAGCACCTGGTGCTGGTCCATGCCCGACGTCACCAGGATCGGCAGCTGGGGATACAGGCTGCGAACCCGGTTGGCGGCTTCAATGCCGCTGATCGGGCCCAGGTTGACGTCGGTGAACAGCAGGTCGAAACGCTCACCGGCGGCCAGCAGGCCCAGTGCTGCTTCGGCAGAGCTCACACCCACCACGTGGCAGGCCTGGCTTTCCAGCGCAAGACGGCTCAGCTCGCGGGTTTCCTCGGCATCCTCGATCAGCAGGACGCGGGGTTCAACGTGGCGCTTGGACAGCAACATGACGCTACAGCTCCGGAAAGCAGCAATGAAAAGGCGCGCAAGTATGCGCAAGCCGGGGGTGATCCCGGCGTGCACGCCAGGCTAAGTGGGCGTTACAGCGAGCGCTGGCGCTGGCGGCGTACCTGCCAGGCCAGCACCGCCACCGCCAGCAGCGCGGTGCCGATACGCAGGCTGGTGGCCTGCCAGCCCAGCGCAACGACGTCGTCGAGGCTGAACACGTTCCACGCCATGTTCATCGATACGTGCAGCACCAGGCCGCACCACAGGGTGTCGCCGTCCAGATGGTCGAGCCAAGCGAAGATGAAGCCGCCCAGTGCGATGACCGCGCCGACGAACAGGGCAGTGCCGCCGCCGTCGAAGCCGCCGAAGCCCAGCCAGTGCACCCAACCGAACAGCAGCGCCTGCGGCAGCGCAAGCAGGGACCACGGGCCACGCATGAGCTTCACCACCAGCACGAAGCCGAGGCCGCGGAACAGCACTTCCTCGGCCAGTGGGAACAGCACGGCGAGCATCGTCGCATCGAGTGCGGTCAGTGCGGTGTTGGGCGTGCCCAGCACCGCCAGGCCCAGCCAGCAGGGCAGGCTGGCCAGCAGCACCCACAATGGGCCGCGCCAGCCGTTCCCGTGCAGCCCCAGGCTGGCCATCAGGCCCACCCCACGCGGGCGCAGCAGTGCGGCCAGGAGCAGCGCCAGCAGGACGGCCAGTGCGTTGTCCAGCAGGCTGCCGCCGTAGGGCATAGGCAACGCGGGAATCGGCGCGCCTGCGGCCGCAGCGACATCGCGCAGATTCAGGCCAACGCCGACGCCGAGCAGCACCAGCAGCAGGCGCGCGGCGTTGGGCAGGCGGGACAGGACGGTCATGCACGCACTCCCTGCGGAACCAGCGTGGAGTGTGGAAGGCGGCCGGGGACGCTGGCACGCGCCGGAAGTCCCTGTGCCATCGGTCATGTGTTGCCGCACAGTCATCGGTGGGCAGGTAAAGTCGTTGCCAGACCTTCAGGAGCCATGCCCATGCTGTGCCCCGTGTGCAAGACCCAGACCCTGCAGATGGCCGAGCGCCATGGCATCGAGATCGATTACTGCCCCGGCTGCCGTGGCGTGTGGCTGGACCGTGGCGAGCTGGACAAGATCATCGAACGCGCCGGTGCCGGCGCTGCGGTGCCGCCGCCGGCACCTGTGCAGGCGCAGCCGGCCGCTGCGACGCCGCCGCCGGTGATGCATCGCGATACCCGCCACCTGGGCCAGCGCTACGAGGACAACCGTGGCCAGCAGTACGGCCATGGGTACAAGAAAAAGAAGAAGGACAGCTTCCTGTCGGAGCTGTTCGATTTCTAGTTTGTAGCGTCGAGCCATGCTCGACGGGATGTTGCAGGCCCTGGTCGAGCATGGCGCGACTCTACAGAGACGCGATCACGGCCGCCGCAGGATGAACTCGCGGTCGTGCGTGTCACCGACGATGAAGTCGTACTCGCCGACCTTGCTGCAACCGTAGCGCGCGTAGAAGCGTTGCGCGCCGGAGTTTTCTTCCCATACGCCCACCCACAGGGTGCGGCGGCGCGGCTGGTCCAGCCAGGCCATGAACGCGTCCATCAGGCGTGCACCATGGCCGCCGTTCTGGTGTGCGGCCAGGATGTAGAACCGCTTCAGTTCGATGTCGCCCTCGCATGCGTCGGCATGCGGGAGGGTGTTGGCGCCGGCGGCCAGGTAGCCGACCACGGCGTCAGCGTCCATCAGCAACCAGACCGCGCTGCGCGGGTCGGACAGTTCGGTTCGCTGCGGTTCGCTGCTGTAGTGCGCCTGCAGGAAATCATGCAGCTCCTGCGGCGGATAGGAATCGCCCCAGGTTTCGTTGTAGGTGGCAATCGCGATGGCCGACAGGGCGTCGACATCGGCAAGGGTGGCGCGGCGGATCTGCAACGACATGGGGGTGCCTGCAATGGAGCGTGGCGCAGTGTAGCCGGCCCCGGCGGCTGCCGGGGCCGGCCATTGCTCACGAACCGCTGCTCAGAACCACATGCGCACGCCCGCCACCCAGCGCGTGTCGCGTGCGTGGTCGCCAGCATAGTCGGCGGTGTCGCCAAACGTGCGCTCGTGGCTGATGCCGATGTACGGCGCGAAACGGCGGCTCAATTCATAACGCAGGCGCAGCCCGGCTTCGACCTTGTTCAGTCCGCGACCAATGCCGTACTCCGGTTCATCCTTGGCTGCGACGGTGGCTTCCAGCAGCGGCTGCAGGATCAGGCGGTTGGTCAGCAGCACGTCGTACTCGACCTCGGCCTTGGCCAGTACCTGGCCACCGGAGCCCATGTACAGCGTCGCCGAGCTCTCGAATTTGTACGGTGCAAGGCCCTGGATGCCGATGGCCGCCCAGGTACGCGAGTCGGCCGGCCGGAAGTCCTGGCGCACGCCGACCAGCACGTCCCACCACGGCGATACGCTGCGACCATACAGTGCTTCCAGTGACGACGATTCCGTACGGCCGCGGCTGCGTTCGCCATCGGTGCGCAGCCACAGGCGGTTGATGTTGCCACCGATCCAGCCGGTGGCCTCCCAGGCCTGGCCGGTGCTGTTCTTGCCGTCCCATTGTTCGAGGCGATCGATCAGCAGCAGGCTGTTGATCTCCGGTGCATGCGCCATCGCACCGTGCCCGATCGGTGGGAATGCGGCAGCGCGGTCGGCATCGGCGAGAACCGGGATGGGTTCGCGCGGTTCGGTTGGTGCGGGCGCGCCGGGCCCCATCGCTGCGTGGTCCATTGTTGAATGGTCCATCGTCGAGTGATCCATCGTCGAATGGTCCATCTTCGAATGATCGGCCGGTGTCGTTGCGGTCTTCGCCGGCGGCGCCATCGCGCCCATGTCATGCCCGGCATGCGATTGTGCGAACACCGGCAGTGCGGCAGCCAGGCCCAGGGCCAGCAGGCTGGGGGAAAGCAGTGAGCGGCTCATTCTTCGATCCTCACTTCGCGCATCATGCCCGCTTCCATGTGGTACAGCAGATGGCAGTGGTAGGCCCAGCGACCGAGCGCATCGGCACGCACGCGGTAACTGCGGCGGGTGCCCGGTGGCATGTCGATGGTGTGCTTGCGCAGCTGGAATTCGCCCTGCGCGTTCTCCAGATCGCTCCACACGCCGTGCAGGTGGATCGGGTGCTGCATCATGGTGTCGTTGACCAATACGATGCGCATGCGCTCGCCGTAGTTCAGTCGCAGCGGTTCGGCGCTGGCGAATGGAATGCCGTCGAACGACCAGGAGAACTTCTCCATGTGCCCGGTCAGGTGCAGCTCGATCTCGCGGCTCGGCTCGCGGCCATCGGGATCCTCGAACAGGCTGCGCATCGCGCCGTAGGTGAGTACCTGGCGACCGTTGTCGCGCAGACCGATGCCGGGATCGTCCAGCTTCGGTTCGGTGGCCGAGCTCTGCATGTCCACCAGCGGGTTGTTGCGCTCGCTGGCCGGGTGCTTCGGCGCCCTGCTGGCGGTATCGCCGCCGCCGTGCGGGCCGTGGCCCATGCTGGCGCCGCAGCCGCCTTCCATGCCCTTCATCGCGGCCATGTCGTGGCCACCATGGTCACCACTACCCATGTCGTGCCCCATGTCGCTCATCGTCAGCAACGGGCGTGGGTCGCGCGCGGGAATCGGTGCCTGCAGGCCATGGCGGACCGCCAGCGTGCCGGCGGCAAAGCCGGTACGGCCCATGTCCTGGCAGAAGATGGTGAACGCGTCCTGCCCGGTCGGTTCCACCAGCACGTCGTAGGTTTCGGCCGGCGCGATGCGGAACTCGTCGATGCTGACCGGATGGATGTACTGGCCGTCGGCGGCGACCACGGTCATCTTCAGGCCGGGAATGCGCACGTCGAAGTAGGTCATCGAGGCGCCGTTGATGAAGCGCAGCAGCACTTTCTCGCCGCTGCGGAACAGCCCGGTCCAGTTGCCGGCCGGGGCGGTGCCGTTCATCAGGTAGGTGTAGGTATGCGCGTTGATATCGGAGATGTCGGTGGGCGTCATCCGCATCCGCCCCCACATGCCACGGTCGGACAACGCGGCCGACCAACCGTCGCGCTTCACGTCACGCAGGAAGTCGGGCAGGGTGCGCTTGTAGTAGTTGTCATGCTCGGCGAGCTTCTTCATGCGCCGGAACAGCGCGCCCGGATCCATGTCGGTCCAGTCCGACAGCATGATCACGTGCTCGCGGTCGTGCCGGTACGGCGCTGGCTCGGCCGGGTCGATGATCAGCGCACCGTACAGGCCGGCCTGCTCCTGGAACATCGAGTGGCTGTGGTACCAGTAGGTTCCCGACTGCTTCAGTTCGAAGTGGTAGTGGTAGGTCTCACCGGGGCCGATGCCATTGAAGCTCAGCCCCGGGACACCGTCCATGTTCGCAGGCAGCAGGATGCCGTGCCAATGGATCGAGGTCGGGTGGCGGGCCAGTGTGTTGCGCACGAACAGGTCCACGGACTGGCCTTCGCGCCAGCGCAGGATCGGCGCCGGCAGCGAGCCGTTGACGGTGATCGCCGGTCGGGTGCGGCCGGTGAAATTGGCCAGCGATTCGCCGATGGCCAGTTCGATGCGGGTATCGCTGAGCACGGCCGGAGCGCCAGCCAGGCGTGGGGTGGCAGTGGCCGCGGCAAGCGCACGCTGCGGCACGCCGACGGCAGCAATGCCGGCGACCACGCCACCGGCGGCCAGGCCCTGCACGAACAGGCGGCGCGACGGCATGGGCAGGGCGCCCGGGCCGGGGGGATTACGGGTATTCATGAGGATGACTCCAGACACGGAAAGACGCCGGCAGGCCGCCGGCTCCGGTGCGCAGCGCGCACGCTGCGTGTGGAATCAGCCGATGGGAGGGCGTGAGATCGGCGGCAGCGGCGGCGCCGGCCGGCCGGTGGCCGGCATCGGCTGCGGGGCCAGCGACAGGCCGGGGCCCGCCAGGTACGGCAACGGCTGCACCACCAGCAGCGGGTGCTGGGCGCAGCTGCGCACGCAGTCCTTGATCTGGCAGTGGGCGTCGTGGGCCGGGGCCTGGGCCTGCGGGGCCGGGTCGGCCTGCATACCCGCGTGGTGGTGGCAGTCGGCAGTGCCGCCATCAACAGCAGCGGCCACGGCGTGCGCCATCCGGCCCATTTCTTCGTGACCACGGGCCATGGCCGCGTTCAGCCCGTTGAGCAACAGGCTGAGCATGAGCACGACGCGGAGCAGGGTCGAGGCCAGGGACATGACGCTAATCTAGCCGCAAGCGGGCGCGGATGCACTTCCGGCTGAATGGCCGGTTCAAGGTTGGAGCCGCACCAATGTAGAGCCGAGCCGGCGCTCGGCTGCTTCTGCGGCAATGGCAGCCGAGCGCCGGCTCGGCTCTACAGGAGCCCGGCTTACCCCTCTTCGCGCACGATCTCGACCAGGCGCGGGCCGTAGCGGCTCAGCTTGGTGCCGCCGATGCCACCGACCCGGGCCAGTTCGTCCAGGCTGGTCGGGCGCTGTTCGGCGATGTTGCGCAGGGTGCTGTCGTGGAAGATCACGAAGGCCGGCACGTTCTGCTCGCGGGCCAGTTCGGCACGCAGGCCGCGCAGCGCGTTGAACAGGGCCAGGTCCTGCGGCAGCACCGACAGGCCGGTGCGCTGCGCACTGCGCTCGCGTCCGCTGCTGCTGCTGGCCGGGTCGCGGCGCATGCTGATCTGGCGGCGGCCGGTCAGCACGTCGCGGCTGGCGTCGGTCAGGCGCAGGCCGCCGTGGCCCTCGCTGTCCACTTCCAGCAGGCTGGCGGCGACCAGCTGGCGGAACACGCTGCGCCAGGTGCGTGCATCCAGATCGCGGCCGATGGCATAAGTGCTCAGCTTGTCGTGGCCCTGCTGCCTCACCTTCTCGTTCTCGCTGCCGCGCAGGATGTCGATCAGGTGGCCGACACCGAAGCGCTGGCCGCTGCGGTAGACGCAGCTCAGCGCCTTCTGTGCCGGTATGGTCGCGTCCCACGAGGCCGGCGGCGTCAAGCAGTTGTCGCAGTTGCCGCAGGGCTGGGGGTAGGTTTCGCCGAAGCCGGCCAGCAGCACCTGGCGACGGCACTGCATGGATTCACAGTAGCCCAGCAGATGATCGAGCTTGGCCCGCTCCAGCTGCTTGCGCTCTTCGCCCGCCTCGGACTGCTCGATCATCTGCTTGAGCAGTACCACATCACCCAGGCCGTAGCACAGCCAGGCCTCGGCGGCTTCGCCATCGCGGCCTGCGCGGCCGGTTTCCTGGTAGTAGCCCTCCATCGACTTGGGCAAGTCGGTATGCGCGACGAAGCGCACGTCCGGCTTGTCGATGCCCATGCCGAAGGCGATGGTGGCACACATCACGATGCCGTCCTCGCGCAGGAAGCGGCGCTGGTTGCTGGCGCGCACTTCCGGCGGCAGGCCGGCGTGGTAGGGCAGAGCGTTGAAGCCCTGGCCGCAGAGGAATTCAGCGGTCTCCTCGACCTTGCGCCGCGACATGCAGTAGACGATGCCGGCCTCGCCACGGTGGCCGCGCAGGAAGTCGGTCAGCTGCTTGCGGGCATTGTCCTTCTGCACCACGGTGTAGCGGATGTTGGGGCGGTCGAACGAGCTGACGAAGTGGCGGGCTTCCTGCAGATCGAGGCGCTCGGCGATCTCGCGCTGGGTCGGCGGATCGGCGGTGGCGGTCAGCGCGATCCGCGGGATCTGCGGCCAACGCTCGTGCAGCACGGTCAACTGGCGATATTCGGGGCGGAAGTCATGGCCCCACTGCGACACGCAGTGCGCCTCGTCGATGGCGAACAGGGCGATCTGGCTGCGCGACAGCAGCGACAGGAAACGCCCGGTCAGCAGCCGCTCGGGGGCGACATAGAGCATGTCCAGTTCGCCGGCGAGCAGCTCGCGCTCGACGCGGCCGGCGGTCTCGGCATCCAGGGTTGAATTCAGGTACTCGGCGCGCACGCCGAGCTGGCGCAGGGCTTCGACCTGGTCCTGCATCAGCGCGATCAGCGGCGAGATGACGATGCCGCAACCGTCACGCAGCAGGGCCGGGACCTGGTAGCACAGCGATTTGCCGCCGCCGGTGGGCATCAGCACCAGGGCGTCGTGACCGGCAGCCACATGCTCCACGATGTCCTGCTGCGGACCACGGAAATCGTCGTAACCAAAGACGCGTTGGAGCAGGTCGTGCGCGGGACGGGAAGCCATCCGCTTAGTTTACCCCGGCGGGGGAGTCGGCAGGGCTGCGCCCTGCACCTGCAGAAGCGTTCAAGCCAGGGCAACGTCAAAGGCAACAGCCGGCTCTGGGGTGATCCGTTGTTTGGTGGGGCGGTGTCGGATTGCGGGGACGCCGTAAACCCCCAGACCGGCCCAGCCGCTGGCGGCTGTGCGTTCGGGCGCTTGCGAAGCAGTGCTTCGCAAGCAAAGCGCCCTCACCCCTGGGGGCTCGATGGCGCCATCCATGGCGCCAACGGTCCTGCAAGCCCACACCGCCCCGCCTTCGACGGTTTCCCGGTCACGGAGGGTCCATCCACGCCATGCGTGGATGAAATCTGTCAGATATCGACAAACAAAATGGGGTCAGATCCCGTTTTCTTGCGGAAAACGGATCTGACCCCAATGGCTTTGCTGGCAGATCGCGGAAAACTGTCGAAGGCGGGGTGGGTCCGGTTGCGGGGGCGTGAGCCGCATGGATGCGGCGACCGAGCCTACATGGACGTATTCACGGCGTCCCCCGCAACCGGACCTACCCCGCCAACCCACAGGAAACCCGCTTCTGCTCCGGCTGTTGCCGTTGCCGTTGCCTCTGCGGGTGCAGGGCGCAGCCCTGCCGAACCGCCCCCAACCCTTACTGCAACAGCGAGCGCAGCATCCAGGCATACTTCTCGTGGGTCTGCAGCCGCTGGGTCATCAGATCCTCGGTCGGGGCGTCGTCCCCCTTGGCCGCCACGTCCAGGACTTCACGTGCCGTACGGCAGACCGCTTCGTTGGCGACCACCAACTGGCGTACCATTTCACGCCAGTCCGCACTGTCGGTCAGGCCCGGTTCCTCGACGATCGAGGTCAGCGCAGCGAATTCCCGGTAGGAGCCCGGGGCATTGAAGCCCAGCGCGCGGATGCGCTCGGCCACATCGTCCAGTGCCGCCCACTGCTCGGTGTACTGCGTCTCGAACATGGTGTGCAGCGAGTTGAACATCGACCCGGTCACATTCCAGTGGAAGTTGTGCGTCTTCAGGTAGAGCGTGAACGCATCGGCCTGGAAGCGCGACAGACCGTCGGCGATCTTCTTGCGGTCGCCCTGGGTGATCCCGATATCGATGTTCGGCGCCGACGGTGCCGCCGCTGCAAGCTTCTGCTTGCCGGTCTTGGCCTTGGTCGTGCTCTTGGTCTTCGCCATGGGGTTCCTCCTTGTGGAATCGTTGGCCTTCACAATAAACCGGTCGTGATGACTGGTCGCTTTCAAAGTTTTGAACGAACCGATTGATGAACTCTATCGATAAAAATCCATCGCCCCGCCTGCGCCAACAGCGCGCCGCCATCGATGGCGCCATGAGCCGCGACCGGGGCCGTTTGCTGGGAATGCTCTCGCGTTGCCAGGCCAAGCCGCAGGATTCGGCACTGGCCGCTACTTTCGAGCAGGCCTTGCAGGCGTCGGTGCAGCGCCGGCAGGTGCGGGCGCAACAGCAGCCGTCCATTACTCTGGACCCGCAGCTGCCGATTGCGCGTGAAGCCGACGCGATCATCAAACTGATCCGCGACCACCAGGTGGTGGTGATCGCCGGTGAAACCGGTTCGGGCAAGACCACCCAGCTGCCGAAACTGTGCCTGGCCGCAGGCCGTGGGCAGGCTGGCATGATCGGCTGCACGCAGCCGCGACGGATCGCCGCACGTGCGGTGGCCAGCCGCGTGGCGCAGGAACTGCAGAGCGAACTGGGCCAGCTGGTGGGCTACCAGGTGCGCTTCAATGACAAGGTCAGCGACGACAGCCGCATCAAGTTCATGACCGACGGCATCCTGCTGGCGGAGATCGCCAGCGACCGCTGGTTGTCGAACTACGACACGATCATCGTCGACGAGGCACACGAACGCAGCCTCAATATCGACTTCCTGCTGGGCTACCTGAAGCAGCTGCTGCGCAAGCGCCCGGACCTGAAGCTGATCGTCACTTCGGCCACCATCGACACCGAACGCTTCGCCCAGCATTTCGACAATGCGCCGGTGATCAGCGTCGAAGGCCGCACCTACCCGGTGGAAGTGCGCTACCGGGCGCTGGAAGGCGAGGGCGACGACCAGGGCGAGCGCACCGTCAATGACGCCATCGTGTCGGCCATCGACGAGATCACCCGTCTGGATGCGCGCGGCGACGTGCTGATCTTCCTGCCGGGCGAGCGCGAGATCCGCGATGCGCACCAGTCGCTGGAACGACGCAAGTACCGCAATACCGAGGTGCTGCCGCTGTACGCGCGCCTGTCCAACCAGGACCAGGACCGGGTGTTCAACCCCGGGCCGAACCGGCGTATCGTGCTGGCCACCAACGTGGCCGAGACCTCGCTGACGGTGCCACGCATCCGCTACGTGGTCGATCCGGGCTTCGCCCGCGTCAAGCGCTACAGCCCGCGCAACAAGCTGGATCGCCTGCACATCGAGCCGATCTCGCAGGCCAGCGCCAACCAGCGCAAGGGTCGCTGCGGCCGTATCGCCGAAGGCATCTGCTACCGCCTGTACGCCGAGGCGGATTTCCAGGCGCGGCCCGAGTTCACCGATCCGGAAATCCGGCGCTCCAGCCTGGCCGGCGTGATCCTGCGCATGCTGCAGCTGGGCCTGGGCCGCATCGAGGAGTTCCCGTTCCTGGAGGCGCCGGACGAGCGCGCGGTGGCCGATGGCTGGCAGCAGCTGACCGAGCTGGGCGCGATCGATGCCGAGCGGCGCATGACCACCATCGGCAAGCAGATGGCGCGCCTGCCGGTGGACGTGAAGCTGGCGCGCATGCTGGTCGCCGCGCAGGCCGCCGGTTGCCTGCGGCCGATGCTGGTGATCGCCTCGTTCCTGGGCATCCAGGACCCGCGCGAACGCCCGCCGGAAGCACGCGGTGCGGCCGACAGCGCGCATGCGCAGTTCGCCGATGGCCGCTCCGAGTTCGTCGGCGTGCTGCGCCTGTGGGATGCCTACCGGCAGGCCCATGAGGACCTGACCCAGTCCAAGCTGCGCGACTGGTGCGGCCGTCATTTCCTCGGGTTCCTGCGCATGCGCGAATGGCGAGAGCTGCATCGCCAGCTGCGGCTGCTTTGCGAGGAGCTGGGCTGGAAGGAAGAGGCCAGCGAGGCGTCGATGGCACCGTTGCTGGCCGGCAGCAGTGCGCCGGCACCGGCGCGTGATGACGCGGCCGCAGTGAAAGCCACGCGTGGCCAGCTGCACCGCGCCGCGCGCCTGGCCCGCGAAGGCAAGGCCGAGGCCGCACCGGCACCGGTGGCCGTGCGCGCGCAGAAGGAACAGGCGCCCGCCAGCGGCGGCTTCAGCGAACGTGTACGCGCTGCTGCCTACCAGACCCTGCACCGGGCGCTGGTGGCGGGCCTGCCGACGCAGATCGGCCACCGCACCGAGAAGGGCGATTTCCAGGCACCACGCCAGCGCCGCTTCCTGCCGTTCCCCGGTTCCGCGCTGGCCAAGCGGCCACCGCCGTGGCTGCTGGTGGCCAACCTGCTGGATACGCAGAAGGTATGGGGCATGACCCTGGCCGCGATCGAGCCGGACTGGGTGATCGCCGAACTGCCGCACCTGCTGCTGCGCAAGCACTTCGACCCGCACTGGTCGCGCGCGCAGGGCCAGGTGCTGGCGTCCGAGCAGATCAGCCTGTTCGGCCTGGTGCTGGCACCGAAGAAACCGGTCCATTACGGCCGCATCGCGCCGGGCGAGGCGCATGACATCTTCGTGCGCCAGGCACTGGTGACCGGCGAGATCAATACCCGCGCCAGTTTCGTCGCCGACAACCAGAAAGTGCTGGGGGTCGCGCGCGAGGAAGAAGCCAAGCTGCGCCGCGCCGGCATCGTTGCCGACGAAGACTGGCAGGCACGCTGGTACCTGGACCGGGTGCCGCCGCAGATCCACTCGGCGGCGGGACTGGATAGCTGGTGGAAAGGGCTGGCGCCGGAACAGCGCAAGGCGCTGCACTGGTCGTTGGCAGACCTGTTGCCCGGTGAGGGCAGCGAACAGGAGCGCTATCCGAAGTACCTGGCGCTGGGCCAGGCGCGCTTGCCGCTGCACTACCGCTTCGAACCGGGGGCCGACGACGATGGCGTCACCCTGGACGTGCCACTGCACCTGCTCAACGCGTTGGATCCGGTGCAGCTGGGCTGGCTGGCGCCGGGCTTTGTCGCCGACAAGGCCTCGGCACTGATCCGCAGCCTGCCCAAGGCGATGCGCCGCAACTACGTGCCGGCGCCGGACTTCGGTCGCGCGTTCTACGAGGCCTTCCCGCAGCCCAGCGCCGATGCCATCACCGGCGAGCTGGCGCGTTTCCTGTCACGTGCGACCGGCGCGACGGTGACCGCACTGGATTTCGAGCCGGGTTCGATCGAGCCACACCTGCACATGAACCTGCGGCTGCGCGACGAACAGGGCAAGGTGCTGGCCACCTCGCGTGATCTGGAAGCGCTGCGCGCGAAATTCGGTGGCCGTGCTGGCGATGCCTTCGCCGCGCGTGCCGGGCGCGAGATGGCGGCTGACGGCCTGCGCGCGTTCCCGGCCACGCCGATTCCGCTGCAGGTGCCCGGTGAAGCCGGCGTGCCGGCCTATCCGGCGCTGCTGGACGAGGGCGACAGCGTGGCGCTGCGCATCTTCGCCGATCGCCAGCAGGCGCAGGAGGCCCATCCGCTGGGCGTGCGCCGCCTGCTGGAGATCGCCCTGGCCGAGAAGGTGAAGCAGGCACGCAAGCAGTTGCCGGTCGGTGCCAAGACCGGCCTGTTGTATGCCGCGATCGAATCGCAGGAGCGCCTGCGTGGTGATCTGGTCGACGCAGCGATGAACGCGGTGCTGGCCGAGGGCCTGGAAGACATCCGTGATGCGGCGGCCTTCGAGCAGCGCCGCGAGCATGCCGCCAAGAGCCTGTTCGGCGAGGCCATGTCGCGGCTGAAGCTGGCCGAATCCATCCTGGCGCTGGTGGCGGAGCTGAAGCCGATGCTGGAAGCGCCGTTGATGGGCTGGGCGCGCGGCAACCTGGACGATATGGAAGCGCAGCTCGCCGGCCTGATCCACCCCGGGTTCCTGCGCGATACGCCGGCCTATGCGCTGGCGCAGTACCCGCGCTACCTGAAGGCGATGATCCTGCGCACCGAGCGTGCCAAGCGTGATCCGCCGCGCGACCAGGCGCGCATGCTGGAACTGCATCCGTTCCTGGAAGCGCTGGAGGCGGGCGAGCAGCAGGGACTGCGTGATCGCCCGCAATGGCAGGCGCTGCGCTGGGATCTGGAAGAACTGCGGGTATCGCTGTTCGCGCAGGAGCTGGGTGCACGTTCTGGTATCTCGGCGAAGAAGCTGGCGCAGCGCGTGACTGCATTGCGCCAGGCCTGAGCGCGCCACGGTCGCCCCGCCGGGCGACCGTGGCCGGCCGGGCAGGGAGCCGGCACGGCCGGAATGCCCGGGCGTTACTTGGTGCGGCGAACCTTCGGCTGCACGTTCACCCCGTCCACCTTCATATACCAGGCGCCCATCACCCCTGGGCGCATGCTGACGCCCGGGGCGTCCTTGCGGCCACCGGAATAGTGCGTGGCGTCTATCTGCTCCCACTCCTGGCCGTTCTGCAGCACGTAGCGGCGGCCCTGGTCGAATCCACGGAATTCGCCCTGCAGGTTGCTTTCGATCGGTTCGCTGCTGCCGAAGTCCAGGAAGCCGCGGTTCTTCTTGATCACTTCCTGGCGGCCTTCTTCGCGCGCTGCGGCGACGGCCTGGGTGGTGGCCGCCTCGACCTTGCCCTGCAGCCAGCGGTTGAGCGTGGCCAGTTCACCGGCACTGAGCTTGTCCAGGCCGGCGGCCTTGAACTCGGAGGGCGACATCTGCTGCTGCAGGTCGCCCTCCACCACGCGCTGGGCCAGCGCAGGCGCGGACAGGGACAGCAGCACGGCGGCACAGGCCAGCAGCCGTGGACGGACGCGCGGGGCAATCGAAGGCATGGCGGGTCTCTCCTGGGTGTGTGGGCGAGTGTAGCGGCATGTCTTCATGCCGGGTGATGGTGGCTGCAGTGATTGTCCCTGAACGGCGCCGGCGCTAGTGTAGGGGCCTCTGTCTTGCCTGCTCGATGCTGTGAACCGCGCTTCCGTCCCTGGCCTGGATGCCTTGTTGAACCGTCCCTCGGCAGCGGTGCTGCCTGCTCCGCTGCGCCAGGCCCTGCGTGAGCATTGGGAAGCGCCGGATTGCGACCAGCAGATGCGTGCCACCTGGTCGGTGCTGGGCGATACCCTCGATGCGCTGGCGATGCTCTCGGCCGACGAAGGCGCGGTGGTGGCCGCATTGCTGTTCGACCTGCCGGGCCTGCGCGCCAGCCTGGACCAGCTGCCGCTGGGCAACCACAAGGCGGCGGTGGTCGGCCTGCTGGATGGCCAGGATGCGGCCGATCCGGTGTGGGCGCTGCATGCCGGCCGTGAGGCGGGGCGCAACAGTGAGGGCCTGCGCCGGCTGCTGCTGGCGATCATCCGCGACCTGCGCGTGGTGCCGATCCTGCTGGCGCGGCAGCTGGCACGGATGCGCGCGGCCGACAAGCTGGACGAAGAGCAACGCCGCGCGCTGGCCCAGCTGACCCGCGACATCCACGCGCCCCTGGCCAACCGGCTGGGCATCTGGCAGCTGAAGTGGGAACTGGAGGACCTGGCGTTCCGCCACCTGGAACCGGAAACCTACCGCCGCATCGCCCGCGAGGTGGATGAAACCCGCATCGCCCGCGAGCGTTACGTCGAGAACGTCAAGAAGGTGCTGTCGCGCGAGCTGGTCGCCCAGGGCATCAAGGCCGAAGTCAGCGGCCGCCCGAAGCACATCTACAGCATCTGGCGGAAGATGCAGAAGAAGCGGCTGGCCTTCGACCAGCTGTATGACATCCGTGCGGTGCGCGTGATGGTCGACGACGTTGCCGCCTGTTATGCCGCGTTGGGCGTGGTGCACGCGCTGTGGGCACCGGTACCGAGCGAGTTCGATGATTACATCGCCCGGCCCAAGGCCAACGACTATCGCTCGCTGCATACCGCTGTGGTCGGCCCGGAAGGTCGCACCATCGAAGTGCAGATCCGCACCCATGAAATGCACTCGCAGGCCGAGCTGGGCGTGGCCGCGCACTGGAAGTACAAGGAAGGTGGCAAGGGCGCGGAGAAGTCCTTCGACCGCAAGATCACCTGGATGCGCCAACTGCTGGAGCAGGCGCAGGACGGGCAGGGCAATGAACTGGCCGGGGCGCTTGATGCCGAGCTGACCGAGGACCGGGTCTATGCGCTGAGCCCGAAGGACGAGGTGCTGGACCTGCCGCAGGGCGCTACGCCGCTCGATTTCGCCTACCAGGTGCACACCATGGTCGGGCACCGCTGCCGCGGCGCCAAGGTCAACGGCCGCATCGTGCCGCTGACCTACCGCCTGCGCAGCGGCGACCGCGTCGAGATCCTGACCGGCAAGGAGGCCGATCCGCGCCGCGACTGGCTGATGCCGGCCAACGGCTTCCTGGCCAGCAACCGCTCGCGCGAGAAGGTGCGCAGCTGGTTCCACAAGCTGGACCGCGCGCGCAACGTGCAGGCCGGTCGCGAACTGCTCGAGCGCGAGCTGAAGCGGCTGGGCCTGCAGCACGCGGACCTGGCCGTGGCGGCGAAGAAGTTCCATGCCGACAGCGTCGATGACCTGTACATCCAGGTGGCGCTGGGCGATACCGGCCCGAACCAGGTCAGCCGTGCGCTGCTGGAGGCGGAGCGCGCTGCCAGCCAGCCCGCACCCGCACCGGCCCTGCCGCGGCCGACCGCGCGCCGCGAGAACCTGGGCAAGTCCAAGTTCACCGTGCAGGGCGTGGGCAACCTGCTGGTGCAGCTGGCACGCTGCTGCCAGCCGGTGGCCGGCGAGCCGATCGTCGGCTACCTGACCCGTAGCCGGGGTGTCACCGTGCATCGTGCAGACTGCGCCGCGCTGGCCCGGCTGGCGGCCAGCAGCCCGCAGCGCATCCTGCCGGTGGAGTGGGGCCAGGCCGGGGGCGGCTACGAGGTGGACGTCGTGGTCGATGCGGTCGATCGCCGCTGGCTGCTGAAGGACATCACCAACCTGATCGCCCAGGAAGACGCCTACGTGCTCGACATCCACAGTGACAACGTGCGCAACAGTGGCCGTGCCCATCTGCGGCTGCGCCTGAAGGTCAGTGACTACGGGCAGTTGTCGACGCTGCTGGGCAAGCTCGATGCGCTGCCGGGCGTGAGCGAGGCGCGTCGCCTCGGCTGAGCTTCACGCTGCCCCGGCTACCCTGCACGCATGGAACGCGAGCCCCCGCATCGCCCGCATGGCGCTGAACATCCTGCGCTGGACCGCGTCCGTCGCGAGGGGCGTTGGTGGTGGCTGCAGGCGCGCCATGCGCGACGGGTCTGGCGCTGGGCGCTGCTCGCAGCGCTGGCCGTGTTCGTGCTGCTGGTCCTGCTGCGCAAGCCGTTGGCAGACTGGTTCTGGGATGAGCCGCAGATCGAACAGCTGCTGGCCGAGGGGGATCGTGCATTGGCGGCTGGGCGCCTGAGCGATGCCGATGGCAGTGGTGCGCGCGAGCGCTACCAGGCGGCGCTGGCGCTGGACGGTGATCGCCCGCAGGCGCGCCAGGGCCTGGCCAATACCGGCACGGCAGCGCTGCAACAGGCGCGCGATCGCCTGCAGGCGGATGACCTGGACGGCAGCGCGCAGGCCCTGGCACTGGCCCGTGAGCTGCAGGTGCCGCAGGGCGACGCCGATGCGGTCGCCCGCCAGTTGCAGGCGCGACGCAGCGCCGGAGCCGGTATTGGTGCGTTGTTGGCGCAGGCGCGTAACGCGTTCGCGGCCGGACGCCTGGATGACGGCGACAGCAGTGCTTTGCCCTTGTTCCAGCGCATCCTGGCCCTGCAGCCGGACAACCTGCCGGCGCTGGAAGGGCGCGAAGATGCGCTGAGCGACCTGCTGCTGCAGGCACGCACGCTGGCGGAGCGAGGGGAGTTGGCCGAGGCGGCCGCGCTCCTGCGTCGTGCCCGTCAGTTCGATGCCGGTCATGCCGATCTGCCGGCGAGCGAGGAGGCCCTCGCGCGCGCGGCCGACCGGCGCCTTCGGCAGGCGCAGCGTGCGTTGCGACGGCAGCAGCTGGAAGCTGCGGCCAAGGGTTTCCAGGCGGTGCTGGTGGTGGCCGCCGATGATTCCAATGCGCAGCGCGGGCGTGAGCAGACCCTGCAGGCAGTGGTTGCACGCAGCCAGAAGTCCGCCGACGACTTCCAGTTCGATGCGGCGCAACGTGATGCGGCCCTGGCGGCGGAGCTGGGGGCTTCGCAGGCAGTCCGGCAACAACTGGCGCAGCGCCTGCAGCGCGCGCAGCAGGCGCTGCGGGCTCTGCAGCAGCCCGCGGTCAGCACGGCGCAGCGCGAACGCCAGCTGCGCGACCACCTGCGGAAGATCGAACGTGCCGAGCGTGCGGGGCAGTGGATCAGCCCACCCGGGCACAGCGCGTTCGACGCGTTGCGCGAAGCCCAGTCGCTGGCTCCCCGCGATGCGCGGGTGAAGGCAGCCGCCGCACGCTTGCTGCCCGCCAGCCGACGCTGCTTCGACGACAATCTGCGGCAGAACCGGGTACAGGCGGCGGGTGCCTGCCTGCAGGCCTGGCAGACGCTGTCACCGACCGCAGCGGGCCTGCCCTCGGCGCGGCTGCGGTTGGCCCAGCGCTGGCTGGCGATCGGCAGCGAGCGGCTCGGTAACGGTGACCTGGCCTTCGCCGCGCATGCCGCCGAACAGGCGCGGTTGCTGCAGCCGGATCTGGCCGAACTGCCGGCGTTTGAAGATCGCCTGCGCCGCGCCGGTGGTGAGCTGCGACCACGCTGATATCGACAGGATTCGTGCAGGTCGCACTGGTCGGGTATAGTCCAGCCGCTGCGTCACGCTCAAGCGGGGCAGTGAGTTGTCAGTCTTGCTGTCAATGCTATTGCTGCAGGCTTGACGGGAGATGGCCTTTGGTCGTTTTCATCGTTTTTCACACAGCCTGCGTTCCGCAGCCAGCGACATGACGTCATGAATCCAGTGATTCCGCAAGGGCCAGGTCCGGGGCCCGCATTCGATGCCTCCCTTGTCTGCGCTGTCATCGTCACCTATGGGCCCGAGCCGGACCTGTTGCGGCGGGTGGTTGACAGTGTGCTGCAGCAGGTGGGGCATCTGGTGGTGTTCGACAATGGCAGCACTGGTGTTGATGTCGACGAACTGCTGGCCGGAAGGGAGGGGATCAGCGTGGTTGCCTCGGCGCACAACGTTGGCCTCGGGAGTGCCTTGAACCGGGCCTATGAGCGGGCGCAGGCGCTCGGCTTCGCTTATGTGCTGCTGATGGATCAGGATAGTGTGCTGGCGCCAAAGATGGTGGATGTCCTGGGGACTGCACTGATCGAACTCAACCGCGCAGAGCGCGTGGCTGCTGTCGGGCCGCAGTTCCGCGATTCGCGCAGTGGCATGCTTGCCCCGTTCGTTCGCTTTGGCTTCCCGTTCAACCACAAGTTGCGAGGGGGGGCGGGCCAGCGCATCTCCTGCGATTTCCTCATCACGTCCGGTTCGCTGGTGCCGATGTCGGCATTGCAGGATATTGGTGCAATGGACGAAGACCTGTTCATTGACAACCTGGACATGGACTGGTGTTTCAGGGCCAAGCGCCAGGGTTATTCTCTGTATGGCATCTGCGATGCGCAGATGACCCATAGCATCGGCGAGGAGCTGCTGCCATCACGTACGAAGCCGGATGGCGTGATCGTGCACAAGCCCTTCCGCCTTTACTTCATCATGCGCAATCGCGTTCTGCTCTATGGACGTGCCTATACGCCCCGGGTGTGGATTGCCCAGGATGTGCCGCGCCTGTTGCTGAAGCTGGCAGGCAACGGTCTGTTCCTCGCCCCTCGCTGGATTCGGTTGCGGTTCATGCTGAGAGGTCTGTGGGATGGACTTCGAGGCAAGGCCGGGCCTTTGCCTCCGGTAAATCGCTGAACAGGCGGTTTGGTGAACCTGCCTTGCGGAAATGGGCTGGGGTAGACTCCGCTGACGCCCCTGCCATGTTTCTCCCGTGCCCCGACGCTACGATTCCGACGACACCGACGATTTCGACGACGACCAGCAGGACAGCGGTCCGCTGTGGCGGCGCCGGCTGATCACCTGGAGCATGGCTGCGGTCGCATTGGGATTGGGTTTCCTCATTCCCTATACGCTGTACCTGAACCAGCAGGTGACCCAGCGTTTCGGCGAGCTGCGCTGGCAGATTCCGACGCGCGTGTATGCGCGGCCGCTGGTGCTCACCCCCGGCAAGGCGATGGACGCGTCCACGCTGAAGACCGAACTGGCCGCCTCCGCCTACCGTGATGACGGCCAGGGCAAGGAGCCGGCCACCTATGCGGTGAACGGCGGTCGCTTTGTGATCTCCAGTCGTGGCTACAACGACGTCGATGGCCGGGTGGCCCCGCGCCGGGTGGAGCTGTCGCTGGCCGATGGCGGCGTGGCCTCGCTGCGCGACGCCGACAGCCGCAAGGCACTGAAGGCCGCGCGGCTGGATCCGGCGCGCATCGCCACGCTGTACGGCCAGAAGCAGGAAGAACGCCGCCTGATCCGCATGGACGAGGCGCCGGACCTGCTGGTGACCGGCCTGCAGGCGGTGGAGGACAAGGACTTCAACCGCCACCACGGCATCGACCTGTCCGGTATCGCGCGCGCGGTGTGGGTGACGATCCGTTCCGGTGGCCAGAGCCGCCAGGGCGCTTCGACGCTCACCCAGCAGCTGGCCCGCAGCGGCCTGCTCGGCATCGGCAAGGAGCAGACGCTCACCCGCAAGTTCAATGAGGTGCTGTACGCGCTGATCATGGAGGCGCGCTACGACAAGCGCACCATTTTCGAGGCATATCTCAACCAGGTGTACCTGGGCCAGCGCGGCAGCCAGGCGATCCATGGCATGTCCTCCGGCGCCGAATTCTGGTTCGGGCGTGACCTGCAGTCGCTGGAGACCGAGCAGATCGCCCTGCTGATCGGCCTGGTCAAGGGGCCGTCCTTCTACGACCCGCGGCGCAACCCGGAACGCGCGCTGGATCGCCGCAACTTCGTGCTGGGCAAGCTGCACGAGGCCACGCTGATCGACGATGCCGAGTACCAGCGCGCGCTGAAGGCTCCGTTGGGCGTGCCCAAGACACCGGGCCTGGTGGCAGCCAACCGCTTCCCCGCCTACGTCGACCTGGTCCGCCGGCAGCTTGCGCATGATTATCCGGAATCTGCGCTGCAGGGCGCGGGCCTGAGCGTGATGACCGGCATGTCGCCGTCCGCGCAGGCCTATGCCGAAGGCGCGGTGACCCGCACCATCAAGTCGCTGGAAAGCCAGCGTCGCCCTGAACTGCAGGCCGGCATGGTGCTGACCGACGTGCACAACGGCGACGTGCTGGCGGTGATCGGCAGCCGTGAGGTGTCCGAGGTCGGCTTCAATCGTGCGATCGAGGCGCAGCGCCCGGTCGGTTCGCTGCTCAAGCCGTTCGTGTACCTGCTGGCCCTGGCGCAGCCTGACCGCTATTCGCTGGCCAGCTGGGTCGATGATTCGCCGGTGACGGTGCAGCTCGGCCGCGGCCGCAACTGGAGCCCCGGCAACGCCGACAACCGCAGCCACGGCACGGTGCGCCTGATCGATGCGCTGGCGCATTCGTACAACCAGGCGACGGTGCGCTTGGGCATGCAGGTCGGCCCCGAGCGCGTGACCCAGCTGATCCATGTGCTGGCCGGCATCAAGGCCGAGGCCAATCCGGCGGTGATCCTCGGCTCGACCGACCAGAGCCCGTATGCGATGGCGCAGCTGTACCAGTTCCTCGCGTCCGGTGGTGAGATCCAGCCGTTGCACGCCGTGCGCGGCGTGCTCGATCCGCAGGGCAAGCTGCTCAAGCGCTACGACAAGACGCCGGCACCGGCACAGGAAGGCGATTCGATTGCCGCCAACCTGATCAGTGTCGGCCTGCAGCAGGTCGTCGCCAGCGGTACCGCGCAGCGGCTCAATGCTGATGGCCTCGGCCGTCTGCAGCCAGCCGGCAAGACCGGCACCACCAACGATGGCCGTGACAGCTGGTATGCCGGCTACACCGGCGATCACCTGGCGGTGATCTGGATCGGCAACGATCAGAACCAGCAGGCCGGCCTGTACGGCGCCACTGGCGCGATGCGGGTCTGGTCGGGCATCTTCCAGCGCCTGCCGAGTGCGCCATTGCGGGTCAGCAACAAGGGCCTGGATTGGCAGCCGGTGGCTCCCACCGGTCTCAACAGCACCGATGAAGGCTGCCCCGGCGCGCGTCGTTTCCCGTTCGTGGTGGGCTATGCGCCTGCCTATGCGCCGTGCGCGCCGGCCGCGTCGCCCGAGGGGCAGGGCGAGGCTGAAGGCGAGGGCGGTGGCTGGCGAAGCTGGTTCGGCCTGGACCGCAAGCCGGAAGCACCCGCCGAATCTGCCGCCACCCCTTCTCCCCCGAGCCGATGATGCCGATGAACATGCGAACCCTGCTGCAGCCCCTGGTCCTGACCGGTCTAAGCCTGGCCCTGGCCGCCTGCGTGAGCAGCGCGCCGCCGGTAGTCAAGCCGGTCGATACCACCACGCCGGCGCAGCGCCTGGCGGCCGTGGATGCTGCAGCGGGTCCGGACGACAAGGAACTGTCGGTGCAGCCGCTGCGTGATTCGCAGGTGGAAGACCTGAGACTGGCCGCACAGGCGCAGCGCCAGGCCAACGACCTCGCCGGTGCCGCCAGCAGCCTGGACCATGCGCTGGAGATCGTGGCCGGTGACCCGGCGGTGCTGCAGGAGCGTGCCGAACTGGCGCTGCTGCAGGGGCAGTGGGCACAGGCGGAGACGTTCGCGCGCAAGGCCGTGGATCTGGGCTCGAAGACCGGGCCGCTGTGCCGCCGGCACTGGGCGACGATCGAGCAGTCGCGGCTGGCGCGGGGCGAGAAGGAAAATGCGGTGTCGGCGCACGCGCAGATTGAAGGTTGCACGGTGCCTGGGATCAAGCGTTACTGAGTTTTCAGCCAACGGCACAGCCCCTCGTGGCTGTGGGTTGGTCGCTGAAGCCAGAAGCAAAAGCCGCGCTTGGCCGGGCGGGGTGGGTTCGCGGGGGACGCCGTGAACCCGTCCCTGGGGGCTTGGCCGCGGCATCCATGCCGCGGACACCCCCGCGAACCCACCCCGCCCGGCCTCTGACAGTTTCCTTGTGCTGCCAGCCACGGAAGAGAGAAAGAAAATCAAAAGCGGGTCGCGCGCTGCGCGCACTCGTTGTGGGGTCGGATCCGTTTTCCGCAGGAAAATGGATCCGACCCCTTCTTGTTTCCGTTCCACCCACCGCTTCTGAATCAGTCGAGCAAGCGCGACGCTACGAAGCACGTCCATCCGTCACCGGGAAACTGTCGAAGGCGGGGCGGGAGGGGCAGGCAGGACCGTTGGCGCCATGGATGGCGCCATCGAGCCCCCATGGACGGGTTTACGGCGTGTCCTGCCTGCCCCTCCCGCCCCGCCAAACACGCAGCAACCCAGAGCCATGAACCACGCTGTTGCTGTTGCCTTTGCCTGCGCTCTGGCTTGAAACGGGTGCCGGGCAGCGCCCGGCCGGGTATCCTTTCCCTCTGATGTCCGACCTTGTCCATGCCAGCCGCGAAGCCCTCAGCGAAGGCGGCGCGCTCGCCTCGCATCTGGATGCCTTCGTCCCGCGTCCGGCACAGCTGCACCTGACCGCAGCCATTGCCGATGCGCTGCAGCAGCGGGACCTGCTGCTGGCCGAGGCCGGTACCGGCACCGGCAAGACCTTCGCTTATCTGGTGCCGGTGCTGCTGTCCGGGCTGCGCACCATCATCTCCACCGGTACCCGCGCGCTGCAGGACCAGCTCTACCACCGCGATCTGCCGCGCGTGCGCCAGGCGCTGGGCGTCGGCCTGCGCAGCGCGCTGCTGAAGGGGCGCGCGAACTACCTGTGCCGCTACCGACTGCAGCAGGCGCGGGGCGAGCCGCGGTTTTCCAGTCCCGAACAGGCCGCGCAGTTCCAGCGCATCCTGGCGTGGTCCGGCCGCTCGGAGTTCGGTGACATCGCCGAACTGGAGGGCCTGGCCGATGACTCGCCGCTGCTGCCGATGGTCACCTCCACTGTCGACAATTGCCTGGGCACCGATTGCCCATTCTGGGACGACTGCTTCGTGGTGCGCGCACGGCAGCGTGCGCAGGCCGCCGACGTGGTGGTGGTCAACCACCACCTGCTGCTGGCCGATCTGGCACTGAAACAGGACGGCTTCGGCGAGTTGCTTCCGGGGGCGCAGGCCTTTGTCATCGACGAGGCACACCAGCTGCCCGAACTGGCAGCGCAGTTCTTCGGCGAAGGTTTCGGCATGCGCCCATGGCAGGAACTGGGTCGCGACTGCCTGGCTGAAGCGCGCGGCGTAGGGGGCGCGCAATCGGCGCTGCAGGCGCCGGTCGACCAGTTGCAACAGGCGTTGCTGGCGTTGCGTTCGGCGATGGAGGGGCTGCCGCCGCGGGGCACGCAGTGGCGTGCGCTGGCCATGCCAAAGGTCCGTGACGGCTTCGATACGGTGATGGCCGGCCTGGTGGCGCTGGAGCAGGCCTTGCAGCCGCTGCGCGAAGCCGCAGCGGGCCTGGATGCCTGCCATGCGCGGGCGCGCGAGGCGGTGTCGCGGTTGCAGCGCTGGCTGGGCGATGATGAACCCGCTCTCGATTTCGATGCCGATCCGGCGGACCACGCCAGTGCCGCCGATGTGCTCTGGTACGAGCTCACGCCGCGGGGTTTCCGCTGCCAGCGCACGCCGATGGATGTGTCCGGCCCGCTGCGCGAGCACCGCGAGCGCAGCCGCGCGGCATGGATCTTCACCTCGGCCACGCTGACCGTGGGCAATGGATTCGACCACATCGCCACGCGCTTGGGCCTGGACGATCCGCATACCCTGGTCCAGCCGAGTCCGTTCAACTGGCCCGAGCAGGCGTTGTGCTACCTGCCGGAAGGCCTGCCTGATCCGGCCGCACGGGGCTTCGGAACCGCGCTGATCCAGACCCTTCGGCCGGTGCTGCAGGCATCGCAGGGCAGGGCATTCCTGTTGTTCGCCTCGCACCGTGCATTGCGCGAGGCGGCCGAGGCACTGCGCGACGGGCCATGGCCGTTGTTCGTGCAGGGTGAGGCACCGCGCGCGACGCTGCTGCAGCGCTTCCGTGAATCGGGCAATGGCGTGCTGCTGGGCTCGGCCAGCTTCCGCGAGGGCGTGGACGTGGTCGGCGAAGCGCTGAGCGTGGTGATGATCGACAAGCTGCCGTTCGCGGCACCGGACGATCCGGTGTATGAGGCACGCCTGGAGGCGATCCGCGGCCAGGGCGGCAATCCGTTCCGCGACGAACAGTTGCCGCAGGCGGTGATCGCACTGAAGCAGGGGGTCGGTCGCCTGATCCGCAGCGAAAGCGACCGTGGCGTGCTGGTCCTGTGCGATCCGCGCCTGCTCAACCGCGGCTATGGCCGGGTCTTCCTGGATTCACTGCCACCCTTCCGCCGCACCCGCAGCCTGGCCGATGTGCAGGCCTTCTTTACGCCACAATGGGTGCCCGTGGCTGATGATGCGGCTGACCCGGCCGCTGTTGCGCCGGGCCCGGAGCCGGCTCCCGGTGCCACGTTCCCCCTGTTCTGACCTGATCTGATGAAACTGCTTGCCTTTGAAACCGCCACCGAAGCCTGCTCCGTTGCCCTGCATGTCGATGGGCGGGTGCTGGAACGCTTCGAGATCGCCCCGCGCCGGCATGCCGAACTGAGCCTGCCATGGGCCGAGGCGCTGCTGGCCGAAGCCGGCATCAGCCGTCGCCAGCTCGATGGCATCGCGCTCAGTCGCGGCCCGGGGGCGTTCACCGGTGTGCGCCTGGCGATCGCCATCGCCCAGGGCATCGCGTTGGCGTTGGACCGCCCGCTGCTGCCGGTTTCGACGCTGCAGGTGCTGGCGCTGCGGGCACCGGCGGAAGAAACGCAGATCCTGTCGGCGATCGATGCACGAATGGGCGAACTCTACGTCGCGCGCTTCGAACGCGTGGACGGCCTGCCGGTCGCGCAAGATGCCGAGCGCGTCTGCGCGCCCTCCGTGGTGACGCTGCCGGAAGGAATGCCGGCCTACGGTGTCGGTACCGGTTTCGGCGCGGGCGACGGCGCGCTGGTGGCACAGTTGGGCAGTGGCCTGCGCGGTTTCGATGCTGCGGCATTGCCGCGGGCGTCGGACGTGCTGGCACTGGCGGTGCCGGCGTTCGCGCGTGGTGAGGCGATCGCACCGGAGAAGGTCGAGCCGGCGTACCTGCGCGACAACGTGGCACTGACCCTGGTCGAGCAGCAGGCCGCGCGCGAGGCGAAGGCGAAGGCCAACGGCTGAGCCCCTCGTGGCGGGGTTGGTTGATCGCATAAACCAAAAGCCGCGCTTGGCCGGGCGGGGTGGGTTCGCGGGGGACGCCGTAAACCCCCAGTCCGGCCCAGCCGCTGGCGGCTGGGCGTTCGGGCGCTTGCGAAGCAATGCTTCGCAAGCGAAGCGCCCTCACCCATGGGGGCTTGGCCGTGGCTTGCACGTGTGCGCTGTCCTGCGCACACGGCAAGACCGGGGTTGGGCGTCCTGCCCAACCCGTCGGGCGCATGCGCCCGACCCATGCCGCGGACACCCCCGCGAACCCACCCCGCCCGACCTCTGACAGTTTCCGTGTGCGTCCGCCACGGAAAATCAAAAAAGAAAATCAAAGTCAAAAGCGGATCGCTTCGCTCGCATCCACGCGTGGCGTGGATGTGTGTCGACCAAGGTCGACACCTACCAACAGCGGAGCGGGACGCGATGCGCCGCGATTTGTCGGAGGTGGGGCGGTGTGGGCTTGCAGGACCGTTGGCGCCATGGATGGCGCCATCGAGCCCCCAAGGACGGGTTTACGGCGTGTCCTGCAAGCCCACACCGCCCCGCCAGGTCCAGCATCCCCGCCGCCGCTTCTGCTGTTGCTTCTGCTGTTGCTGTTGCCTCCAGCGGGTCCCGGGCCGCAGGCCCGGGCAACAAAACCCTACCGATCGTCGTGCAGGGTGCCACCCGGCAGGAACACCCAGGTACGGGTGACCTGCAGGATGTCGATCTCGTCCTCGGTCTTTGGCAACGGCGGGAATGGCTGCGCCAGCTTCACCACCCGCAGCGCCGCTTCATCCAGCAGCGGCGTTCCGCTTGAACGCAGGATGCGGCTGCTCTCCACGCTGCCATCGCGGCGCACGCCCACGCTGATCACCACCTGGCCGCCGAGCCGTCGCTGCCGGGCCTCGTCCGGGTAATTCAGGTTGCCTACGCGCTCGGCACGGTCGACCCAGGCACGCAGGTAATTGGCATAGGCATATTCACGCGTGCTGGCCGACACGAACTTGCGATTCGGGCGCTTGGCATACTGCGCCGAGCGCAGATGCACTTCGGCAGCCAGTCGCGCCATCTCCACATCGCGCTGCTCACGCGCGCTCAGCGGCGCATCCGGCTCAGGCTGTTCCGGCGTTGGACGGGACTGCGCCTGCGCCACGGTGTCCTCCCCATTGCGGCTGCTGACCACCCGTGCCTGCGGCGGCGGAACCGGCGCGGCCGATTGCTGTTGCTGGGGAACCGGGCTGAGTCCGGATTGCGCCTGCGGCACGATGCCGGCCTGGTTGTCGCGCGGACGCTGTGCGCGGTCGTGCTCGCCACCGCCTTCCTGGTTGGCGGCGGCAAGGAAATCAGCCTGCTTTGGCGTCAGTGCGGTGCGCGTCTGGCTGAAGATCACTTCCAGCGTCGGCACCAGCGGAGCATCGCCTTTCACGGCGAAGCCCACGCCCAGGATCAGCAGGGCGTGGACCAGCACCGACAGTGCGATGGTGGCCCCCAGCCGTTGCGCTTCGCGTGGCGGCGGGGGCAGAACGGCGGGTGCGGACGGCATCAGCGCAGGCCGGCCTCGAGCGCGTCGAACAGGGTGCCGGCAATGTTCAGGCCGTACTGCGCGTCGAGCTCGCGCACGCAGGTCGGGCTGGTCACGTTGACCTCGGTCAGGTAATCGCCGATCACGTCCAGGCCGACGAAGCGCATGCCACGACGCTTCATCTCCGGGCCAACCTGGCCGGTGATCCAGCGGTCACGCTCGCTCAGCGGGCGCCCTTCGCCACGGCCGCCGGCCGCCAGGTTGCCGCGGAACTCGTCACCCTGGGGAATGCGCGCCAGGCAGTAATCGACCGGTTCGCCGTCGACCAGCAGGATGCGCTTGTCGCCGGCGGTGATGTCGGGAATGAACTTCTGGGCCAGCGCCAGCTTGCGGCCGCCGTCGGTCAGGGTCTCCAGGATCACGTTCAGGTTCGGATCGCCCTGGCCGCTGCGGAAAATCGAGCGGCCGCCCATGCCGTCCAGCGGCTTCAGCACGGCTTGGCCGTGTTCGAGGGCGAAGGCCTTCAGCGCCTTGGCATCGCGGCTGACCAGGGTCGGCGGGCAGCACTGCGGGAACAGCAGGGCTGCCAGCTTCTCGTTGTAGTCGCGCAGGCCCTGCGGGTTGTTGACCACGCAGGCACCGGCAGCGGCGGCCACGTCCAGCACCTGGGTGTCGTAGATGTACTCGGCGTCGACCGGCGGGTCCTTGCGCATCAGCACGATCTGGCCGGGCCCGAACTCGGTACGGCTGAACTCACCCAGCTCATACCAGCCCGCCGGGTCGTCGCGCACCTGCAGTGGCGCGGTCCGGGCCACCGCCACGCCACCTTCCAGGGCCAGTCCGCCCGGCCGCACGTAGTGCAGGGCATGGCCGCGGCGCTGGGCTTCCAGCAGCATGGCGAAGGTGGTGTCCTTGGCGATCTTGATGTGGGCGATGGGGTCCATCACCACGATGACGTTCAACGGCATGGGCGCACCTGTCAGGCAAGGCGTTGATGGTAGCGGCAACGCCGGCCGCGCGCCTCCCTGCCATACTGCAACGCAGCGTCCGCCCGGCGGTCGCGCACCCATTGCGAAACCCGTCACGTTCAGGAGGGCGCCATGCCCCGCGCCGTGGGGCGGCCTTGAAGCGGGCGCGGAAAGTGCGATATAGATACGCTTTCGCAGCGGCCCCCGCCAGAGATCGGGCCGTGCGCTTGGGGATAGGCAATGACTGAAAACACGACTGCGGGCGGGGAACTCGCAGGACTCCGGGTGATGGTCATCGATGATTCGAAGACCATCCGCAGGACTGCGGAAACGCTGCTCAAGCGCGAAGGCTGCGAGGTGGTCACCGCCACCGACGGCTTCGAAGCGCTTGCCAAGATCGCAGACCAGCAACCGCAGATCATCTTCGTCGACATCATGATGCCGCGCCTGGACGGGTACCAGACCTGCGCGCTGATCAAGGGCAACCAGCTGTTCAAGGCGACCCCGGTCATCATGCTGTCGTCCAAGGATGGCCTGTTCGACAAGGCGCGGGGACGCATCGTCGGCTCGGAGCAGTACCTGACGAAGCCTTTTACGCGTGAAGAACTGCTGGGTGCCATCCGCACATACGTCAACGCCTGACCAGGGGGGAAAGGCACAATGGCTCGTATCGTCCTGATCGAGGATTCACCGACCGACCGCGCGGTGTTCACCCAGTGGCTGCGCCGTGCCGGCCACGAAGTGCTGGAAGCGGACAATGCCGAGGATGGCCTGCAGCTGGTCCGCGACCAGGTGCCGCAGCTGGTGCTGATGGACGTGGTCCTGCCTGGCATGAGCGGCTTCCAGGCGACCCGTGCGATGGCCCGTGATGCGGCGATCAAGCACATCCCGGTGATCATCGTCAGCACCAAGGCGATGGAAACCGACAAGGCCTGGGGCCTGCGCCAGGGCGCCGCCGATTACATCGTCAAGCCGCCGCGCGAGGATGAACTGATCGCGCGGATCAACGAACTGGTGGCCTGATGCGCTCGCCCTTCGACATCCTTGAAGCCTATGAACGGCGCAGCCTGGCCCATGCGGTGCAGCTGCCCGGAAAGCAGTTTGCTCAGGACCTGTGGCGTGGCGTGGGTTACCGCGTCGGCCAGCGCCGGCTGGTGTCCGATTTCCGTGAAGTGGTGGAAATCGTGCCGATGCCGCCGGTGACCCCGGTACCCTGCGCGCAGCCCTGGCTACTGGGCGTGGGCAACCTGCGCGGCAACCTGTTCCCGGTGGTCGACCTGAAGTACTTCCTGGAAGGCACGCGCACCGTGCAGCAGGAAGGCCAGCGCGTGCTGATCATGCGCCAGGCCGGCGGCGACGTCGCACTGACCATCGATGAACTGTTCGGCCAGCGCAGCTTCGAGCTGGACCAGCAGATCGAAGCGGGCACGCTGGCCGAAGGTCGCTACGGCCATTTCGTTGACCGTGCCTTCCATGCCGACGGCCACGACTGGGGCGTGTTCTCGCTCTCGCTGCTGTCGCGCACCCCTGAATTCCGGCAAGCCGCGGCCTGAGGCCGGGCATCGCCCCCTGCATTGAAGATCGAGGTTGAACGATGAGTACTGCTTCGGACGCCACCAAGACCGGCAAGCTGCGGCTGGGCGGCAGCAACCTGTGGCTGTTCCTGCTGCTGGCATCGATGATCCTGTTCGGCGTCAATACCGGCGTCGCCACCTGGCAGGGCAGCCGCCTTGCCGACGCCGGCTCCAAGGCCGCCGACCTGCAGGTGCTGTCGCAGCAGCTGGCCAACCAGGGACGTGACGCGGTCGGCGGCAACGCCCAGGCCTTCACCGCCTTCAAGGCCACCCGCAACGCGATCGAGCAGAACGTGTCGACCCTGCAGGGACGCTACGGCAAGGAGCCGGGCGTCGCCGGTGCCATCGCCACCCTGGGCGAGACCTGGGCGCCGCTGGGCAAGCAGGCCGGGCAGCTGGTGGCCAGCGAACCGGCCGTGCTGGCGCTGGCCGGCAACGCGAACAACTTCACCGGCGCGGTGCCGGGCCTGCAGGCCCAGCTGAACGAGCTGGTGCGTGCGATGTCCGCTTCCGGCGCGCCGTCGTCGCAGGTGTACAGCGCGCTGCAGCAGGTCGTGGTGGCCGGTTCGATGGCCCGCCGCGTGACCGAAATGCGTGCCGGTGGCAGCGCCGCGGCGACCTCCGGCGATGCGCTGGCACGCGACATCACCGTGTTCTCGCAGGTGCTCGACGGCCTGCGCAACGGCAACGAGGAACTGGGCATCACCGCCGTGCGCGGTGCCGCCGCCGTGGCCGCGTTGGAACAGTCGCAGCAGAAGTGGGAAGCGATGAAGCAGGACGCCGACGCGATCCTGGCCAGCTCGCGCCAGCTGTTCGCGGCGCAGTCCGCTGCCACCGCGCTGGGCCAGGGTTCGGCCCACATGCTGGATGACAGCCGCAAGTTGTTCGATGCGTTCTCCTCGTTCGGCTCGGTATCCGACACCCGCCTGTTCCCGAACTTCTGGATCGGCGTGGTGTCCGGTGCGCTTTCGCTGATCGCGATCATCGGCTTCGTCTCCACCAACGTGCGCAGCCGCTCGCGCGAGCAGGAACTGCGCTACCAGACCCAGGTGGAATTCAACAGCCGCAACCAGCAGGCGATCATGCGGCTGCTGGACGAAATCTCCTCGCTCGGCGAGGGCGACCTGACGGTGAAGGCCTCGGTGACCGAGGACATGACCGGCGCGATCGCCGACGCGATCAACTACGCGGTCGACGAGCTGCGCCACCTGGTGACCACCATCAATGACACCTCGGCCAAGGTCGCGATGTCCACCCAGGAAACGCAGGCCACCGCCATGCAGCTGGCAGAGGCCGCGGGGCACCAGGCCAACCAGATCACCTCGGCTTCGGACCGCATCGGAGAGATCGCGGCGAGCATCGAGCAGGTGTCGCGCAACTCGGCCGAGTCGGCCGACGTGGCACAGCGCTCGGTGGTGATCGCTGCCGAAGGTGCCGGCGTGGTGCGCGAGACCATCCAGGGCATGGACCAGATCCGTGACCAGATCCAGGAAACCTCCAAGCGCATCAAGCGCCTGGGCGAGTCGTCGCAGGAAATCGGCTCGATCGTGGAACTGATCAACGACATTTCCGAGCAGACCAACATCCTGGCGTTGAACGCGGCGGTGCAGGCCGCGTCGGCCGGTGAAGCGGGCCGCGGTTTCGCGGTCGTGGCCGACGAAGTGCAGCGCCTGGCAGAACGCACCTCGGGTGCGACCCGACGCATCGAAAACCTGGTCCAGGCCATTCAGGCCGACACCAACGAAGCGGTCACCTCGATGGAGCAGACCACCGCCGAAGTGGTGTCCGGTGCACGCCTGGCCGAGGATGCCGGCACCGCGCTGACCGAGATCGAGCGCGTGTCCAATGCACTGAACACCCTCATCAAGAACATCTCCATCGCCGCCCAGCAGCAGTCGGCCGCCGCCTCGGACATCACCCGCACCATGGGCGTGATCCGGCAGATCACCGGCCAGACCTCGCAGGGTGCCGGACAGACCGCAGAGTCGATCGGCCACCTCGCGCAGCTGGCGGCGGACCTGCGCCGTTCGGTCGCCGACTTCAAGCTGCCGGCGTGACGCGGGCAGGGCGGCGAGCAAGGAACCAGTCGATGAAGCATTTCCATTCCCCACGCCAGAACTCGCGCGGCTTCCGCGCGGCGGCGAACGGAGCGCGTCCATGAGCAGTCTGCGCGATGCGATGAGCCACGCAGCGCTGGGCTGGGTCAAGCCCGAGCTGGACGAGACCCTGCGCCAGGTGCGCAACGAAGTCGAGTACTACGCGGAAGACCCGACCGACGCCAGCCGCATGCGCATCTGCGCCGGCTACCTGCACCAGGTGCAGGGCACCCTGCGCATGGTCGAGCTGTATGCCCCGGCGATGGTGGCCGAAGAACTGGAGCAGCTGGCCAATGCCATCGGCGCCGGCCGCGTGGCCGACCGCGATGAAGCCTGCGCGACCCTGATGCGTGGCAGCGTGCTGCTGCCCGACTACCTGGAACGCCTGCAGAACGGCCATCGCGACATTCCGATCGTGCTGATGCCGCTGCTCAACGAGATCCGTGCGTCGCGCGGCGAAGAAGGCGTCACTGACAGTGTGCTGCTGGCCTTTGCGCCGGACAGCGTCACCGCCACCGAGGCCGAGCTGGACCATGCCCGTGGCAGCCTGAGCGGGCGCAATCGCGAACTGCTCGACACGGTCGGCAGCGCGGTGAAGGAAGAGCTGCTGCGCATCAAGGATGCGCTGGACCTGCACCTGCGTACCGGCGGTGCGCCGGAACAGCTGCAGACCCAGGCCAACGAGCTTGGCGCCGTGGCCGATACGCTGGGCATGATGGGCCTGGGCGTGGCCCGCGGCGTGGTCGTGCAGCAGCGCGATGCGCTGCGCGGCGTGGTCGAAGGTCGCCAGCAGATCGACGAGAACCTGCTGCTGGATATTGCCGGTGCACTGTTGTACGTCGATGCCTCGCTGGACGACCAGGTTGCCCATCTGGGCGCCGGCGGCAGTGGCGAGGACGACCCGAGCGCGGTCGAGAACCGGCGCACGGTGGAGGTGCTGGCGCACGAAGCCATCGCCAACTTCGCCGCTGCCCGCGAGCATTTCGTCGCCTTCATCGAAACCAGCTGGAACCATGCCGAGCTGCAGGATGTGCCACGCCTGCTGGGCGATGTGTCCGGCGCGCTGCGCATGCTCGACCTGGGTACCGCCGCCGATTACCTGCGTGGCGTGCAGCAGTACATCGAGGCCGAACTGATCGGCCGCCAGCGCGTGCCCAGCGGCCGCCAGCTGGACACCCTGGCCGATGCCATGGCCAGCCTGGAGTACTACCTGGAAGCGCTGCGCGACCGCCGCCCGGGCCGCGAGGACATCCTCGAAATCACCCGCAGCAGCCTCGAGGCTCTGCGCTACTGGCCGCTGCCGGAGCACAATGCCGTCGCGCCGGAAGCGCCGGCACTGCTGCCGGTCGAACGTGAGCCGGTTGCGTTGCAGGCTGAGCCGCTGCAGCCGGAGCGCATCGAGGTTCCAGTGCAGCCTGCGGCGCCCACTGCCGGCGACGTGCCGGTGCCACTGCCGGACTTCACCTTCGATCCGCCGCCGGCCTCGCCGGCGCCGATGGTGTCCGACAACCGCCTGATGTTCGGCGCACTGGGCACCGTGGCAGCCGTGGCCGCCAGCACGGCTGATACCGATGCTTCGCCGTTGCCGACGCACGACGATGCGGAGGCATCGCTGGTCTTCGCGGCGTCCAGCGCACCTGCCCCGGATGTCCCACAGTGGGAGCTGGCGCCGTTCCATCCGGAGGCCGACGCCATCGCGCCTGCCGATGACGAGCGCAGCCCGACCTTCGCCAGTTTCGATCCGGTCAGCTTCGAACTGGCCGACGGTGATCACTCCGGTGCACCGCAGTGGTCGCTGTCCGAGGCGCCGCAGATGCTTGAGGAGACCGCAGCGCCGTCGATCAGTGAGACGACGGACGCGGTGGCTTCATCCGGGACCGCTTTCGATGCTGCACCGGTGTTCGACCCGGTGGCAGCCGAACAGGATGCGGCTGCCGTCGCCGACGACGTGGTGTTCCGCTTCGATGCCGACGCGCTGGACAACGCTGACGACGTGCTGTCGCTGCATGCAATGGAAACGCTGTCGCTGGATGATGATGCCCGCTTGCAGCCGTCGCTGGAGATCGTCGATGCCGTGGCGCCGCCGCTGGCCGATGCATCGCCCGGCGCGCTGGTCGAGGTGGATCAGGCGCCGGATGAGCTGCCGGTACCGTCGATCACGTCGCCGTCGATCGAAGCGCTCATCCCGGCAGCGGAAACCTCCGCTCCGGCCGTGTCGGTGATCGATATCGACACCATCGCGCCGATCGATTTCAGCGAAGCCGATGCCCAGTTCTTCGCCGAGCTGAGTGCGGCCGCTGCCGGCTTCAATCCACAGGCGATGGCCGCTGCGGCAGCGCCGGAGGCAGTGGATTCGGCCGTTGCCGGGACCGACGCCGACACCAATGCGGGCTTCGACGCCGGCTTTGACGACGATGCCGAGAACATCGACGAGGACATCCGCGAGGTGTTCCTGGAAGAGTTCGATGATGAGCTGGCCAATCTCGGCACGCTACTGCCGGCATGGCGGATGCAGCCGGACAACATGGACCGGCTGCGCCCGATCCGCCGCATCTTCCATACCCTCAAGGGTAGCGGCCGCCTGGTCGGCGCACGCACCTTGGGTGAGTTCGCGTGGAAGATCGAAGGCATGCTCAACCGCGTGCTGGATGGCAGCCGCGCCGCGTCCCCCGCCGTGCTGGCGATGGTCGACAACGCGCATGCGGCGCTGCCCCAGCTGAACGCGGCGCTGCGCCATGGCCAGCGCATCAGCGTCGACCTGCAGGCCATGCAGGCCATCGCCGATCGTGTCGGTGCAGGCGAGGAAACCTACTACGTACCCCTGCCTGGTGCCACTGCACCGGTTGCACCGGTGGCCGAAGCCGAAGGCGAAGACGAGATCAGCCGCATTCTCGACGCGGAGATGGTCGCTTCGGCGCTGGCCGATACCGCCGAGGAGGCCGAAGCCACCGGCACGCCGGCCAACATCGACAGCGTGCTGCGCGAGATTCTCGAGGCCGAGGTGGAAGTCCACCAGGCCACCCTGCAGGACTGGCTGCGTTCGGCGCAGCAGGCACCGCAGCCGGTCAGCGACGCCCTCCTGCGCGCAGTGCACACCATGAACGGCGCCTTCGCGATGACCGAAGTGCCCGAGATCACGGCTGTAACCGGCGGTGCCGAGTCCTACATCAAGCGTGCACTGGCCGCCGAGGTGGTGCCGGGTGATGAAGGCGTGGCCGCGCTGGATGCGACCGCGCAGGCGATCACCGCCACCATGGAAGCGCTGCAGGCCGAACAGCCGCGCATCGCACCGCTACAGGTACTGGCACAGCGCCTGCAGGCGCTGGCCAGCGAGTTGCCGGAAGCGCGCTGGCCGATGGTGGGCCTGGAGGACGACGAAGCCGAGCTGGCGCTGGATGACGAACCGGCGGCGGAACGGGATGCGGACGCCTTCGCAGCCGTCGCGCCTGAAACCGATGCGGTACCGCCTTCGTTCGTCGTGCCGGAGCAGGAACCACAGGCAGTTGTCGATGCCGCCGAAGCCCCGGTCGAGGATGCGGCGATCGAGGGCGAGGGCGGGCTGGAGGTCGGTGAGCTGACCGCCAGCGACGATCTTTCGCGCTACTTCGATGCCGGATGGCCGTCGGTACCGGGTGAGGGAGCGGCGTCGCTACCGGTGGTCGAATCGATCCGGGTGGCCGACGATGCTCCGGGCGTTGAGGTAGACGGTGTCGAGGCGGAGGCCGAAAGCGCGCCGCTGTTGTCCGACGATGCCGGTTTGACCGTCGTGGACGATCTGTCGCCGTACCTGGATGCCAGTGCGCTGCCGGTCGACGACCGCGATGCCGAAGAGATTCCTGATGCTGTCGAAACCGTCGCATCTGACCTGAATGCGTCCTCGTTCGATCACGTGCACGTCGCAGACGCTGAGGCATTCGAGACGCCTGCTGCACTGCCACTCGACAGCGAGCTGTCGAGCCTGCAGGATGAAATGGCTGCGCCGGGGTTTGCAGAACCGGTCTCGCTGGACGCCGCGCTCGAGGCCGGCCTGCACGTGATCGACGAAGAGCAGCCCCTGGCCGACGACGGGCAATGGTCCGTGCTCGGCCTGCAGGCCAGCGAACTCGCGCCGGGCGAGGCGGAAGCCTTTGCCGAGGATGCGGACGTCGGCGGGGAGGCGGCGATCGGTGAAGGAGAGAGCGCCGATCAGCCGTCCCCGGCGACGGTGAATGAGGTGATCGCGGAGGCCGCGGCGCCGGCCACCGCCGGGCCGGTGCGGTTCTTCGAACTGGAAGACGCGCCGGGCCAGGTGCAAGTCCACGCCGAAGGTGCCGATACCGATACCGTGTCGGATGCCCCGGCCGTTGGCGCGCCTGGCGCCGACGTGGCTGATGTCGTGGCACCCGACGTCCTTGACATCCCGGCGCCGGAAGACAGCGCTGATACGCTCGACTTCAGCGTCTACGATCGCGAGCTGGTCGACATCTTCGTCGAGGAAGGCAAGGACCTGCTCGACCACTGCGATGGCCTGATCAGCGAGCTGCGCGATGCGCCGCAGGACCGCGAGGTGCTGGCCGGCCTGCAGCGTGACCTGCATACCCTGAAGGGTGGCGCACGCATGGCCGGCATCAACGCCATCGGCGATCTTGGCCACAGCATCGAATCGTTGCTGGAAGCCGTCGCCGCTGGTCGCACCGAGATCGAACGCCGCGATGTGCAGTTGCTGGAGCGCGGATTCGATCGCCTGCACCAGCTGCTCACCCGCACCGGCAACCACCGCGTGGTGGAACCGGCGCAGGACCTGGTCGACGCGTTCGAAGTGCGTACCACCACCGATATCGCTGCGGCGGCTGCTGCAGCCGCAGCCAACGTGGCGAGCGTCGCAGAAGCCACTTCGGCACCGGTTGCCAGCCCGGCACCGCCGCTGCTTGATGCGCCGTTGTCGGCACCGCTGCCGGCCGAAGGCGTGGTCGATGAAGATCCGCTGGCACGCCCGCAGCAGGAACAGGTGCGCGTGCGCGCGGATCTGCTCGACCGCCTGGTCAACCATGCCGGTGAGGTGGCGATCTACCGCTCGCGCCTGGAGCAGCAGCTCGGTGCCTTCCGAGGCGCGATGGGCGAACTGGAGCGCACCAACGCGCGTCTGCGCGACCAGCTGCGCCGCCTGGACCTGGAAACCGAAGCGCAGATCGTCGCCCGCTACCAGCGTGAGCAGGACCAGGCCGATCAGAAGTTCGATCCGCTGGAACTGGACCGCTTCTCCACGCTGCAACAGCTCAGCCGTGCGCTGAACGAATCGGCGGCCGATCTCGGGGGCCTGCAGGGCGTGCTCGACGATCTGTCACGCCAGTACGATTCGCTGCTGCAACAGCAGTCGCGCGTCAGCTCCGAGCTGCAGGACGGCCTGATGCGCGCGCGCATGGTGCCGTTCGATGGCCTGGTGCCGCGCCTGCGCCGCGTGGTCCGCCAGTCCGGCATGGATACCGGCAAGCAGGTGCACCTGACCCTGGAGGGCACCCACGGCGAACTGGACCGCAATGTCCTCGATCGCATGGTCGCGCCGCTCGAACACATGCTGCGCAACTCCGTGGCCCACGGCCTGGAAGCGCCGGAACAGCGTCGCGCCGCCGGCAAGCCGGAAGAGGGCGAAGTCGCCATCCGCCTGCACCGTGAAGGCTCGGAAATCGTGCTGGAAGTGGCCGATGACGGTGCCGGCCTCGATCGCGAAGCGATCCGCCGCCGCGCCATCGACCGTGGCCTGTTGGCCGCCGATGCGCAGCCCAGCGAGCAGGAACTGGACAACCTGATCTTCGCCTCCGGTTTCTCCACCGCCGACCAGGTCAGCCAGCTGGCCGGTCGTGGCGTGGGCATGGACGTGGTGCGCAACGAAGTGCGCCAGCTGGGCGGCTCGGTCGACATCCAGTCGGTGCGCGGCCAAGGCGTGCGCTTCACCCTGCGCCTGCCGCAGACGCTGGCCGTCACCCAAGCGGTGTTCGTGCAGATCGGCGAGACCACCTTCGCCGTGCCGGTGGCCTCGGTCAGCGGTATCGGCCGCCTGTCGCGCGAACGTTTCGAGGCCGCCGACAGCAGCTACCGCTACAGCGGCGAAGACTATCCGTTGTATGACCTCGGCAGCCTGGTCGGGCAGGCTCCGGCGCGTGCCGATGGCCAGGACCAGGTGCCGCTGCTGCTGGTGCGTGCCGGTGACCTGCGTGCAGCCGTGGCGATCGACCAGGTGCTGGGCAACCGCGAAATCGTGGTCAAGCCGGTCGGCCTGCAGATCGCATCGGTACCGGGCATCTACGGTGCCACCATCACCGGCGATGGCCGCGTGGTGGTGATCCTGGACGTCGCGCCGCTGGTGCGCCGCTTCCTGGCCAATCCGACCGCACCGGTGCTGGCCAATGCGCCGCGCGACGAACGCCAGGTGCCGCTGGTGATGGTGGTCGATGACTCGCTGACCATGCGCAAGGTGACCGGCCGCATCCTCGAACGCCACAACTTCGAAGTCAGTGTCGCCCGCGATGGCGTGGAAGCACTGGAGCGGTTGGAAGAGCGCGTGCCGGACCTGATGTTGCTGGACATCGAGATGCCGCGCATGGACGGCTACGAGCTGGCCACCGTGATGCGTGCCGATCCTCGCTACAGGGATGTGCCGATCGTGATGATCACCTCGCGCAGCGGCGACAAGCACCGCCAGCGTGCCTTCGAGATCGGTGTCCAGCGTTATCTGGGCAAGCCGTACCAGGAACTGGACCTGATGCGTAACGTGTACGACCTGCTGGGGATCGCCCGTGTCCGTGAGTGAAACCCATCCGGCCCCGGCCGTCGCCCTGCTGGCCCGCCCCGGTGCGGCGCGTGAACGCCTGCGCGAGGCGCTGGCGCATGCCGATGTACAACTGGTCCTGGAAGATGATCCGAACGGCCTGGAGCCGCAGGCCCTGCAGGCCGCGGATCCGCAGTTCGTGGTGATCGCGCTGGAAGCGGCCATCGAGGACGCACTGGAACGGTTGGAAGCCGTGCTCTCGGCACCGGGGCTGACCCTGGTGTTCGATGAGGCTGAGCTGGCCGCCCGCCGCGACGGCTGGGAGGCGCAACGTTGGGGGCGCCACCTGGCCGCCAAGCTGCACGGCCACCAGCAGGTGTTGCCGCCGGGCGCCGAAGAAGAGCCCAGCCTGCAGTTGGAGCCTGGCCATCCGGCGCCCGCGCCGGCGCCGCAGGAAGAAGCCCTGCGGCCGCATCTGGAACAGGCGCTGAGCTGGGCCGATGACGTTCCGGCCGACGGCCTGTATTCGCCACCGGCAGACCTGCACGAACCGATCGCGCTGGAGCAGGCCCTGGCGGCGCTGCAGCCGGTCGTGCCCGAGCCTCTCGATCCGCCTTCGGCGCCGCAGGCACTGGCCGAACCGGCGGCGCCCGGGACACCGCCGGTCTCCTTCGATCACACCGCCTGGTCGCTGGTCGAAGAATCGATCGAAGCACCAGTATCGGCAGAAGCCGTGGCGTCGGTCGTCGCGCCGCAGCCCTCGTTCGATACCGATCATTTGAGCCTGGTCGATCTGGATGCCGCCGCCCCGGCCGGTGCGCGTGCCGCATCGCTGCTGGTGCTGGCCGGCATCGGTGGCCCGGATGCGTTGCGTCGCCTGCTCGGCGCACTGCCCGCGTCGTTGAGCGTGCCGGTCCTGGTGCACATGCGTCTGGATGGTGGCCGCTACGGCAACCTGGTCAAGCAGATGTCCCGTGTTTCGCCGTTGCCGGTGCAGCTGGCCGAGGCCGGCCAGCACGCGGTGCCGGGCGAGGTGCACGTGCTGGCCGATGATATCGGCGTGCGCGCGGCCAGCGATGGCCTGCATTTCCAGAGCGATGCCAATGGTATTTCGCTCGCTTCGCTGCCGGCCGAACACACCGCGCTGGTGCTGCTCAGCGGTGCCGACCTGGCCCACGTAGGCCCGGCGCTGGACCTGGCGGCCGCCGGTGCGTGGGTGGCCGGGCAGGTGGGCGAGGGCTGCTATGACCCGGCGGCGGCCACCGCCGTGGTGGCTGCCGGCATGGTGGCCGGTGAACCGCAGGAACTGGCGCAGGCAATTGCCGCGCGCTGGGGTGAGCAGGACGACAACGGAGAGGCACCATGAGCTACGCCAGCAATGACGAAATCCGCGGCGTCCTGATCCAGGCCGGCAACGAGCGCGTACTGCTGCCCAATGCCACCGTGGCCGAAATGATGTCGCGCGTGCCGGTGCAGCCGGTCTCCGATGCGCCGCGCTGGCTGGTTGGCGAGATCGGCTGGCACGGCTGGCAGGTGCCGCTGGTGTCGTTCGCACGCCTTTCGGGGCTGGGCGAAGAGACGGTGGCCGGCCACAACAAGGTGGTGGTGCTGAAGTCCCTCAGCGGCAACGCGCAGCGCCCGTACTACGCGCTGCTGACGCAGAACTTCCCGCAGCTGATCTCGGTGCCACGCGATGGCCTGCTGGCCGACGCCTCCGAAGAAACCCTGCCGCAGACCGTGCACATGCGCGTGCTGCTGGGTGAGCAGAGTGCGCTGCTGCCGAACCTGGACGCGTTGGAAGCGGCGCTGGATTCGCTGGCGGCTTGATCGCGATTCCGCCGGTCGGATCCCGGTAGTGCCGGCCGCTGGCCGGCAACCCCATGATCCCGTGGATGCCGGCCAGCGGCCGGCACTACCACGAAGCAGCCTTACCCCAGGTCGCCCAACCGCGCCTGCAACGCCGCGACAGCGGCCAGCCCGGCCGTTTCCGTGCGCAGGATCCGCGGGCCCAGCTGCAGTCCCTGGAACCCTGCCGCTGCCAGCTGGTCGCGGTCGCGCGGCGACCAGCCCCCTTCCGGGCCGATTGCAATCACGATACCGCCAGCGGGAGCGGCTCCCAGCGTCGACAGGCGATGTGCTCCCTGCGGATCCAGGGTCAGCCGCAGCGAATCGGCTGGCAGCGCCGCCGCAGCCTGTGCCAGCGACAGCGGGGATCCTACCGGCGGAATGCGCGCGCGCCCGGACTGGCCGCAGGCCGAGGTCACCACGTTGTTCCAGTGCGCCACGCGCTTCTCGGCCCGTGCTGGATCGAGTTTCACCTCGGTGCGCTCGGCGTTGACCGGAATGATCGCCGCCACGCCCAGTTCGGTGGCCTTCTGCAGGATCAGGTCCATCTTCTCGCCACGGGCGATGCCCTGCAGCAGGGTGATCGCCAGCGGTGATTCATTGTCAATGGCCTGCATGGCGTCGATGCGCACCTGCACCTCGCGCTTGCCGGCCACGGTCAGCGTCGCGCTGTAGTCATGGCCGTCGCCGTTGAACAGCACGCAGGTGTCTCCCTCGCGCAGGCGCATCACCCGCACCAGGTGGTTGGCCGTCTCTTCCGGCAGGGTCACGGTCTGGCCGCTGTGCAGCGCCAGGTCGATGGGGCAGCGGGTCACGCGCATGCAATCGCCTCGTCGATGGCCGCCAGCGTGGTGTGTGCCAGCAGCTCCAGTTGTTCGTCATCCACGCAGTAGGGTGGCATCCAGTACAGCACGTCGCCCAGCGGGCGCAGCACCACGCCGCGCTTGAGGGCGGCCTTGTAGGCGTGCAGGCCCAGCCGCAGGCCCGGGTCGAACGGCGTGCGCCTGTTGCCGTCGCGCGACAGCTCGAAGGCCACCACCATGCCGGCCTGGCGCACGTCGGCCACGTGTGGATGGTCGGCAAACGGTGCCGCCAGCGTGCCCATCACCGAGGCGATGCCCCGGTTGCGCGCAATCACATCGTCGTCGCGGAAGATGTCCAGCGTCGCCAGTGCCGCCGCGCAGGCCAGCGGATTGCCGGTGTAACTGTGCGAATGCAGGAAGGCGCGCTCGCGCGAGTCGTCGAGGAAGGCGTCATACAGCGCCTGCGTCGCCAGCACGGCGGCCAGTGGCAGGAAGCCGCCGGTCAGGCCTTTGGACAGGCACATCAGGTCCGGCATCACCCCTGCCTGCTCGCAGGCGAACAGGGTGCCGGTGCGGCCGAAGCCGGTGGCGATCTCGTCGGCGATCATGAACGCGCCATGGGCATCGCACAGTTCGCGCACGCGCTGCAGATAGACCGGGTCATGCATGCGCATGCCGCCGGCACACTGCAGGCGCGGTTCCAGGATCACCGCGCAGATCTCGCCCGGATGCTGGTCGAACAGCGTGGCCAGGCCGTCGGCAGCCTGCCGCGCGCGGTCGGCCGCGCTCTGGCCGGGTTCGGCCAGGTAGGCATCGGGCGACGGCGCGAACAGCCCTTCGGCCAGCAGCGGCGCATAGACGCGGCGATACAGCGGGATGTCACCCAGCGCCAACGCGCCCAGGGTCTCGCCGTGGTAGCCGTTTTCCAGTGCAATGAAACGCGTGCGCCGCGGCTCCCCACGGTTCTGGAAATACTGGAAGGCCATCTTCAGCGCCACTTCCACGCCGGCCGAGCCGTTGTCGGCGTAGAACACCTTGGCCAGCGGCTCGCGGCCGGGCTGGCGTGGTGCCAATGCCAGCAGGCGTTCGGCCAGCGTGATGGCCGGCTCATGGCTGAAGCCGGCCAGCATCACCTGTTCCAGCTGCGTGGCCTGGGTGGCAATGGCACCGCCGATGCGCGGTTCGGCATGACCGAACAGGTTGGTCCACCAGCTGCTGACGGCGTCCAGATAGCGGTGGCCGTCGTGGTCGATCAGCCACGCGCCTTCGCCACGGGCGATCGGCACCAGCGGCAGGGTGTCCGGATGCTCACGCATCTGCGTGCACGGGTGCCACAGCACCTGCAGGTCGCGCTGCCGCCAGTGGCGGGCCAGCGGGGAGGGGGTCGGGTCTGCTAGCATTTCGGGCTCATGAACATGTTGCTGCCTGCACATTCTATCGGCCCCGGCGCAGCCGCCGGTCGCCGCGGAGATTCCGCATGAACGATGACCGTGCCGGCCGTCGCTTGCCGATCATCCATCGGATCACCGATGAGGAGAACGGCCCCTTCCAGCGCCAGCATCTGGACCTGGAATTCTCCAACGGTGAACGTCGCCGTTTCGAGCGCCTGGTCAGCCGTGGTCACGGTGCAGTGGTGGTGGTGCCGATGCTCGACGATGAAACCGTGCTGCTGGTGCGTGAATACGCCGCCGGCATGCATCGTTACGAACTGGGGCTGGTGAAGGGCAGGATCGACGCCGGCGAGACCCCCGAGCAGGCGGCCGACCGCGAACTGAAGGAAGAGGCCGGTTATGGTGCGCGCCGGGTCGACGTGCTGCGCGCGATGACCCTGGCCCCGACCTACATGAGCCACCAGTCGTGGCTGGTGGTGGCGCGCGACCTGTACCCGGAAAAGCTGGCCGGCGACGAGCCGGAAGAACTGGAAGTGGTGCCGTGGAAGCTGGCCGAACTGGACCAGCTGATGTTGCGCGAGGACTTCTCCGAGGGACGCTCGCTGGCGGCGCTGTTCATTGCCCGCCAGTGGCTGCAGGGAACGCGATGATCAAGCTGACGACGGACCTGCGCGAGACCGCCATCGCCATCGCCCAGCAGGCCGGCCAAGCCATCATGCAGGTGTATGCCGATGGCTTCGAGGTCCAGATCAAGGACGACAACAGCCCGGTCACCGCGGCCGACCTGGCGGCCAACCAGGTCATTGAGCTGGGCCTGCGGCAGCTGACACCGGACCTGCCGATCCTGTCCGAGGAATCGGCGCAGGTGGGCTGGGAGCAGCGTCGCCATTGGGGCGCTTACTGGCTGGTGGATCCGCTCGACGGTACCCGCGAGTTCGTCAAGCGCAACGGCGAATTCAGCGTCAACATCGCCTTGATCTACCAGGGGGCGCCGGCATTCGGCGTGGTGCTGGCGCCGGTCACCGGCATTGTCTGGCATGCCATGCGCGGCGAACTGGCCTATCGGCGGCAGGGCCTGCATGACACCGTGCTGCGCACCCGCACGCCGGCCTCCGCCCCGTTGCGCGTCGCCGCCAGCCGCTCGCACCGTTCGCCGGAAACCGAGGCGCTGCTGGCGCGCATGGGCCGCATCGAGACCATCGCGCAGGGCTCGTCGCTGAAATTCTGCCGGATCGCCGAAGGCGGCCTGGATGTCTATCCGCGGCTGGGCCCGACCTCTGAATGGGATACGGCCGCCGGCCAGTGCGTGCTGCATGCCGCCGGCGGCGCGGTGCTGTCGGCGGCGACCGGCAAGCCGTTCCGCTACAACCGCCGCGAGACCCTGTTGAACGGCGATTTCATTGCCCTTGGTGATACCAGCCTGCCATGGCGCGACTGGTTGTCCGACTGATCCTGGAGGCCGCATGAGCGCGCACGACACCCCCGCCACCGGCAGCGCCGCAAGCAACGAACTGGAGCGCCTGCTGGCGATCATGGCGCGGCTGCGCGACCCGCAGGGCGGCTGCCCGTGGGATCTGGAGCAGAACTTCGCGACCATCGCCCCCTACACCATCGAAGAAGCCTATGAGGTCGCCGATGCGATCGACCGCGGCGACCTGGACGATCTCTGCGACGAGCTTGGCGACCTGCTGCTGCAGGTGGTGTTCCACGCGCGCATGGCCGAGGAGCAGGGGGCGTTTGCCTTCGCCGAGGTCGCCCGTGCGATCAGCGACAAGATGCAGCGCCGTCACCCGCACGTGTTCGCCGATGTCAGCGTGGACGATGCGGACGGGGTGACGCGCAACTGGGAGGCGATCAAGCGCACCGAGCGTGCCGCCAAGGGCGAGCAGGACACCTCCGCACTGGCCGGTATCTCGCGCGGCCTGCCGGAATGGCAGCGGGCGGTGAAGCTGCAGTCGCGCGCGGCCAAGGTCGGTTTCGACTGGCCGGGTCCGCTGCCGGTGCTGGACAAGGCAGCCGAGGAGCTGCAGGAGCTGCGCGAGGAGTTCGAACGCGGCGATGTCGCGGGCAACAAGGCGCGCCTGCAGGAAGAACTGGGCGACCTGCTGTTCGTCTGCGCGAACCTGGCGCGTCATGCCGATATCGATCTGGGCGCTGCACTGCGCGGTGCCAACCACAAGTTCGAGCGTCGCTTCCGCGCGATGGAAGCGCAGGCCGACGCACAGGGTGAGGCGTTGGCCGCATTGGACCTGGATGCGCAGGAAGCACTGTGGCAGCAGGCCAAGGCAGCAGAGAAGGCGTGAAAACGCTCGGCCTGTTCCTGCTGACCGCGCTGGCCGAGATCGTCGGCTGCTACCTGCCATGGTTGTGGCTGCGCAAGGGAGGCAGCGTCTGGCTGCTGCTGCCGACGGCGGCCAGTCTGGCCCTGTTCGCCTGGCTGCTGACCCTGCACCCGACGGCCAGCGGACGGGTCTATGCCGCCTACGGTGGCGTGTACATCGGCACCGCGCTGTTCTGGCTGTGGCTGGTCGAAGGCATTCGTCCCAGCCGCTGGGACCTGCTGGGCGCAGCGCTGTGCCTGGCCGGCATGGCGGTGATCATGTTCGGGCCGCGCACGCCTTCGGTGTAGGGCCGGGCATGGCTCGGCGCAACAAGGTCAGCGATGGCGCATGATGGGGGCGCCCCTGGCCCCCGGAGCACGCACATGTCCCGCTTCGCCAGCTTCCGCGAGTTCTATCCGTTCTATCTCAGCGAGCACCGCCACCCGGTATCGCGGCGGCTGCACTTCATCGGCAGTTGCGGGGTCCTGCTGCTGGTCGCCACTGCCTTGTTGCGCGGCCAGCCGCTGTTCCTGCTCGGCGCCCTGTTCTGCGGCTACGGGTTCGCCTGGGTCGGCCATTTTTTCTTCGAGAAGAACAGACCGGCGACGTTCCGCCATCCGCTGTACTCGTTCATGGGTGACTGGGTGATGTTCCTCGACATCCTGCGTGGGCGGGTGCGCCTGTAGCGGGCGGCCCCGGTGCTTTGCGGGCATTGCCTCGCCGGCAGAGGAAAGGGCCCGGCGGGCCGCGCTTCCGCTTCCACGAACCGCTGCGCTGCGGCACGCCTGCGGGCGGCCGATCTGGGATAATGGGGTTTCTTGTTTCCTCTGCTGCCGGACCCGGTCATGACCCAGAAGACGCTGCTCAACGATACCCACCGCGCCCTTGGCGCCAAGATGGTCGATTTCGGGGGTTGGGACATGCCCATCCACTACGGCTCGCAGCTGGACGAGCACCATCTGGTGCGCCGTGAGTCCGGCGTGTTCGACGTCAGCCACATGACGGTGGTCGACCTGCGTGGTGACCAGGTCAAGCCGTTCCTGCGCCGCCTGCTGGCCAACTCGGTCGACAAGCTGAAGGTGACCGGCAAGGCACTGTACTCGTGCATGCTGAATCCGCGCGGCGGCGTCATCGACGACCTGATCGTCTACTACCTGGGCGACGACTTCTTCCGCATGGTGGTCAACGCCTCTACCCGCGAGAAGGACCTGGCCTGGCTGCGCGAGCAGGCTGCGCCGTTCGGCGTCGCCGTCGAGCAGCGCCCGGACCTGGCCATCCTCGCCGTGCAGGGCCCGCAGGCGCGCGACATCGTGATCGGCCTGGCCCGCGAAGCCGACCGCGCAGCGTTGACCAAGCTGGGCCGCTTCGCCGCCCTGCAGGTGCAGTCCGATGACGGCGTCGAGCTGTTCGTCGCGCGCACCGGCTACACCGGTGAAGATGGTTTCGAGATCCTGCTTCCGCAGGACGCCGTGGTCGCCTTCTGGAACCGCCTGCTGGCGGCGGGCGTGAAGCCGGCCGGCCTTGGCGCGCGCGACACCCTGCGCCTGGAAGCGGGCATGAACCTGTACGGCCAGGACATGGACGAAGAGATCAGCCCGTACGAAGCGGCGCTGGCCTGGACCGTGTCGCTGGACGAAGGCCGCGACTTCATCGGCCGCGACGTGCTGGAGGCGCAGAAGAGCGCCGGCACCGCGCGCCAGATGATCGGCCTGGTGATGGACGAGAAGGGCGTGCTGCGCCACGGCCAGACGGTCACCACGGCCAGCGGCCAGGGCGAGATCCTGTCCGGCACCTTCTCGCCGACGCTGGCCAAGGGCATCGCCTTCGCCCGCGTGCCGGCCGGTGAACTCGGCGAGGTCACCGTCGACATCCGCGGCCGTCAGGTGCCGGTGCGGGTGGTCAAGTTCCCGTTCGTTCGGGAAGGCCAGGCGCAGCCCGGCGTGCTGGCCGACGCCTGATCCTTACGTGCCGGTCGTCACTGACAGCAGTGGCGGCCGGTTGGTTACACTAGCCCCGTTTTTTCCACCCCCTGCATATCTCTGGAGCAGTCCCATGAGCGAGATCCCCGGCGACCTCAAGTTCCTCAAGTCCCATGAGTGGGCCCGTGTCGAAGGCAATGGCCGCGTCACCGTCGGTATTTCCGACCACGCCCAGGGCCTGCTGGGTGACCTGGTCTACGTCGAACTGCCGGAAGTCGGCGCCGACGCCAAGGCCGGCGAGCAGATCGCCGTCGTCGAGTCGGTGAAGGCCGCCTCGGACGTCTACAGCCCGATCAGCGGCAAGGTCGTCGAGGTCAACTCGGCCCTGTCCGACAAGCCGGAAACCATCAACGAAGATGCCTACGGCGAAGGCTGGATGTTCGTGGTCGAACTGACCAACGCCGATGAGGTCAACGAGCTGCTGGACCCGGACGCGTACGCCGAAGCCCTGGAGAACGAAGACCACTGAGTCGTCGTTTCCGGATTCTGGAACGGCCACCTTCGGGTGGCCGTTCTTGTTTTGGCGACTGCACCGGACTCATGACGCGGGGTTCGCTGCGCACCCTCGGCGTGGCATCAGCCGACAGGCGAACGGTGCCGATGGGCGTGCGCAGTTTTGCGCAAATCCGCGTTTCAGCCCCGCGCCGACGCACTCGGATGTGAAAAGTTTTCGCCCCCTGTTGCGGCGCCGTTGTGCTGGCGTTGGTGGCGTTGCCGGTGACCATCGACGTCGCACGCGCGATGCCGTTGCGAGTCTGCGTCTATATGCGCGGAGTGCTTATTTCAAGTGTTTTTTGTTCAACGTATGCATCGATGCCGGTGCATGCAGCGCGCTTGCGCGACGTTTCAACCGCCATGGCGGGCCGCGTAGAGCAGTGGCGCCGACGGCGCTCGGAAAGGCGCGGATGTGAAAATTTTTCGCGGGGGTTGTTGACAGTAAAAAAAACCGTGATTAGGTTTCGCCTCAGCAGACCTTGCCTGCCCAACCGAGTGCGCAGAATCAATCGTCCGATGCGAAGCAGCCCCTTCAAGACCACCGCGACCCTGATGACGGTGGACACGGCCCCGCTTCCCCCGGAGAAATGCAAGGCACCTCCCGTTCCGATGTCCGCTCCGCCGATCGAGGCGGGCATCGCCGCATCCGTAACGGCGCGCCTGACGCGCCGGCGGTCCCCGCACGCAGCATCCGCGGGTTTGATCCAACTGGGCGTTTCAACTCCCTATCACTGACGAGGAGCCATCCCATGGCAACCAAGAAAGCTGCGAAGAAGAAGCCCGCCGCCAAGAAAGCGGTGAAGAAGGTCGCGAAGAAGGCCGCTGCCAAGAAGGCAGTGAAGAAGGTCGCGAAGAAGGCGACTGCCAAGAAGGCAGTGAAGAAGGCTGCGAAGAAGGTCGCCAAGAAGACCACTGCGAAGAAGGCAGTGAAGAAGGCGGCGAAGAAGGTCGCCAAGAAGTCCACTGCCAAGAAGGCCGTCAAGAAGACCGCGAAGAAGGCGGCCAAGAAGGCCACCAAGAAGACTGCCAAGAAGGCTGCGGCCCGCAAGCCGGCCAAGAAGGTCGCAAAGAAGGCGACTGCCAAGAAGGCCGTCAAGAAGACCGCCAAGAAGGCAGTAAAGAAGACCGCGAAGAAGGCCACCAAGAAGGCTGCCCCGAAGAAGGCAGCGAAGAAGGTTGCCAAGCGCAAGCCGGCCGCCCGCAAGAAGAAGGCCGCTCCGGTCGCTCTGCCGGCAACCCCGGCGCCGCTGATCTAAGTACTTCCCGATAGCCGCATCCTGAAACCCCCTTCCCTGGCTGCCCAGCGGGGAGGGGGTTTTTTTATGGGCCGCTTCGATCGCCTGGTGGGGTGACTACCGGCGGGAATCGTTCCACCAGGAAGTCGAGGAAGCTGCGCAGGCGGGTGGAGTGGTAACGGTCGTGCGCATAGACCACGTGCATCGGCCGACCGGCCTGGCCGTGCCCTGGGAGCAGCTGCACCAGACGCCCCGCCTCGACATCGGCGGCCAGCAGCAGCGTCGACTGCAGGACGATGCCCAGGCCATGCAGCGCCGCCGAACGCAGCGCTTCGCCATTGTTGATCTGCAGTCGGCCGTCGGGCACGTGGTCGAGCTCGCCAGCGTCGTCCTGCAGCCACTGTGCAAGCGCACTCGGTTCGAACGACAGGCATTGATGGCCGGCAAGTGCATGCACGCTGCGTGGCGTGCCATGCCTGGCCAGATACGCCGGCGAGGCGCACATCATCAGGCGATAAGGGGCCAGGGCTCGCGCCACCAGCACGCTGCTGTCGGCCAGCGTGCCGATCCGCAGTGCCGCCTCGAAGCCCTCTTCGGCAAGGTCGACCACGCGATCAGTCAGCGTCGCTTCGACCCGGACATCCGGATGGCGCGCCATGTACTCGGCCAGTGCCGGTACCAGTGCATGCGTACCAAAGATCACGGGTGCACTGATTCGCAGCGTGCCCGCCGGTGCCAGGTGCTGGTGCTGCGCCTGCGCATCGGTTTCGTCCACCAGGCGCAGGATCTCCCGGCAGCGCGTGTAGTAGTCCTGGCCGAACGGCGTCGTGTGCTGGCGCCGGGTGGTTCGGCTCAACAGCTGCATGCCCAGCCGTGCTTCCAATGCACGCAGATGCTTGCCGGCCATCGTCGCGGAGATGTCCATCGCCGCAGCTGCCGCACTGAGGCTGCCCTTGTCCACGATCAGCACGTAGACCTGCATGCTCTCCAGCAGGTTCATCTGACACCCCGGGTGTTGAATGCTGAAACCTGCGTGGAGTTTATCAATCAGGGGTGATCAAACAGCATGTCGTGCACGGACCGGATTCGCCGGCCACGCTGACAGGAGAACACCATGGACTTGAATCTTGCTGGCCGTACCGCGTTGGTGACGGGCGCGGCCAGTGGCATCGGTGCCGCCGTCGCCAGGCAGCTGGCGGCCCAGGGCGTGCGCGTTGCCATCACGTCACGGCAGCGGGCACCCCTGCAGGCGCTGGCGGCGCGGATCGAAGCCGAAGGCGGCGCGGCACCGGTCGTCGTGGCCGGCGATGTCACCGTGGCCGGTGACGTCCGGTACATCGCGCAGGCATCCCGGGAGGCATTGCAGCGCGTCGACATCCTGGTCAACGCCGCCGGGGGCTCCCGGCCGACCAGCGTCGACGCCGATGATGATGTCTGGGAGGAAGCGATCGCCCTGAACTTTTCCGCCGCGCGGCGGATGACCCAGGCGCTGTTGCCTGGCATGCAGGCGCAGGCATGGGGGCGGGTGATCAATTTCAGCGGCTCGATGGAACCGCGTGCGGTGAACGCGGCCACTGCGGCGAAGGCGGCGCTGCATCTGTGGAGCAAGGGGCTGTCGTCGGAGGTGGCCGGGCAGGGCATTACGGTGAATGCGATTGCACCGGGGCGCATCAACAGCGCGCAGATCCTGGAACGCCTGCATCCCACCGAGGAAAGCCGGCGTGCGTTCATCGCCGGCAACATCCCGATCGGACGCTTCGGTGAACCCGAGGAAGTGGCGCCACTGGTGGCGTTCCTGTCCTCGCCGCTGGCCGGCTACATCACAGGCGCGGTGATTCCGGTGGATGGCGGCATGCACTACTTCGCGCACTAGCGCCGCGGAACTGCTCTTTGCATCTGTAGAGTCGAGCCAACAAAAAGGGCGACCCGCAGGCCGCCCTTCGCACACACGATCGAGCCCGCCTGATCAGCGCGGCGACGCCACCGCACGATTGGCCGAGGCGCCCTTGCCCTTGCGCTTGTCCTGCTGCGCCGGGCTGGCCCCCTCGGCCATCAGGTTGTCGCTGCCGAAGTCGGTGTCCACGTCCAGCCAGCGCTGCGCCGGCAGGCCGAGCGCGGAGTCGAGCACGGTCGGCAGCAGGCCGCTGGGCAGGCCGCTTTCGCCATTCCAGAGGATGGCGATGCCGAGGTCGCGTTCCGGCACCAGCGCGACCAGGCCGCGATAGCCCTGCACGGCACCTGCATGGAACACCACGTCGTGGCCGGCGTAGTCGAAGGTACGCCAACCCAATGCGTAGCCCGCCGAGTGCAGGCGCTCACGGCGCCAGCCTGAACGCATCTCGCCCGGCGTGTTGATCAGGCTCGAATGCAGGGTGGCCAGCAGCGGTGCCGGCAGCACGTCGGGGCGATGGCCGGTGTGGGCCAGCAGCCACTGCGCCATGTCGCTGGCGCTGGCGTTGACGCCAGCCGCCGGAGCGACGCGGTAATAGGTGGGCTTGGGCGTCAGCGAGACCCAGCCGTTGCGGCTGCGCACGTGCGGACGCGCCCAGCGCGAGCTGGCCTGGATGCCGGCCAGGCCGAGACTGGCATCATTCATGCCCAGCGGCTTGAAGATGCGGCGCTCGACCGACTGCTCGTAGAAGCTGCCCGAGGCCGCATAGACCACGTCGCCGATCAGGCTGAAGGCCACGTTCTGGTAGGCGTAGCAGTCGCCCGGCAGGCATTTCAGGCTGGTGTTGGCCAGCTTCTGGGTCAGCGCGTAGTACTCGGCGTTGCCTTCGATGTCGCGGTCGTAGGCGTTGTACGGCAGGCCGACGCGATGGCTGAGCACGTCGGCCACGGTCAGGCGGTCGGTGGCTTCGGGCGAATTGAGGCGGAAGCCCGGCACGTAGTCGGTGACCTTGCTGTCCCAGCGCAGCGTGCCGTCGTTGACCAGCAGGCCGGCCATGGTGCCGGCGAAGGCCTTGGACAGCGAGGCCAGGCGGAACACGGTGTGCGCATCGACCGGCAGCGGGTTGTTGACGTCGGTGACGCCATAGCCACGCGCGCTGAGAATGCGGCCGCCCTGCACGATCGCCACCGCCATGCCTGGCACGCGCTCGCCATAGGTCAGCTGCTGCGCCATCGATTCGATGTTGGCGACGTTGAAGCCAGCCGCCGGCGCCTGGACGCGCGGCACCAGACCGGTGCGGTAGGCCGCAGGCTGGGTATGGGCGACGGTGGCAGCCGTCGCGGATTCGATGTTGGTCGGCATCGGCGGCAACGCCGGCGGTGTCTGCGCGGTGGTGGACAAGGCAACGGGCATCAACATGCCCAGCAAACCGGTGGCCGCCGAACGGATCGGACGACGCAGGCTGTTCTTTTTCATCGGTTGGACCCGTGCGCGACTGCTGATGGCGATTCTAGCGCCGCTTTTCCCCTGTGCACAAACAGAGCGAAGATGAATGCGCATCTTGTTGAAAAAGTTGGAATTTTGACGCCCCGAAAGTGTGTATCGGAACGTGTCGTCCAGGCCGGTCGTCGCGTCCGTCCGCAGGCGCGAGGGCGCGTCACGCTGGCGATGTTGCAGTGCATTGGCTAACGTACGCGCTTCACCGCCCCGGAGCCTGCCATGCTGCTGTCCAACCGCCGTCTGTGGGCGAGGGGCGCTGCATGAGCGCTGCATCGGGCAAGGGGCCGCTGCAGGGCCTGGCGGCGGCGCTGCGCGAGTCGCCGGCGCTGTGGTGGTCGTTCCTGTACTTCTTCTGCCTGCTCAGCGGCTACTACGTGCTGCGCCCGGTGCGTGAGGCCATGGCCGCCTCGGCGGACCTGGAAACGGTGTTCCCGCCCGTGCTGATCACCTGGTTCGCCAGCCATGGCATCGCGTTGAAGGACTTCGTCCTGCAGTTCCTGTTCTCCTGCGTGTTCGTGATCATGCTGGTGCTGCAGCCGGTGTACGGCTGGCTGGTCAGCCGCTTCCCGCGACGGGTGTTCCTGCCGGCGGTGTATGGGTTCTTCATCGTGACCCTGCTTGGCTTCTACATGATGTTCGACAGCGGCGTGCCTGGCCGCGGCATGGCCTTCTTCTTCTGGATCACCGTCTTCAACCTGTTCGCGGTGGCGGTGTTCTGGAGCTTCATGGCCGATGTGTTCTCCAATGTGCAGGCACGGGCCTTCTATGGATACCTTGGCGCGGCGGGCACCGTCGGTGCCTTCCTTGGTCCGATCATCACCAGTGCGCTGGTGCAGCGCGTGGGCATCGCCAACCTGATGCTGGTGTCGGCCGGTTTCCTGGCGATCTGCTTGTTCTGCATCTGGCGCTTGCGGCACTGGGCGGTGCTCCGCGAGCAGGAGCAGCAGTTGATATCGGGCGAAAAGCCGATGGGCGGTCGTGTGCTGGATGGCCTGAAACTGATCGTGCGCGAGCCGCTGCTGCGCTGGCTGGCGATCATGGTGGTGTTCGGCGTGGGCGTGGGGACGCTGCTCTACAACCAGCAGGCTGCGATCGTGCGTGCGGCGTTCACCGACCCCGCAGCCAGCACCGCGTTCTTCTCGCGCATCGACCTGGCAGTGAATGCGCTGGCGCTGTTGATGCAGCTGGGCCTGACCCGCTGGCTGCTTTCGCGCCACGGCATCGCGCCGGCGCTGCTGATTCCCGGTTTCGCGATCCTGATCGGCTTCTCGGTGCTGGCGGCCTCGCCGATGCCCTTGCTGGTGGCGATGGTGCAGGTGATGACCCGCGCCAGCGAATTCGCACTGGCCAAGCCGGCGCGCGAGACCATCTACACGCGCGTGGACCGGCAGTGGCGCTACAAGGCCGGCGCAGCGATCGACACCGTGGTCTACCGCGGTGCGGACCTGAGCTTTGCCTGGGTGCACAAGGGCCTGTCATTGTTCGGCTCGCACGTGGTGTTCATCGGCGGCATGCTGGTGGCCGCGTGCATGACCGCAGCCGCGTTCGGTGTACTGCGCGAAGAAAAGAAACTACCGCGCGACCGCTGATTTCCCGGGGCCCGACCCCCATCCCTGTCCAAGGAACTGCCCATGTACTGGATCGCGCTCATCCTGACGTTGCTCGTCGCCCTGCTGCACGTCTATTTCCTGGTGTTGGAGATGTTCCTGTGGACCCGCCCGCTGGGCCTGAAGACCTTCCGCAACACGCCGGAGAAGGCGGAGACCACGCGCGTGCTGGCGGCCAACCAGGGCTTGTACAACGGCTTCCTGGCAGCAGGCATCGTGGTGGGGCTGGTGATCGGGCAGCCGGTGCTGGTGACGTTCTCGCTGGCCTGCGTGGTGGTGGCGGGGTGCTATGGGGCGTACAGCGTGAGCCGCCGCATCTTCATGATCCAGGCGGTGCCGGCGATCTTGGCGTTGGTGTTTCGCGCGCTGGTGTAGTTTCCAGCCAACGGCGCAGCCCCTCGTGGGTTGGCCGTTTAGAGCAGGTCATGTGTTGGGTGGGGCGGGTGGGCCGTACAGGGGACGCTGCAAGTACGTCCCTGTAAGCTCGATGGCGCCATCCATGGCGCCAACGCCCCTGCACGGCCCACCCGCCCCACCCCTGACAGGTTCCGTGTGCGGCCAGCCCACGGAGAAGAAAAAGAAGATCAAGGGCAACAGCGGGTTGCTGCGCTCGTGGGTTCTGCGCGCATGAAAACAGCGGCCATCGGGCCGCTTTTGCTTCTGCTTCTGCTCTTCTTTTTATCTTGCGTGGGTGGACGCCGCAGAGATCCGTCCGAGGCCGGAGGGGGGGGCGGGCGGGGTATCCGTGCCATGGATGGCGCGGCTAAGGCTACACGGACGTACTTGCGGCGTCCCCGCCTGGCCCCACCCCTCCGGCCCAACCGATAAACCGCATCCCGCGTCCACCCACGAGGGGCTGCGCCGTTCGCGGGAACTTACTTCGCCGGCGACAACCACATGTCGATCACCGCGCTGAACACCTCCGTGCCGGCACGGTCGCGCACGCTGACCGTCACCGGCAGCGCATAGCCCTCGGCCGCGACGACAATCGGCTGTGCCGGCAACGCCACCGCCTGCAGCGTGCCACGCGCCTTGGCCAGGTACCGCACCTGCATCCCCTTCGGGATCCAGCGCATGCCCTTCGGCAGCGAGGCGTCGACCATCAACCCGGCGGTCAGTTCGGCCAGGTTGCACATCGCGATCGCGTGCACCGTGCCGATGTGGTTGCGCACCCTGCGGCGGTCGGCCAGCGTGCCTTCGCAGCGGCCGTGTTCCAGGCGGGTGATGCGTGGCGCAATGCTGGCGAAGTAGGGGGCCTTGAAGCACACCGCGCGCGAGAACAGCCAGGTGCCGGCGGGCCAGCGCTGCAGGCGTTGGTAAAGCGAGAGCAGGGGCGTGGACATGAGGGGTATTCCGGTCGGCGGATAAAGCGACGGCGGGCCGAGGCCCGCCGTCGAAGGCAACGCGTGTCGCGGGCGATCAGGCCGCCTGCGAATGCGGGTCCTTGTGCTGGCGGTCGTAGTAGCTGGCCGCGCGCAGTTCGTGGGTGTCGAAGTCGTCCACGGTGATCGTGTCCAGGGTCAGCGTACGCAGCTCTTCCAGCAGGCTGCGCTCGTCCTGGGTGATCACGCCCTCGGCCACGGCCTCGTCCAGCTGGCTCTTGAAGTCCAGCGCTTCGATGCCCTTGCTCTTCAGCGCCTTCAGGAACTTGCGCTCCACCGGCTCGGCCATGATCGCCTTGCTCAGGTAGCTGTTGATGCGGCCGCCCGGGTTGTTCTCGCACGGGGTCAGGAACACGCCATTGGCCAGGCGGTCGCGGGCCTCGTTCGGCGCCATCAGCAGGGCGGCGACGCGGCGGCTCAGGCGATCACCCGGAGCCTCGGCACGACGGCCCAGCGGGAAGATCAGCGCCCACATCAGCCAGCCGATCGGACGGATCGGGAAGTTGCGCAGCGCGGCCGACAGCGACTCTTCGATCTTGTGCACGCTGTCATGGAAGGCCCAGGCCAGCAGCGGCTGGTCGGCCTGCGGTGCACCTTCGTCGTGGTAGCGCTTGAGCATGGCGCTGGTCATGTAGACATGGCTCAGCACGTCGCCCAGGCGACCGGACAGCGATTCCTTGAACTTCAGCTTGCCGCCCAGGGTCATCATCGAGATGTCGGCCATCAGCGCCAGGTTGGCCGAGTAACGGTCCAGCTTGCGGAAGTAGCGGCGGGTGTAGGCGTCGCCCGGGGCGGCGCCGAAGCGCGCGCCGGTCAGGCCGAACCAGAACGAACGCACGGCATTGGAGATGCCGAAGCGGATGTGGCCGAACAGGCTGCGGTCGAACTCCTGCAGGCCGGCACGGGTATCCGGATCCTGCGCGGCCTTCATTTCCTTCAGCACCCACGGGTGGCAGAGGATCGCACCCTGGCCGAAGATCAGCAGGCTGCGGGTCATGATGTTGGCGCCTTCCACGGTGATCGCGATCGGCGCGGCCTGCCAGCTGCGGCCGGCGAAGTTGCGCGGCCCCAGGATGATGCCCTTGCCGCCGATCACGTCCATCATGTCCGAGATCACTTCACGGCTCATGGTGGTGCAGTGGTACTTGGCGATCGCCGACGGCACCGACGGCACGTCACCACGATCGACCGCCGCGGCGGTAGCCTGCGACAGCGCGCTGATCTTGTAGGCCTTGCCGCCGATGCGGGCCAGCGCTTCTTCCACGCCTTCGAAGCGGCCGACCGACAGGCCGAACTGCTTGCGGATGCGCGCATAGGCGCCGGTCACGGCGGCACCAGCCTTGGCACCGCCGCTGGCGGTGGACGGCAGGGTGATCGAGCGGCCCACGGCCAGGCACTCGTTGAGCATGTTCCAGCCCTTGCCGGCCATGGCTGCGCCACCGATCAGCTGGGTCAGCGGAATGAACACGTCCTTGCCGCGGATCGGACCGTTCTGGAACGTCGAGTTCAGCGGGAAGTGGCGACGGCCGATTTCGACGCCGGCGGTATCACGCGGCAGCAGGCCCAGGGTGATGCCGATGTCGCGGGTATCGCCGATCAGGCCATCCGGGTCGTACATGCGGAAGGCCAGGCCGATCAGCGAAGCGACCGGGGCCAGGGTGATGTAGCGCTTGTCGAAGGTCAGCTTGACGCCGAGCACCTGCTCACCGTTCCACTCGCCCCTGCAGACGATGCCGTAGTCCGGAATCGAGGTGGCGTCGGAGCCGGCGAACGGACCGGTCAGGCCGAAGCAGGGCACTTCGCGGCCATCGGCCAGGCGCGGCAGGTACTGGTCCTTCTGTTCCTGGGTGCCGTAGTGCACCAGCAGCTCACCCGGGCCCAGCGAGTTGGGCACGCCGACGGTGGAGCTGACCACCGAAGACACCGACGCCAGCTTCTGGATCACCTTGTGGTGGGCCAGCGCGGAGAAGCCCAGGCCGCCATATTCCTTCGGGATGATCATGCCGAAGAACTTGTTCTTCTTGATGAAGGCCCACAGCTCCGGCGGCAGGTCGGCGTGGACGTGGGTGATTTCCCAGTCGTTGACCATCGTGCACAGCTCTTCCACCGGGCCATCGAGGAAGGCCTGTTCTTCAGCGGTCAGCTGCGGCTTGGGATAGTTGAGCAGGATGTTCCAGTCCGGATCACCGGTGAACAGCTCGCCCTCGAAACCGACCGAGCCGGTTTCCAGCGCGATGCGCTCGGTCTGCGACAGCGGCGGCAGCACCTTGCGGAACACCTTCATCATCGGGCCGGTGAGCAGCGGCTTGCGGATGAACGGCAGCAGCAGCGGCACGGCGATGACGGCCAACACGGCGGCCGCGACGATCGTGGCGGTCTGGTTGATGTAGGGAATGAACCAGCAGGCGGCCAGCAGGGCCACGCTGATCAGCGTCCAGGTAACCAGCCGCATGCGGTGGTAGGCGACGAAGGCGCCTGCCAGCAGCAAGGCGAGGAAGGGAAGAACGATGCTCATGAGCGTGCTCCGGTGACGTGCTCGTTTGTGGCGGACGAAGCCGCAGCGTCCGCTGCAGGCAACACGTCCAGATAGTCCAACACAGTAGCGGTAAAGGCGTCGTTGTCATCGCCGGCGACCATGTGGGTCGCTTGCGGCAGCTGTACATGGCGCGCATGCGGCGCCAGCGCCAGGAATTCGGCCACGGTCTGCGGCGTGACCAGGTCGCTGCGGCCGCCGCTGACCAGCAGCAGCGGGCACTTCACCTGGCGAGCGGCTTCGGCCAGTGCGTCCTGGTGCTGCTCGCTGTCGCGGGCCAGCTCGGCCACCAGGCGTGGGTCCCAATGCCAGCGCCAGCGCCCGTGGCCGTCCTCGCGAAGCAGCGCACGCAGCGACTGCTCGGATTTGCGCGGACGGTGCGGCATGTACGCCGAGATCACGTCGGCGGCCTGGGGCAGCGAGGCGAAGCCGTCGGGATGGGCGGTCATGAAGGCGAGGATGCGCTCGACACCGGCGGTATCCCAGCGCGGGGTGATGTCGACCAGTACCATCGCCGAAAACAGGCCCGGCCAGCGCGACTCGGCCAGCAGGCCGAACAGGCCACCCATCGAAGCGGCAACCAGTACCGGCGGGCGCGGCTGTTCGCCGGCCAGCACGATCAGGTCGTCGGCGAACTGTTCGCCGTGATAGGGCAGGTCGGCGCCATTCCAGTCCGAATCGCCATGGCCGCGGGCGTCGTAGGCCAGCGTCTGCAGGCCGGCCGCGTTCAGTGCGCGGGCAGTGGCATTCCAGGCGTGGCGGGTCTGGCCGAAGCCATGGGCAAACAGGACCCGGCCGCGCCGGCCATGGTCGCTGACGGTCGCCGCCAGGCGGGCGCCATGGGCGGCGTCCAGGCGCAGGTCATGGAACGCAGCGGGAGTTGGGGACATAACCATACTTGCTAGTATGGAGGGCTTCGAGGGGAAGTCAATACTGCACGGTATGGTGCGTTGCAGAATGCGTGTGGAGGGACCCTTCCGAGGGGCCTGCGACGGTTTCGACCGCAACCGCGTACTGCAACGAACCCCGGCGTATGGTTAAATCAGTCCATGAATCAACCTGACGCTTCCGCCGGCGAACCGCGCGCCGGCCGCAACAGCCGCCTGAGTGCCGAAGACTGGGCCCAGGCGGCCCTCGATCTGATTGCTGAACAAGGTGTCGGCGCCGTCGCGGTAGAGCCGCTGGCACGGCGGCTCGGCGTTACCAAGGGCAGTTTCTACTGGCATTTCCCTTCGCGCGATGCATTGCTGCAGGCGGCGCTGGAACGCTGGGAACTGTTCGAACAGGAACAGGTGTTCGGCAGCCTGGAAGACGTACCGGACCCGCGCGTGCGCCTGCGCCAGCTGTTCCAGATGGTGGCGCATGAAGTGCAGCCGCACATCATCTACAGCGAGCTGCTGAAGGCACTGGATCATCCGATGGTGCGGCCGGTGATCGACCGGGTCTCGCAGCGTCGCCTCGACTACCTGGTCGCCTCGTTCCGCCAGGCCGGCCTCAGCTCGACCGACGCGCGTCATCGCGCACGCCTTGCGTACGCCGCTTATGTCGGCTTCCTGCAGTTGTCGCTGCAGCTGCAGCAGCCCAAGCAGGCGCGCGAGGATTTCGAAGCGTACGTCGAGCATCTGATCGAGACGCTGATTCCGAACGGATGAGCGCCCGGAAGTGATCTCGAAGGAAGGCCGCAGCGATGCTGCGGCCTTTTTGTTGTGCGCTGGCCAGCGCCCGTCAATGGCACACAAAGAACAACGGCCCCTTTCGGGGCCGTTGCTGCATCCGCTGATCAGGTTCCCGATCAGAACTTCTGCTTGTACTGCATGTAGATCAGGCGACCGATGTCGTAGCCGCCGTAGTAGGAGTACTGCGAGTTCGGCGCCGAGTACATCTGCGGGCCGTAGTGGTCGAACACATTGCGTGCACCGACCGCGATGGTCGCATTCCACGGCGCGTTCCAGGAGAACTGGACGTCGTGGAAGGTGGTGGCGCCGCGCTTGTTCTGCGCCTGGTTGCGAGCCGGATCCGGCGAGCCGTAGTCAGGCAGCGAGCACTCGGTGGCGTAGTAGCAACGCTCCTTCACGCTGGAGAAGTAGCGGGTGCCCCAGGTGATGCCGAAGTCGCCGAATTCCCAGCCAACGGTCAGGTTCGAACGCAGGCGGAAGTTGCTGCCGAAGCCATTGTAGATCTGCACCGGGGAGTCATCATTGGCCGTCTTCAGAACGTTCTTGGTGACGTAGGTGTTCTGCAGGTTGAAGTTGAAGCTGCCCCAGGTGTCGGTCGCATAGCGGTAGCTTGCATCGAAGTCGAAGCCTTCGGTTTCGATGAAGCCGGCATTGCGGCTGCCGTAGGTCAGGTTGTTGACGTAGCCGAGCGTGGCGTCACGGGTGAAGGTGCTGCAGCGCTCAGCAATGCCCAGAACGTAGCAGTCGTTCAGCTGATCCGTCGGGGTATCGGAAACGATCGTGTTCTCGATCTTGATGTTGAACCAGTCCAGGCTCAGGTTCAGGCCCGGGGCGAAGGTCGGGCTCCAGACCAGGCCAACGGTCTTGGACTTGGACGTTTCCGGAGTCAGGTTCGGATTGGAGCCGGAGGTGAACGGCACCGGGCTCTGCTCATCCGGGCCTTCCGCCGGGACGTAACCCTGCTTCAGCTGGCGGAAGTTCGGGGCCAGGGCACCCAGGGCGGCAGCGCATCGCTGGGCCGTGGCGGCGTCGGTTGCGGCCAGACCGAACGAGGTATCGCACGGATCGGTGAAGTACTCGAAGGACTGCGAGCTGCCGCCGTACAGGTCGGCGATGGTCGGCGCGCGGAAGCCCTCGGAGTAGGTCGCACGAACCAGCAGCTGATCGATCGGGCGCCACTTCAGGCCGAACTTGCTGTTGGTCGTGTTGCCGAAGGTGCTGAAGTCGGAGAAGCGGGTGGCTGCGCTCAGGCTCAGTTCCTTGGCACCGGGCAGGTCGGCCAGGATCGGTACGTTCAGCTCCAGGTACACTTCATTGACGTCGTACTTGCCGCCGGTCGGGCCAGCCGCCAGGTCGGTGGAGTAACCCGACTGCGACAGCGCGTCCGGATTGAAGTTGCCCTTCTCCTCGCGGTACTCGTAACCCAATGCGAAGCCCAGGTCGCCTGCCGGCAGGGTCAGGATGCTGCCCGCAATGTTGGCGTAGTAGGACGTCATCGTGGTTTCGCCGACGTTGTGCGTCGTCGGGAACAGGAACTGCTGCAGGTCCGGATTGCCGGTCAAGCCGCCATCACCGGTGCGGCCGAACGGAATGGCCGGGTTCCACGGGATGCAGCCGCCGGCGCCGGGGCCGTAGGCCGGGTTGGTGCCCGCAGCCAGGCCCGCTGCGGTTCCGCACTCCACGCGGCCGGTTGCCGGGTTGTAGAACGAGGCCCCGGTGGCGGCGTTGGCAGCCAGGACGTTGTAGTTGCCGGTCTGGCTCTGGTTGTTTTCGGAGTTCTGGTAGAGGTAGCCGGCTTCCCAGTCGAAGTACTTGTCATTGAACTGGAACGAGCCCTGCAGCGCGCCGCTGAAGCGGAACGTCGTCAGCTTGTTGTTGGAAACGCGCGGCACTTCCCAGCCACGGCGGACATACGCCATATCCTGGCCGAACGGGTTGTAGTAGCTGTCGGCCGACCAGATGGAACCGAGGTTGGCGTAGGCTTCGGACTGCAGCGGGTAACCGGCCACCTGCGCTTCCGATTCGCGGCGGGTGTACAGCAGGTCACCGCTGAAACGGACATTGTCGGTAAGGTCGTACTGCAGGTTGGCGAATACGCTGCGACGCTTTGTCGGGGTCAGCAGCTGCATCTGCTGGTTGGAGTTGCTTACGTCACCGGTGATCGGGGTCAGGTCGGTTTCGTGGAAGTCCGCCGCGTTGTAAGGATTGCCGCCGCGGTTGAGGGTGAGCGACGGTGCGTCCGGATCGGTCGGGTCGAACACCGAGCCCCACTGGCTGACCGAGGTCCAGCCGGCGGTCGGATGGCGATTGGTGCGCGACGATTCGGAGAACCAGCGGTCCTTTGCCCACACCGCCTTTTCGTTGGAGTACTCGGCACCGATGGTGATCGAGCCGCGATCGCCGGTGAAGCCGGCAACGAAATCGGCGCTCTGCTTCTGGCCGTCGCCTTCACTGTACTGCCCGGTGTAGGCGTTGACTTCCAGGCCTTCGAAGTTCTTGCGGGTGATGATGTTGATCACGCCGGCCATGGCATCGGAACCGTACACCGAGGAAGCACCGTCCTTCAGCACGTCGATGCGCTCGACGATGGCCGACGGGATCTGCGACACGTCCTGATAGCCGCTGACGCTGGCGCCGAGGCGCTTGCCGTCGACCAGGATCAGGGTGCGCTGTGCACCCAGGTTGCGCAGGTCGATGTAGTAGCCGCCGACCATTTCACCGGAGGACAGCGGTTCGGAACGGCTGATGGCCGGGCTGCCGGCGGCAGAAATGTTCTGCAGCACGTCAGCAACCGTCTTGAAGCCGCTCTTTTCGATGGTGGCGCGGCTCAGGCTCAACACCGGCTGTGCCGTCTCGGTATCGACCTGGCGGATGCGCGAACCGGTGACCTCGATACGGTCGAGGTTGGTGGCTTCCTGGGCGTGGGCCGTCGCGGTGGTGGCACCGGCGACAAGCGCGATCACAACTGCGTCACGCAGCTGGCTGGACTTGAGTTTCATTGGCTCTCTCTCTCTCCAAGAAATCTTGGCTGGGGTTAGTGCCCGGCGGGGGAGCGAAAAAGCGCTCCCAAATCGCGAGGCTGACCCGATAGTAACGGGCGTTCGCCAAGAATTAAAGCTGTGTTAATGAAGCCTGTGATTTTGGTAAAAAAGCGCTTTTTCCAGTCCAATCAACGGGTTGCTGGTAGGGCTATGCCGGTCTGCCTCGTTTGTTAACGCAGAATGATGAAAAAAGTTTCGACTGATATGTATCCCAATATGTCGATGCGCTCTGCGATCGATACCGATCATGCGAGTGCGAGGCAGGCACGCACATGCAAAAAGGCGCCTTTCGGCGCCTTCGGAAATAGCGTTGCTGAACCTGATAGGGGGATCAAAGATCCTGTTCGTAACGCACGTACGGCACGGTGCCGTCGTCGTTGCTTTCGTTGCGCGGGGAGAATGGATTCTTGCCGCGGCTGATCACGTTCTCGGCGCCGACGGTCAGCTGGCCGGACCACGGGGTGCGCCAGGTCAGGCCGATGCCCAGGCCTTCCCACTTGCCGGGCTTGCCCGGCACGTCGACCACGCGGCCGATGATGCTGCCGGTGAAGTTGCCGTAACCGGCACCGATGCTCAGGCTCTTGCTGTCCCAGCGATCGACGATGGCCGGCGAAGCGTCGGCCAGCGGTACCAGGCGTGCCTTGGCGTAGGTGCCGGCAATGGAGACGAAGCCTTCGCGACCGATGTTCTTCTGCGCGAACACAGTCAGATCGTTCTGCTCGGCGCGCAGCGAGGGCGTCTTGTTCGGTCCCGACAACCAGGCGGGCAGGGTTTCACGGCCGGTGCCGGCGGTGATGCCCAGGCGGCTGTTGCCCCGGTTCAACGCGGCGGTACCACTGAAACGACGGCTGTTCAGATCATCCTCGTCGCCCAGGCTGGCCAGCATGCAATGGCTGGCCAGGCCACTGATGCTGGTACCGCTGCTGCTGTTGCAGAGCAGGCCCAGCGAATCGCCGGAGGACAGGCCAAAGGCCGCGTCCAGCGAATTGCGGCCGAAATGCCAGCGGGCGCCGGCTGCCTGTTCGCCGGTCGGCTCCAGGTACAGCAGCGCCTCGACCTTGCCGCTGCCCTTGTTCCATACCGGCAGCACGGTGCGGGTGTCCTTGCTCTGCGCATGCACGCCCGTGATCGCGCCAAGGGCGATCAGCAGGGCCAGCGGTAGACGCAGGAAGGTACGCATCGGACCAGTTCAGACAGGGACGGACAACGGAAGTTCCCGCGGGGACGGGAACTCGATCCTAGGGTGTTTATGAATTCTTAACAAGCCTTGATCCTCCCCAGGTACAAGACTGCCGTTTACTGAAGTCGTTCAGGCGCCGCTACAGCCCCCTGGGCGCCGTGGAACAGTATGCCGAACTCCGTCAATGGAAAGTGATACTCACGCCCGCAGAATTCGCAACGCACCTCGACGGCGCCAGTGGCCTCGGCGGCCGCGCGGGCTTCGCCCTCGCCCAATGACTGCAGCATGCCGGCCACCCGCTCGCGCGAGCAGGAGCAGGCGAAGGACAGCGGCTTGTCGCCCAGCAGTTCCGGCCGCTCCTCGTGGAACAGGCGGTGCAGCAGCTGCTCGGCCGGGGTCGCCAGCAGTTCGGCCTTGCCCAGGGTTTCGAACAGGGCGCTGGCGCGGGCCCAGCCATCCTCGTCGCCTTCGTCGCCCGGCAGCTTCTGCAGCAGCAGGCCGGCGGCACCGTTGCGGTCGGCCGCCAGCAGCAGGCGGGTCGGCAGCTGCTCCGACTGGCGGAAATAGTCCTCGAAGGCCTCGTCCAGTTCCGGCGCAGTCAGTGCGACCAGGCTCTGGTAGCGCTGCGGCTCGCGCGGGTCCAGGCCGGGGTTCTCGATGGTGATGGCGAGGATTGCGTCATCACCGAGGCGGGACAGGTCACGCGGTGCGTCGCCACCCTCGCTGAGCTGGGCGATACCGCGCAGGGTGCCGGCGGCGGTGCATTCGGCGAACAGGGTGCGCAGCGCGGTGCTGCTGCGCAGCTGCACCGACAGGCGCCCGTCGATCTTGGTGTGGCCGGTGAACAGCGCCGAGGCGACGCAGGCCTCGCCAAGCAGTTCGGCAGCGGCGTCCGGGTAGGCGGCATGGGACAGGATTTCCTGCCAGGTGGCCTGCAGGTGCACGTGCACGCCACGCACGCCGGCGTCGGGGAGCAGGAAACGGATCAGGGAATCGGGGTTGGCGGTCATCGGCTCACATCGCGCGTAAACGGGGGCGGTTGCCGGATAATGCGCCGACAACCAGACAGAAGAAGGATGCACCAGTAATGGGGGCAGCGGGAGAGCAGCACAAGGTAGAGGCGGTGGTCGCCGCGCCGCGCCGGCGACGCTGGCGCTGGAAGCGGCTGCTGTGGCTGCCGGTGCTGCTGGCCGCCTTCAGCTGTCTGCAGGTGCTGGTGCTGCGGTTCATCGACCCGCCGGTGTCCATGGTGATGCTGTGGCGCTATGGCGAGGCGCTGGGCGAGGCCGACTGGTCCTATCGGCTGCATTACCAGTGGCGCGACCTCGACCAGATGGCGCCGAGCCTACCGATCTCGCTGGTGGCGGCCGAGGACCAGCGCTTCCCCGACCACAACGGCTTCGACCTGCAGGCCATCGAAAAGGCGCGCGACCACAACGCCAGGGGCGGGCGCCTGCGCGGCGCCAGCACGATCAGCCAGCAGGTGGCCAAGAACCTGTTCCTGTGGCAGGGCCGAAGCTGGATCCGCAAGGGCCTGGAAGTCTGGTACACGGTGCTGATCGAGGCGCTGTGGCCAAAGGAGCGGATCCTGGAGATGTACGCCAACATTGCCGAATTCGGTGATGGTGTGTATGGCGCGCAAGCGGCAGCGCAGAAATTCTGGGGCAAGGATGCTGCCCGGCTGAGCCCGGCCGAGAGCGCGCGCCTGGCCGCGGTGTTGCCGGCACCGCGTCGCTACAATGCGGCAAAGCCTGGGCCGTATGTGCAGCGGCGGGCCGCGTGGATCCAACGCCAGGCGCGCCAGCTGGGTGGTGCGTCCTATCTGTCGGAGGACTGAGCCTGGCCCTGCAATTGGCAGGCGACGGGCCGGGCGCGTGCCGGCAACGTACAATCCGGCCATGACCCGCGAACGGCTTACCTTCGTCATCGCCGCCTACAACGAGGCCCTGGCACTGCCGCTGCTGCATCCACGGCTGTGCGCGGTGCTCGACGGCATGCCCGACATCGACGGTCACATCCTCTACGTGGACGACGGCAGCCATGACCGCACCTGGGAAGTGATCGCCGGGCTGGCCCAGGCCGATGCACGCGTATCGGCGCTGAAGCTGTCGCGCAACTTCGGCAAGGAAGCCGCGCTGACCGCCGGCCTGGATCTGGTGCACGAGGGTGCGGCGATGATCCTCGATGCCGACGGCCAGGACCCGCCGGAGCTGGTGCCGCAGTTCGTCGCGCGCTGGCGCGAAGGGCATGACAACGTCTACGGCACGCGCATGGCCCGCGATGGCGAGGCCTGGATCAAGCGCGCCACGGCAGCGATGTTCTATCGGGTGATGGGCCGCCTGTCGCGGACACCGATTCCGGCCGATACCGGGGACTTCCGCCTGCTGTCACCGCGCGCGCTGAACGCCCTGCGCGGGATGCGCGAGCGCCACCGCTTCATGAAGGGACTTTTCAGCTGGGTGGGATTCAAGCGGATCGCCGTGCCCTACCACCGCCACGCGCGTGTGGCCGGCACCAGCAAGTTCAGCCTGTGGCGGCTGTGGAATTTCGCCCTCGAAGGCATCACCGGGTTCTCGACCGTGCCGTTGCGGGCGGCGACCTACCTCGGGCTGGCAACCGCGGCCGTCGCTTTCGTGTTCGGCCTGTGGGTGATCGTGAAGGCGGCCCTGTATGGCGACCGGGTGGCGGGCTGGCCGACGATGATGGCGGTGATCCTGTTCCTGGGCGGCGTGCAGCTGATCGCGCTTGGCCTGATCGGCGAGTACCTGGGGCGGCTGTACGAGGAGTCCAAGCAGCGGCCGTTGTACCTGGTTGACGCCTGGCTAGCATCGTCCGTGGCAGACTCGGTCCCGCAACCCACCCTGGGAGGGCAGGCAGATGACCACGGTACGGCAACTGTTGGACGGCAAGTCTCCTGAAGTACATGCGGTCGCGCCGGATGCGGCGGTGATCGATGCGATCCGGTTGATGGCGGAAAAGGGCATCGGTGCGGTGCTGGTGATGGACGGCCCGCGGCTGGTGGGAATCCTGTCCGAGCGTGATTACGCGCGCAAGATCGTGTTGCGTGATCGCTCTTCGCGTGATACGGCGGTGGCAGAGATCATGACGTCGCAGGTGGTGACGGTGTCGCCGGGTGAGCAGGTGGAGCATTGCCTGCAGTTGGTGACCGATTACCGCATCCGCCACCTGCCGGTCGTGGAGGGCGCGCAGGTGCTGGGGGTGATCTCCATCGGCGACCTGGTGAAGTCGGTGATCGATGCGCAGCGGCGGGAGCTGGACCAGCTGCAGCAGTACATCGTTGCCGGGTGAGGGTGTCGCTGGCGGGCCTGCGGCCCGCCGGCCCGCTTTTCGAAGCCAGAGCCACAGCCAAAGCCACAGCAGCGCCTTCCTGATACGTTGGGAGGCGGAGGGTGCGGCTGGGCAGGACACGCCGTAAACCCATCCATGGGGGCTCGATGGCGCCATGGATGGCGCCATCGAGCCTACAGGGACGTACTTGCGGCGTGTCCTGCCTGCGTCACCCGTCCCCCTCAGGCCGCGATCAATGCAGGCGCCGCGAACAACGCTGTAACCCTACTTCGCATACTGCCCCCCGCAGTCGGCATCCTTGCCCGGCCCCAGTTCGATGGTTGCCAGCAACGCCGCTGGCGGGGCAATGCTGCCCAGCGCCAGGGCCACCGCACCGCGGATGCCCAGCGCCTTGAAGTCCGGGCGGAACGACGGGTCCTTGAACGTGCCGGCAATGTGCAGCGGCGAGCGCAGTACCAGGATGCTCCTGTCCTTCGGGCGCGGCTTCAACAGCAGGTCCAGGGTTTCGTCGCGCAGGCTGACGGTGCCTTCGCCGATGAGGATCGTGTCGGTGGTGTCCACCGCCAGCGCCTGGCTGGTCATCAGGCCGTCGCGCACACCGAAGTCGGCGAAGGCGCAGCGCAGGGGAATCTGCTTGTCGCCGGTCACCAGGAATTTCAGCGATTCGGTGATGTCCAGGCCGGCCAGCTCCATCACCAGGTTGCCGACATGGCCACGGCCCATCGCCAGGCCGACCTTGCCGCTGCTGCTGCCGAGCATCGCGGCGATCGAATTGCCGCGGCCATTCAGGTCCACCTCACCGCCGATGCCGCCCTTGGCCTGTTCGGCCAGCTTGGCATCGGGGAACAGCTGGCCCAGCTGAACGCCGCGTACGCTTGCCTTCAGCGCGGTGTTGATCTGCGGCTGGCGTGCGTCCATGCGGATGGTGCTGCGGATATCGCCGCCGGCGACGCCGAAGTTCAGCGGGGCCAACCGCAGCACCCCGTCATCCAGCAGCAGATGGGCGTCCATGTCGTCCAATGGCAATGACGGTGCGTTGATGCGGTGGGCCTTCCAGCGCACATCGGCATCCATCGCACGCAGCTTGCCGAGGTTGTAGGGCGTGTCCGGAAGCACGCGCGCGCGCGCGGCCACCCGTGCGGCCTCGGCCTTCTGCTCCGCATTGGCGGTTTCGCCGCCGCCGGTCTTCGGCGGCGCGCCGACGAAGCCGGCCAGGTCATCGAAGTCCAGGCGCTTGGATTCCAGCGTCGCGGTCAGCCGCGGACGGTCGCGGCCCACCTCGAACTGAAGACTGCCACCGAGGTCGCTGTCGCCCACCTTGCCGGTGAAGCCGTCGTAACGCCAGACGTCGTGGTCGCGCTTCAGGCGTCCGTTCAACGCGTAGGGCGGGGACGGCGGAATGGCGATGCCGAGCAATGGGTAGAGATCGGCCAGGTCCTGGCCACTGAGCGCGAACTGCAGGTCGAACACGCGCAGCTGGAACGGATTGGTCAGCGTGCCGCTGGCCACCGCGTGGGTGGCGCCGGCGCGGCCGTCGAGGTGGATGCGGAACGGGTGGTCGCTGTTGGTCAGTTCCAGCGGTGATTCGGTTCCGCCCTGCAGGGTGAACGGGTTGCCCTGCCAGTGGCCCTTGCCCTGCACCAGCAGCGGCGGCGAGGCATCGGCCTGCTTCGGCTGGCCGCTGCGCACGCCCACGCGGATGTCGGTACGGCCCGGCGCGTCAAGGAACTGCAGTCGGCCGTCGTCGATGCGCAGGCGCTTGAGCTGCGGGCTGGTGCCGCCGGCGCTGTCACCGAGGAAGTCCCAGTTGCCCGGCTCGCCCTTGCGTGGGGCGGTTTCCAGCAGCACGTCCGGCCGGGTCAGGCGCACTTCCGGCAGCTGCACGCTGCCGCGCAGCAGGGGCCACACGCGCACGTCGATCTCGACGCGGTCGGCCGTGGCCATGTTCGGCTGCTTCGCCCAACCGGCATTGGCGAAGGTGATCGCATCGGCGCGGATCGTGCTGGTGCGGCCGAGGTCGACATCCAGGTTCCCGATGTGCAGTACACGGCCGGTACGCGCCTGCACCGCGCGCTCGACCGGCCCCTTGAACCAGTTCCAGTCCCACAACGCGATCAGTACCAGGACCGCCGCCAGCAGGAAAATCAGGATCGTGAGCCAGCGCCGGCCTCGTGGGCCGGGGCGGCGGACGCGCCAGCGGGTCGTGCGCTTTGCGGCAGGGGAGGTGGCAGCATTCACGCTGCCATGGTTGCCCCGTCTTCGTGGACAGGGCGCGAAGCGTCCATGTGCATGGCGTGCACGCGCCGCCCGCGAGCGGCCGTTTACAGTACCTGCATGGTGACCGCGACGAAGTGGCAGACGCTGCCGCCGATCACGAACAGGTGCCAGATGGCATGCGAGTACGGGATCGATTCACGGTGGTAGAAGTAGGTCCCCAGCGTGTATGACAGGCCGCCGGCGAACAGCCAGGCGAGGGTGCCGCCATCGATCGAGGCCCACATCGGCTTGATCGCCACGACCACCAGCCAGCCCATGGCGATGTAGATCACCGTCGAGAGCACCTTGAAGCGGCCGGTGTAGAACAGCTTGAACACCACACCGCCCAGCGCGAGCGCCCAGATCGCGCTGAACAGGCCCCAGCCCCACGGGCCGCGCAGGCCGATCAGGGTGAACGGGGTATAGGTGCCCGCGATCAGCACATAGATCGCGCAGTGGTCGAACACCTTCAACCGGCCCTTGGCGACCGGATGCTGGATGGCGTGGTACAGGGTGGAAGCGGTGTACAGCAGCAACAGCGCGATGCCGAATACGATCGCGCTGGCCAGCTGCCAGCCGTCGCCGTAGATCGCAGCCAGGGTGATCAACACCGCGCTGGCGGCCAGGGCGAATACCGCGCCCAGGCCATGGGTCAGGGCGCTGGCGATTTCTTCACGGATCGAAGCAATGGACGTCGTGGACATGGCGTAGGCATTGTTCGCGGGGAGGGGGACCCGCACCCACCTATCATCGCCGCGATGGGCGATGCGTGCACGCCCGTCACCGTATGGTGCGTGAATCCCTGCGTTGCGACGGCGGGGTCAGAGCCCTTTCCTTGCGGAAAGGGATCCGACCCCGTGGCATCAGCCTGCCGAAACGGTGTGCGCCGCTTCGCGTGTGGCGGAGAAACGCACATCCGGCGAGCGTTCCTGGGCCAGCTGCAGGTTGACCCGGGTCGGAGCGAGGTAGACCAGGTGACCGGCCGCATCCAGGGCCAGGTTCAAGGCATTCTTCTCGCGGAATTCTTCCAGCTTCTTCTCGTTGCTGCAGTGGACCCAACGCGCGGTGGTCACGCTGACCGGCTCGAAGGTGGCTTCCACGCCGTACTCGTCCTTCAGGCGATAGGCCGCCACGTCGAACTGCAGCACGCCGACCGCACCCAGGATCAGGTCGTTGCTGGTCAGCGGGCGGAAGAACTGGGTCGCGCCTTCCTCGGACAGCTGGGCCAGGCCCTTCTGCAGCTGCTTGAGCTTGAGCGGATCACGCAGGCGTGCGCGGCGGAACAGTTCCGGGGCGAAGTTGGGAATGCCGGTGAAGGTCACCGCTTCGCCTTCGGTGAAGGTATCGCCGATGGAGATGGTGCCGTGGTTGTGGATGCCGATCACATCGCCGGGCCACGCTTCGGCCGCGATCTCGCGGTCGCTGGCCATGAAGGTCAGCGCGTTGGCCAGCTTCATTTCCTTGCCGGTGCGCACGTGGAAGGTCTTCATGCCGGCGCTGAAACGGCCCGAACAGACCCGCATGAATGCCACGCGGTCACGGTGCTGCGGGTCCATGTTGGCCTGGATCTTGAACACGAAGCCGGTCAGCCTGTTCTCTTCCGGTGCGATTTCGCGGCCGGTAGTGGTTCGCGCCTGCGGCGACGGCGCATGCTCGACGAAGAAGTCCAGCAGCGGCTGCACGCCGAAGTTGTTCACGCCCGAGCCGAAGAACACCGGAGTCTGCTTGCCGGCGCGGTAAGCGTCCAGATCGAACGGATGGCTGGCGCCCTGCACCAGTTCCAGTTCGTCGCGCAGGTCGGCCAGCATCTGCGCACCGATCTTCTCGGCCAGGCCGGGCGCATCGATGGACGGGAAGATGGTCGAGTCCTGGCGGGTGAAGTTGCGACCCGGTTCGTACAGGTGCACTTCGCCGGTCAGCAGGTGGACCACGCCCTTCAGGCGCTGGCCCATGCCGATCGGCCAGGTCACCGGCGCGCACTGGATGCCGAGCACGGTCTCCACTTCATCCAGCAGCTCGATCGGGTCCTTGCCCTCGCGGTCGAGCTTGTTGATGAAGGTCATGATCGGGGTGTCGCGCAGGCGGCACACCTCCATCAGCTTGATGGTGCGCTCTTCCACGCCCTTGGCCACGTCGATCACCATCAGCGCCGAGTCCACTGCGGTCAGCACGCGGTAGGTGTCCTCGCCGAAGTCGGCGTGGCCAGGGGTGTCGAGCAGGTTGACGATCTTGCCTTCGTACGGGAACTGCATCACCGAGGAGGTGACGGAGATGCCGCGCTCCTTTTCCAGCGCCATCCAGTCGGAGGTGGCGTGGCGGGCGGCCTTGCGGCCCTTGACCGAACCGGCCATCTGGATCGCGCCTCCGAACAGCAGCAGCTTTTCGGTCAGCGTGGTCTTGCCGGCGTCAGGGTGGGAGATGATGGCGAAGGTGCGGCGACGCGACGCTTCGTTGGCGACTTCGGACATGGCAGTGGCGCCCGCCCGGGGCGCTTTTCAAAGAGATAAGCGCCCGATTATACCGGCCGGGGCCGGTCAGCGCCCGATACCGCCGTCGGCCTCGCCGTGGCGGGCGAACTGCAGCTGGCCCTGCCCGGCGAAGATGCGCACCGGCACCGAGCGCAGGCCCATGCCGCGGTTGACCTGCACCACGAAGTGCAGGTGCGGCGCAGTGCTGTAGCCGCTGTTGCCGGACAGGCCGATCGGTTGCCCGGCTCCCACCGCCTGGCCGCGGCGCACACGCATGCCGCCGGCCTGGAGGTGGCCGTACAGGGCCATGCTGCCGTCGCTGTGCAGCACGCGGATGAAATTGGCACGGGCACCATCGCGCTCGCGGTCCTGGCCGTTGCCACGGAAGCCATCCTGGATCTGCATCACCGTGCCCTCGCGCGCGGCCAGCACCAGGGTGCCCTCCGGCAGTGCGAAGTCGACCGCGTCGCGGTTCTCCTCGTCGTCATGGCTGAATCGCCCCTGCGGCGCCTGGTCCACACGCAGGCGGGCCGCATCGAACGGCAGGCGATAGGCGACATCTTCGGCCTGCGCGGCCGGGTTGCCCGGCACCGACTGCAGTCGCAGATCCAGCATGCGGCCATCGATCGGGGCGGGCAGGTGGCCGACCACCAGGCTGCTGTCGCCCTGGATCAGCGACTCGACCGGGAGGCCTTCGACCGGGTGTCCGGGCGCGGCGCGCAGCTGGATCTGCAGCGGCCCTGCCAGCCCGTTGTCGATCCGCGCCTGCCATTGCGTACCGACCGGCTGCAGGCGCAACTGGGCCATGGGGGCGGCGCTCTCGGCACTGCCTGCGCGGGTGGCACGGGCGGAAGGGGGAGCCAGTCCCCAGCCCTGGCGCCAGTCGCTGGCGTGTGCGGTCGCGCTCGCCAGCAGAGGCAACAGCAGGCAGGACAGGGGCAGGCGCGGCATCGGCGTTTCCAGCGAGAGGACCGCCGGGACTGTACCCGATCCTGAACGGGGCGACCGGGACGGCCCTCGCAGAGTGATCCTGAAAATATCTATCGCTTTATCCGCATGAAGGGATTGACAGTGCCGGAAAGGGCTGGCATCGTGGCTCCACCATCGAGACCGGCAGAGGGACAGGCCCTTTGAAGCCGGGGCAGCCCGCAGGCGCGCAAGCGTCTGCGTAGGTGCCAAATCCTGCGGGGACCGTGGCGTCCACCGAAAGATGGTTCGAACCATGCACCCCACGTGCATCTCGAACGCGGGCCCGCGAAGGCTCGATGGCCGATTCCCCAACCGGATCCCGCCATGAGCTTCGCTGCCAGTACCGCCATTCGCCCCGAACCCTTTGTCCCCGTCAGCGTGCCGGTCGCAGACCGCGTGCACGCCGAGCGCGGTGAGTTCGCCGCGGTGCTGTCGATGCGTCATGCAGGCCCCAGCCCGGTGCGCCTGCGCTATGAGTGGGTCGGCCCGGCCAACGCGCCGGTGGTGGTGCTGGCCGGTGGCATTTCCGCGCATCGCCACGTGGCGTCCAACGCACAGTTCAGCGAGAAGGGCTGGGCCGAAGCGCTTGTGGGTAGTGGCCGCGCGCTGGATCCGCAGCAACTGCGCGTGCTGGCCTTCGACTTCATCGGTGCCGACGGTGCGCTGGATGTGCCGATCGATACCGCCGACCAGGCCGATGCGCTGGCGCTGCTGCTGGACCATCTCGGCATCCGCACGCTGAAGGCCTTCGTCGGCTATTCGTATGGCGCGCTGGTCGGCCAGCAGTTCGCGATCCGCCACCGCGCCCGCGTGCGCCAGCTGGTGCTGGCCAGCGGCGCGCACCGCCCGCATCCCTATGCCGCCGCGTGGCGCGCGCTGCAGCGCCGCGCCGTCGCCCTCGGCCAGCTGCAGTGCGGCGAAGACCACGGCCTGGCCCTGGCGCGGCAGTTCGCCATGCTCAGCTACCGCACCCCGGAAGAATTCGGCGAGCGCTTCGACGCTGCCCCGGAGGTCATCAATGGCCGCGTGCGCGTGGCCGCCGAAGACTACCTCGACGCCGCCGGCGCACAGTTCGTCGCGCGCACGCCGGTGACCGCCTACCTGCGGCTGTCCGAATCGATCGACCTGCACCGTGTCGACCCCGCCGCGATCCTGCCGCCGACCGTGGTGGTGGCCGTGGAGGGCGACCGCCTGGTGCCGCTGGCCGACCTGGTCGGCCTGGTCGAAGGGCTGGGCCCGCGGGGCAGCCTGCGCGTGCTGCGTTCGCCCTATGGCCACGACGCCTTCCTCAAAGAAACCGATCGCATCGATGCGATCCTCGCCACTGCCTTCCGCACCTCTGGAGAGTCCGCATGAGCCTGCACGCCAACGAGCCGTCCTGTAGTCGCACCACTGCCGCCGTCCGTGCCGGCATCGATCGGGACACCGCGCATGGCGCGGTCACGCCGCCGATCGTGCTGTCGTCGAACTTCAGCTTCGAAGGCTTCGGCAACAAGCGCCAGTACGACTACACGCGCAGTGGCAACCCGACCCGCGACCTGCTGGGTGAGGCGCTGGCCGAACTGGAAGGCGGCGTCGGTGGTGTAGTCACCGCCACCGGCATGGGCGCGATCAACCTGGTGCTGAACGCACTGCTGCAGCCGGGCGATGCCCTGGTGGTGCCGCACGATGCGTACGGCGGCAGCTGGCGCCTGTTCAATGCGCTGGCCAGGAAGGGCCACTTTGAACTGGTCACCGCCGACCTGACCGATCCGCGTGCACTGGCGCAGGCGTTGGCCACCCAGCCGAAGCTGGTGCTGGTGGAAACGCCGTCCAACCCGCTGCTGCGCATCACCGACCTGCGCTTCGTCATCGATGCCGCGCACAAGGCCGGTGCCCTCGTGGTGGTCGACAACACCTTCCTGTCACCGGCGCTGCAGCAGCCGCTGTCGTTTGGTGCGGACCTGGTGCTGCATTCCACCACCAAGTACATCAATGGCCACAGCGATGTGGTGGGTGGGGCGGTGGTCGCGCGCGATCCGGCGCTGCACGAGCAGCTGGTGTGGTGGGGCAACGCGCTGGGCCTGACCGGTTCCCCGTTCGATGCCTTCCTGACCCTGCGCGGCCTGCGCACGCTGGATGCGCGCCTGCGCGTGCACCAGGAAAATACCGCCTCGATCGTCGCCCTGCTGGATCAGCATCCGGCGGTCGGCACGGTGTACTACCCTGGCCTGGCCGAACATCCCGGCCATGCCATCGCCGCACGCCAGCAGAACGGCTTCGGTGCGATGCTGTCGTTCGAGCTTGCGCACTGCGCTGGTGAAGATCCGCACGCGGCAGTGCGCGCATTCGTGGATGGCCTGCGCTGCTTCACCCTGGCCGAATCGCTGGGCGGCGTCGAAAGCCTGATCGCGCATCCGGCGACCATGACCCATGCGGCGATGACCGCAGAAGCACGTGCCGCCGCTGGCATCAGCGAAGGGCTGCTGCGCCTGTCGGTCGGCATCGAGGCCGAGCGCGACCTGCTGGCCGATCTCGGTGCCGCGCTGCAGCGCGCCGAAGTCGTGATCGATGCGGCCGCACGCCGCAAACAGGTGGTGGATGCATGAGCGCACTCGCTGCTGAAATTCCGGCGCTGGGCGCGGGACGCCTGGCGCTGCTCGGTACCGGCACGGTCGGCTCGGCCTTCGTGCAGCGCTACCAGACGCTGCAGGCTCGTGGGCTGGAACTGCCGAGCGTGCAATGGCTGGCCAACTCGCGCACTGCGCTGGAGATCGATCGTGACCTGGCGTTGCCGCTGGAACTGGCGCGACGTGCGCCACGCGATGGCCAGAGTTCGCCGGCGTGGGCCAGCACCGAAGGGCTGGAGCGTGGCGATGTGGTGGTCGATGCCACCGCCAGCGAAGACGTGGCCGCGTGCCACGTGCAGTGGCTGGCGAGGGGCGTGCATGTGGTGACCGCCAACAAGCTGGGCCGTGGTGCGCAGCTGGCACGCGCGCAGGCCATTGCGGAGAGCTGTGCCGACAGTGGTGCGCGCTATGGCGACAGCGCAACCGTCGGCGCCGGGCTGCCGCTGCTGAGCAGCCTGCGCGCACTGGTGGCCGGTGGTGATCACATCCATGCCATCGAGGGCGTGCTGTCCGGTTCGCTGGCGTGGCTGTTCCATCGCTATGACGGCAAGTCGCCGTTCTCGGCGGCGGTGCGCGAGGCGCTGGCGGCCGGCTACACCGAGCCGGATCCGCGGCTTGACCTGTCCGGCGAGGACGTGCGCCGCAAGCTGCTGATCCTGGCCCGCAGCAGCGGGCTGGCGCTGGATGCTTCGCAGGTGCAGGTGGATTCACTGGTACCTGACACGCTGGCCGCGTTGCCGCTGGAGGGCGCAGTGGCTGCGCTGGAGCAGCTGGATGCGCCGCTGCAGGCGCGTTGGCAGCAGGCACGCGAAAACGACCGCGTGTTGCGTTTCGTTGGCCGTGTTGACGGTGACGGTGCGCAGGTGGGCCTGCGCGAGCTTCCGGCCGACCATCCCTTGGCGCAGGGCGCGGGCACCGACAACCGCGTCGCCATCCACAGTGATCGCTACCGTCGCCAGCCGCTGTTGATCCAGGGCCCGGGTGCGGGCGCGGAAGTCACCGCCGCCGCGTTGCTGGATGACGTGCTGCGGATCGTCGGCTGATCGCACTGCTTCTGTAGAGCCGAGCCCATGCTCGGCTGCTGCTGGCAAAATCCCCTCCTGCTGGATAAGCCGAGCATGGGCTCGGCTCTACAGGGGAGGGCTGCCGTTCAATGCGCCTTCAATGCCTTCAGCAACGCGGCGTTGAACTGCTTCGGGTCCTGCACCTGCGGCGAATGGCCCAGTTCGGCGAACTCGACCAGCGTCGCGCTGGGAATCGCTGCGGCCGCCGCCTTGCCGAGCGCTGGATAGTTGCCCAGCGTCGCCTTCACCGCAGGCGGCGCCAGGTCGCGGCCGATCGCGGTGCGGTCCTTCTGGCCGATGAACAGCGTGGTCGGCACCTGCAGGTTCTTCAGTTCGTAGACCACCGGCTGGTTGAACACCATGTCCGAGGCCAGCGCCTGGCTCCATGCAACGGCCTGCTTGCCGGGCCCTTCGTACATGCCTGACTGCATCCGCGCCCAGGGTTCGTAGGCCGGCTTCCATTTGCCGTCGTAGTACACATCCAGCTGGTAGCGGCGGATGCTGTCGTAGCTGATGTTCATTTCACCGGCATACCACGCATCGACGCTGCGCCAGGGGACGCCCAGCGCCTTCCAGTCTTCCAGACCGATCGGGTTGACCAGCGACAGGCTGCGCAGGTCCTGCGGGTACATCAGCGCGTAGCGCACTGCCAGCATGCCACCCATCGAATGACCGACCAGGTGCACCGGCACGTCGCCCAGTTGCAGCTGCTGCAGCAGGGCATGGGTGTTGGCTGCCAGCTGTGCGAACGTGTACTGGTAGCGCTCGGGCTTGCTGGATTTGCAGAAGCCGACCTGGTCCGGAGCGATCACCCGATAGCCGGCGGCAACCAGCGGCTTGATCGATTCCTTCCAGGTGGCCGCGCAGAAATTCTTGCCGTGCAGCAGCACCACCACGCCGATGGGGGCCTTCTTCGGCGCGATGTCCAGGTAGGCCATCTCCAGCGGCTGCCGCTGCGATTCAAGCGCGAAGGTCTTCACCGGATAGCCGTAGTCGAAACCTTCCAGCCGCGGCCCGTAGGTGGGGGCGGCCAGCGCGGTCAGCGGAAGGCAGGCAAGCAGGGCGGCAGCGATCACGCGCATGGGGCAATCCGGAGTGGGGGAGCCCCGAGCCTAACCGGAACGCGGTGATGGTGTCGTCCGATGTAGAGCCGGGGCCACGCCCGGCTGCTCCTGCCCCATCAGCCGGGCAGGTGCCCGGCTCTAGATCTCAGCACTCGATGACGTTCACCGCCAGGCCACCGCGGCTGGTTTCCTTGTACTTGTCCTGCATGTCGCGGCCGGTATCGCGCATGGTCTTGATCACCTTGTCCAGCGATACCTTGTGCTTGCCGTCACCGCGCATCGCCATGCGCGAGGCATTGATCGCCTTCACCGCACCCATCGCGTTGCGTTCGATGCAGGGGATCTGCACCAGGCCACCGATCGGGTCGCAGGTCAGGCCCAGGTTGTGTTCCATGCCGATTTCCGCGGCGTTCTCGATCTGGCTGGGGTTGCCACCCAGTGCCGCGACCAGGCCACCGGCCGCCATCGAGCAGGCCACGCCAACCTCGCCCTGGCAGCCCACTTCGGCGCCGGAAATCGAGGCGTTTTCCTTGTAGAGGATGCCGATCGCCGCCGAGGTCAGAAGGAAGTCGAACACGCGCTGTTCGTTCGCGCCCGGGCAGAAGCGATCGAAGTAGTGCAGCACCGCCGGCAGCACACCGGCCGCACCGTTGGTCGGCGCGGTCACCACGCGACCACCGGCCGCGTTTTCTTCGTTCACTGCCAGTGCGTACAGATTGACCCAGTCCAGCGTCGTCAGCGGGTCGCGCATCGCCGCTTCCGGCTTCGACGACAGCTCGCGGTACAACGCCGGCGCACGACGGCCCACCTTCAGGCCGCCCGGCAGCACGCCTTCCTCGCGGATGCCGCGCGCCACGCACGACTGCATCGCACTCCAGATCTCGCGCAGCTGCGCGCGGATCTCGTCTTCGCTGCGCCAGCACTTCTCGTTCTCGAACATCAGCTGGGCAATGCTCAGGCCGCTGCGCGCGGTCTGCGCCAGCAGCTCATCGCCGCTCTTGAACGGGTAGGGCAGCGGGGTCTCGTCGGGCACGATGCGATCATCGGCCGCGTCGTCCTGGTTGACCACGAAGCCACCGCCGACCGAGTAGTAGTCGCGGGTGGCGATCACTTCGTCGTCGGCGTTGTAGGCAGTGAAGCGCATGCCGTTGGTGTGGTAGGGCAGCTTCTGGCGCTTGTTCATGCCGAGGTCGCGCTTCTCGTCGAAGGCGATCTCGTGCTGGCCCATCAGCTGGATGCGCTTGCTGCTGCGGATGCGCTCCAGCGTGGCCGGAATGATGTCCGGGTCGATCAGGTTCGGCCGCTGGCCTTCCAGGCCCAGCAGGATCGCCTTGTCGGTGCCGTGGCCGCGGCCGGTCAGTGCCAGCGAGCCATAGACATCGGCGCGGATGCGCGCGACCTCGTGCAGGCGGCCCGGGTCGAGCAGCCAGCGATGGATGAATCGCTCGGCGGCCTTCATCGGCCCGACGGTGTGCGAGGAACTCGGGCCAATGCCGATCTTGAAAACGTCGAACGTGCTGACAGCCATGGTTGCCGTACTGCGGGTACCGGAAGAGATCGCTATTCTAGCGGTTCACGCCGCACTTCCATGGCTGCGGCGCAGCATTTCCGCCACGGGAGCCCGGCCGGTGTTGACCCTTATCCAACGTGACGATTGCCACCTGTGCGACATGGCCCTGGCCGAGCTGGCCAGGGCACGGGCGCCGGAGTTCGAATCGGTGTTCCTGGATGACCAGCCGGCGCTGGAAGCGCGCTACGGCACGCGGGTGCCGGTGCTGCGTGACGAGCGCGGCGACCGCGAGCTGGACTGGCCGTTCGACGCAGCCACGGTGCAGGCGTGGTTGGCCGTCGATCGGTAGTGCCGGCCGCTGGCCGGCACCCCCTCTGTTCCCGGTGATGCCGGCCAGCGGCCGGCACTACCAGATGCGGTTCATTTCGCGTCGAACTTCACGATCGTGCTGATCGCGGTTTCGTCCGGGATGGTCTTGGTGTCGGCCCAGTCACCGCCGCCGACGCCGAAGTCCAGTCGCTTGACCGTGGCCTTGCCGGTCAGTACCGGCTGGGTGCCTGGCTTCCAGGTGAAGGTCAGCGTGACCGGCTTGCTGACGCCGCGCAGTTCCAGCGTGCCATCGGCGGCGAACTGGTCGTTGCCCACCGCGCGGAAACCCTTGGCGGTGTAACGCGCGGTGGCGAACTTGCCGACATTGAAGAAGTCGGCACCCTGCAGGGTCGAATCGCGGTCGCTGTTGCCGCTCTTGGCAGCGGCGAGCGGGATCACCACATCCAGCGAGCCGGCGGCCGGGTTGGCCGGGTCGAAGCTGGCCTTGGTGGCGAAGCCCGGGAAGCTGCCGGTGAACACTTCACCGTCGTACTTGGTGGCGAACACCAGGATCGAGCCGGCACCCGGGGCCTGTGCATAGTCCGCGGCGAGTGCCGGGGCGGTGGCCAGCATGCCGGCCAGGGCGGCGGCCACGGCGGCCGGAGTGGTCAGTTTCAGGTTCATCGGTCAGTCCTTCTGAGGGGAGGCAAGCCAGCCGCGCGGCAACATGCGGGACAGCGTTGCATCGCGCTGGAACAGGTGGTGGTAGAAGGCAGCGCCGGCATGGGCCAGCACCACCGCGATCAACAGCCAGAAGCCGTATTCGTGGATGGCATGCGATACCGCGACAACCTGCGGGTCGGGGCCGCTCAGCTTGGGCACGTCGACCAGGCCGAACCAGCGGAACGGGCGCAGGCCGCTGGCCGAGTCGTACAGCCAGCCCGACAGCGGGATGGCGAACATCAGCACGTACAGCAGCACGTGGGTGGCGCTGGCGATGCGCTCCTGCCAGCTGGGCACGCCCGGCACCGGCTTCGGTGCACCGGCGTACAGGCGCCAGCCCAGGCGGAACAGCACCAGCGCCAGCACGGTGATGCCGATCGACTTGTGCGCGGTGTAGACCCAGAAGTACTTCGGGGTCTTGGGCAGTTCACCCATGGTCAGGCCGACCACGCCCAGGGCGAGGATCAGCAGTGCGATCAACCAATGCAGGATCTGGCTGACACTCCCCCAGGCGGCGGGGGTGTTCTTGGCGGTCATGAGGGGTCCTCTAGGGGGCCGTCTTGGGGTCGGAGTGCGGAACGGGAGCGGGAGTTCCCGGGGCGTCGCTGCGGTCGAGGGTGGCTTCAGCCTCGATCCTCAGCTGTACTGCATCACCGATGACGCCCGGCCAGGCGGTGATGCCGAACGCGCGCCGGCTCAGCGTGGTGCTGGCGGAAAAACCGGCGGTGCGTCGGAACGGCGGAAGCGGGTAGCGCTTGATGGCGTTGAGGGTGACATCCAGCGTGATTTCCTGGCTGACCCCGCGCAGGGTCAGCGTGCCGGTCACGTGCGCGCGCCTGGCATCGATCGGCTCGACCTTGGTGGAGACGAATCGCGCGGTCGGGAAACGCTCGCCGTCGAGCAGGCTGCGGGCCAACGTGGCCTGGTTCCACTTGGCATCACCAAGGTCCAGTCGCGACACCGGAATATCCACTTCCACGGTGGCGTCGCGCCAGTTGTCGGGATCGAACCGCACGCGCCCCTCGCTGCCCGATACCGTGCCCATGGCCTGCGAGTAGCCTGCGTGGTCGATCGAGAACAGCACCCGCGTGTGCACCGGATCGAGGCGATAGGTGTCAGCGGCCGCCCAGGCGGGGGCGGTGGCGAGCAGCATCGGCAACAGGGCCAGGCAGGGACGCATCGATGGCGGGCTCCGGAAGGGGACGCTGCGATCATACGCACAGCCCCCTGCCAACGTTGCGTGCATGGGTGCAACAGTTCGTGGTGGTGCCGCCGCTGGAAACAGGCTGTTGCAGCCATGAACCCGGCCCTGTGTGACAATCGGCGCAGGACAGGGGGTTCAGGATGACGAGCGGCTGGCGCCTGTGGTGCCGTGGCATCGCAGGTATGGGACTGCTGCTGATGGCGATGGCCACGGCGGCTGCGACCCTGGACATGGCAGAAACACCACGCCTGCGCCGCTTCGGTGCCGCCGAAGGCTTGCCGTCTCGCATGGTGGTGGCGCTGGCCGAGGATCGCCAGGGCCACGTGTGGGCTGCCACCGATGGTGGACTCGCCCGCTATGACGGCAACAGCCTGCGGGTCTGGGAGCACGACCCGGAACAGCCGGGCTCGTTGCCTGGCAACGAGATCGAGACCCTGCTGATCGACCCGCTGGACCGGGTCTGGGTGGGCATCAACGGCAAGGGCGTGGCACGCCTGGATGCCGACCGCGAGCGCTTCCAGACCTTCGATACGGTCAATTCCACCTGCCAGGGGCAGTTCTGGGCACTGGCCTATGTCGACGACGCCTTGTGGATCGGGACCAACAACCATGGCGTCTGCCGTTTCGGCGAAGACGGTAGCGTGCGCCTCTACACCCGTGATCCCGCGCACCCGGGTGGCCTGCCCAGCAACAGCATCTTCACCAGCCTGGTCGACGCGCGGGGCCGCCTGTGGGTCGGCACCGAAGCCGGTGTGGCGCGTTGGAACGGCAGCGGCTTCGAGCCGGTGGCCGCGCGGGAACTGGGTAGGCTGAGCGTGCTCCGGTTGAGCCGTGATGCAGACGGTTCGATCTGGGTAGGCAGCCAGAACGATGGCCTCTATCGCATCGATGGGCAGGACCGGGTCAGTCGCCCGCGATGGGCCGACAGTGCCCAGCTGCGGTCGGCCCTGGTCCTGGCCGATCGCCAGGGGGGCTACTGGGCGGGTACCTCCGATGGCCTGTTGCGAGGGGATGCGGCGGCGTTGCGCCGGCTGGAAGGGGACCGCGGCAGCGGCTTCCTGACCGCGCACAGCGGTGTGCTTGACCTGCTGCAGGACCACGAGGGCGGACTGTGGGTGGCGTTGCTGACCCAGGGCCTGGCCTATCTGCCACCGGACTGGCGGCGCTTCTCGATCTGGAACCAGCTCGACGGCAAGCCGCTGGACAGCCAGTACCTGTTGAGCGCGGCCAGCGACGGGAAGAACTACTACGTCGGCTCGGCGCGAGGGGTGTACCAGCTCGATGCGCAGGGCACCCTGCGTCTGCTGGCCAGCGACCGGCAGCTCGGCAACGGCGTGGTGTGGTCGGTGCTGCCGCGCCCGGATGGTCGCCTGTGGCTGGGACGCGGCGGCCGCATCACCGTCTACGATCCGGCCACCGGCGCATTGCGTGATCTGCGGATCGATGGCAGTGCCGACCTGCGCCAGCGCATCGACCTGATGCGGCAGGCCCCTGATGGCACGGTGTGGGTGTCGGTGATGGGCCTGGACCTGCAGCAGCGCGATGCAGAGGGCCGGCTGCTGCACAGCCATCCGCTGGAACATTTCCGCGGGACGGCCGATGCGCCGATCGAGCAGATCCGCTTCGACGCCCACGGCCGGCCCTGGGTGATGGGCGACATGGGCATCTGGCGTGAGCAGGCCGGACGCTTCGAGGCAGTGCCCGGTGTTTCGCGCGGTCCGATCTACGATCTGGTATGGATCGATCCGCAGCAGTTGTGGCTGGCGCGCCAAGGCGCCTTCGAGCGCTACCAGTGGGATGGCATGAGCCTGCGCCTGATCCAGCGCATCGACGGCAGTGCGGGCGTGCCGCCGGTGACCATGGGGGGGCTGGCGCTGGCCGACAATGGCCAGCTGTGGGCCACGACGCCGCGCGGCCTGCTGCGGTGGGACCCGAAGACGCGGCGCCTGCAACAGTTCAATGAACGCGATGGGCTGTCCGATGCCGAGTTCACCGGTCGGCCACCTGCGGTCAATGCCGATGGCCGCGTGTTGGCGGTTACCCAGACCGGCCTGGTCGCCTTTGATGTGAATGCCGACGACACGGTGCTGCCGCCTTCATCGCTGGTGATCGCCGAAGTACGGGTGCGCCGCGACGACGCACGCGGCTGGCAACCGCTGCCGCTCACCGGCACCCTGCTGCTGGGACCGGACGACCGCGATCTGCAGATCGATGCGCGGCTGCTGTCCTATGCCAGCCCGCAGGGCAACCGGTACCGTTTCCGCGTGCAGGGTTACGACCAGGACTGGGTGGAGCAGGGGGGCGATGGCCAGCGCACCCTGTCGCGGCTGCCGACCGGCCGCTATGTCATCGAGGTGCAGGCCGCGACCGCCCGGGGCGCGTGGACACCTTCGCAGCAGTTGCAGGTGAAGGTGCTGCCGCCGTGGTGGCGCAGCGGCATGGCGATATTCGGCTACATCCTGCTGGGGTCGTTGCTGCTGGTGGTTCTGGTCTGGTCGATCCGCGCGCGGCTGCGCCGCCGCCAGCAATGGCAGCTGACGGTGCACAAGCAGCAGCTGGCCGAGCAGGCCTCGCAGGCCAAGAGCCGTTTCCTGGCCACGCTGGGCCACGAAGTCCGCACGCCGATGACCGGCGTGCTGGGCATGAGCGAACTGCTGCTGGCGACCCCGCTGGATCCGGTGCAGCGCGGCTACGCCGGGTCCATCCAGCAGGCCGGCAGCCATCTGCTGCGGCTGGTCAACGATGCCCTGGACCTGGCCCGGATCGAAGCCGGGCGGCTGGAGCTGGACCTGCGCCCGTTCGATCTGGGGGACCTGCTGGACCAGGTGCAGGGCCTGATGCAGCCGATGGCGCAGCAACGCCAGCTGGTGTTCCAGCGCGGCGATGACCCGCCCGGGCCGATCAGTGTCAGTGGCGACGAGATGCGCGTGCGCCAGATCCTGCTGAACCTGCTCGGCAACGCGATCAAATTCACCGAGCGCGGCCACGTCGGCCTGGCCGTACGCCTGGAAGAAAAGGGCGGCCTGTGCTTCGAAGTCCATGACAGCGGCCCGGGCATCAACGCCGAGCAGCAGCAGCGCCTGTTCCATCGTTTCGAACAGGCCGACGGCCCGCGTACCGCGTCGCGCTACGGCGGCAGTGGGCTGGGGCTGGCGATCTGCCAGGAACTGGCGGTGGCGATGGGGGGGCGCATCGAAGTGGACAGCCAGCCTGGCAAGGGCGCGCGGTTCCGCGTGCGCCTGCCCCTGCCCTGGACGCGCCAGGCCGCCAACAGTGCGGGCGACGTGGCGGCCCTGCCGGAACTGCCGCCGCTGCGCATCCTGCTGGTCGAGGACGATGCCACGGTGGCCGAGGTCATCGCCGGTCTGCTGCGCGTGCGCGGGCATGAGGTGGTCCACGTGCTGCATGGCCTGGGCGCGCTGTCGGAGATCGCCACCGATGGTTTCGACGTCGGCCTGCTCGATCTCGATCTGCCCGCGCTGGACGGTACGGCCATCGCCCGCCAGCTGCGTACCATGGGCTATGAACTGCCGCTGGTGGCGGTGACCGCGCGTTCCGATGCCTATGCCGAAACCCAGGTGCTGGCCGCGGGCTTCGATGGCTTCCTGCGCAAGCCGGTGACCGGCGACCTGCTGGTGACGGCCATCGTCCAGGCGCGCGCGAAACGACAGGCGACTGCGTGACGACGCCGACGCCGGGCGTGAACGGCGCGACTTTCGGTTTACCATGCCGACGCCCGCAGCGCGGGAATCATCAGGACCAGCGTGAGGAGGCAATCGGTGGTGTATCTGCGGGCGGCGATGCTGCTGCTGGTCCTCCTGTGCTGCGCGTTGCCCGCTGCGGCACAGCCGGTGCCTCCGAGCCCGCGGCAGGTGACGGTGTTCGATGGCCTGCCATCCAATACCGTCAACCGCATGGCCGAGGACCGTTACGGCTACCTGTGGATCGCCACCAACGATGGCCTGGCCCGCTATGACGGCCGCACCTACCGCGTGTGGCGTTCCGAGGATGGACTGCGTGACAACCGCATCTGGACGGTGCTGGTCGATGCCCGCAACCAGTTGTGGATAGGCACCGAGAACGCCGGCCTGGTGCGCATGTCGGCCGACCGCCGCCAGCTGCACTTCTACGACCGCAGCAGCCAGCCGTTGATGGGTACCAACACGGTCTGGAGCCTGGCCAGTACACCTGATGGCTCGATCTGGTTCGGTACCCACGAAGGCGGCCTGTACCGCCTGGACAGCCAGGATCGCCTGCAGCGCTTCCTGCCCGAGCCGAACAATCCGCGCAGCCTGCCTTCGTCGTCGGTGCCCTACCTGGCCACGCTGGCCGATGGCAGCCTGTGGATCGGCACCAAGCATGGCGTGGCGCGCTGGACCGGGACCGACTTCGAGCGTGTCGGCACGGACATCATCCCCAGCCTGCTGATCAACGGGCTGACCGCCGAACCGGATGGCAGCCTTTGGATCAGCACGATGGCCGGCGCCACCGTGCGCCGCCCGGATGGCCGCTTCGAAGCCCCCCCGTGGAAGCTGCCGCCGGGCGAGCAGGTGCTGGGCATGATGCTGCGCGACGAGCAGGGCGGGCACTGGCTGGATACGCGCACCGGGCTGGGGCGTGCGGTCGATGGCCAGTACCAGACCGTGCCGCTGTACAGCGCGATCGCGCGCGGTCCGGTACGGCCGAACTGGACCGGGGCCTACGAGGACCGCGAAGGTGGCATCTGGTTGGCCAGCACCAATGCCGGGCTGTGGCACCTGCTGCCACGCTGGTGGCAGTTCTCGGTGCTGTCGCGCCTGGAGGACGACCCCAGCTCGCTGCGCAATGCGCTCGTGCTGGGTACCAGCCCCTCCAGCAACGGCGGCGTCTGGACGGTGGGCAGCCATGGCGCGCTGGACCGCTTCGATCCGAAGACCGGCAGGATCGAGCAGCATCGCACCTGGGTCAATGGCATGCACTGGTTGACCTCGGTGCGTGAGGACCGGCGCGGCCAGGTCTGGATTGGATCGACCGATGCGCTGGTGCGCTACGACCCGCAACGGCGCGAACTGCGTCGTTGGGGCCGTGATGCCGGTGCAGATGCGGCGATGGAAGGGGTCGTCGAAGCGATGATGACCTGCGACGGCGACAGCCTCTGGTTGATGCTGCCCGCAGGCCTGCAGCAGCGCGACCTCGACGGCCACGTTCGGCGCCAGCTGGACAATGGCCAGCGCGGCCTGCAGCAGGGCCAGCTCAACCTCGATGTGGAATGCGGTCCGCAGGACCACATCTGGCTGGCCAGCAGCCGTGGCCTGCTGCAGTGGCTGCCGGAAAGCGAGCGCTTCCAGCCGGTGCCGGGTGCGCCGGCAACGGCGATCCATGCGTTGCATGTGGGCCGTGACGGCCAGGTCTGGTTGTCCGAGGATGGTCGCCTGTCCCGTTACCGCTGGAGCCAGGGGCGGCTGGAACGGCAGGCGGTGGTCGGTGCCGAACAGGGCTATCCGGCGATCTCCGCCTCCGGCCTGGTGGTGGATGCGCAGGGCGTGGCCTGGGCGACCAGCGCACGCGGCCTGGTACGCGTCAGTGCCGATGGGCAGAGCGTGCGCCTGTACGGCGTGCACGACGGCCTGCCAAGCCAGGAATTCCGCGAGCACACCTTGATCGCAGCGGCCGATGGCCACCTGGTGGCCGGAACGGCGGCGGGCGCGGTGGTGTTCGACCCGGAGCAGGTACGGCCTTCGGTCCGTCGCGCCCCGCTGGTGATCGAGCGGGTGGAAGTGCGCCGCAACGAGCAGGTGCTGGACATGACCCACGATGCGCCGTTGCAGATCGCCGATGGCGACCGCGACCTGCGCATCGTCGCGCGATTGCTGTCCTTCGCCGACTCCGCGTCCAATACGTACCGCTACCGCCTGGCCGGCTACGACCCCGATTGGGTCGAAGTCGGCCCGGCCGGCGAGCGCCTGTTCTCGCGCCTGGCGCCGGGCAGCTACCGGCTGGAAGTACAGGCCCGGTCGGCCGACCATGTGTGGTCGCGGGTGCAGAGCCTGGAATTCCGCGTGCAGCCGCCGTGGTGGCGCAGCCTGTCCGGCCTGCTGGTGCTGGCGTCGGTGGGGTTGCTGCTGACCAGCTGGTTTGCCTGGTTGTACCGACGCCGCCTGCAGCGGCGCCACGCCTACCAGCTGGCGCTGCACAAGCAGGAACTGGCCGAGCAGGCGTCGGCGGCCAAGACCCGCTTCCTGGCCAACCTTGGCCATGAGATCCGTACGCCGATGACCGGCGTGCTGGGCATGAGCGAGCTGCTGCTGGCCTCGCCACTGGACCCGCAGCAGCGTGGCTACACGCAGTCGATCCGGCATGCTGGCGAGCACCTGCTGCACCTGGTCAACGATGCGCTGGACCTGGCGCGGATCGAGTCGGGGCGCCTGGAACTGCAGTCGCAGTCGTTTGCGTTGAATGGCCTGTTGCAGGATCTGGCGGCGCTGATGGGCCCGCTGGCTGCACAGAAGGGCCTGCGCTTCGTCCTCGACAACCAGCTGCCGCCGGGCCTGCAGGCGACCGGTGATGCCATGCGCGTGCGGCAGATCCTGCTCAACCTGCTGTCGAACGCAGTGAAATTCACCAGCCGCGGCACTATCACCCTGCACGCACGTTGCGATGGCGAGCTGCGTGCGCTGCACTTCGAGGTGCGCGATACCGGCCCGGGCATCAGCCAGGAACAACAGCAGCGCCTGTTCCGTCGCTTCGAGCAGGCCGATGGTGCACGTACCGCGGCGCAGTACGGTGGCAGTGGCCTCGGTCTGGCGATCTGCCGCGAGCTGGCGCATGCGATGCAGGGGCGGATCCAGGTGGAGAGCCAGCTGGGCCGGGGCACCTGTTTCGGCGTGACCTTGCCATTGCCGCTGGTGGTGAACAGCGATGCCGAGGCATCGGCCGAGGGGCATCGCGACGAAACGGCGAACATGCCTCCGCTGCGGGTGCTGCTGGTCGAGGACGATGCCACCGTGGCCGACGTGGTGCGTGGCCTGTTGAGCGCACGCGGCCACGAGGTGGTGCATGCCGGCCATGCGCTGGCGGCGCTGCGCGAGATCAGTGCCGGCGATTTCGACGTCGGCCTGCTGGATCTGGACCTGCCGGGCCTGAGCGGTTTCGAACTGGCCCAGCACCTGCGTAACCAGGGCTACATGCTGCCGTTGCTGGCGGTGACCGCACGCACCGATCCGGACCTGCAGCAGCAGGTGGAAGCAGCCGGCATTGGCGGGTTCCTGCGCAAGCCAGTAACCGGTGAGCTGCTGGTGGAGGCGATCGCCAGGGCGATGGGCAGGTAGGGTTTATTGCAGGGCTTGCAGCCCTGCACCTGCAGAATCAACGTCAACGTCAAAAGCCTGCATTCCTTGGGATGGCGGGGTGGATCCGGTTGCGGGAGACGCCGTAAACCCATCCATGGGGGCTTGGCCGCGGCATCCATGCCGCGGACACTCCCGCAACCGGACCCACCCCGCCTTCGATAGTTTTCCGCGATCTGTCGGAACGACGCTCGGAGTCAGATCCGTTTTCCGAAGGAAAACGGATCTGACCCCAGATGTATTTCGATATCTGACAGATGTGTCGACCAAGGTCGACACCCACCAACAGCAGCGACCATCTGTCAGAGGTGGGGGGTGTCGCAGTGCGGGGTGTCAGCCGCATGGATGCGGCTGCCAAGCCTACAGGGACGTACTTGCGGCGTCCCCGCACTGCGACACCGCCCCGCCAACCCACGGAATGCCGCTTTGGCTGTTGCTGTTGCCGGCCAACGGCCGGCACTACCGCGGGTGCAGGGCCGCAGGCCCTGCCGGACCCGCTTACTCCGCGACGTGCTCGACCTGCCGCGGTTCGGGCTTGGTGTCAGGCAGCTGCCAGAAGATCATCGTTGAGGTCAGGGTGATCGCGCCCACGCACAGGAATGTGGCATGCAGCGCGGCGGTCGCGCTGTTGCTGTCCAGGTGATTGCCGAATGCGGCCAGCAGGCTGCCGGCCGCCGCGGCGCCGAAACCGGCGGCCAGCATCATCACCATCGACAGCAGGCTGTTGCCGGAACTGGCGAATTCGCGATCAAGGTCGCGCAGCGTCACGGTGTTCATCACGGTGAACTGCAATGAATTGACCGCGCCGAAGAACGCAAGCTGCACCAGGCGCCAGGCCAGGTGCTGGCCAGGTGTCATCAGGATGAAGCTGGCCATTGCCAGCCCCACCAGCACGGTGTTGGTCATCAGCACGCGGCGATAGCCGTACCGTTCGACCAGCTTCACTGCCAGTTTCTTTGAGACCATGCCGGCGGCCGCCACCGGTACCATCATCAGGCCGGCGTTCATCGGGCCCAGACCGAGGCCGACCTGCAGCAGCAGCGGGATCAGCATCGGCATGGCGCTGCTGCCGATGCGCGAGAACAGGTTGCCGAGGATTCCGATGCGGTAGCTGGGTACGCGGAACAGGGCCAGCGAGAACAAGGGCGCGGTGGAATTGGCGGCATGCAGCCAGTAGCCCACCAGCGCAGCCAGGCCCGCGACCGTCATCAACATCACCAGCGCGTGCGGGGTGCCGAGTCCGGAGATGCCGTCCAATGCCAGCGACAGCACCACCATCGCAAAGGCCAGCATGATGTAGCCGCGCAGGTCGAAACGGGTGCGATGGCTGGCGTAGTGGTCGGGCATGATCTTCATCGCGGCGATGAAACCGATCACGCCGATCGGCAGGTTGATCAGGAACACCCAGTGCCATGAGGCGATCTCGACCAGCCAGCCGCCCAGCGTCGGCCCGATCAGCGGGCCGACCAGCGCGGGGATGGCGATGAAGCTCATCGCACGCAGGAAATCCTCGCGCGGCACCGAGCGCATCACCGCCAGCCGACCGACCGGCAGCAGCATCGCACCGCCGATGCCCTGCAGCACGCGCGCGCCGACCAGCTGGTGCAGGTGCTGGGCCAACGCGCAGGCCAGCGAGCCGAGGGTGAACAGGATGATCGCTACAAGGAAGGTGCGCCGGGTGCCATAGCGGTCGGCGATCCAGCCCGAGGCGGGAATGAAGGTGGCGACCGCCAGCGCATAGCTGAACACCACCGACTGCATCTGCAGCGGGCTCTCGCCCAGGCTGGCCGCCATCGCCGGCAACGCCGTGTTGACGATGGTCGAGTCCAGCATCTGCATGAAGATCGCCAGGGACACCAGCCATAGCAGGGGGCGCTGGCGGTTGTAGGTCGATGGCGATGTGGACATGGGGTGTGGCCGGTGCAGCGTGGGGGCCGCCATGATCGCGCACTGCGGGTCACGGCGCGATCAACATCGCGCCGTGATGGCATGCGGAATGCTCAGCGTTGGCTGTGCGCGTGCACCGCGTCGACCAGGACCTGCACGTGCGCCGGGTCCATGTCCGGCGACATGCCGTGGCCGAGATTGAACACATGGCCTTCGCGCGAGCCGCCGTTGCCGGCGGCATAGGTGTCGAGCACGCGCGCTGCCGCCGTGGCGATCGCATCCGGCGAGGCGTACAGCGTGGTCGGGTCGAGGTTGCCCTGCAGGGCGACGCGACCACCGGTGCGGCGCATTGCCTCGTCCAGGTCCAGCGTCCAGTCCAGGCCAAGTGCATCGGCGCCGGTCTGCGACAGTGCTTCCAGGTGCAGGCCGGTGCCCTTGCCGAACAGGATCAGCGGCGTGCGCTCGCTGCCTTCGCCGCGATCCAGGCCCTGTGCAATCCGCTGCAGGTAACGCAGCGAGAACTCGCGGTACATCGCCGGGGACAGCACGCCACCCCAGGTGTCGAACACCTGCAGCGCCTGCGCACCGGCCGCGCGTTGCGCACCGAGGTAGGCGATCACCGCGTCGGTGGTGACTTCCAGCAGGCGGTGCAGCGCCTGCGGATGGTTCAGCGCCATCGCCTTGATGCGTGCGAAATCCTTGCTGCCGCCGCCTTCCACCATGTAGCAGGCCAGCGTCCAGGGGCTGCCGGAGAAGCCGATCAGCGGCACCTGGCCGTCCAGCTCGCGGCGGATCAGGCGTACCGCATCCATCACGTAGCCCAGGTCCTGCTCCATGTCCGGCACCGCCAGCTTGGCGATGGCCGCTTCATCACGCACCGGATGGCGGAACTTCGGGCCTTCGCCTTCGACGAAGTACAGCTCCAGGCCCATCGCATCGGGAATGGTGAGGATGTCCGAGAACAGGATGGCTGCGTCCAGCGGGAACCGGCGCAGCGGCTGCAGGGTGACTTCGCAGGCGATCTCCGGGGTCTTGGCCATGGCCAGGAAGCTGCCGGCCTTGGCCCGGGTCGCGCGGTATTCCGGCAGATAGCGGCCGGCCTGGCGCATCAGCCAGACGGGGGTGCAGTCCACCGGTTCGCGGCGCAGGGCGCGCAGCAGGCGATCGTTGCGGAGAGGGCTGGTCACGATGGGCATTCCTTGGACGGGAGGAGCAGCGGCGTCAGTCGCCGTGCGAAAGGATCTGGAAGCCGCGATGCAGTTCGGCATCGCGGGCCTTCTCAAAGGCGTGGCGGGCGTCGTCGGCCTGCAGGAACAGCTCGCGCCGCAGCTGCGAGCGGCCACCGACGCGACCGCTCTCGCGCAGCAGCTCCCAGCCGCCGAACAGGTCCGGCAGCAGGCTCAGGCGCAGGAAGCGCGGTGCCTGTGCACCGGCGTCGGGATGTTGCAGGTAGACGTGCATGGCGCCGATTGTAGCGGGGCAGGGGTGACCCCTGCCGCAACGTGGTAGTGCCGGCTGCTGGCCGGCTTCCCCGTTGCTGACGTTGCCGGCCAGCGGCCGGCACTACCGGACCGCCAGCACCTTCAGTACCGCCGCCTCATCGACGTCCGGCACCACTTCGGCACGGCCCATCCCGCGCCACAACACCAGGCGCAGGCGGCCGGCCACGTTCTTCTTGTCCAGGCGCATGCGGCCGAGCAGGGCCTGCGGGTCGAGGCCGGCCGGGATTGCCACCGGCAGGCCGAGGCGTTCCAGCAGCGCCTGCAGGCGCGCGCGGTCGGCATCGTCGGCCAGGCCCAGGTCGGTGGACAGCTTTGCCGCCAGCACCATGCCCACCGCCACCGCCTCGCCATGGTTCAGCGCATCGCGGCCCGGAGCCGAGTAGCCCTGTTCGGTCTCGATGGCATGGCCGAAGGTATGCCCGAGGTTGAGCAGGGCACGTTCGCCCTTCTCGAACGGATCGCGCTCGACGATGGCGGCCTTGTGCCGGCAGCTGCGCGCGATGGCTTCGGCCAGCGCGGCATCCTCGCCGGCCAGCAGCGCATCGGCATGCTGCTGCAGCCATTCGAAGAACACCGCATCGCCCAGCGCGCCGTACTTCACCACTTCGGCCAGGCCCGCGCGCAGTTCGCGCGGCGGCAGGGTGGCCAGCACGCGGGTATCAGCGATCACCGCACGCGGTGGATGGAACGCGCCGACCAGGTTCTTGCCGGCAGGGATGTCGACCGCGGTCTTGCCGCCCACCGACGAATCGACCATCGCCAACAGGGTGGTCGGCAGCTGCACGCAGTCCACGCCGCGCATCCAGCAGGCGGCGGCAAAACCGGCAAGGTCACCGACCACGCCGCCGCCGAGGGCGAACACACAGGCGTCGCGGGTGGCGCCGAGCGCGGCCAGTGCTTCGATCGCGCGGCCGAATTCGGCCAGCGTCTTGGAGGCTTCGCCCGCGGCCAGCACGTGCTCGCCGATGATCAGGTCAGGGCGAGCGGCGAGCAGCGTCTGCTTGACCGACGCCAGATAGCGCGGAGCCACTTCGCTATCGCTGAGCAGCAGCACATGGCGGCCGCGCACGTGTGAAACCAGTGCAGCGCCATCGGCCAGGGCACCGGCGCCGATGGTGATGGAGTAGGGGCGATCGCCGCCAACGGCGACCTGCAGTAGGGCGGGGGAAGTCATGCGGTCATGTCCTGGCGCTGCCATTGCGTGGCCAGCCTGACTACCAGTTGGGCAGTCGCGTCGGCAGCGGTATACGGGTCGGTATCGAGGGTGAGGTCGGCCAGTTCGCGGTACAGCGGGTCGCGCTGTGCGGCCAGATCCTGCAGCACCTGCTCGCGGTCCGGGCGCTGCAGCAGCGGCCTGCCCTTGTCGCGGGCCAGGCGTTCCAGCTGCGCGGCCACGCTGACCCGCAGGTAGACCACGAAGCCGCGCCGGGCAATCAGTGCACGGTTGCCGGGGTCCAGCACCGCGCCGCCGCCGGTGGAGACCAGCTGGCCGCGGCCTTCCAGCACGCGGGCCAGGGCCTCGCGTTCATGGTTGCGGAAACCGGTTTCGCCAGCGTGCTCGAAGATGGTCGGGATACTGGCACCGGCGGCATCGACGATGGCCTGGTCGACATCGACGAAGTCCAGCGTGAAGCGCTCGGCCAGGCGGCGGCCGATGCAGGTTTTGCCGGCGCCCATCGGGCCGATCAGGATCAGGTTCGGAGCAGGATTCATGCCCTCTGATGCTAACACCTCCGTGCCCTGGCCTTTACGTTCTTCACGTCAGGGTAGGCGTTCCAGCGGGGTCTCCCGCGCCAGCCGGAGTACAGGCCATGACGGTCGCCAAGGTCATCGAAATCACCGCCTCCTCGCCGAAAAGCGTGGAGGACGCCGTGCGCAGCGGGCTGAAGAAGGTCTCCGAGACGGTCAAGGGCATCCAGGGCGCCTGGGTGAACGAGACCAAGGTGGTCACCAACGGCAGCGGCGAGATCACCGAATGGCGGGTCAACCTGCGGGTGACCTTCCTGGTGGAATAGCCGCGCTCAGCGCACGGCCTGCACCTGCCGCTGGCCGTCCAGGACCACGACGTGGTCGGCGAGCGTGGGAAGCGTGCGCAGTGCCTGCCGGCTGACCCGCTCGTAGTACTGCACGAAACGCTCCAGCTGCGGTCGGCTCATGCCGTGCCGGCCCGGCTGCGCGGCCTGCAGGTTCTGCTCCTGCTGCCAGCGCCAGCGCGGTACCACCGCGAAATCCGGCGGTTGCAGGAACCACAGGCGGTCGCAGCGCTGCCACAACGCCGGGTAGTCACGGGCCAGCGCCTGGTTGCACCAGCGCCGCCAGCGGCCATCGGCGTCGGCCTCGCGTTCCAGTGCGTTCAACGGGCTGTCCAGCGCAGCGTCATCCTGCGCGGGCGTGCCCAGGAACCAGCCTTCGAACACCAGCAGGTCCAGCGGTTGTTGCAGACGCGGCCATTGCGCTTCGGGAAGGCGTTCGTCGGCCAGCTTGTCGAAACGCGGCATCGCGAAGGGCTGGCGCGCGGCCACCGCATCCAGCACTGCATGGGCCAGCGGCAGGTCATGGGTGCCGGGTGGGCCGCGGGTGATCAGCAGTGGGTGCACCTGGCGGGCCAGCCGTTGGCGCTGTGCGCGGGTCAGGTAGACGTCGTCGATCGACAGCGTGGCTGCGTTCAGGCCGCGTGCCTGGGCGCGGGCCACGACCTGTGCGGCCAGCGTCGATTTGCCGCTCCCCTGCAGGCCGCTGATCGCCAATACTGGAACCGCTGCGCCACTGCCCAGTGCATCGTCCAGCGCCTGTTCGGCCAATGTTTCGGGGAATCCTTTCACCTGGGGCATATACGCAGCAGCGGCCATGCAGCCACAATAGCCCAATCCGTGTGAGAAGAACGCAATCATGAGCGACCTGTACGCCGAAGCCCTGTCCACGTTTACCGGCCTGTTCGAAGAAGCCAAACAGAGCCGCGAGGTCGAGCCGAACGCGATGACCGTGGCCACTGCCGATACGCACGGCCGTCCCTCGGCACGTACCGTGCTGCTGAAGGCGTTCGACGAGCGTGGTTTCGTGTTCTACACCCACCTGGACAGCCATAAGGGCCGGGAGCTGCAGGCCAATCCGCAGGCCGCGCTGTTGTTCCTGTGGCGCAGCCTGCGCGAGGCCGGTATCCAGGTGCGCATCGAGGGTCGCGTCGAGCAGGTCGCCGATGCCGAAGCCGATGCCTATTTCGCCAGCCGCCCGCGCATGAGCCAGATCGGCGCGTGGGCCTCGCAGCAGTCGAAGACGCTGGCCACGCGCGAGGAATTCGATGCGCGCGTGGCCGAGGTCGAAGCCCGCTTCGAGGGCAAGGACGTGCCGCGCCCGGACGGCTGGAGCGGCCTGCGCGTGGTGCCCGACCGCATCGAGTTCTGGTACGGCGCGCAGTTCCGCCTGCACGAGCGCTGGTGCTATGAATCCGGTGCTGAAGGGCGCTGGAGCAAGCGCCTGCTGTATCCGTGATCGACAGCGCGCCCACGATCCGCCAGGCCACGCCGGCCGATGCGGCCGCGTGGGCGCAGTTGCGTCTCGGCCTGTGGCCTGATGCCGATGATCCGCTGGAGGAACTGACGCAGTCGCTGGCAGATGCCGAAGGTGCTGTGTTCTTGGCCTGTGAGGCGGATGGCGAGGCGGTTGGTTTCGCTGAAGTGCGCCTGCGCCATGACTACGTGAACGGCACCGAGTCTTCGCCGGTGGGGTTCCTGGAGGGCTGGTACGTGCAGCCGCAGTGGCAAGGCCGCGGCGTCGGCCGCGCCCTGCTGGCGGCGGTGCAGGCGTGGACGCGCGATGCGGGCTGCCGCGAACTGGCTTCGGACAGTCGCGTGGAAGACGTGCAGGCTCACGCCGCGCATCGGGCCTGCGGCTTCGAAGAGACCGAACGGGTCGTCTATTTTCGCATGCAGCTGGAACCATCGGCGTGAATCGCGTGGCGCTGTACCGCGTGGTGGTGTTCGTGCCGTCGGCAGCACTGGGCGCGGTGAAGCAGGGCATCCTGGCGGTGGACGCGCTGGCGGCCGGCGACTACGAGCACGGGATGTGGTGGTCGGCGCCGGGGTTCGAACAGTTCCGCCCGCGCGTGGGTGCGTCGCCCGTACAGGGTGAGGCGGGGCGCACCGAAGTGGTCGACAGCGTACGCCTGGAATTCTGCCTGCCGCGCGATCCGCAGCGGCTGCAGCGCATCTTCGAACAGGGCATCGCGCCGCATCACCCGTGGCAGGTGCCGGTGGTGCAGGTGGAGGAAATTGAGCTTCTGCTGGCCGACGCACGGCGGTTGTAGAGCCGTGCCATGCTCGGCTGCTGCCCCGACGCATGAGGCAGTCGAGCAGGGCTCGACTCTACAAGAGCAGGCTGTCGCAAATGGACCGGCTTGCTTCATCTGCGGGCAGGCAACGAACCGGCACACTCCGACGGATGATCTCGACTTCCGGAGTTGCCATGCCTTCCTGGCGATGCCTGTTCGCCGTACCTCCCCCGCGTCGCGGCGTGGAAGCGCTCCTGCTGTTGCTCGCCCGCATCGTGGCCGGGGTGATGTTCTGCGTCTCCGGCTGGAACAAGGTGTTCACTGACGCCGGGCGCGAGCGCATGGTGCATACGCTGGTCGATGCGGGTATCCCGTTCCCGGTATTCAGTGCGCCGGTGCTCGGTGCGATTGAATGGATCGCCGGTGGCCTGCTTGTGCTGGGACTGGTGAGCCGCCCTTCGGCCCTGCTGCTGGCGGCGATCTGCGCAGTGGCGGCGCTGACCGATGGTATCGCGCGCATTCCTGCGGGACTGAGCGTGCCGGATTGGCTGAGCTGGTTCTTCTACCTGAGCGAAGTGCCGCTGGGCGTACTGCTGCTATGGATTGCCGCAGTGGGGAGTGGACGGTTCGCGCTCGAAGCGCGCTGGGCGCGTTGAACATTGAGTGATGCGGAGGCAATTGAATGCGGATGAATGATCTGATCCAGCGCGTGGTTCGCGCGTACCCGGATCGTCGGAATCCTGATTGCGCTTCGGCGGCCGACGTCATGCGTCGCTTGAGCGTTGCTCCTCACTGCGATATGTGGATTTTTTACATGGCGGTCAATGGCGCGCTGCCTGCTGTGAGCGGTAGGCTTGAATTGTTGGGTATCGTTGGTCCTGGAATTCCGAAGATTCCAGACCAGGCTGAGTACGTTTGGGATCGTTACGAGCTCCCAGCGGATTTTCTTCCGTTGTCATCTGACGAAGGTGAGGGGATGTATTTATACGATGTGCGAAAGGAAGTTGTGCATGACTATTGCCTGGCTCGGCATGATCAGTTTCTTTCAGGTGAAACTCCTGCCCGTTGGAAGAATTTCGTAGATTTCATTGTCTGGTACATCAACGATGATGATCGGGCGGCTTAGATGAAGCAGTCGAGCAAGCTCGACTTCTACAACCCCTCCGCACGCAGCCAGCGCCACAGCGTGGTGCGGGATACCCCCAACGCCTGTGCCATGCCCTCACGGTCATTGCGGTGTTCCTGCAACAGCGTTTCCAACTGCGCACGCGGCGGCCGCTTGCCGTTGCTTTCCACTGGTAGCGCAGCGGCGCCCTCATTCACCAGCTCGGGTGCCAGCTGCAGCAGTCGCGCGGCATCAATCAGCCCTTCACCGGGCTGCCAGTGGATGCGCAGGCGATCGACCAGATTGCGCAGCTCGCGCACGTTTCCCGGCCACTCGGCCGCGCACAGTAGCGCCAGCGCCGCCTCATCCAGTGGCGCGTCGATGCCGCGCAGCTGGCGGAAGAAGTGCTGTGCCAGCAGCGGGATGTCAGTGCGCCGCGCACGCAGCGGGGGCAGGGCGATGCGTAGTGCGGCCAGCCGGTAATACAGGTCGCGACGGAAGCTGCCGGTCGCCGCGCGCTGCTCCAGCGACTGCAGGGTGGCGGCCACCACGCGCAGGTCGACTGCGGTCGGTTCCGTAGCGCCGACACGCAGCACCTCGCGTTCTTCCAGCACGCGCAGCAGGCGGGTCTGCAACGGCAGCGGCAGTTCGCCGATCTCATCCAGGAACAACGTACCGCCATCGGCGGCCTCGACCAGGCCGACGCGACCACCGCGCCGTGCACCCGTGAAGGCGCCGTCGCTGTAGCCGAACAGTTCCGCTTCCAGCAGTGATTCGCTGATGGCGCCGCAGTTCAGTGCCACGAAGCGGCCACGACGGCCGCTGGCGGCGTGCAGTTGGCGCGCTACCAGTTCCTTGCCGGTGCCGGTTTCGCCGGTGACCAGCACGGTGCTGTCGTGCGGTGCGTAGAGCGCGATTTGAGCCCGTACCTGCGCCATCGCGTCGCTGTCGCCGAGCAGTTCGTGCGTATCGGCACGCGTTGCAGGGCGCCGGCGCGGGGTGGATCGGTTGCCACTGGAGCGGGCCAGGGTCTGGGTCAGTTCGAGGGCGTGTTCGAACGCTTGCCGTACCGAATCTGCCGAGTACAGCAGCACGCCGGGCAGGCCGGCCTGTTCGGCGTGGTCGATGGCCATACCGGTGCCGACGATCACCTCGATGCCATTGGCGCGCAGGTCAGCAATGCAGTCGCGCGCGTCCTCGCGGGTGACGAAGCGGCGATGCTCGATATCGAGGCCGAAACTCTGCTGGAAGTTGCTGAACACGGGTACGTCGCTGGCGTGGGTGACCAGGCCGATGCGGCTGGCGATGCGGCGGGCACGGGCCAGCGCTTCCATCAGGTCGAAGCCGTTGGCCTGGATCGGCACCAGTGGCAACTCCAGCCTGCCGCGCAGCCAGGCCGCATTGGAGCCGCCGGCGATCACTACGTCGCAGTGCTCGCGGCGCAGACGCTGGCCGATCACGTCCACCGCTTCCTCGAAGCCGAGGTTGATCTGCTCGATGCGCGCACGGCGGTCGAACTCGGGAATGACGTCGCCGAGCAGGCCGGTCAGGCGCGAGACGCTGACGGTCCAGATCACCGGGCGGCCGGGGTCGGCATCGGCGTGGCGCAGCGGGGAGCGGGGCAGGTACATGAGGGCAGCGATTGGTAGCAGTGTTTCATGATACATCTGTTTCAATGTTTCATATGTTTCACTGTTGCGGAGTGGTCATGCCTGTGAAATCAACGGCTTGCAGCTTGGCATGGGGCTTGCGCCCTCTGTCCCGTACTTCAACCTGGATCGCCGCATGACCGCTTCCGCCCCTTTCTCCGCCGGTGCCCGCTTCCGTGAGGCGCTGGCTGCCGAATCGCCGCTGCAGGTGATCGGCGCCATCAACGCCAACCACGCCCTGCTGGCCAAGCGCGCCGGCTTCCGCGCCATCTATCTGTCCGGCGGTGGTGTTGCCGCAGGCTCGCTGGGCCTGCCGGACCTGGGCATCAACACCCTGGAAGACGTGCTGGTGGACGTGCGCCGCATCACCGATGTCTGCGACCTGCCGTTGATGGTGGACATCGATACCGGCTTCGGCCCGAGCGCGTTCAACATCGCGCGCACCGTGAAGTCGCTGATCAAGGCCGGCGCGGCTGCCTGCCACATCGAAGACCAGGTTGGCGCCAAGCGCTGCGGTCACCGCCCGGGCAAGGAGATCGTCTCGCAGGGTGAAATGGTCGACCGCGTGAAGGCTGCCGCCGATGCCAAGACCGATCCGGGCTTCTTCCTGATCGCGCGTACCGACGCCATCCAGGTGGACGGCGTGGACAAGGCCATCGAGCGCGCCATCGCCTGTGTCGAGGCCGGTGCCGACGGCATCTTCGCCGAGGCGGCCTACGACCTGGACACCTACCGTCGCTTCGTCGACGCGGTGAAGGTGCCGGTGCTGGCCAACATCACCGAATTCGGCGCCACCCCGCTGTTCAGTCGCGATGAACTGGCCTCGGCCGGCGTTGCCATCCAGCTGTTCCCGCTGTCGGCGTTCCGCGCGGCCAACAAGGCGGCCGAGAACGTCTACCAGGCGGTGCGCCGTGATGGCCATCAGCGCAATGTGGTGGAGACCATGCAGACCCGCGAGGAACTCTACGACCGCATCGGCTATCACGCCTTCGAGCAGCAGCTCGATGCGCTGTTCGCCGCCAAGAAATAAGCAGTACCCTGCACCATCAAGTTTCGGAGGGAAACATGAACGATACGACCGCAACCCCGACCTTCAAGCCGAAGAAGTCCGTCGCCCTGTCCGGCACCGCGGCCGGCAACACCGCGCTGTGCAGCGTGGGCCGCAGCGGCAACGACCTGCACTACCGCGGGTACGACATCCTGGACCTGGCCAACACCAGCGAGTTCGAGGAAATCGCCTACCTGCTGGTGCACGGCAAGCTGCCGACCCGCGCCGAGCTGGTTTCGTACAAGGCCAAGCTGAAGTCGCTGCGTGGCATCCCGGCTGCGGTGAAGGCCGCGCTGGAAGAACTGCCGCCGTCGGCGCACCCGATGGACGTGATGCGCACCGGTGTGTCCGTGCTCGGCTGCGTGGCGCCGGAGAAGGATGACCACAACCATCCAGGCGCGCGCGACATTGCCGACAAGCTGATGGCCTGCCTCGGTTCGATGCTGCTGTACTGGTACCACTGGAGCCACAACGGCCGCGCCATCGACGTGGAAACCGACGATGATTCGATCGGCGGCCACTTCCTGCACCTGCTGCATGGCGAAAAGCCGCAGGATTCGTGGGTGAAGGCGATGCACACCTCGCTGATCCTGTACGCCGAGCACGAGTTCAACGCCTCGACGTTCACCTGCCGTGTCATCGCCGGTACCGGCAGCGACATGTACAGCGCGATCTGCGGTGGCATCGGTGCGCTGCGTGGCCCGAAGCATGGCGGCGCCAACGAAGTGGCGTTCGAAGTGCAGAAGCGCTACGACAACCCGGATGAAGCCGAGGAAGACATCAAGGCGCGCGTCGAGCGCAAGGAAGTGGTGATCGGTTTCGGCCACCCGGTCTATACCGTCTCCGATCCGCGCAACAAGGTGATCAAGGACGTGGCCCGCGAGCTGTCCGAAGAACAGTCGAGCATGAAGATGTACGACATCGCCGAGCGCCTGGAATCGGTGATGTGGGACATCAAGAAGATGTTCCCGAACCTGGACTGGTTCAGCGCCGTCAGCTACCACATGATGGGCGTGCCGACCGCGATGTTCACTCCGCTGTTCGTGATCGCCCGCACCGCCGGCTGGAGCGCGCACATCATCGAGCAGCGCATCGACGGCAAGATCATCCGCCCGAGCGCCAATTACATCGGTCCGGAAGACCGCGACTTCGTCGCCATCGACAAGCGCGTCTGATCCACCTGCTGTACTCATCCGGCCGGCCGCGTGCCGGCCGGATGCTTTCGCCGCCGCACCGCCGGCACCCGGCCCGCCCCAAGCATTCCGCCAGCCCATGAATACCGATTACCGCAAGAACCTCCCCGGCAGCGCGCTGGACTATTTCGACGCGCGCGCCGCCGTCGATGCGATCCAGCCCGGCGCCTATGCCACCCTGCCGTACACCTCGCGCGTGCTGGCCGAGAACCTGGTGCGCCGCTGCGATCCGGCCACGCTCGGCGACTCGCTGAAGCAGCTGATCGAGCGCCGCCGCGACCTCGATTTCCCATGGTTCCCCGCGCGCGTGGTCTGCCACGACATCCTCGGCCAGACTGCACTGGTCGACCTGGCCGGCCTGCGCGATGCGATTGCCGACAAGGGTGGTGACCCGGCCAAGGTCAATCCGGTGGTGCCGGTGCAGCTGATCGTCGACCACTCGCTGGCGGTGGAGTGCGGTGGTTTCGACCCGCAGGCGTTCGAGAAGAACCGTGCGATCGAGGATCGCCGCAACGAAGACCGTTTCCACTTCATCGACTGGACCAAGCAGGCGTTCCAGAACGTGGACGTGATTCCGCCGGGCAACGGCATCATGCACCAGATCAACCTGGAGAAGATGTCGCCGGTGGTCTACGTGCAGGACGGGGTGGCGTTCCCCGACACCTGCGTGGGCACCGACAGCCACACCCCGCACGTGGATGCGCTGGGCGTGATCGCGATCGGTGTGGGCGGCCTGGAAGCCGAGAACGTGATGCTCGGTCGTGCCTCGTGGATGCGGCTGCCGGACATCATCGGCGTCGAGCTGACCGGCAGGCCGCAGCCGGGCATCACCGCCACCGACGTGGTGCTGGCGCTGACCGAATTCCTGCGCAAGGAGCGCGTGGTCGGTGCGTACCTTGAGTTCTTCGGCGAGGGGGCTGCGGCACTGACCATCGGTGACCGCGCCACCATTTCCAACATGTGCCCCGAATACGGCGCGACCGCCGCGATGTTCTACATCGACGGGCAGACCATCGATTACCTGCGCCTGACCGGACGCGAGGAATCGCAGGTGGCACTGGTGGAAAACTATGCGCGCACCACCGGCCTGTGGGCCGACGACCTGGCCACCGCACAGTACGAGCGCGTGCTGCGCTTCGACCTGTCCAGCGTGGTGCGCAACATGGCCGGTCCATCCAACCCGCACAAGCGCGTGGCCACCGCCGAGCTGGCCGAGCGCGGCATCGCCGACGAGGCCAAGCTGGCAGCGGGCAAGGCCGAGCAGGCGCAGGGGCTGATGCCGGATGGCGCGGTGATCATCGCCGCCATCACCAGCTGCACCAACACCTCCAACCCGCGCAACGTGATCGCCGCGGCACTGCTGGCGCGCAAGGCCAACGAACGTGGCCTGCTGCGCAAGCCGTGGGTAAAGTCGTCGCTGGCGCCGGGCTCGAAGGCGGTGCAGCTGTACCTGGAAGAATCCGGCCTGCTGCCGGACCTGGAGAAGCTCGGCTTCGGCATCGTCGCCTTCGCCTGCACCACCTGCAACGGCATGAGCGGCGCGCTGGATCCGGCTATCCAGCAGGAGATCATCGATCGCGACCTGTACGCCACGGCCGTGCTGTCGGGCAACCGCAACTTCGATGGCCGCATCCACCCGTATGCGAAGCAGGCTTTCCTGGCGTCGCCGCCGCTGGTGATCGCCTATGCCATCGCCGGCACCGTCCGCTTCGATATCGAGAAGGACGTGCTGGGCGTGGACGCCGACGGCAACGAAGTGCGCCTGAAGGACATCTGGCCCAGCGATGCCGAGATCGACGCCGTGGTCAAGGCCTCGGTGAAGCCGGAGCAGTTCCGCCGCGTCTACAACCCGATGTTCAACGTGCGCGTGGAGCATGGCGCGGCGGTCAGCCCGCTGTACGACTGGCGCCCGCAGAGCACCTACATCCGTCGTCCGCCGTACTGGGAGGGCGCACTGGCCGGCGAGCGCACGCTGTCGGGCATGCGCGCGCTGGCGGTGCTGCCGGACAACATCACCACCGACCACCTGTCGCCGTCCAACGCGATCCTGGCCTCCAGTGCCGCCGGTGAGTACCTGGCGAAGATGGGCCTGCCGGAAGAAGACTTCAATTCCTACGCCACCCACCGCGGTGACCACCTGACCGCGCAGCGCGCCACCTTCGCCAACCCGAAGCTGTTCAACGAAATGGTGCGCAACGACGATGGCAGCGTGAAGCAGGGTTCGCTGGCGCGCGTGGAGCCGGAAGGCAAGGTGATGCGCATGTGGGAAGCGATCGAGACCTACATGGAGCGCAAGCAGCCGCTGATCATCATTGCCGGTGCCGACTACGGCCAGGGCAGCTCGCGTGACTGGGCCGCCAAGGGCGTGCGCCTGGCCGGTGTGGAAGCGATCGTGGCCGAAGGCTTCGAACGCATCCACCGCACCAACCTGATCGGCATGGGCGTGCTGCCGCTGGAGTTCAAGCCGGGCACCACTCGCCTGACCCTGGGCATCGATGGCACCGAGACCTTCGACGTGGTGGGCGAGCGCACCCCGCGCGCCGACCTGACCCTGGTCATCCACCGCCGCGACGGCCAGGACCTGATCGTGCCGGTCACCTGCCGCCTGGACAGCGACGAGGAAGTGGCGATCTACGAGGCGGGTGGCGTGCTGCAGCGCTTTGCCCAGGATTTCCTGGAAGGCGCCAAGGTGGCGTAAGACATCCGACGGCCCGGCAACGGGCCGTCTTTCTTTGCAAGGAACACATCCATGACCTTCCTCCCGCAACTCCGTATTCCCGCCACCTACATGCGCGGTGGCACCAGCAAGGGCGTGTTCTTCCGCCTGCAGGACCTGCCCGAAGCCGCGCGGGTGCCGGGCGCCGCACGCGATGCGCTGCTGATGCGCGTGATCGGCTCGCCCGATCCGTATGGCAAGCAGACTGACGGCATGGGGGGCGCCACCTCCAGCACCAGCAAGTGCGTGATCATCTCCACTGCTTCTGTGCCGGACCACGATGTGGACTACCTGTACGGCCAGGTCTCGATCGACACCGCCTTCGTCGACTGGAGCGGCAACTGCGGCAATCTCAGCACCGCGGTGGGTCCGTTCGCGATCGCCAATGGGCTGATCGATCCGGCCCGCGTACCGCGCGATGGCCTGTGCACCGTGCGCATCTGGCAGGCCAACATCGGCAAGACCATCATCGCCCACGTGCCGATGCGCGATGGCGAAGTGCAGGAGACCGGTGATTTCGAGCTGGATGGCGTGACCTTCCCGGCCGCCGAGATCCAGCTGGAGTTCATCGATCCGTCCGATGACGGCGATGCGGGCGCGATGTTCCCGACCGGCAACCTGGTCGATACCCTGGACGTGCCGGGCGTTGGCAGTTTCGAGGTGACCATGATCACCGCCGGCATTCCGACCATCTTCCTCAATGCGGCCGACCTGGGCTACACCGGCACCGAACTGCAGCCGGCGATCAACGAAGACAAGGCCGCGCTGCAGAAGTTCGAGACCATCCGCGCCTACGGCGCCTTGCGCATGGGTCTGATCAAGAACCTGGAAGATGCGGCCACCCGCCAGCACACGCCGAAGGTGGCCTTCGTGGCACCGGCGCAGGACTACGTGTCGTCCAGTGGCAAGGCCATTCCGGCGTCGGCGATCGACCTGCATGCGCGTGCGTTGTCGATGGGCAAGCTGCACCACGCGATGATGGGGACTGCCGCCGTGGCGATCGGCACCGCAGCAGCGATTCCGGGCACGCTGGTCAATCGCGCTGCTGGAGGCGGCGAACGCGAAGCGGTGACCTTCGGCCATCCCTCCGGCACCTTGCGCGTGGGTGCGCAGGCCGGTCTCGTTGACGGCCAATGGACGGTGACCAAGGCCATCATGAGCCGCAGTGCCCGCGTGCTGATGGAAGGCAAGGTGCGGGTGCCGGCCGAGTAGTGCTCTGGTAGATGCCAACCTTGGTTGGCATGCAAGCGCCAACCAAGGTTGGCGGCTACCGGGACGCGCGACCTGACCTGCTTTCCGGCGAGGAGACCGATAATGTCCGACAGCCACACCCCATCCAACGAGCGTGCAGCGTGGGATGCGCTGCTGGTGGACATCGTCGATTACGTGCGCGAGGCGCGCATCGACTCACCCCTGGCGTTCCAGACCGCACACCACTGCCTGCTCGACACGCTGGGCTGCGGCCTGGAAGCGCTGTCCTTCCCGGCCTGCAGCAAACTGCTTGGTCCACTGGTGCCGGGCATCAGCGTGGTCAACGGCGCGCGCGTTCCGGGTACGCACTACGTGCTGGACCCGGTGCAGGCCGCCTTCAACATCGGCGCGATGGTGCGCTGGTTGGATTTCAACGATACCTGGCTGGCGGCCGAATGGGGGCACCCTTCGGACAACCTGGGTGGCATCCTTGCCGTCTGCGATTGGTTGGGCCGCAACGCGCAGGCCCTGCGGCGCCCCCCGCCGACCGTGCGCGACGTGCTGCTGGCGATGATCAAGGCGCACGAGATCCAGGGCGTGCTGGCGCTGGAGAATTCCTTCAACCGGGTCGGGCTGGACCACGTGGTGCTGGTCAAAGTGGCCACCACCGCCGTGGTTGCGCATCTGCTCGGCCTGGATCGCGAACGCATGCTCAATGCGTTGTCGCTGGCCTGGGTCGATGGCCAGTCCCTGCGCACCTACCGGCACGCACCCAACACCGGCTCGCGCAAGAGCTGGGCAGCCGGCGACGCGACCAGCCGTGGCGTGCGGCTGGCGCTGATGGCGGCCAGTGGCGAGATGGGCTACCCCAGCGTGCTCAGCGCGCCGACCTGGGGCTTTGAAGCGGTGTCGATGCATGGCAAGGCACTGACGCTGGGGCGACCGCTGGGCAGCTACGTGGTGGAGAACGTGCTCTTCAAGATCAGCTACCCGGCCGAGTTCCATGGCCAGACCGCGGTGGAGGCGGCCATCACGCTGCACCAGCAGTTGCGTGCGATGGGGCGGCGGGTCGAGGACATCGCGCACATCGCGATCCGGACCCAGGAAGCCTGCATCCGCATCATCGACAAGCAGGGCCCGCTGCATAATCCGGCCGACCGCGACCACTGCGTGCAGTACATGGTCGCCATCGCGCTGCTGCACGGGCGGCTGGTGGCCGAGGATTACGAGGACGACGTTGCCACTGATCCGCGCATCGATGCCCTGCGCGCGAAGATGGCCTGCCATGAGGATCCGCAGCTCAGCGCCGACTACCTGGACCCGGACAAGCGCAGCATCGCCAACGGCCTGAGCGTGCGCTTCAGCGACGGCACTGAGCTGCCCGAGGTACTGGTGGAATACCCGCTGGGCCACGCGCGCCGACGCGAGGAGGGCATTCCGTTGCTGATGGACAAGTTCCGCCGGCACCTGGCCCATCGCTTCCCGACCACCCAGCAGCAGCGCATCCTGGCCGCATCGCTGGATCCGGTGGCGCTGGCGGCAATGCCGGTGACCGACTACGTGGACCTGTACCTGCCGGGGTAGGGCGATCGGTAGTGCCGGCCGCTGGCCGGCAATTCCATCCAACCTGCCATGCCGGTTGCCGGCCAGCACCGGCACTACCCGCACCGGGGCGATTGCCGGATTTGCGTCAACACCTTGACGCGGCCTGCCTATAATGGCCACCTCGATCAAGGAGTGACGACATGAGCGGTCCGGCACGGCGGAAGCGGTGGGGATGGGCGGCGGCGGTACTGGCAGGAGGCCTGTTGCTGGGCCTGGCCGGCTGCCGCAACGACAGCGGGCAGCTGCCCAAGGCCAGTGGCGAGGCGATCACCACCAAGGCCGAGCAGGTGAAGGAATTCACCCTGCTGCGCGCCTACCCGGACCAGAAGAATGACGGCCTGTCGCTGGCGCTGGAGTTCTCGCGCCCGCTGGTCGGCACCCAGGATTTCGACACGCTGGTGCGCTTCGAGGAGAAGGTCGGCACCGAGGACAGCAGCTGGACGCTGTCCGATGACGGCCTGACCCTGCGCTACCCGTTCGTCGAGGCCGGCAAGGAGTTCAGCCTGGTGGTCTCGCCGGACCTGCTGGCCGCCGATGGCAGCCGCCTGGGCAAGGAACTGAAGCAGAAGGTGTTCAGCGGCGAGCTGAAGCCGGTGGTTGGCTTCGCCTCGCAGGGCAGCGTGCTGCCGGCCAAGGACAGCCGTGGCCTGCCGGTGGTCTCGGTGAACGTGCCCGAGGTCGACGTCGAATTCCTGCGCGTGCGCGAGAAGGACCTGCCGACCTTCTTCAGCCAGTACCAGCGCGGCGGCCGCCGTGGCAGCTGGGAGCTGAGCAGCGACTACGAGCGCAGCCCGATCAACAAGCTGGCCGAGCCGGTGTACGTCAACCGTTTCATCCTGGGGGGCAAGCAGAACGAGCGGGTGCTGACCTACCTGCCGACCCAGGACATCAAGGAACTGCAGGAGCCGGGCCTGTACTTCGCCCTGCTCAAGCGCACCGGTGACTACGAAGGCGAGTTCGATACCGCGTTCTTCTCGGTCAGCGACATCGGCCTGCATACCCGCGCCTACAAGGACAAGCTGTTCGTCCATACCGCCGGCCTCAAGGATGGCGCGCCACTGAAGGGCATCGACCTGCGCGTGCTCGACGCCAAGGGTGAGGTGGTGCTGAAGGGCAGCACCGACGGCAACGGCAACGCGCTGCTGAACTACACCCTGGATGCCACCCACGTGCTGGTCGCCAGCAGTGGCAAGGACACCAGCTTCCTGCCGTTCAACCAGCCGGCGCTGGACCTGAGCGAGTTCGCTGTGGCCGGCCGCGACAACGCGTGGTTCGATGTCTATGCCTGGTCCGGGCGCGACCTGTACCGCCCGGGCGAGACCGTGCGCCTGTCCGCGTTGCTGCGCGACAACGACGGCAAGCCGGTCAAGGCGCAACCGGTGTTCCTGCGCCTGAAGCAGCCCGACGGCAAGACCTTCCGCGAGACCCGCCTGCAGCCGGGCGACCAGGGCTACATCAATTTCGAGCAGGTGATCCCCGCCGAGGCGCCGACCGGCCGCTGGCAGGTCGAGTTCCGCACCGACCCGGCCAGCAAGGAAGCGATCCAGGGCATGACCCTGCGCATCGAGGAGTTCCTGCCCGAACGCATGAAGCTGGACCTGGACAGCGCGCAGAAGACGCTGAAGCCGGGTGAGGACCTGCGCCTGCAGGCCAATGGTGCCTACCTGTATGGCGCACCGGCCGATGGCAACCGCTTCACCGCACGCATGGCGGTTGCCGCCGAACAGAAGCCCGTGGAAGGCCTGCCGGGCTATTTCTTCGGTGACCCGACCCTGCAGCTGCCGCGCGAGGCCAAGGACGTGATCGATACCACGCTGCCGGCCAGTGGCCAGCTGCGTGAGGATGTGGCGCTGCCGGAAGAGGCGGCCAAGGCCAAGGCGCCGATCGCCGTGGTGCTGTCCGGCAGCCTGTATGAAACCGGTGGCCGCACGGTCACCCGCACCCTGAAGCGGGTGATGTGGCCGGCCAACGCGCTGGTCGGCGTGCGCCCGCTGTTCAACCCGGACGATGGTGCCGATGCCAACGGCAACGCACGCTTCGAGCTGATGCGCGTGGATGCCGCCGGTACGCCGCAGCCGGCCAAGGGCCTGAAGATAACCCTGGTGCGCGAGCTGCGCGACTACCACTGGACCTTCAACGACAACCGCTGGGATTACGATTTCACCCGCCGTTTCGAGAACAAGGAAACCCGCACCGTCGATGCCGGCAGCAGTGCGGTTGCCTTCGATTTCCCGGTGGAGTGGGGCGAGTACCGGGTGGACGTGTTCGATCCGTCCACCGGCCTGACCAGCCGCTACCCGTTCCGTGCCGGCTGGAGCTGGGGCGATGACAACCGTGGCCTGGATGCACGCCCGGACAAGGTCAAGCTGGGCCTGGACAAGACCGGCTACAAGGCCGGTGACACCCTGGAAGTGACGGTGACCCCGCCGCACGCCGGCAAGGGCATCCTGATGGTCGAGACCGACCGCATGCTGTACGTGCAGGACATCGACGCCAAGCCGGGTTCGACCTTCAAGATCCCGGTCACCGCCGACTGGGAACGCCACGATGTCTACATCACCGCGCTGGTGTTCCGCGGCGGCAGTGCGCCGAGCAAGATCACCCCGGCCCGTGCCGTGGGCGTGGTGCATGTGCCGATGGACCGCAAGGGCCGCACCGTGGCCGTCGGCCTGGTCGCGCCCAAGCAGATGCGGCCGGAACAGGACCTGCCGGTAACCGTCAGTGCGCCGCAGCTGGCCGGCAAGACCGCGCACGTCACCGTTTCGGCGGTGGACGTGGGCATCCTCAACATCACCCGTTTCCCGGTGCCCGACGCCGGTGCACACTTCTTCGCCCAGCGTCGCCTCGGTATCGATGCCTACGACATCTACAGCCGGGTGATCGAGAGCTTCGATGGCGGCAGCGGCAAGCTGAAGTTCGGCGGCGACATGGCGCTGCAGGCATTGCCGCAGGCCAAGCGCCCGACCGCGCGCGTGCAGACCGTGGACCTGTTCTCCGGCCCGGTGCAGCTCGATGCCAAGGGCAATGCCCGCATCCGCCTGAAAGTGCCGGACTTCAACGGCACCCTGCGCGTGTCGGCGCTGGTCTACAGCGATGACCAGTACGGCAAGCGCGACGTGGAAACCATCGTGCGCGCACCGATCCTGGCCGAAGCCAGCATGCCCCGCGTGCTGGCCCCGGGCGACCGCAGTACCGTGACCCTGGACGTGCAGAACTTCACCGGCAAGCCGGGCCAGTTCAACGTGAAGGTGGAAACCGAGGGCCCGTTGAACCTGGGCGAGGGCAGCCGCAGCGTGCAGTTGAATGCCGACGCCAAGACCACGCTGAGCTTCCCGTTGTCGGCACGCGAAGGCCACAGCGTGGCCAAGGTGAGGGTGCGGGTGGACGGCAACGGCTTCAAGGCCGATCGCCGCTACGACCTGCCGGTGCGTGCGGCGTGGCCGCAGGTGCTGCGTTCGCAGGTGCGTACGCTCGATCCACTGGCGGCGGTCAGCCTCGACAACAGCCTGACCGATGGCCTGATGGCCGAGTCGGTCAATGCCCGCCTGCTGGTCAGCCCGCTGCCGCCGATTCCGTTCGCCAGTGCACTGCAGGGCGCGCTGAACTATCCATATGGCTGTGCCGAGCAGACCACCAGCAAGGGTTACGCGGCGCTGATCCTGGACCAGGCGACGTCGTCGATGCTCGGTGCCGACGGCCTGGATGCCAAGACCCGTCGCGAGCGCATGGAAGGTGCGTTCGGTCGCCTGGCGTCGATGCAGGTGGCCAACGGCAACTTCTCGATGTGGGGTGACGACGGCTACGTGAACCCGTGGCTGACCCCGTACATCACCGAGTTCCTGCTCGACGCCAAGGATGCCGGTTTTGCGGTGCCCGACAATGTGCTGCAGAAGGCGCTCAACCGGCTCAGCGAGGATCTGCTGTCCGGCGGCAACCAGTTCTACGGCCAGGACGACCGCGAGAAGCTGAAGTTCGCCAACCAGGCCTATTCGGGCTACGTGCTGGCCCGGGTCAACCGTGCACCGCTCGGTACCCTGCGCACGCTGTACGACAACGAGCGCAGCAAGGCGGTGGGCGGCCTGTCGCTGGTCCACCTGGGCGTGGCGCTGTCACTGCAGGGCGATGCCAAGCGTGGCCAGGCCGCGCTGGCGGCGGCCTTCGCCAAGTCCAGCAGCGAGCGCCCGTCGTACTTCGGCGACTACGGCAGCGCGATCCGCGATGACGCGCTGATGATCGCGCTGACCCACGAGAACAAGCTGGCCAAGCCGGCCTGGGACGCCCGCGCGGTCGACCTCGGTCGTGGCCTGGATGCGCGCCGCAATGCCGGCTGGATGTGGCTGAGCACGCAGGAACAGGTGGCGATTGCCCGCCTCGGCAAGGCGCTCGCCGCCAACCAGAAGGCGCTGGTGGCCGGTGAACTGGTGATCGGTGGCAACACCGAAGCCATCGGCGAGCGCAAGCTGTTCGGACGCAACTTCAGCGCCAGTGAACTGGCCAGCGGCGTGCGCTTCACCCCGCAGGGCCAGCCGCCGATGTTCGCCAGCATCGACGTGGCCGGCATCCCGCGCAGTGCACCGGCGCCGGACAACAGCGTGCTGGGTATTGAACGGAGCTACTTCGGTACCGATGGCAAACCGTGGTCGCCGCGCCCGCTGAAGGAAGGCGAAGCACTGATCGTGCGCGTCACCGTCACCGCCGACACCACGATGCCCGATGCACTGCTGACCGACCTGCTGCCGGCGGGCCTGGAGATCGAGAACTTCAACCTGGGCGATGCCAAGCAGTGGGCCGACGTGGTGGTCGATGGCATCACCATCAGCGACCGGGGCGAGGCCGCCGATACCAAGCACGAGGAGTTCCGCGACGACCGCTACGTGGCCGCGCTGAAGCTCTCGCGTGGCAGCAAGGCCAACGTGTTCTACCTGGTGCGCGCGGTGACCCCGGGCACCTACTCGGTGCCGCCGCCGCTGGTGGAGGACATGTACCGGCCGCAGCTGCGCGGTGTCGGCCGCAGCAGCCCGACCACGATCACGGTGGTACAGCCGTGACCGCGCGGACGGGCCGCGACGGCGCGGCCCGTCCTGCTGGCAACCTGCGATGAAGAACACGATGACGACCCGGCTGGCGGCCCTGCGCCGCCGGTGGCGGCCGCTGTGGCCGTGGCTGCGCTGGGGCATGGCCGCTACGCTGGCGCTGCTGCTGGTGCTGGATCTCGCCTTCCCGCCGCCGCTGCCGAAGCAGCGTGATACCAGCACCCTGGTGGTGGCTGCCGACGGTACGCCGTTGCGTGCGTTCGCCGATGCCGAAGGCGTGTGGCGGTATCCGGCCTCGATCGACAGCGTCTCGCCGCTGTACCTGCAGGCGTTGCTGACGTTTGAAGACCGCTGGTTCTGGCGCCACCCGGGCATCAACCCGCTGGCGATCCTGCGTGCCAGCGGCCAGCTGCTGCGCGGCGGCCGCATCGTGTCCGGTGGCTCGACCCTGACCATGCAGGTCGCGCGCATTCTCGATCCGCACTCACGCACCCCGTGGGGCAAGCTGAAACAGATGCTGCGTGCGGTGCAGCTTGAGGTGCACCTGAGCAAGCAGCAGATCCTGGCCCTGTACCTGGAGCGTGCACCCTACGGCGGCACCATCGAAGGCGTGGAAGCGGCCAGCTGGGCCTATCTGGGCAAGCCGGCGGCGCAGCTGTCGCATGCCGAGGCTGCGCTGCTGGCGGTGCTGCCACAGGCACCGAGCCGGCTGCGCCCGGACCGCCATCCGGAAGCTGCGCAGAAGGCGCGCGACAAGGTGCTGTCACGCATGGCCGAGCTGGGCGCGTGGACACCGGAGGAAGTGGAGGATGCGCGCATCGAGAACGTGGTGGCGCGCTCGCTGCGGCCGCCCCTTCATGCCGCGCTGCTGGCGCAGCGCCTGCACGCGGCGCATCCGGGCCAGGCACGCATCCAGAGCAGCATCGACATCGGCCTGCAGCGCACGCTGGAAGAGCGCGTGGCCAGCTATTTCTCGACGCTGCCCGAGCGTACCTCGGCGGCCCTGCTGGTGGTCGACAACCGGACCCTGCAGGCACGCGCCTATGTCGGCACATTGTCCTTCGGCGACCGCCGGCGGCTGGGTCACGTGGACATGGTGCAGGCCTGGCGTTCGCCAGGATCCACGCTCAAGCCGTTCCTGTATGCGATGGCGCTGGACGATGGCCTGATCCATTCGGAAAGCCTGCTGGTCGATGCACCGCAGAGTTTCGGCAGCTACCGCCCCGGCAACTTCGACATGGCCTTCAATGGGCCCATCGGTGCCTCCAGCGCATTGCGGCTGTCGCTCAACGTACCGTCGGTGGACCTGCTGCAGCGGGTCGGCGCCGCGCGCTTCGCTGCCCGGCTGTCGCACGCGGGCATCCAGCTGCGCTTCCCGCCGGGCAGTACGCCCAACCTGTCGCTGATCCTGGGCGGCACCGGCGCGCGCCTGGAAGACCTGGTCGGCGCCTTCGCCGCGCTCAACCGGAGCGGTATCGCCGGCCGCGTGCGTTACACCGACGACGAGCCCATGATCGAGCGGCGCCTGGCCTCGCCGGGCGCCAGCTGGATCGTGCGCGAGATGCTCGAATCAAACCCGCGACCGGGATACAGCGCCGGGACGTTCGATGTCGGTGGCCGCCCGCGCGTGGCGTGGAAGACCGGCACCAGTTACGGGTACCGCGATGCGTGGGCGATCGGCAGTACCCGCCACTACACGGTGGGCGTGTGGGTGGGCCGGCCGGACGGTACGCCGTTGCCGGGCCAGTACGGCGCGGTCACCGCGCTGCCGCTGATGTTCGAAGTGGTGGACAGCCTGCCGCGCCAGCGTGGTGATTCGGCGGCCGCGCCGATGCCGGCCAGTGTCAGCCAGGAAGACATCTGCTGGCCCACTGGCGAACGTGCCGAGGGGCTGCCGGCGGCACTGTGCCAGCGCAGGATGCCAGCCTACCTGCTCGATGGCGCAACACCGCCGACCTTCCCGGAGCGCGAGGCGCGGCGCTGGCAGCCGGGGCGTCAACGTTACCTGGCCGATGCCCGCAGCGGACTGCGCGTGTCTGCCGACTGCCGCCTGCCGCATGAGGAAGTCGCCCGCGAGATCGCGCGCTGGCCGGCGTTGCTGTCACCGTGGCTGCCCAAGGCCACGCGCGAGGCCTCGCAGTTGCCGGGGCTGTCGCCGGACTGCCGCGACGACGGGCGCGAGGCCAGCGTCGCGCTGCATGTGGATGGGCTCAATGACGGCGCCACGCTGGCGCGCGCGCCGAATTCGGAACACGGCGTGCGCCTGCAGCTGCGCGCGCTGGGCAGCGAGCAGGCGGTGGACTGGTTGCTGGACGGCCGCTGGATCGCGCAGACCCACGGCGCGCAGTTGATGCAGCGCGAGTTCGCTGATCCCGGGGCGCATACCCTGACCGCCTTGGCCGCGGACGGCGCGTGGACGCAGGTACGGTTCACTGTCCTCCGGTAGGTACCGGGCCATGCGCGGCGGGATGACATCGCTCCGCTTCGGCGGGTGCCAACCTTGGTTGGCACAGGCAGGAAGGATTGCCCACCAAGGTGGGCATCTACCAAGGCTTATGCGGGGCCGCTATTCCCCGATCCATCCATCCAGCAGATCGGCGAACTCGTCGGCGTGTTCCTCTTCCTGCGCCAGGATCTCTTCGAGGATGCGCTTGGTGGTGGTATCGCGGTCGCCGATGAAGTTGATCATCTCGCGGTAGCTGTCGATGGCGATGCGTTCGGCCACCAGGTTCTCGCGGACCATGTCGCGCAGATCGCTGCCTTCCTTGTATTCGGCATGCGAGCGCGCGGTCAGCGTATCCGGGTTGAAGTCGGGCTCGCCGCCGAGCTGCACGATGCGCTCGGCCAGCTTGCCGGCATGCGCCTGTTCCTGCTGTGCATGTTCAAGGAATTCGGCTTTCACCGCGTCGGCCAGCATGCCCTTGGCCATGAAGTAGTGCCGGTAGTAGCGCAGCACGCACACGTACTCGGTGGCCAGTGCGTCGTTGAGCAGCTTGATCACCACCTTGCGGTCGGCGCTGTAGCTGTCGGTGATCGCACCATCCTCGATGTTGCGCCGGGCGCGCTCGCGCAGGGCCGTGCGCTCGCTGATGCCGGGAATCTGCGCGGCGGGCTTGGGGGCATTGGCTGGCTTGCTGGACATGGCTGGCCGTTTCCTCTTGCGGTGGGAGATCAGGTGGGCAGGTGCTCCAGCACGTAGTCGGCCGAAGACACTTCGAATTGACCGGGCTGCTCAACCCAGGCGGCGCGGACCACGCCGTCGACCACGTACAGGGCGAAACGGCGCGAGCGGATGCCCATGCCCGAGGCACTGGCGTCGAGCTCCAGGCCGAGCGCGCGGGTCAGTTCGGCATTGCCGTCGGACAGCATCAGCAGGCCGTCGGGCACGTGCTGGTCGGCGGCCCAGGCCTTCATCACGAACGGGTCGTTGACGGCCATGCAGTAGACATCGATGCCGCGCTGGCGGAAGGCCTCGAATTTCTCGACGTAGCCGGGCAGGTGGCGCGCCGAGCACGTCGGCGTGAACGCGCCGGGCACGGCGAACAGCACCACCTTGCGCGCGTCGAACAGCGAATGCGTATCGAGCGTTTCAATGCCCTCGCGGATGCGCTTGAGGGTCACTTCCGGAATGCGGTCGCCGACATGGATGGTCATGGGGGAACTCCTTGCTGGGGCAGCGTAGTGGGCCGGATGGGACAGGGACGTCAAGACATTGGAAAACCGGCGTGCAGGCCCCATCTTCAGGCTTTGCGGAGCGGGCTTCCAGCCATAGCCTGGGGCAGGGCGATGGCAACCGCATTGCGCAGGATCAGTCGGCCTCACCGGGGCCGCACGAGGGGCGGCGTAGCATCGCCGGCGCGTAGAATGAACCCAGGGCGGCGCCACCGGCGCGGCCGAAGCAGATCGAGGTAGCTGGATGGAATTCAAGGATTACTACGCCACCCTGGGGGTGGAACCGAGCGCGGGCGAGGCGGAGATCAAGACCGCCTACCGCCGGCTGGCACGCAAGTACCACCCGGACGTCAGCAAGGAGGCCGGGGCGGAAGACAAGTTCAAGGCGGTCAACGAGGCCTACGAGGCGCTGCGCGACCCGGAAAAGCGCGCGGCCTACGACCAGCTGCGCGCGCAGGGCTATCGCCCGGGCGAGGAATTCAACGTGCCGCCGAACTACGGCGGCGCCGGTGGTTTCAATTTCGAGGAAGTGTTCGGCGGTGGTGGCGCCAACGGCGGCTTCAGCGACTTCTTCGAAAGCCTGTTCGCGCGCCAGCGCGGCGGTGCCGGCCCTGGCCCGGGGTTCAGCAGCCAGGGCCATGCCCCCAACCGCGACACCCGCGCCAAGCTGTCGGTCCCGCTGGAAGCGGCCTACAGCGGCGACAGCCTGCGCATCACCGTCAACGGCAAGCAGCTGGACGTGCGCGTGCCCAAGGGCATCCGTCCGGGCCAGGTGATCCGCCTGGCGGGGCAGGGCAACCATGGCGGCAACCTGCTGCTGGAAGTGGAGTACGCCGCACACCCGCAGTTCGAGGTCGATGGCCGCAACATCCTCTACACCTTGCCGGTCACGCCGTGGCAGGCCGCGCTGGGTACCAGCATCAGCGTGCCGACCCTGGGCGGCGCGGTGGAACTGAAGATCCCGGCCGACTCCGATGCCGGGCGCAAGCTGCGCCTGCGCGGCCGTGGCCTGCCGGGCAATCCGGATGGCGACCAGATCGTCGAGATCGAGATCGTGGCCCCGGCCGCGACCGACGAGGCGCAGAAGAAGGCCTATCGGAACCTGGCCAAGGCGTTTGGCGAGACGATCTGAGCACGCCTTCCGGTAGTGCCGGCCGCTGGCCGGCAATCACACATCATTGCCGGCCAGCGGCCGGCACTACCGCGTGCGTCTCAGCCCTGTCCGGCGAACACCCGCTCCAGCACTTCGGACAGCTCGTCTTCCGAGAACGGCTTGGTGATGTAGGCCTTGGCGCCCTGGCGCATGCCCCACATGCGGTCGGTGTCCTGGTCCTTGGTGGTCACCAGGATCACTGGAATATGCCGGGTTGCCTCGTCGCGGGCGAGGGTGCGGGTGGCCTGGAAGCCGTTGAGATTGGGCATCACCACGTCCATCAGGACCAGGTCGGGCAGCTCGGCCTTGGCGGTTTCGACCCCGGCCGCGCCATCGGTGGCGGTCAGGATCTGGTGCCCGAGCTTCTCGACGATGCGCTGTATCCCCAACAGCTGCGACGGTGAGTCGTCGACGATCAGAATGCGTGCCATGTTGTTCCCCATGTAATGCCCGCAGTGTAGTGCGGGCTCATTACCGGCGGGAGGGGCGCATCTGCCGTCCGTCGCCTGCCTGCGACGTTCAGTCGATCCGCACCACGGTGCGACCCAGCGATCCGCCCTCCAGCATCCGCTCGAACACGGCCGGCAGGCCATCAAGGCCGACCTCGGCGGTACAGATGCGGTCCAGGTGCTGTGGTTTCCATTCGTTGCCCAGCCGCGCCCAGACTTCCTCGCGCAGCCCGCGTGGCGCATTGGCCGAGGACACGCCCAGCAGCGACACACCACGCAGGATGAACGGCATCACCGTCATGTCCAGCGTCGGGCTGGCCGCCAGGCCGGCACTGACCACGCTGCCGTAGGGCGCGGTCTGCGCCAGCAGGCTGGCGAGCATGGCGCCGCCGGCATTGTCCAGGCCCCCACCGAAACGCGCCGATTGCAGTGGGCCGGTGTCGGCCAGGGCCTCACGCGGCAGCACCTCGGTGGCGCCGATGGCGTGCAGGAAACCGGTCTGGTCGGGTTTGCCGCTGATCGCATGCACCGTATAGCCGGCGCGGCTGAAGATCGACAGTGCCAGCGCGCCGACGCCGCCACTGGCGCCGGTGACCGCCAGCGGTCCAAGCTCCGGGCTCTGCCGGTTGTCCTGCATGCGCAGCAGCGCCAACGCCGCGGTGAATCCGGCGGTGCCCAGCACCATCGCCTCGCGTGGGCTCAGCCCGGCCGGCTGGGCGATCACCGCACGCGATTCCAGCCGCACGTACTGGCTGTAGCCGCCGTCGCGGGTCTCGCTGAGGCCGCAGCCGGTGGCCAGCACCGCGTCGCCTTCACGCCATTCCGGATCGGTGCTGGCGACCACGGTGCCGGCCACGTCGATGCCGCCGACCAGCGGGAAGCGGCGCAGGATCTTTCCCTTGCCGGTGCCGGCCAGGGCGTCCTTGTAGTTGACCGAGGACCAGTTGGCGCGGATCAGAACCTGGCCGGGGCTGAGGTCTTCGACCTTGAGCTGGGCCAGGCCGCTGCGGTAACCGGCGTCGTCGTTTTCGATGCGGAAGGCGGTGAACGGGGTGGTGGGGGCCATCGGCATTGCCTGACTTCGAGGAAAACGCCACCTTACCCCGTTGCCCCCCTTTCGATCCTGCCGATCCGCCCCATCTTGTATGATCGGTAATGGTTTCACGGCTGGCGCCGCGGGAAGGGCCCGCGCCGCAGCCCACATCTTGATGGAGCGTGCATGGCCTGGAATACACCCGGCGGCAACAAGGGCGGACAAGGCCCCGAGGACAATCGACGCGGGCCGTTCGGGTCGCGCGGCGGTGGCAATGGTGGTGGCTGGGGCGGATTGCCCGGGCCGCTGAAGGACCTGTTCGACGGCGGCATCGTGCGTTGGGTGGTGGCGGCCGTGGTGCTGCTGGTGCTGTTCTCCAGCTTCCAGCTGATCGGTGAACAGCAGCGTGGCGTGGTCCTGCGCTTCGGCCAGTTCTCGCGCATCCTGCAGCCCGGTCCGAACTTCAAGCTGCCGTGGCCGATTGAATCGGTCACCAAGGTCAACGCCACCGAGATCAAGACGTTCTCGATCCAGGTGCCGGTGCTGACCCGCGACGAGAACATCGTCAACGTCTCGCTGAACGTCCAGTACCGCATCGACGACCCGCAGCAGTACCTGTTCGGCACTGTCGATGCGGACCAGGTGCTGGAGCAGTCGGCGCAGAGCGCGGTGCGCGAGGAAGTCGGCCGTGCCGACCTCAACGCTGTACTGAACAATCGTGGCCCGCTGGCCGTGGCGGCCGAGGAGCGCCTGCAGGCGCTGCTGAAGGCGTTCAAGACCGGCCTGACCGTGACCGGCCTGACCCTGCAGGACGCCCGTCCGCCGGAAGAAGTGAAGCCGGCCTTCGACGAGGTCAACGGTGCCCAGCAGGTCAAGGAGCGCCTGATCAACGAAGCCCAGGCCTACGCTGCCAAGGTCGTGCCGGAAGCCCGAGGCCAGGCCTCGCGCGCCCGTACCACCGCCGAAGGCTACAAGCAGGCCGCGGTGTCCAAGGCCGAGGGTGACGCGCAGCGCTTCAGCCTGTTGCAGGCCCAGTACAAGGACGCCCCGGAAGTGACCCGCAAGCGCCTGTGGCTGGAAACCGTGCAGCAGGTGCTGAGCGAGAACCGCAAGGTGATCGGCGGCGATGGCCGCCAGCTGATCTACGTGCCGATGACCGGCGATACCCGTCCCACCACCTCGGCCCCGGCCGCAGTGGCGAACCCGGACGTGGTGATGCCATCGCTGCCGGGTGCAGCGGTGGAAGCTTCCCGTGATCCGGGCCGGCCGGTGGGCCGCCCGACCGGGCGACCGAGCGGCCGTGAGGAGGGCAGCCGATGAAGAGTCCTATCTGGATCGCCGTGATCGTGGCGGTGGTGCTGGGCCTGCTCGGCTCGGTGTACGTGGTCCGTGAGGACCAGACCGCCATGGTGCTGAATCTGGGCAAGGTGGTGCGTTCGGACATCAAGCCGGGCCTGCACTTCAAGGTGCCGGTGGTGGAAACGGTGAAGGTCTTCGACCGCCGCTTCCAGGTGCTCGACACCGCGCCTGCGCGCTACTTCACCGCCGAGCAGAAGGACGTCAGCGTCGACTTCTTCGCCATCGGCTACATCTCCAACGTAGGTGACTACTTCCGCGCCACCGGCGGCGACCCGCGTGTGGCCAACGCCCGCCTGGCGCCGATCATCACCGACTCGCTGCGCAACCAGATCAACTCGCGCACCCTGCAGCAGCTGGTGTCCGGCGACCGCAGCGAGCTGATCGCCGAGCAGCTGAAGGGGATCAACGAGGCGGTGGCCGGCCTCGGAATGCAGATGATCGACCTGCGCATCAAGCAGGTGGACCTGCCGACCGACAGCCAGGTGATCAACGATGTGTACGAGCGCATGCGCGCCCAGCGCAAGCAGGAAGCGGCCAAGCTGCGTGCAGAGGGCGAGGAGCAGTCGCTGACCATCCGTGCCCAGGCCGACCGCGACAGCACCGTGCTGATCGCCGAGGCCGAGCGTGATGCACAGCGCCTGCGCGGTGAAGGCGATGCCGAGGCGGCCCGCATCTACGGCAAGGCCGGCTCGGCTGATCCGTCGTTCTACGCCTTCTACCGCAGCCTGGAGGCCTACCGTGGCTCCATGACCGACGGCAATGGCGTGATCGTGCTCGACAAGAACGACCCGTTCCTGCAGTACCTGAAGAACGACCGCTGAGGTCGCAGGGCACTACCCCACGGGGCCCGGCCAGACGCCGGGCCCCGTGCTTTTTCCGGAGTGCCCCATGAAAGATCTGTTCGCCGCCGTCTGCCTGGTTGCGGTGCTGGAAGGCCTGTTCCTGTTCGTGGCGCCGTTCGCCTGGAAGCGCATGGCCGAGCGCCTGCTGGACCTGCCCAGCCCGGTCCTGCGCAGCTTCGGCGGGCTGGTGCTGCTGGCCGGCCTGAGCCTGCTGTGGTGGGCCCGCCACTAGCAGGGTAGTGCCGGCCGCTGGCCGGCATCCTGGGATTGCCGGCCAGCGGCCGGCACTACCGGGCGGGGCCTGACCGGCCGGCACGACCGGGCGGGGCGGCTGACCGGCCGGTGAAGCCGCCGGTCGAAAAGGTGGCACCGGACCCCGGAAACCCGGATAATGCACAAAAGCCGGACGGGCCTCCCCGTTCGGCTTTTTCCGTGTCTGGGCCTTCCATCGCCGGCCGCTCCCCGTTTGGAGCCGCCCTCCAGGTGCTGGCCAGCCCCGCCACGGTTTACCCGTCCGCGGCCCCGATGGCCGCAACAAATCGAGGAGCCCGTCATGGGTCAGTCTGTCGTAGTGTTGGGTGCCCAGTGGGGCGATGAAGGCAAGGGCAAGATCGTCGATCTGCTCACTGAGGAAATCGGCGCTGTCGTGCGCTTCCAGGGCGGCCACAACGCCGGCCACACCCTGGTCATCAACGGCAAGAAGACCGTCCTGCACCTGATCCCGTCGGGCATCCTGCGTGACGACGCGCTGTGCCTGATCGGCAACGGCGTGGTGATCTCGCCGGCCGCGCTGCAGAAGGAAATCGCCGAGCTGGAAGCCTCCGGCGTGGAAGTGCGTTCGCGCCTGAAGATCTCCCCGGCCGCGCCGCTGATCATGCCGTACCACATCGCCCTGGACCAGGCGCGCGAGCGCGCTGCCGGTGGCAAGGCGATCGGCACCACCGGTCGTGGCATCGGCCCGGCGTACGAAGACAAGGTGGCGCGTCGCGGCATCCGCATCGCCGACCTGCATTACCCGAAACAGCTGGAAGAACTGCTGCGCACCGCGCTGGATTACCACAACTTCGTACTGACCAAGTATCTGAACACCGATGCGGTCGACTTCCAGAAGACCTTCGACGAAGCGCTGGCGTTCGGCGAATACGTCCAGCCGATGAAGTCCGACGTGGCCGGCATCCTGCACGACCTGCGCAAGCAGGGTAAGCGCGTGCTGTTTGAAGGCGCGCAGGGTGCGCTGCTGGACATCGACCACGGCACCTATCCGTACGTCACCAGCTCCAACACCACCGTCGGTGGTGCGCTGGCCGGTTCCGGCGTCGGCGCCGATTCGATCGACTACGTGCTGGGCATCGCCAAGGCCTACGCCACCCGCGTCGGCGGCGGCCCGTTCCCGACCGAACTGGACGACGAAGTCGGCCAGGGCATCCGTGACCGCGGCGCCGAGTACGGTGCGTCGACCGGCCGTCCGCGTCGTTGCGGCTGGATGGACATCGTCGCGCTGAAGCGCGCCGTGGCCATCAACGGCATCAGCGGCCTGTGCATCACCAAGCTGGACGTGCTCGACGGCATGGAAAAGCTGAAGGTCTGCATCGCCTACGAATACAACGGCAAGCGCACCGAGTACGCGCCGCTGGACGCGCAGGGCTGGGAAGAATGCACCCCGGTGTACCTGGAGTTCCCGGGCTGGAGCGAGAACACCCACGGCATCACCCAGTGGGACGACCTGCCGCCGGCCGCACGCGCCTACCTGCGTTCGCTGGAAGAGCTGGCCGGCTGCCCGATCAGCATCGTCTCCACCGGCCCGGACCGCGACCACACCATGGTGCTGCAGGATCCGTTTGCCTGAGCGAGAAACCGGTAGCGCTGGGCCATGCCTAGCACCGCTGGAAGAAAAGCCCCGCGAAAGCGGGGCTTTTTCGTTGCCGTGTGGGCAGGGCCAGCGGGGGAGCGACGCGATGACCAGGATGTCAGCGTGAAAGGTGAGACGGTAATGCGGGTCCCCCTGTGGATGTCGTGGAGCCTGTGGTGCATCGCCTGCCTGGTACTTGTGCTGGCCCTGGCTCGCGGACGCAGAATGGCGTCCTGCTTCGGCTATGGCCGCAGCGACGCATTGCCACGCGGCCGCTCATGGTTGCGGGTAACCGTGCTCAAGGTGGGCCCGGCGCTGGCGGGGCATCCGGCAGACATCGAGCTGCAGCCACCGCTGGATCTGCTGAAGCTGACCGACCTGGATTACCTCTGGCTGTGGCCGTTCTTCTTCTGGAAGATGGCGGCCCTGTTCCTGCTGATTCCAGGGGCTGCGTTGGCTGTCATTACTTTGGCGTTGCGGCGCTGGCAGCGCCGGGCATCGGTGCCGCCGACTTCAGCAAGGGATAGGGATTGATCGACTGTCCCTTCCACCACTGCTTTTCCGGCCCCAGCACATGCACCTCGAAGTGCAGGTGTGGGGCCTCGGCGCTGGCATTGCCGGTGCTGCCGACGTAGCCGATCACATCCCCGCGCCTGATCACCTGCTTCTCGGCCAGGCCATCGGCGTAGCGTTGCAGGTGCGCGTAGTAGTAGCACCAGCGCCCGCTGGGCTCGAACTGGTAGATCGTCAGCCCGCCGCGCTCACTGTCGAACAGTTTCTCCACCGTGCCATCGGCCGCCGCCAGCACCGGCGTACCGGCATCGGCCATGATGTCGATGGCATCGTGTACGCGGCCCTCGCTGCGTGCATCGGTGAAGGTATCGCGCAGCTGCGAGGGCAGGATGCCCTGCACCGGCAGCAGTAACCCGGGCGGTGCATCCGGAGCCTGCGCGGCCGGCGGCGCGTTGGAAGCGGGTGGGGCTGTTGCGCCCGGCGCTACCGGTTCCGTCACCGGCGCGGCGGCCACCGTCGATGGCGCTTCCGGCAGCGAGGCGGCTACCGGCTCGCCTGCATCGCGGTGCAGCCACCAGCCGGCCCCCAGTCCCAGCAGAACACCCAGCACGATCAGCTGCGAAAGACGCATCGGCTCACTCCTGCATCAGCACGGGTACCGAGGTGTCTACTGCGTCGGCCACGCGCAGTGCATCCCAGTTGGTCATGCGCACGCAGCCATGTGACTCGGTCTTGCCGACATGCCCGGGCTCGGGCGTGCCATGCAGGCCGTAGTGTGGCTTGGACAGGTCGATCCAGACCCGGCCGACCGGATTGTTCGGGCCCGGCGGCAGCGTCGCCTTCTTTTCGCCCTTGCGTGCATCCCAGAACAGCTTGGGGTTGTAGTGGAACGGCGGGTCGCGGTAAACGCCCAGGATCTTCCATTCGCCGATCGGCAGTGGATCATGCTGGCTGCCGGATGAGACAGGCACCTGCGCGGTCACCTTGCCCTGCGCATCCAGCAACTGCAGGGTGGAATCGGACTTGTCGACGACCACCTTGGCCGCCTTCGGCAGCGGCGATGGTGCGATATTTGGCACCTGGATGCGATTGCCCGCCTTGCTCAGATCCACGCCGGGATTGAGCCGCTTCAACAGCTCAGGGGATGCGTGGAAGCGCTCTCCCAGAGCTTCCTCCACACTGCCGTAGCCCAGCGATTTCAGCTTGGCCTGGGCGGCGGGCCCTTTCGGTGTGACCTGGAACGGACCGGCAACATCCTCGGCAGTCAGCGTGTAGCTGGCCAGCGGCGTGATCGTATCGGCCTGTAGAGCCTTCCAGGTCGCGTCGTCCAGTTCACCGGTGACGGTCAGGCCGTGCGCCGTCTGGAAACCCGACACCGCGCGCCGCTGGTTGCTGCCCACTTCGCCGTCGATCTGTCCGGGCGAGAAATTTGCTCGATCCAGCAGCACCTGGGCGTGCAGGGCGGAGCGTGCTGCGGTGTCCGGCCCGGCCTTCTCGGCAATGGGGGCGGGCAGCGCGGGCGCAGGGGACTGCGCGAAGGCGGGCGATATCAGTAGCGACAGGACGAACAGTACAAGATGGGGTACACGCATGGGCATCTCCGGCATTTACGGAACTACCATGCCTGTGCGCAATGCAGGACTGATGTGAAAAGAATCTGACGCCGGGATGAGTGGTGCCAACGTGACCATCCCTTGTGGGGCTGCGTCTGCACATGGAAGCAACGAGGGCAGGCGACCACGGTTCCGTCGTCGCCTGCCCTGATGTTCAATCCACAGTAACCATGATGTCGATGCTGTTATTGTCCTCCCGCGACTCGCTCACGGTGTTCTGATCGTCAACCAGCAGCTGGATGGAGTGCACCCCTCGGGTCGAGCGCCAGACGTCGTTGTAAGTCCTGACATTGACGCTGGCGCCGGGTGCCAGGGTGTAGTTCTGGAGCCCGCCCCATACGCAACCTTCAATGAAACACTGCCCGTTCTTCATGGCCATCAGCCCAATCCAGGGCGCGCTGGCGGCGACCGAGCCGACATTCTCGATGGTGGCGGTGAACGAGGTTGCATCGCCGGATTTCGGACGCAGCGGCTGCGAACGGGCGCTGGTGATCCGAAGGTCGGGCTTGTCCGAGACCTGGATGATTCGAGCCAGCTGGTTGTTGCCCTCATTCGATTCCTGGATCAGCCCTTGGTCGTCAACAATGGAGGTGATCTGTTGCTGACCACCCGCGGCTGGCCAAACGGGGCCTGCGGGACTCAACCATACGGATTCACCCGGCGCCAAGGCCGTTGTCAGGCCACTCCAGGGGCAGCCACTGGCTGGGCACGCGCCGTTTACCAGATAGACCGCTCCGAGCCAACCCGCAGATGCGGGCATTGATCCGCGGTTGGTTACCGCCGTGCGGAATGTCACTGCATCGCCTGGCTTGAAACTGGCTGGAATCGTCTCGATCAGGTATGGCTGCAGATCGGGCAGATCCCCCACCATGATTTCCCGGGTCAACTCGTTGTTGTGTTCGTCGAGTTCCTTGATGCGGTCCGCGTCATCAGCGAACACGGTCATCGCATGCAGCCCTGCCGAAGGTGTCCAGCTGGGTCCCTGGTTCAGATCTATGGTGGCCTGCTGACCCGGGGCCAGACTGGTGGTCAGAATTCCCCATTGGCATCCTCCGTCGAAACACCGCCCCTCCTCATGGACAAGGACACTGTGGTGATTCATGGGTGATGGAGCATTGCCGGCATTCCGAATGGTCGCGCGGAAACGGACCGGCTCCCCGGCCTTGAACTGGCTCGGAATCGTTTCGATCCGCGTGATCTGCAGGTCTGGCTGATGCGTGAGGTCATCAATCATGGAATTGAGGATCACAGGGCAGTTCTGCCCGTCGAACTGAAAATCAGGGCGTGCACCCGGCCAGAATGCAAAGTAGGCGCTGCCCAGATTGCGGGGGCGATCCGCTCCATATACGGTCTGCAATGCAGCTTCGAGTTTCGCTCGGAAGCTGGATCGCAGTCCGGGGTCATTGCAACTGGTGTAGTTGAAAGCAGGAAGGACGGGAACCATTCCGCCTCCCAGCAATCCGTGCCCCTTCCATTTCTGGTATTGAGCGACCTGTTCGCTGACGGTGTTCTGATACTGGTCAACGAAGACGACATCCTGCGCCTTTGGGCTCATCGCGTACTGGATCTGGGCATCGCTCAACGTGCCCATCAGATTGGCGACAATCACCGGGCGCGCGGATGCATCGGGATCCGCGCGCCGGAGTCTTTCGTAGACCAGTTCCTGAAAGCGCTTGCAGATGCCGAGGTTCTGCGGTGTCTGTGGAAGAGCTGGCTCATCAAAGGTGTAGTAACCGACTACGATATCTGTGTTCTGCATGGCAAGTGCAGCAAGAGCGTCAAGCTCCTGTTGAAGCCAGTCTGGTAGTCGCTCGTTGCCAGGAGAACAGGCACTGCCGGGATCTGCGTACCAAGCGTCGTGACTGGGCCCGTTGAACTGGAGTAGCACTTTGAATCTGGACAACAGCGGGTCCCGCCGCAGCGCTTGTAAACGGGAGCTGAGTTCACCCGTATTCCATCCAGCTACGGGAATCACGTTCGCGCCGGCCTTGTGTAGCTCGGTCAGCTGGGAGCGAATGGTAGGGTCATCATTGCCGATGATGTTGTAGGCATAGAGGAATTTGAAGTTGCTTCCGGTGTATGTGTCCTGGGCGTGCACGACATGTGGACTTGTCATACCCGCAAGCAGGAGCGGAAGTGCGCTGAGATAATGCCTCATGGTCGTCCTTGTACGATGGCAGGAGTGGCCGTGGTCTGGCATGGTGCAGATCAGCGGCGGCCTAGCATAACGACAACAACTGAGTGATCAGACCGCCAGCGGGAATGTTGCGCATTCGTCGGTGGCAATGACCATTCAAACGTGAACCAGGCCCGAAGCATTCAGAATTTGCGGATCAAGACCCATCACGGGCCGCCGATAAGGCCACATCCCCCCGTTTTGGATACCCCCATGAACTACTTGAGGAACGTCAGGGTTGCCTGGCGTCTTGGGCTGGGCTTTGGCCTGTTGCTGCTGCTGGTTGCCGCCGTGGTGGCCACCGGCGCCACCGCCAGTGTCGTGCAGAAGCGCGCGATGCAGCAGGTGGTCGACGTCAGCGTGGCCAAGGTGCGCCTGTTGTCGCAGATGCTCGACGCCAACAACCAGATGATGGTGGTACGGCGCGAGATGCTGATCCGCCAGGGCGAAGACCGCGGCAGCGATGAGAAGCGCATTGCCGATCTGGTCAAGCGCTATGAGGCCAGCTGGACCGCCTACCAGGCACTGCCAGGCGATGCGGAGGGCAAGGCCATCGCGGAAACCATCGCGGCCAAGCGTGCCATCGCGCGCCCGCTCAACAAGCAGACCAGCGAGCTGATGGAGCAGGGCGATTATCCGGGTGCCGTGGCGCTGACCCTGGGCCCGGTGCAGGACGCGGCCAACGGCTGGAACAAGGCGCTGTCGGACGGCGTGGACTTCGAGGAGAAGGAAAGCCGTGAGGCTGCCGCCGAGGCCATCCGCCTGGGCGAGCGCAGCCTGCTGCAGCTGCTGGTGCTGGGCGGCGTTGCACTGCTGGTCGGCATCGGTGCCTCGGTGATGATCGGCCGCAGCCTGACCGGTCCGCTGGCGCGCGCGGTGAACCTGGCCGAGCGCCTGTCCAAGGGACAGCTGGACCAGGAGTTCCGCCTCGGTGGCCGCGACGAGCTGACCCAGCTGGGTGAGGCGATGGCCAGTGTCCGCCAGAGTGTGCAGGCGGCGATCGGCGCGCAGCTGCAGATGGCCGAGCAGCACGAGGCCGGTGCGATCCGCTATCGCATGGACGCCAGCGCGTTCCCCGGTGATTTCGGTCGCATGGTGCAGGCCACCAACAGCCTGGTCGAATCGCACGTGCAGGTGGAACTGCTGATGGCCGAGGTGATGCAGCGCTACGCCATGGGTGACCTCAGCCGCGACCTGCCGGACTACCCGGGCGAGAAGGGCACGCTGACCCGCACCCTGGCGGCGGTGAAGCAGAGCCTGATGGCAATCAACGCGCAGATCGATGAACTGGCCCGCGCCGCACGCGCCGGCGATTTCAGCAAGCGTGGCGATGCCGCTGCGTTCCAGTACCAGTTCAAGACGATGGTCGAGCACCTCAACGGCATGATGGCCAGTTCGCAGGCCAGCATCGCCGATGTTTCCGACGTGCTGCGCGCGATCTCGCATGGCGACCTGACCGCACGCATGGATGGCGAGTACGAAGGCGTGTTTGCGCGCATGCGCGACGATGCCAACACCACCACCGCGCAGCTGACCGGCATTGTCCGCGGCATCCAGGTGGCTGCCGACAGCATCAACAACGCGGCCCAGGAACTGGCCGCCGGCAACAATGACCTGTCGCGCCGCACCGAGCAGCAGGCCGCGAATCTGGAAGAAGCGGCCGCGTCGATGGAGGAGCTGACCTCCACCGTACGCCAGAACGCCGAACTGGCGCGTCAGGCTGACAGCGAAGCGCATGCCGCCGGTGCCGCCGTACGCGAGACCGAGCAGGCGATGGCGCAGATGGCCTCGGTGATGGGCGAGATCGATCAGTCCTCGGCACGCATCTCGGAAATCTCCACGGTGATCGACGGCATCGCGTTCCAGACCAACATCCTGGCGCTGAATGCTGCAGTGGAAGCCGCGCGTGCAGGCGAACAGGGTCGTGGCTTCGCCGTGGTCGCCAGCGAAGTGCGCACGCTCGCGCAGCGTGCCGGTGTCGCCGCCAAGGAGATCAAGGAACTGATCGAAGACGCTGCTGCCAAGGTGAAGAGTGGCCTGGCGGTGACTGTTGAATCCGAAGCCGCGATCGCACGCGTGGCCCAGGCGAGTTCGCGTACCACCCAGCTGATGAGCGACATCGCAGCGGCCAGCAAGGAGCAGGCCGCCGGCATCGAGCAGGTCAACCAGGTGGTGGTGCAGATGGACCAGGTGACCCAGCAGAACGCCGCGCTTGTGGAAGAAGCCACTGCGGCGAGCCGCGCGCTGGAAGAACAGGCGCATGCGCTGACCACGTCGGTGGCGGTGTTCCAGATCGAGCAGGACGGTGCAGCCCGCGCCGTGGTGGCGCGCGCGGCCTGACCGTCACCGCGTCGGCACGGCAAAGTGCCGTGCCGACCGAGAAGCCCTCAGCGCTTGAACAAGCGCTCGTGCATCCAGCCGTCGTTGGTCAGCACGAGCGTCGCTTTGCCATCGATTTCGTCCTTGGCTTGATCCGCTAGGTTACGGTAGCTGGCCTGGACCTCTTTCGATCTGGCCCAGCTGTCCGCATCTTCGACCTTGTAGCGGAAGTTCACCTGAGACAATTTCACGCCCATCATCTCGCTGGGCTCGGTAAAGGTGTCCACCTCTGTCACCCTGAACTTGCCGGTGCAGAACGCTGCTTGACCTGCAATTGTTTCTGCGCCGCCTTCTACGAGGAACTTCTTTCCTTTGGAAGTAAGCGCGTACTCGCCAGCCGGTACGGTCGATGTGCCAAACATCGATTTCATTTCAGATGCTTGGCGGCTCAGCAACCCGGCCTCGACCAAGGCGTTGGCCTGCAGGCGCGCGCGCTCTCCCAAGCTGCCATCGTTGGCCAGTCTGAAGGGGAGTTCCCGCGCGGGCAAAGCAGCGCAGAGTCCGTTCTTGGTATCAAGATATTTCTGAATAGCCTTGCCGAAATTGCCCTTGTCGGCGGTCTGGGAACTGCTGCATGCCGCCAGTACAAGCATCAGCGCGCTGGCCGCCAGAACTCGGTTCACATTCTTCATCTCAACTATCCCTGTCAGTGGGTCAATCAACGTAGCCGCTACCACCGAGCGAAGCTACAGGGTGGTGGATGTCGATGATCTGTCCTTGAGGGAGCCCAGCGAGGAGGCCCTGACGGCGATCAGCAGTGCCAGGTGACTTCCGGATTGCTCTGCACGGGATATAGCCGTTTACGACAAACTGCGCGACATGCACTGCCTTCATCGGTGTGCCTGAGCCACGAGTGTCTCTGGATGGCAGAGCAGGTGAGTCGCGCTGTCACCGATGCCGTACGGCCGTTATCGCTCGGTCTTCACTCCTCCATATGAGAGGACGTAGGCCGGCGCCCGCTGATCACGATGACCCTGGCGTGGCCGCCTTCATGGCGCTGGGCGCGGCGAACTACGTGACGGTGCGCGGGGGGCAGATCCACAACGCTGGCAGCGGCGAAGTGATCCGCCTGCAGTTGAACGGCGACCGCGCGCCTTTGCCGGGCACTGCGCGCCTGCTCGGTTCCAGCAGCGCGTTCCTGTTCGTCTGGTGGCCGCAGCAGCGGCGTACCGAGGCCATTCCGATCGCGGCGTTGCGCACGCTGCAGGCGGCTGCCGTGCCGGTGCCCTCAGCCGCAGTGACGGCGGGGCCGTCCCGCTGAGGTAAGGTGCGCGGGTCGCTTGGGACCGACCCAGCGAGAGTAGGCGCTGCGCCACACATCCCGCGCCTGCGATGCGGGCGCGGGCTGTTCCCCGTTTTCGGGGATGATCAATCTCTGCTCCGCGTTCGGGCAGCCTTTTTCGCTGCGGTCTTGCGTGTCGCTGCCTTTCGGGCACGGGTAGCCGCCGCCTTCTTTGCGGCGGCGCTCCGCGAGGCGGCCGTACCCGCCTTCTTGGCCGCAGCCTTCTTCGCCGTCTTCTTTGTGGCGTTCTTTGTCGCGGTCTTGCGAGCCGGTGCCTTCTTCGCCACCGCCTTCTTCGCAGGTGCCTTCTTCGCGGTCGTCGCCTTGGTCGTGGCCTTCTTTGTGGCCGACTTCCTGGCAGGCGCCTTCCTGGCAGCCTTCTTGCTGGTCGCCTTCTTCGCGCCCTTGCGGGCACTGCCGGCGCGCTTGCCGCCGCCGTCCTGCTTGTTCACGGTGGCCCAGGCAATGCGCTCGGCGGTGCCTTCACTCGCGCCGCGATCACGTTCGCTTTCCTCGATGTGCTCGGCCTGGCGCTTCTGCTTCTCGGTATATGCGGATTTGTCACCACGGGGCATGACGGTTCTCCTGTCGTTGTGTTCAGGCCAGCAGGCGCAGCTTGGGCTCACGCGCCCACTGGCGGGTGGCGGCCGCCGCCAGGAATGCCTTGGCGTCTTCTGCTTCGACGATGCCGGGGTCGTTGCCGACCCGCGCCGCCTTCAGCAGCGCCTGGCCGCCCGCGTCGCTGGCAATGGCCTTCAGGTGTGCCCACGCCTGGCTGACGAACTCAAGGGCGGCGCTCTCTTTCGACAACGCCTTTGATGCCTCTACGCTCAGCACCACGGCCACCGCATCGAACACGGCCGATGGCGTGCCGGCCAGTTGCCCATCGGCGGCCTGTACGCTGCCGTCACTGAGCGTGGCGCCTCCCACTTTTGGTGCGACCAGCTTCACATCTGCACCTGCCTTCCGGGCGGCCTTGCTCAGGTTGGCAATCACGCGCGCGTCGGAGCCCTCATCAAACAGGATGCCGATGCTGCGTCCCTGCAGGGTGGGCTTGTTGCGCCCGATCACGCGCACCTCGGGAGCGGCAGGCATGTCCCGCACCGGCGTGGCGGTCGGCGCGGGGTCGGGCAGTGCCGGCAGCGCGAGCCCATCGGCTACGCGCTGCGCCAGTGACTCGTCGATATTGCGCAGGTGGCTGACCGTGCGCACCCGCACCTTCAGCGTTTCCACCTTGGACAACTCGAAGACCAGCGCCGATACCAGGTGCGCCTGCTCCGGCTTTTCCAGGCTGCGGAAGAACATGCGCGCCTGGCTGTAGTGATCGGCGAAGCTCTCGGCGCGGGTGCGGCCCTTGCGGCCATCGTCCGCGCTGGCGTGGCTGCGGAAACCCGCAGGCGTCTCGCGCGGGGAGTCCTCCTGCAGCGAGCTGGGATCATAGGCGACGCGACCCTTGGGCACCTGCATCTGCATGTGGCCGTCGCGGTGGTGATTGGCGAACGGGCACTTCGGCGCATTCACCGGGATCTGGTGGAAGTTCGGGCCGCCAAGCCGCAGCAGCTGGGTGTCCAGATAGGAGAACAGCCGGCCCTGCAGCAGCGGATCGTTGCTGAAGTCGATGCCCGGCGGCACGTTGGCCGGGCAGAACGCCACCTGCTCGGTCTCGGCGAAGAAGTTGTCGGGCCAGCGGTCCAGTACCATGCGCCCGATCACCTGCAGCGGTACCAGCGATTCAGGGATGATCTTGGTCGGATCCAGATGATCGAACGGAAATGCGTCCGCTTCTTCTTCGGTGAACAGCTGCACCGCCAGCTCCCATTCGGGAAAGTCGCCGCGCTGGATGGCCTCGAACAGGTCGCGGCGATGGAAGTCATTGTCAGCCGATTGCAGTTTCAACGCTTCGTCCCAGACCGTTGACTGGATGCCCAGCTTCGGTCGCCAGTGGAATTTGACGAAGGTCGACTCGCCCGCCTCGTTCAGCAGGCGGAAGCTGTGCACACCGAAGCCTTCGATCATCCGCAGCGACCGCGGGATGGCGCGGTCGCTCATCGCCCACATGATCATGTGCATCGACTCGGGCATCAGCGAAATGAAGTCCCAGAAGGTGTCATGGGCCGAAGCGGCCTGCGGGAAGGCGCGGTCCGGCTCCATCTTCACTGCGTGCACCAGGTCCGGGAACTTCATCGCGTCCTGGATGAAGAACACCGGGATGTTGTTGCCGACCAGATCCCAGTTGCCCTCCTTGGTATAGAACTTGACCGCAAAGCCGCGCACGTCGCGTGGGGTATCCACCGAGCCTGCGCCACCGGCCACGGTCGAGAAGCGGGTGAACACGGGCGTCTTCACGCCTACCTCGGTCAGGATGCGCGCCCGGGTATGGGCGGCCAGAGACCGGGTCAACTCGAAGTAGCCATGTGCCGCGCTGCCACGTGCGTGCACGATGCGCTCGGGAATGCGTTCGTGATCGAAGTGGGTGATCTTCTCGCGGAGGATGAAGTCTTCCAGCAGCGTGGGTCCTCGAGGTCCCTGCCGCAGGGAGTTCTGGTTGTCTGCCACCGGGATGCCCTGATCGGTGGTCATCGCCGGGTGGCTGCCGTCGGCGCGCTGGTGCAGTTCATCGCCATTGCCGCGGTGGTGGTTTTCGGTTGCGCGCTTGCCGGTCGGCTTGCTGGCGGCCATGAGGGGCTCCGGATCATCAAGGGAACCACGACACTGGAACCGAACCCGTTAAACCCAGGTCCGGCAAAGGTGAACGCACGGGCAAAAGCAGGCTCGGGTATGCTTGCCCCATGCGAGTCGAGCCCGCCGACATCGAAGCCCTGTTCGACGCCATCCCGGACGTGCTGTTCTTCATCAAGGACCGCCAGGGGCGGTACACCCACGTCAACCAGACCATGCTGCGACGGCTGGGCCTGCGCGCGCGCAAGGACGTGATCGGGCGCACGGCGGCCGAGATCTACCCGACCGGCCTCAGCGCGGACTATGTCGACCAGGACGCCCGCGTGCTGTCCGGCGAGGTGATCGAGAACCTGATGGAGCTGCACCTGTTCGCCAACCGCGAACCGGGCTGGTGCCTGACCTGCAAGCGCCCGCTGCTGGTCGATGGCGCCATCGAGGGCCTGATCGGCATTTCCCGCGACCTGGGCCAGAAGGACAGCCTGGGCGCCCAGTACGAGCAGCTGCGGCTGGCCCTGGCCCACCTCAACGCGCACTACGCCGAGAACGTGCGCATGCAGACCCTGCTGGACATCACCGGCTTTTCGCTGTCCAAGCTGGAGCGCAGTTTCCGCAAGGTGTTCCAGATGACCCCGCAGCAGGTGCTGACCCGGCTGCGGATCCAGATGGCCATGCACCTGTTGCATGGCGACGACAGCATTGCCTGCATCGGCCAGGCCTGCGGTTTCAGCGACCAGAGTGCCTTCACCCGCAAGTTCAAGGCTGAAACCGGTTTTTCGCCGCGCGCCTACCGTGCCCGCATTGGTGGCAGTGTCGGCGAGCCGGCGCTGGCCTGAGCCGCCTGCTGCGCTGTGCCTATCCCCGCGGGCATGGGACAGGGTAAGGTGTCGCCCCTGTAGCCCGCCGCCAGCCCCGCCGATGCCCAATTCGATTCCGACCGCTTCGCCGTCCCGCCTCGGACATTCGCTCAAGCCCCGCCAGCTGATCATGATGGGCCTGGGCAGTGCCATCGGCGCCGGCCTGTTCCTCGGTTCGGGCGTGGGCGTGCAGGCGGCCGGCCCGGCGGTTCTGGTCTCGTATCTGGTCGCTGGCGCGCTGGTGATCATCGTGATGAACGCACTGGGCGAGATGGCGGCGGCCAAACCGACCAGCGGCGCGTTCTCGGTGTACGCCGCCGATGCCATGGGCGCCACCGCTGGCGCCACGGTCGGCTGGTTGTGGTGGGTGCAGCTGGTGATCGTGATCGCCGCCGAAGCGGTGGGTGCGGCCGGGCTGCTGGCGACGGTCTGGCCGGCGGTGCCGGTGCCGATGGCTGCATTGGCCTTCATGCTGTTCTTCACTGCGATCAACCTGCTCGGGGTGAAGAACTTCGGCGAGTTCGAATTCTGGTTCGCCATCCTGAAAGTGGCGGCGATCCTGGCCTTCATTGCCATCGGCGTGGCACTGTTGATGGGATGGCTGCCGCAGGTGACCTCACCTGGCCTGAGCAACTTCACCGGACACGGTGGTTTCGCACCGAAGGGCCTGGCCGGGATCGGTGCGGCGCTGCTGGTTGTCGTTTTTGCCTTCGGTGGCACCGAAATCGTCGCCGTTGCGGCGGCCGAAACCGAAGATCCCGAACGCAGCATCGCCCGTGCCATCCGTACCGTGGCCTGGCGCATCCTGGTGTTCTACATCGGCTCGCTGAGCGTGATCATCGCCGTGGTGCCGTGGACCAGCGAAGCACTGAAGTCGCCGTTCGCCGCCGTGCTGGACATCGCGCGCATTCCGGGCGCCGGCACCGCCATCACCCTGATCGCGGTGATCGCGCTGCTGTCGGCGCTCAATGCCAACCTCTACGGCGCCTCGCGCATGATGTACTCGCTGGCGCAGCGCCGCGAAGCACCGGCCGTGCTGGGCTGGACCGATCCACGGCAGGTGCCGGTCATCGCCGTGCTGGCCAGCGTGCTGTTCGGCTTTGCGGCCACGGTGATGGAACTGCTGTTCCCGGACCAGGTGCTGCCGGTGCTGCTGAACATCGTCGGTTCCACCTGCCTGCTGGTGTGGACGCTGTCGCTGGTGTCGCAGCTGGTACTGCGCCGCCGCGCCGATCGCCTGGGTACCCGGCTGCCGTTCCGCATGGCCGGTTTCCCGTGGCTGACCTGCTGCGCACTGGCGATCCTCGCGTTGATCTTCGGCCTGCTGCTGAGTGAATCGCATACCCGCCTGCAGTTCCTGTCGATGGTGGCGCTGACCGCCACGATCGCCGCCGGCAGCGCCATCGCCCGGCGCATGCGCGAGGCCTGATTGCTGTTGTAGAGCCGACCCCACGGTCGGCTGTGGTCGCCGAATGTTCTGTAGAGCCGACCCGACGGTCGGCTGCTGTTCGCGTGGCCGCCAGCCGAGCGCGGGCTCGGCTCTACAGCAGGCATACATCCGCCGTGCCATCCTGATCGTGTGGGCCGCCAGCGGCCCGTCGACCAGGAGTACCGCATGCTGCGCAGCCGTCCCTTCCTGATGTTCACCGGCCAGGCCGAGGCCGCGCTGGCCCTGTACGCCGAAGCCTTCGCCGATTTCCGCCTGCTGGCCCTGCAACGCCACCCCGAGGGGGCCGGCGCCGGCGTGCCCGGCCAGGTCCGCCAGGCGATCTTCCTGCTCGGTGGCACCCATTACCTGTGCTTCGACAGCCTGGATGTGCACGACTTCACCTTCAGCCCGTCGATCTCGCTGTTCGTCGAGTGTTCCGGTGCCGAGCAGTTCGAGCGTGCGGCACGCGTGCTGGGCGAGGGGGGCCATTGGTTGATGCCGGTGGGCGACTACGACTTCAGCAACCGCTATGGCTGGGTGCAGGACCGCTTCGGGGTGTCGTGGCAGCTGAGCCTGGGGCAGATGCCGGACCCATGATCGGATTGTCGTGGGTGTGGACCCTGGTCCACGCGCCCTTGAAAAAACGGCCCGCTTGCGCGGGCCGTTCTCACTTTCGATGGATCGAAGGCTTACGCCTCGACTTCATCATCCTTGTAGGCATCGACCGGGATGCAGGCGCACATCACGTTCTTGTCGCCGTACACGTTGTCCACGCGCGCCACCGGCGGCCAGTACTTGCTCTGCTTCAGGCTGGCCAGCGGGAAGGCGGCCAGTTCACGCGGGTAGGCGTGGGTCCACTCGCTGGCGGTCACCGCGGTGGCGGTGTGCGGCGCGTTCTTCAGCGGGTTGTCCTCGCGGTCCAGGCGGCCGTCTTCGATCGCGCTGATTTCCTCGCGGATCTGGATCATCGCGTTGATGAAGCGGTCCAGCTCGTGCAGCGACTCGCTCTCGGTCGGCTCGACCATCAGCGTGCCGGCCACCGGGAAGCTCAGGGTCGGGGCGTGGAAGCCGAAGTCGATCAGGCGCTTGGCGACGTCCTCGGCGCCGATGCCGCTGGTCTTCTCCAGCGGGCGCACGTCGAGGATGCACTCGTGCGCCACCAGGCCGTTGCGGCCGGTGTACAGGGTCTTGAAGTGCGGGGCCAGGCGCTTGGCGATGTAGTTGGCGTTGAGCTGCGCGACCTGGGTGGCCTTGCGCAGGCCTTCGCGGCCCATCATCGCGATGTACATCCAGCTGATCGGCAGGATCGAGGCGCTGCCGAAGCTGGCCGCGCTGACCATGCCGACCGGGCCGTTGTCACCCAGCTTGCCCGGCAGGAACGGGGCCAGGTGCTCCTTGACCGCGCACGGGCCGACGCCCGGGCCGCCACCGCCGTGCGGGATGCAGAAGGTCTTGTGCAGGTTCAGGTGCGATACGTCCGAACCCCACTTGCCCGGCTTGGCCACGCCGACCAGCGCGTTCATGTTGGCGCCGTCGGTGTACACCTGGCCGCCGTGCTTGTGGATGATCTCGCAGATCTCGACCACCTCTTCCTCGAACACGCCGTGCGTGGACGGGTAGGTCATCATGATCGCGGCCAGGCGGTCGCTGTACTTCTCGGCGTTGAGGCGGATGTCCTCGACGTCGACGTTGCCGTTGGCATCGGTCTTGGTCACCACGACCTTCATGCCGCACATCTGCGCCGAGGCCGGGTTGGTGCCGTGCGCCGAATCCGGGATCAGGCAGATGTCGCGATGGCCCTCGCCGCGCGAGCGGTGGTAGGCACGGATCGCCAGCAGGCCGGCGTACTCGCCCTGCGCGCCGGAGTTCGGCTGCAGGCTGACCGCGTCGTAGCCGGTGCATTCGACCAGCATCGCTTCCAGCGTGTCGATCAGTTCCTTGTAGCCCAGCGCCTGGTCGGCCGGCACCAGCGGGTGGATCTGCGAGAACTCCGGCCAGGTCACCGGGATCATCTCGGCGGTGGCGTTGAGCTTCATGGTGCACGAGCCCAGCGGGATCATCGTGCGGTCCATCGCCAGATCCTTGTCGGCCAGCGAACGCAGGTAGCGCAGCAGTTCGTGCTCGCTGTGGTGGGTGTTGAACACCGGATGGGTCAGGAACGCGGACTGGCGCAGCAGGCCGGCCGGCAGTGCGTCGGCGGTGCTGGCATCCAGTGCGTCGACGTCGGCCTGCGCGCCGAACACGGCGGCCAGTGCGACCACGTCGGCGCGGGTGGCGGTCTCGTCCAGGCTGATGCCGACCGAGTCGCTGTCGATCGCGCGCAGGTTGTAACCGGCGGCGCGTGCCTTGGCGTGGATCTCATCGGCATGCACGCCGGTGATGTGCAGGGTGTCGAAGAAGTCGCCACCGACCTGCACGCCGGCGTTGCGCAGTGCCGCAGCCAGGATCGAGGCCAGACGGTGGGTGCGCCGGGCGATGCGGGTCAGGCCTTCCGGACCGTGGTAGACCGCATACATCGAGGCCATCACCGCCAGCAGCACCTGTGCGGTACAGATGTTCGAAGTCGCCTTCTCGCGGCGGATGTGCTGCTCGCGGGTCTGCAGGGTCAGGCGATAGGCCGGGTTGCCCTGGGCATCGATGGAGACACCGATCAGGCGGCCCGGCATCGAGCGCTTGTAGGCGTCACGGCAGGCCATGAACGCGGCGTGCGGGCCACCGAAACCGAACGGCACGCCGAAACGCTGGCTGTTGCCGACCACGATGTCCGCGCCCCATTCGCCCGGGGCGGCCAGCAGGGTCAGTGCCAGCAGGTCGGTGGCCACGGCCACCAGGCCGCCGCGCGCGTGCACGGCATCAACCAGCGCCTTGTAGTCGCCGACCTGGCCGAAGGTGTCCGGGTACTGCAGCAGCAGGCCGAAGGCTTCCGCTTCCAGTGCTTCGGCCGGGGTGCCGACGCGCAGCACGATGCCCATCGGTTCTGCGCGCGTGCGCAGCAGTTCCAGGGTCTGCGGGTGCACGGCGTCATGCACGAAGAAGGTGTCCGACTTCGACTTGGCCGAACGCTTGGCCAGCGTCATCGCTTCGGCGGCGGCAGTGGCTTCGTCCAGCAGCGAGGCGTTGGCGATTTCCATGCCGGTGAGGTCGGCGCACAGGGTCTGGAAGTTGATCAGCGCTTCCATGCGGCCCTGCGAGATCTCGGCCTGGTACGGGGTGTAGGCGGTGTACCAGGCCGGGTTTTCCAGGATGTTGCGCAGGATCACGTTCGGGGTATGGGTACCGTAGTAGCCCTGGCCGATGAAGCTGCGCAGCACGGTGTTCTTGTCGGCGATCGCGCGGATCTTCGCCAGTGCCTGCACTTCGGTCATCGACTCCGGCAGCGCCAGCGGTGCCGGCGACTTGATCTTGGCCGGCACGATGGCATCGGTCATCGCATCCAGCGACGCGTGGCCGACGACGTCGAGCATCTGCGCGATCTCGGCATCGTTGGGGCCGATGTGGCGCTCGACGAACGCATTGTGGTGCTCGAGCTCACGCAGGGAAGGGGTGTTCTGGGACATGGCGAAGGATCCGTCAGGAAAGGGCACACGCACGGGCACAAGCCGCCGGTCGGCGGTCTGCGGGGCGCCCCTCTGTCCTTTTGCCTGAGAGTTTGGAAGCGCGGAAAAACCGCGGCTTCGTGCCCCTTCGGCGCCGGATCGAACCGGTCTCTCCAGAGTTCTGTTACGGGTGGTATCGGGCCTGAGCGATTACGGGCGTTGCGCCTTCGGCAGCGGTGTTCCGCTTCTCCCACCGTGTTGCCCGCCGATTATAGCCCGTTGCGGGCCCGCCGGCCGCCCCCGGCGCCGGCCGCCGCGCCTGAATGGCCGATGGCCCGGCCATGCGTTTTGTGCACCGCTGCATGGCATCGGGCGCAATCCCCACCTATGATGGCCGGATACCCGAATTCATCTGGCGCCCTCCCTGCAGACGGGGACCGGCGCCCGCCGTGCGTGCCACGCATGGCCCTGCCGGACGCCTTTCCCATGACCGCCGCTGTTGCTCCCTCCACCCGCCGCATGGCCCTGCTGCTTGCCGGCCTGGCCATGTTCGGCCCGTTCTCGATCGACACCATCTTCCCGGCCTTCCCGCAGCTGGCCCGGCGCCTGGCGGTGGACGAGGTGGCGGTGCAGCAGACCATCAGCGTCTACCTGCTGTTCTACGGCCTGATGAGCCTGGCGCACGGTCCGCTGTCCGACGCCTGGGGCCGCAAGCGGGTGATCCTCGGTGGCCTGGTGGTGTTCGTCGGCGCCTCTGTGGGCTGCGCACTGTCCACCGACCTGACCACGCTGCTGGCGTTCCGTGCGCTGCAGGGCCTGTCGGCGGGTGTCGGCATGATCGTCGGCCGCGCGGTGATCCGCGACCTGTACCACGGCCATGACGCGCAGCGGCTGATGAGCCAGGTGTCGATGCTGTTCGGCATCGCCCCGGCCATCGCGCCGATCATCGGTGGCTGGATCCTGCTCAGTGGCGCGGGGTGGCCGCTGATCTTCTGGTTCCTGGTGGTGTTCGCGCTGGTCCTGCTGGCGGCCACTGCACGCTACCTGCCCGAGACCCATCCGGTTGAAGCGCGCGTGCCGTTGTCGCCGCGCGTGCTGATGCGTGATTACGTGCGCATCGGCTTCAACCCGCGCTTCCTGCGCCTGGCGCTGGCCGGCAGCATCGGCTTTGGTGGAATCTTCCTGTACATCTCCTCGGCGCCGGTGTTCGTGATGCAGCACCTGCACCTGGGCGAGGGCGGCTTTGCGTGGCTGTTCATCCCCACCATCGGCGGCATGACCACCGGCTCGTTCCTGTCCGGGCGCATGGCCGGGCACACCACGCCCACCCGCCAGGTCTCCATTGGTTTCGGCCTGTGCGCGCTGTCGGTGCTGCTGAACGTCGGCTACGTGGTGCTGTCGCCACAGTTCGTGCTGCCATGGGCGGTACTGCCGATCTTCCTGGGTGGCATGGGCATGGCACTGATCTTCCCGATCCTGGCGCTGGCGGTGCTGGACATGTACCCGCATCAGCGCGGCCTGGCCTCGTCGCTGCAGGCCTTCGTGCAGCTGATGATCAGCACCGTGGTGGCCGGCGTGGTGTCGCCGCTGCTGAGCGGCAGCCCGCTACACCTGGCGCTGGGCCAGGCCGCGTTCTTCGGCGCAGGCTTCGTGTTCTGGTACTGGGAACACCAGCGCGAGCGTGCGGCGCAGGCAGCCTGCACGGGTCACTGAGCAGCGCGCAGGGGTAGGGCGGGCCGCGATGCCCGCAATGCTTGCGACGGGGAACAACCGGACTAGGCTGGGCACTCCAGCCAGCCGGTGCGTGGATGCACGACAGCCAGCCGATCCGATGTCGTTGCATGAGGTTTCCCCCAATGGCTGCGCAGCAGACCTACCGCCTGTTCGAGGTGGCGCTGAAGGAGCGCCGCGTTCTTTCCCCCTCTCTTGACCGCATGGTGTTCACCGGTGCCGACGTGGCGCGGATGAAGACCGAGGGCCCAGACCAGCGCATCAAGGTGTTCTTCCCCTTGCCTGGCCAGGACCTGCCGCGGGTGCCCTGCGGCGAGGACTGGTATCCGCGCTACCGGGCGCTGCCGGACGATCAGCGCCCGCCGATGCGCACCTACACCATCCGCCAGCTGCGTGCAGAGCTGGGCGAGGTCGATGTTGATTTCGTGCTGCATGGCAAGACCGGGCCGGCCTCGCGCTGGGCCATCCATGCACGCCCCGGCGACCGCGTGGTGTTGCTGGCTCCCGATGCCGACTGTGCCGACAGCAGCGAAGGTTGGGAATGGAGGCCGCCGGCCGGCGTCGGCCAGGTGCTGCTGGTGGCCGATGAAACCGCGCTACCGGCGGTGGCTGGCATTCTTGAGGAACTGGCGGCCATGGTGGATCCGCCGCGTACGCTGGCCCTGCTGGAAGTGGCGCAGGTCGGCGACGCGGTGCCGCTGAAGGCACCGGCTACCGCCGAGCTGGTCTGGCTGCCGCGCGGGCGCGCGGCGTACGGGGCGCCTCTGTTGCAGGCGGTGCAGGCGCGGCTGGCAGCCGCCTCGGGCGTGGCTGCCGGCGATGCGCCGGAGGAGATCGACGTCGATACGCAGATCCTCTGGGAACAGGCCGATGCCAGCGTGGCCGGGCCGCTGTATGCCTGGGTGGCAGGCGAGGCGGGGGCGGTGATGGCGATCCGTCGCCATCTGGTCCGCGACTGCGGGCTGGACCGCCGCGCGATCACCTTCATGGGCTATTGGCGGCACGGCAAAGTGCTGGATTGAGCGGGTGTGAAGCGGCGTGGCGGGTGGGGTGCGTTATCCTTGCGCCCCCCTCGCAGCGGTATTGCACCATGTCCACCAGCTCCAAGACCCGCCGCGACCAGCGCCGTCGCCAGGAAAAGCAGGCCGCCAACAAGGCCGCTGCCCAGGCCTCGCCGGTGGAGCCGCATGCCGAACTGCGCGACGCGCAGCGCACCCTGCTGGCCGGTGTCGTGCGCCGCGACGGCGAATGGGTGCTGGGCATGGACGGCCGTATCGCCGGCCACAGTGACTCCGCCGCACAGGTACTGGCGCTGATCATGCAGGCCGGTGAACTGCACGAGCGCAACGGTACGCCGGTGCGCCTGATGTACTCCGATGCGCTGCGCGACGCCGCGCGCGCCGAAGCGAAAGAGAAGGGCCAGACCTTCGAGGAATTCAAGGCGGAACTGGCCGCGGCGATGGCGGCGAAAAAGGACAGCTGACAGGCATTCCGGTAGAGCCGGCCGTTGGCCGGCTGCGCGCTGGGTCTTCATCGCGTGGTTGCCGGCCAGCGGCCGGCACTACCAGGAAGGGGCGGATCCTTGCGGACCCGCCCCTTTTTTCATTTCGCCGCCGGGGCGGCGTTGGCCTGCCAGCCCCACATCTGGCCTGATTGCTGTTCCGGTAGAGCCGGCCGCTGGCCGGCTGCCTGCGGGGTCTTCATCGCGTAGTTGCCGGCCAGCGGCCGGCACTACCAGGAAGGGGCGGATCCTTGCGGACCCGCCCCTATTTTCATTTTGCCGCCGGGGCGGCGTTGGCCTGCCAGCCACACATCTGGCCTTTGCTTGATTGCTGTTCCGGTAGAGCCGGCCGCTGGCCGGCTGCCTGCGGGGTCTTCATCGCGTATTGCCGGCCAGCGGCCGGCACTACCAGGAAGGGGCGGATCCTTGCGGACCCGCCCCTTTTTTATTTCGCCGCCGGGGCGGCGTTGGCCTGCCAGCCCCACATCTGGCCTGATTGCTTTTCCGGTAGAGCCGGCCGCTGGCCGGCTGCCTGCGGGGTCTTCATCGCGTAGTTGCCGGCCAGCGGCCGGCACTACCAGGAAGGGGCGGATCCTTGCGGACCCGCCCCTTTTTTCATTTCGCTGCCGGGGCGGCGTTGGCCTGCCAGCCACACATCTGGCCTTCGTTCTGCTGCTTCAGCCACTCGTTGACCGGAGTGAAGTATTCGATCATCGGGCCGGCATCGAGCTTGTCGGTGCCGGTCAGCTCCTTCAGCGTGGCCTGCCACGGCTGGCTGGCACCCTTGCTCAGCATCGCCCAGTACTTCTGGCCGGCTTCCTTGTTGCCGTAGAAGGTGCACTCATGCAGCGGGCCCTTGTAGCCGGCCGCATCGCACAGGCCCTTGTAGAACTGGAACTGCAGGATGCGCGCCAGGAAGTAGCGGGTGTACGGGGTGTTGCCCGGCACGTGGTACTTCGCGCCCGGATCGAAGAACTCTTCGCCACGGGTGCTGGCCGGAGCCACGCCCTGGTACTTGGCCTTCAGGTCCCACCACGCCTTGTTGTAGTTGTCGGCGGTGATCGAACCGTCGAACACGCCCCAGCGCCAGCGGTCGATCATCAGACCGAACGGCAGGAACGACACGCCCGACAGCGCCATGCGCATCTGGTTGTTGATGACCGCTTCGCGGCTTTCGGTCGGTGCATCGACCAGGCCGATCGAACTGAGGTACTTGGGCGTCATCGCCAGCACGATGGTGTCGCCGATCGCTTCATGGAAGCCATCGTTGGCACCGCCCTGGAACAGCGGCGGCAGCGGGTTGTAGGCCAGGTCGTAATAGATGTGGCCCAGCTCGTGGTAGATGGTGGTGAAGTTCTCTTCGTTCGGCTTGATGCACATCTTGGTGCGCACATCGCCTTCCATGTTCATGTCCCAGGCGCTGGCGTGGCAGACCACATCGCGGTCGTCGGGCTTGATGAACTGGGTGCGTTCCCAGTAAGACTGCGGCAGCGACGGCATGCCCAGCGACACATAGAAGTCCTGCGCGCGTTCGGTCATCTGCTTGGCGGTACGCAGTTCGGCCTCGCGCTGCGCCTTGTACTGGGCCGCCACGTTGGCGTCCTTGCCGGCCTTGGCCAGCGCCGCGCTCAGGTTGGTCTGGTACTGTTTTTCCAGCGCAGCGGTGATGTCCAGGCTGCCGGCACCCGGGTACGGTTCCAGCTGATCCCACAGGTTCGACCAGTCCTGCTGCCACATGTTGCCCAGCAGGTGCGCGGCGATCAGGCCGTTGCCCACTTCGGCCTTGTCCTTGCCGTAGGTCTTGTCCAGCTTGCCGCGTGCGTAGCAGTGCAGCTGCTCGTACATCGGCTTGACCTGTTCCCAGAGGCGGTCGGTCTCCGGGCCGATCTGTTCGGGCGGCATGTCATAACCGCTGCGCCACATCTGGCCGGCATCGGTGAAGCCCATGCCCTTGGCACCTTCGTTCACCAGGCCGACGAACTTCTGGTAGTCGCCGCGCATGCTCTTGGTGGTGCTGTGCCAGCCCTGCCAGGCGTCGAGCTGCTTGTCGTAGTCACGGCTGCGCGCCAGCACCTGCTCCAGCTCGCCCAGCTGGCGGCAGGAGTTCGGATCGTTGGCGTCGGTGCAGTACTTGCCGGCACCGTAGCTGCCTTCCATGCGGGTGGCGATCTGGGTCAGCTCGGCCAGCTTGGCCGGGTCGCGCGGTGCAGGCATCGACGACATCAGCTTCAGCAGGTGGATCGCGCGCTTGCTGTCCTCGCTCATCGGCTTGCCGTCGAACTTGGCGGCCTGTTCGATCCAGCTGTTGAGCTGGGTCAGCGAACGCTCGTTGGCCTTGGCCGCGATGCGTTCCGAATCACCGTTGATGTAGGTGGAGGACAGCCACTGCGCCGAGGTCATCTCCGGGTAGGCGGCCTTGAATTCGGCATTGATGCGGGCCACGAACTGGTCGGCGGTTTCACCGGCCGGAGCGCTGCTGCTGGCGGTATCGGTGCCTGGGGCAGCTTCCTTCTTGCAGGCGGCCAGGGCCAGCGTGGCGGCGGCGATTGCCGAGGCCAGCAGGAGATGACGGTGTTTCACGGGCGGTCCTTGGGTGGTGAACGACGGCCGAAGGCTAGTGGGCAGTTGCCGCCACCGCAAGTGGCGGAAGTCGGCCGGGCGGCGCCCGGCACCCGCAGAGGCCTTCAAGCAAGGGCAAAGGCAGAAGCAACAGCAACAGCAACAGCGGACTATCCGTGGTTTGGCGGGGCGGTGTCGGAGTGCGGGGACGCCGCAAGTACGTCCGTGTAGGCTTGGCAGCCGCATCCATGCGGCTGACACCCCGCACTCCGACACCGCCCCACCTCTGACAGATTCCGTGTGCTGTCGGTAGGTGTCGACGTTGGTCGACACATCTGTCAGATATCGACAATCAAAATGGGGTCAGATCCGTTTTCCTCCGGAAAACGGATCTGACCCCAAGATCGTTCCAACAGATCGCGGAAAACTGTCGAAGGCGGGGTGGGTCCGGTTGCGGGGGCGTGAGCCGCATGGATGCGGCGACCGAGCTTACATGGACGTACTTGCAGCGTCCCCCGCAACCGGATCCACCCCGCCACCCCTCAGGAAACCCGCTTCTGCTGTTGCTTCGGCCGTTGCCGTTGCCCCTGCAGGTGCAGGGCTGCAAGCCCTGCCGAACAACCCTCAACTCTCGCAGTTGGCGAACACGTCGCGATCGCGCTCGTACAGCGAGGTCCTCACCTGCATCAGGCCCAGCACCGACGGGAACAGGTTGTCGTGGTCGGTATACGCCGCTGAACGCTTGCGCACGCACTGCAGGTCCAGCCCACGGCTGCCGGCAAAGCCGGGCGAGAACCACATCGTCATCGGCACCCGGGTCTGCTCGGCCGGTGCGATCGCATACGGCACGCCATGCAGGAACAGGCCCTTCTCGCCCAGCGATTCACCATGGTCGGACAGGTAGATCATCGCCGTGTCGTAGTCCTGCATGCCCTGCAGCGTGCCGATGGTCTTGGTCAGGAAGTGATCGGTGTACAGCACGGCGTTGTCGTAACTATTGGTGATCTCTTCGCGCGAGCAGCGGCCGATGTCACGGGTGTCGCAGGTCGGGGTGAAGCGGCGGAACGCGGGCGGATAGCGCTCGAAATAGGCCGGGCCGTGGTTGCCCAGCTGGTGCAGCACCACCACCCGGTCGCCGGGCCTGGCCCGCACCTGGGTGGCCAGGTCCTGCAGCAGGATCTCGTCCATGCAGCGGCCATCGGCGCACAGGCCCGGTGTAGTGGCGTCGGACAATGACTGGAAGTCCAGGCCCTCGCACACGCCCTTGCAGCCGGACTGGTTGTCACGCCACGACGGCGCGATGCCGGCGCGGTTCAATACGTGCAGCAGCGACTGGTGGGCGCGGATTCTCTTCTCGTCGTAGTCGTGGCGGCCCCATGGCGAGAACAGGCACGGCAGCGAAACCTCGGTGCTGGTGCCGCACGAATGCATGTCCGGGAAATTGATCACGCTGGCCTGCGCCAGTTCCGGGGTGGTGTTGCGGCCACCGTTGAGGCCCCAGTTCTGCGCACGCACGGTCTCGCCCATGACGATCACCAGCAGGCGCGGCTTGCTGGCCGGCGCTCGCGGAGTGGCCTTGGCGTCGGTGCCGATCGGCAGCTTCGGTGCGCGCTGCACCGGGTTGTCGCCACGCAGCGCACGCGGCATGCCCAGCAGCACGTTGGCCGGGGTGGCGAGGTAACGCACCTCGCGCTGGTTGCGCATCAGTGCTGAAACATCCTGGAACGAGATCAACGCGCCGCCGACGGCGGTCACTGCCGCCACCGCCAGGAAGCCCAGCCGCCACAGCAGGCTGCGGCCCCAGCTGCGGCGACGCAGCTGCACGCGCCACAACACCGCCATCGGCAACACGGCCAGCAACAGTACCGGCCACAGCAGCGACACGGTCATCAGCTCGCGGCTTTCCTTGGGGTCCGTCGCCAGCACGTTGCGCAGCATGTCCGCATCCAGGTAGATGTGGTAGCGGCTCATGTAGTGCGCGGCGAATGCGGTCACCAGCAGCAACAGGCTGATCACCACCTTGGCGTTCCAGCGCCAGACCAGGATGCCCAGCAGCACGCCGTGAGCACCCAGCAGCAACAGCAGCAGCGAAAGCGCGTAGCGCAGGCTGCCCGGATGGCTGGCCATCGCGCTGTGCCAGAACAGGCCATTGCCGGCTACCGCGAAGAACAGGCTGGTCAGTGCGATCAGCGCTTCGGTGGACAGCTGCGGCCGCCAGTTGCGGAGACCTGCGAGAGCGGGGAGGCGGGCGGTGCGATGGACCGATGCGCTCATGCGTTTGCCTCTTGGCGGTTGGCATGGTTCAGTTGACGGTGTGTCAGGACGCGCTTGACGATCAGATAGAGGCCGAGCGAAAGCAGCCAGCAGATCAATGCAGTGGCGACGTCATGCGAAAGGAAATGCGCACCGCGCAGCTGCTGGCTGATGCCGAACACCAAACCGGCGCCGAGGCCGATCCACAACCCGGCCCAGCGCCACGACGGGCGCCATAGCAGGGCGAAATAGTAAAGGCACAGCCAGGCGTAGCCGGCACTGGCGTGCCCGGCCGGGAAGCAGGCCTGCGCGGCCATGCCAGCGGGGCGTGCGGTGAAAAGCCCGATAAATGGCTGGTGGCCGCCGTAGCGCAGCAAGTCCCAGGGGCATTCCATCGGCACCAGTGACTTCAGCAGGGAGATCACGCCGGTGCCCAGCGCCAAGGCAATTACGACATAAAGCAGCGCCCACCGCAGGGTGTGATCGCGTCCTTTACGCCAGTGGTGGAAGCACAGCAGGATCGCGACCAAGGCCGCTGACGTGCTCAGCCATTTGCCGGCCTTGTGCACCACCGTGCGGGTGATCCAGGCGTCCTGTAGCACCCAGCGGCTGCCCTCAAGGCGGAACAGGTGATCGGCCACCCACTGGTCGCCGCCGAACCCCATCAGCAATGTAAACAGAGGCAGACCGATTGCGACAGGCAGCCAAAAGTGAGTTACGGCGAATCTTGACGCCAGTGGCGATGTCGCAAGCGGCGCGATCGAATCAAGGGGACGAACGGGCATGCTGAGGGAAGGCGGGTTCGGGAATCCGCAGTCATGCTCGTCACCTGCATGTCGGAGAAGGGTCGGACGCTCGTTCGCGCCGGGTTAATGATTTCCCCGGCACGAGTCAACGTTCAGTCTTCTTCGGCGGTCGAGCCGGCCCGTTCGGCGTGGCATTGCGGGTCCCAGGCCGTACCGGGAAGCAGTTGCCAACGATTCCTGTTGGCAACACCGATATCGATCACCTTGGCCGGATCCACGCAGGGACTCATCGCCTCGTCCAGCACCAGCAGCCAGCGCTTGTCCGGCGCCTCGCCCACCCATGGGCCGGCGTCGTGCCACTGCTCGGCCCAGGGGCGCTTGAAGCCGAACTCGCGTACCGGGCGGTCAGCCTGCAGCAGGTTCTGCTCGCGCCAGGCGACCAGCGCCAGTTCGGCGTCCGGACCGATCCGCGCGCCGACGCGGCGCATCAGCGCCGATGCCGATGCGTAGGGATCCAGTGCCGGGATCAGCACCAGGCCGTAGAGCATCCACAGCATGCCGTGCGTCAACAGCACCAGTGTCGTGGCGCGGCGCACCCGCAACCAGACGACCAACGTGGCCAGCGCGATGGCGAAGGTCAGCAGGCCATCACCCAGCACCGGCAGCAGCGTATCGGGCATGGCCCGGCGTTCCAGTTGCGCCAAGGCCCACGGGTGCTCGGTCAGCAGCATCACGCCGAGCACGCCGGTGGCCAGCATCAGCACCACGCTGTAGCCGAACAGATAGCGGCGCACGCACAGCCGGCGCAGCAGGCCCGGCAACAACGGCGCAACCGCCAGTGCCATCGCAGGCAGCATCGGCAGCACATAGACCTCGCGCTTGCCCGGGCTGGCACTGAAGAACACCAGCACCAGCAGCGCCCAGCCCAGCAGCAGCCACTGCCGGCGGTCGCCCCGGCGGATGCGGCGCCACCACGGCTTGAACAGCAGCGGCAGCAGCAGGCTGCCCGGCAGCCACAGGGTCAGGATCACCTGCAGGTAGTACCAGGCCGGTTGGCGATGGTGCCAGGCGTTGGCATAGCGGGTACCGGTCTGCTTGAACAACAGTTCATGCGCGTAGGCCTGCAGTTCGGCGCTGGGCGTGTGCAGCAGGGCCCAGCCCAGCGGGGCAAGCCACACCGACACGCCCAGCAGGAAGGCCGGGATCAGCCACAGCAGTGTTGCCGGGTGGGGGCCGTCCACGCTGCGCCCGCGGCGACGCTGGTACAGCCACCAGCCGAACCACGGCAGGACCATCAGCAGCGGTAGGAAACCCACGCCTTTGGTCACCGTGCCGAGGCCAGCGGCGAAACCCGCCAGCCACAAGGCAGCCAGGTTGCGGCGTTCGCACAGGTGGCGCATCAAGCCCCACAAGGCCACCGTGGTCATGCCGACCAGCACCATGTCGATCTGCGCGCGCTTGGCCATCAGGCCAAACTGAAGGGTGCAGAACAGCGCCGCCAGGGCGTACAGGGAATGCCGCGGTGACCACAGTCGGCGTGCCAGATCCGACACCAACCACAGGCTGAGCAGGGCGCCCAGCAGCGACGGCAGCAGGAACGACCACTGCCAGCTGCCGACGATCTCATAGGCCGCCGCCTGCAGCCACATGAAGACCGGCGGCTTCTCCGCATACAGCTCCACGCCCCGGTGCGGCAGCAGCCATTGCCCACTCTCGACCATGGTGCGGGCCGCCAGCACGAAGCGCGGCTCGTCCGGTGGCTGCGGCTGCCGAAGGCCGATCCCCGCTGCCAGCGCAGCAACGATCAACAGCCACAACAGGGGCAGGCGCCAACGGCGGGGCAGGGCTACGGGCACGGCAGGCTCCGGGAGCAAAACGGCCATTCTGAGGTGGCGGGGGTTGGAAAAGCGTCAGAGGAGGCCGCGACGACCGCATTCCGACATGGGCAGCGCTACCATGGTACGAACTTCCGTGGATGTTTCGTGCATGCGTCTGTTGGTGATCGAGGACAACCGCCAGCTGGTGGCCAACCTGTTCGACTACTTCGAGTCGCGCGGGCACGTGCTCGACGTGGCGCCGGACGGCATCACCGGCCTGCACCTGGCCGGCAGCCATCCCTACGACGCGGTGATCCTGGACTGGATGTTGCCGCGCATGGAGGGGCCGGAGGTGCTGCGTCGCCTGCGCGCCGAGCACGCTTCGGAAGTGCCGGTGATCATGCTGACCGCGCGCGACGAACTGCCGGACAAGATCACCGGATTCCGCGCGGGTGCCGACGATTACCTGACCAAGCCGTTCGCCCTGCCCGAGCTGGAAGTTCGGCTGGAGGCGCTGCTGCTGCGTGCGCAGGGCCGGAACCCGCGCAAGCGCCTGCAGGTGGGCGACCTGGTGCTGGACCTGGCGACCCTCGAAGCCCAGCGGGGTGGCCAGGTGCTCCACCTCTACCCGGCCTGCCGCAAGCTGCTGGAGGTGCTGATGCGCGCCAGCCCCGGTGCGGTCACCCGCCAACAGCTGGAGTTCGCCCTGTGGGGCGACGAGCCACCGGATGGTGACCTGCTGCGCTCGCATGTCTACGAGCTGCGCCGCAGCGTCGACGGTCCGTTTGCCGACAAGCTGATCCACACCCTGCCGCGGGTTGGTTACCGCCTTGCGGTGACCGCGGCCGCCGATGCAGGCAAGGATGATGATGAAGGCGCGTAGGCCGGGCCCGCTGTACCGGCGCGTGGTGTGGTGGTTGCTGGGCTACCTGGCCCTGCTGTCGATCGCTGTGTTCAGCGTCGGCAACTACGTGCACGAACACGCCGAACATGCCGCCTGGCGCGCGCTGCTCAACTCCGAACTGGACAGCATCGTCGAGCACGTCGAGCATGAACCGCACTATCGCTGGCAGGATTCGGACACGCTCAGCCTGTACCGCTTCGATGCAGTCAACCTGCCTGACAGCCTGCGTACGCTGCATCCCGGCCTTCACGACGGAGTGATGATCAAAGGCCGGGAGACGGCGGTGATGGTGCGCGAGACCCGGTCCATGGGGCGTGTCGCGCTGGCGCTGGACATTTCCGACTTCCATGACCTGGAGCAGTTCGCCACGCGCTGGGTGATGCTGGCCGGGGTGATCATGATCTTCGTCACCGTGCTGATGGCGTCCTTCGGTATGGAACGCATGGTGCGCCCGTTGAGCCTGCTGGCCCAGCACATCGGCGCATTGCGGCCGGGCGTTCAGGGCCAGCGCATCGAGGTCGACCCGCGCGGCAGTTCCGAGCTGCACACCATCGCCGATGCGCTGAACGACTACCTGGACCGCAACGAGCAGTTCGTCGAGCGTGAGCGGGTCTTCATCAGTACCGCCAGCCACGAACTGCGCACGCCGATCGCAGTGATGACCGGTGCAGCCGAGCTGGCGCTGGAGCAACCGGGCCTGCCCGAACGTGCCCGCCAGCAGATGCAGCGGGTCCTGCGCACGGCACAGAGCGTGGAGCAGCTGATCGAGCTGCTGCTGGTGCTGGCGCGTGATCCTGCGCGCCTGGCCGCGCGTGCCGAGCGCATCGCGCTGGACCAGCTGCTGCCGGAGATCGTCGACGACCATCGACACCTGCTCGGCGACAAGGACCTGAGCATCGGTATCCAGGCCGCGCCGGTGGATATCGTCGCGCCGCTGGCGGTGGTGCAGGCGGCGATCGGCAACCTGCTGCGCAATGCCATCGAAAACAGCGGCCGCGGCCATATCGAGCTGCAGCTGAGTTCGTCGGCGGTACTGACCCTGCAGGACCCCGGGCACGGGATGAGCCCGGAGGAGATCGCGGCGATCCACGCGCGCATGGCCCGCGGCGAGCGTGCCGATCGTGGCAGTGGCATCGGCCTGGACCTGATCGCGCGGCTGTGCGAGCACCTGGGCTGGACGCTGCAGCTGCAGCCCTGCCAACCGCGCGGGACGCGTGTCACCCTGGACTTCGGCGCTTCGCGCCCCGCCTGATCGGATGGCCGACCTGCTCCGCGCTGCGGCATGACCCGGCGTGAAGACAATGTTAATCTCGACCTGCGCCGCTTTATGCGGCGCTTTTTTTTCCCGCTCCTTCGATCGACAGAGGATCCCATGCCGACCGAACCCGCTACTGCCCTGATCAGCAACGATATCGTTGGACTGGGCCTGATTGCCGCCACCCTGGCCCTGATCTTCTGGGCCGCCAGTGGTCCGACCCCGCTGTTGAAGAAGATCTTCGCCTGGGTGCCGGCACTGCTGCTGTGCTACTTCATCCCCGCCATCTACAACACCGCCGGTGTCATCGATGGCCACAACACCTCGCTGTACAACCCGGTCGCGCGTGACGTGCTGCTGCCGGCCGCGCTGGTACTGCTGACCCTGTCGATCGACCTCAAGGGCGTCATCAAGCTGGGGCCGAAGCTGTTGCTCGTGTTCTGTGCCGGTACCGCCGGCATCATGCTCGGCGCCATCGTCTCGTTCCAGCTGATGAAGCTGATCCATCCGGAAACGGTGGCCGGTGATACCTGGGCCGGCATGGCCGCGCTGGCCGGCAGCTGGATCGGTGGCGGCGCCAACATGGTCGCCATGCGCGAAGTGTTCGGCACCGACGCCACCACCTTCGGCCAGTTCGCCGTGGTCGACGTGGCCTGCGCCAGCCTGTGGATGGCGATCCTGCTGTTCCTGGCCAACCGCGCGCAGCAGATCGATACCCGCAACGGGGCCGACACCCGCGCCATCGACGAGATGAAGGCACGCATCAGCGCCTACGAGGCACAGAACGCGCGCATTCCCAGCATGACCGACCTGATGGTGATCGTCGGCGTGGCACTGGGTGGCGTCGGCCTGGCCCACGCCATCGCCGCACCGCTGTCGGGCTGGTTCAAGACCAACGTCAGCTGGGCCAGCCAGTTCAGCCTGGACAGCCAGTTCGTGTGGGTGATCCTGCTGTCCACGGCGATGGGCCTGGGCCTCAGCTTCACCCGTGCGCGCCGGCTGGAAGCCGCAGGCGCTTCGCGGTTGGGCACCGTGTTCCTGTACTTCCTGATCGCCTGCATCGGCATGCAGATGAACCTGTTGTCGCTGCTGGATCGGCCGTGGCTGTTCCTGCTCGGCGCGATCTGGATGGCCACGCACGTGCTGGTGCTGTGGGGGGTGGCCAAGCTGCTGCGCGCGCCGCTGTTCTTCTTCGCGATCGGTTCGCAGGGCAACATCGGCGCAGCCGCTTCGGCCCCCGTGGTGGCTGCGGCGTTCCATCCGACGCTGGCTCCGGTGGGCGTGCTGCTGGGCACGGTGGGCTATGCCACCGGCACCGGGCTGGCCTATGTCACTGGCCTGATCCTGAAGTGGATGGCCGGCGCCTGAGTCCTGAGCTGACGATCATGTTGCGTGTTCACGGCAATTGCCGTGGACACGCTTTCCCCGTGCAGAGCCGAGCCCACGCTCGGCTTTCTTTTTGCCTGCCACCGGATAGATCCACGTCATGCGTGGATGCACTTCATGGGTATCCATGAACAAAGAAAGGACAGATCCGTTTCCCCGCGGAAGCGGATCTGCCCCCTGATGCTTCTTGCCGTCAACGGAAATCTGTCGAAGGTGGGGTGGTGTCGGATGGCGGGGTGTCCGCGGCATGGATGCCGCGGCCAAGCCCCCAAGGACGGGTTTACGGCGTCCCCGCCATCCGACACCACCCCGCCAAATTCACGGAAAACCAGAGCCGACGCTTTCGCCGTTGCAGTTGCAGTTGCCTCTGCGGGCGCCGGGCTGCAAGCCCGGCATCCACACTCAACCCTCAACAGCAGCGACCACCGTTGCGTCCGCCGTAGCGCGCTTCCTGGCGCTCGCGGAAGAACGTCTTGTAGTCCATCGGCTCCTGGTCCGGATGCTTTTCCAGCATATGCCGGACGTAGTTGTCGTAATCAGGAATGCCACAGCACAGGCGTGCGGTCTGCACCAGGCGCCGCCAGATGCGGCGGTGCGCCTGGTACTGGCCGGCGGGAACCAGTTGCGTACTCATCACAGATCCACCATTTCATGCGGCTTCAGCGCCACGTAGGGGGTCTCGCGGTCGCTGCGCTGCGGATTGCGGCGTGCCGCGAGAATGGTCTTGATCGAATACACCAGCACTGCGCCCACGACCAGCAGGAACAGCGCGGTCAGGCCGGTGTTGACGTAGGCATTGACCACGATCTGCTTCATCTGCGCCACCGACTTGGCCGGTGCGGTGATCGTGTCGCTGGCGAGCGCGGCCTGGAACTTGTGTGCCTGTGCCAAGAAACCCTGCGCCGGGTTGCTGTCGAAGATCTTGATGAAGCCGGCATAGGTGGTGCAGATCAGCAGCCACACCGCCGGTACCGCAGTGACCCACGCATAGCGGTCGCGCTTCATCTTGAACAGCACCACCGTGCCCAGCATCAGCGCGATACCGGCCAGCATCTGGTTGGAGATGCCGAACAGCGGCCACAGGGTCTGGATGCCGCCGAACGGATCGACCACACCGGTGTAGAGCAGGTAGCCCCACAGCGCCACGCAGCCGGCGGTACCGATGATGTTGGCGGTCCACGACTCGGTCTTCTTCAGCGCCGGGACGAAGTTGCCCAGCAGGTCCTGCAGCATGAAGCGTCCGGCACGGGTTCCGGCGTCCACTGCGGTCAGGATGAACAATGCTTCGAACAGGATCGCGAAGTGGTACCAGAACGCCATCATCGCGTCGCTGCCACTGGGGATCGCTTCGTGCAGGATCTGAGCGATGCCGACCGCCAGGGTCGGTGCACCGCCTGCACGATGCAGGATGGTCGGCTCGCCGATTGCCGCCGCGGTCGCGGTCAGCTGTTCGGGCGTGATGGTGAAGCCCCAGGTGTTGGTGATGTAGTGCGCCGCCGACGCAGCATCGGCGCCGATCACCGCCGCCGGGCTGTTCATCGCGAAGTAGATGCCCGGATCGATGATCGAGGCCGCGACCAGCGCCATCACCGCCACGAACGATTCCATCAGCATGCCGCCGTAGCCGATGTAGCGCATGTGCGCCTCATTGGCCAGCAGCTTCGGCGTGGTGCCGGAGGAAATCAGCGCATGGAAACCAGAGACCGCACCGCAGGCGATGGTGATGAACAGGAACGGGAACATGCCGCCCTTCCACACCGGGCCGTCGCCACTGGCGGCGAACTGGGTCAGCGCCGGCATCTTCAGTTCCGGCATCACGATCAGGATGCCGACGGCCAGCGCGATGATCGTGCCGATCTTGAGGAAGGTCGACAGGTAGTCGCGCGGGGCCAGCAACAGCCACACCGGCAGCACCGATGCGACGAAGCCGTAGCCGATCAGCATCCAAGTGATCTGGGTGCCGGTGAAAGTGAACGCCGGGCCCCACACCGGGTCGGCGGCGACCTTGCCGCCGTACCAGATCGCGGCCAGCAGCAGGATCAGGCCGACCACCGAGATCTCGCCGATCTTGCCGGGGCGGATATAGCGCATGTACACGCCCATCAGGATGGCGATAGGCATCGTCGCGATCACCGTGAACATGCCCCACGGGCTTTCGGCCAGCGCCTTGACCACCACCATCGCCAGCACCGCCAGGATGATGATCATGATCAGGAACGCACCGAACAGCGCGATGGTGCCCGGTACCTGGCCCATCTCTTCTCTTACCAGGTCGCCCAGCGAACGGCCGTTGCGACGGCTGGACAGGAACAGCACCATGAAGTCCTGCACCGCACCGGCCAGCACTACGCCCACCACCAGCCACAGCAGCCCAGGCAGGTAGCCCATCTGCGCGGCCAGGACCGGGCCGACCAGCGGGCCGGCGCCGGCGATGGCGGCGAAGTGGTGGCCGAACAATACGTGCTTGTTGGTCGGCACGTAGTCCAGGCCATCGTTGTTGATCACCGCCGGCGTGGCCCGGGTCGGATCCAGCTGCATCACCTTGTTGGCGATGAACAGGCTGTAGAAGCGGTAGGCCACCAGGTACAGCGAAACCGCGGCGACGACGATCCACAGCGCATTGATGTGTTCGCCGCGGCGCAGGGCCACGGTGCCCAGACAGAAGGCGCCGAGCAGGGCGAGGGCCGCCCAGCCTATTTTGGAAAACCCTTTCATGAGGTGCTCTCTCCCGGAAAGACAGTCAAAGAGTCCCGCGTGCCCTCGACAGGGTCAATTGGCACAGGACGAATCGGCGGTAGTACTTTGGTCGTACGCTTGTTGTGCTGACGTGCAGCGAACATCAGGGATGGAACAATCGGTTGCGGCGCCGTCCATTGGCGTGTGGCCGTGCGGCGTCCATCTTCAGTGGCATCCATCCAACAGGAGTCGCCATGAGCTTTCCCGAACCGGTCCGCGTGCTGCGGACCATCCGCGGCATGCCCACCTCCGACGGTGCCGGCGTGCGCCTGACCCGCGTCATCGGTGGCCCGACGCTGCCCGACCTCGATCCGTTCCTGCTGCTCGATGAATTCGGCACCGACCGCGCCGAGGACTACATCGCCGGTTTCCCGGAGCATCCGCACCGCGGTTTCGAGACCGTCACCTACATGCTCGACGGACGCATGCGGCATCGCGACAACCATGGCAACGAAGGCCTGCTGACCCCGGGCAGCGTGCAGTGGATGACCGCTGGCCGCGGCCTGGTGCACTCGGAGATGCCCGAGCAGGAAAGCGGGCAGATGCGTGGCTTCCAACTGTGGGTGAACCTGCCGGCGAAGGAGAAGATGACCGAGCCGAAGTACCAGGAGTTCGCGCCTGAGCGGATTCCCGTGGTGCACCCGGAAGCGGGCGTGGAGGTGAAGGTGATTGCCGGCAGCGTGGACGGTACCGATGGCCCGATCGTGCAACCGGCCACCGACCCGCTCTACCTTGACATCACGCTGGCGCCCGACCGTGCCTGGACCTATGCGCTGCCGGAAGGGCACAACGCCTTTGCGTACGTGTTCGAAGGTGGCGTGACCGTGGGTGAGCAGGACGCCGCGCGCGACGTCGCTCGCCAGGAACTGGCGGTGCTGGGCGGCGGCGAGCAGTTGCACGTCTCGGCCGGCAATGAAGGCGCGCGCCTGATCCTGGTGGCCGGCCGTCCGCTGCGCGAACCGGTGATGCGCCACGGGCCGTTCGTGATGAACACGCGACAGGAACTGATGCAGGCCTTCGTCGATTTCCAGGAAGGCAGGTTCTGACGTAATGCCGGCCGCTGGCCGGCAACTGCCTCGCGTAGAGGCGGATCGGGGTGCCGGCCAGCGGCCGGCACTACCGTCGGATCGGGTCGCGCTGCGGGGATGCTGCCAGGCAGTCATCCCCGCCATCCTCAGCGGCCGGCGGCCACGGCCGACGGGGTCAGGCTCATGCCCTGCGCCAGCTGTTGCAGTGACCCCAGCTCCTGCGCGCTGTCCGGATACAGCGAAATCTGCGCGTATCGCCCTTTGTCGAGCTTGACCACGCTGATGCGCCGTTCGGCATACCCCGGCGGTTGCTGGCCGCCCAGGTCGGGCTGGTACCAGTACAGCGATTCGCCGCCGAAGCTGCCTTTTTCCTGGCGCAGCGAGCGGTTCAGCGGAATGGACGGATCACGCGCGCTGAGCATCAGGCTCAGCACTTCGCGGCCATCAGGGGTGCTGGCGCGGCAGACCAGGAAATCGGCCTGCACCTGCTGCTGCCACTGCAGACCGCTGCTGGCCGGCAGCGAAGGACATTCGGACGGCGCCTGCGCGGCGGCCTGGGCCGCAGCGAAAAGCAGGCTCGACAACATGACAGGCACGAACTTCATGCATCCCCCAAGGTGATGAATTGGTTGGCTTCGCCAGCAGAGCCGGCGACCATGGCATCCCATCCCCGGACGCCACCCCGCCCGCATGTGCACGGACGGTCAACTCAACCTTAACGGAACGTGAGCAATCGCACAATTCGCGGTTGCAAGCGCAACCATTGCGGCCGAGGGTCGGCCGCAATGGTTGCTGCGGGGATCAGCGGTCGTTGCCGATCCACTTGTAGATCAGGCCGCCGATCGCGCCGCCCAGCAACGGGGCGACCCAGAACAGCCACAACTGGCTGACCGCACCGCTGCCGGCGAAAAAGGCCACGGCCGTGGAGCGGGCCGGGTTCACCGAGGTGTTGGTGACCGGGATGCTGATCAGGTGGATCAGGGTCAGCGACAGGCCGATCGCCAGCGGGGCGAACCCGGCCGGTGCCTTGCCGTGGGTGGAACCCATGATCACGATCAGGAACACCGCCGTCAGCACCACTTCGCACAGGAAGGCCGCCGCCACGCTGTAGCCGCCGGGCGACAGCGCGCCATAGCCATTGCTGGCGAACGCTCCGGCCTGGCTGCCGTCGATGGCGAAGCCACTGGCGCCGGAGGCGATCTGCAGCAGGATGAAGCCGGCCAGCAGGCCGCCCGCAACCTGGGCGATGATGTACGGCACCAGGTCCTTGGTCGGGAAGCGGCCGCCAGCCCACAGACCGACGCTGACCGCCGGATTGAAGTGCGCACCGGAGATATGGCCGAACGCATAGGCGCCGGTCACCACGGTCAGGCCGAAGGCGAGCGCCACGCCGAGGAAGCCGATACCCAGCGGATTGCCGTCACCACCGAACTTGGCGGCCAGCACTGCACTGCCACAGCCCCCCAGAACCAGCCAGAACGTGCCGAGGAACTCGGCGGACAAGCGTTTACCCATGCTCATGTGTTGCACTCCTTTGACGGTCGAAAGTGTGATTTATGTCACATTTCAATGATCAGCGGGTGACTGTAGCGTCAACGCCGGGTGCAGGAATACACCCTCGGATGTGTGCAGCACGCGATGCTCAGTACTGCGGCAGCGGGATGAACTCCTTGTCGTCGCCGGGAATGGTGCCGAAGCGGCCGGCCTCCCAGTCGTGCTTGGCCTGCTCGATGCGCTCCTTCGAACTGGACACGAAGTTCCACCAGAGGTGGCGCGGGCCATCCAGCGGCTCGCCACCGAACAGCATCGCCTTCACCGGTGTCTTCGCGCGCAGGCGGCCGCGTGCGCCGGCTTCGGGGATGACCAGGTGCTGCGCGGGGATGTCCACGCCATCCAACTGCGCGTCGCCTTCAAGGATGTACAACGCGCGCTCGCGGTGGCCGTCGTCGATGTCGATTTCCGCGTCCGGGTCCAGATCGATCGCCACATTGAGCGTATCGGCGAACACTTTCACCGGCGATTCCTCGCCATAGGCGCGGCCAGCGATCACCCGCAGCCAGGCACCCTTGCGGCGCTGCTCGGGCAGGGTGGCAGCGGCATGGTGATAGAACGCCGGCTCGATTTCCTCGTGCGACTTCGGCAACGCGACCCAGGTCTGCATGCCGTGGATCGGGTTGTCATGGTCGCGGTCCGATTGTGGCGTGCGTTCGGAATGGGCAATGCCGCGGCCGGCGGTCATCCAGTTGACGTCACCGGGGCGAATCACCTGATCGGAGCCCAGCGTGTCGCGGTGGCCGATGGCGCCCGACCACAGATAGGTGACCGTGGCCAGGCCGATATGCGGATGCGGGCGCACGTCGATGGCGGTACCGGGGTGCATCAGTGCCGGGCCCATCTGGTCGACGAACACGAATGAGCCGATGCTGCGGGCCTGCAGGGTGGGGACGGCGCGGCGGACTTCGAGGCCGCCGATGTCGTGCACGCGCGGGGCGATGATGGTGGTCATGCGGGCGTTCTCGCTGGCAGGGATCAGGCGGTCAGCATCGCATGCAGCTGTGACGGGGGCATTCCCCGTATGGGTAACAGGTTGTTCCAGCCAACGGCGCAGCCCCTCGTGGCTGTGGGGGTGGTCGCTGAAGGCGGAAGCAAGATCAAAAGCCGCGCTTGGCCGGGCGGGTGGGTTGCGCAGGACACGCCGTAAACCCGTCCATGGGGGCTCGATGGCGCCATCCATGGCGCCAACGGTCCTGCGCAACCCACCCGCCCGACCTCTGACAGTTTCCGTGTGCGTCCAGCCACGGAGAAGAAAAAAGAAAATCAAAATCAAACGCGGGTCGCTTCGCTCCTGGTGTCGACCAAGGTCGACACCCACCAGTTCGTAATGATCCGTGCCGAACAAGGTCGACACCTACAGCCATCGCAGTTCACCCACCGTCACCGGGAAACTGTCAGGGGTGGGGCGGTGTCGGGTTGCGGGGTGTCCGCGGCATGGATGCCGCGGCCAAGCCCCCAAGGACGGGTTTACGGCGTCCCCGCAACCCGACACCGCCCCGCCCAACAAACAGAAAAGCCAGAGCCGCTTTGGCTCTGGCTTCTGCTGTGGAACTTGACGTTGCCTCTGCGGGTGCCGGGCCGCAGGCCCGGCCGATGAACTCAGACCACCGGTTCGCGCAGGACGGGGTTGTCCCAGCCCGGGCGCGGGGCGAAACGGTCGCCGTGGCGCTGCTGCAGCGCCTTCAGTCGCTCGACGATCGCATCGGCACCGACTGCACGGATGTGCTGGATCGGACCGCCGCGGAACGGGGCGAAACCGGTGCCGAAGATCACGCCGGCATCCAGCAGGTCCGCATCGGCCACCACGCCTTCGTGCAGGCACGCCACTGCCTCGTTCAACAGCGGCAGGATCAGGCGGTCTTCCAGGTCGGCAGGGGCCTGGTAGTCGCTGACCACGTCCGGCTTCTTCGGCTTGCCGTTTTCCCAGGTGTAGATGCCTTGGCCATCCTTCTTGCCACGCTTGTCCGGTTCCACCGTCTGCAGCGCGGCCGGAATCTGCAGGCCCAGGAAGGGCGCCAGTTCGCGGCCGACACCGGCGGCCACGTCCAGGCCGACGGTATCGATCAGTTCGATCGGGCCCATCGGCATGCCGAACTTCACTGCGGCCTTGTCGATCACCGGGCCCGGGATGCCTTCGGCGTAGGCGGTGGCGGCTTCCAGCATGTACGGGAACAGCACGCGGTTGACCAGGAAACCCGGGCTGCCGGCCACCGGCACCGGGAACTTGCCCAGCGCCTTGCAGAACGCGGCCAGGCGGCGCTCGGTCTCCGGCGCCATGCCATCGTGGTGGATGATTTCCACCAGCGGCATCTGCGCTACCGGATTGAAGTAGTGCAGGCCGGCGAACTGCGCCGGGCGCTGGATGTGATCGCGCAGTTCCACCAGTGGGATCGACGAGGTATTGGTGGTCAGCAGAGCATCCTGCTTCATCTTCGGTTCCAGCGTCTGGTACAGCGCACGCTTGGCTTCCGGGTTCTCGATGATCGCCTCGATCACCAGATCCGCTTCGGCAACCCCATTGCCTTCCAGGTCGGCACGCAGGCGTGCGGCCACGGCGGGGCGCTTGCTCTCGTCGCGCACCTTCTTGGCGAACAGCGCCTGCGCGCGTTCCATGGCCGGGTCGATGAAGCGCTCCTCGCGGTCCTGCAGGGTCACCTCGAAGCCCTTGTAAGCGGCCCACGCGGCGATGTCGCCGCCCATCACGCCTGCGCCGACCACGTGCACGTGACGGATGCCGGAATCACCACCGCCCAGGCCCTTCAGTCGCTCGGTGAGGAAGAAGATACGGATCAGGTTGCGCGCGGTCGGTGTACTGGCCAGCTTCACCACGGCGCGCCGCTCGGCGTCCAGACGCGCCTGGATCGGCTTGCCGCCACTGCGTTGCCAGGTGCTGATCAGCGCGTACGGCGCCGGGTACTGGTCCTTCTTCGCCTTGCGTGCGACCTGCTTGACCATCTGCGGCGCCAGCAGCCGGCGTGCCAGCCAGGTGTTGGTGGCCCATGCCGTCGCGCGCTGCTTGAACGGGCGGGTGGTGCCGGACAGGGCCAGCGCCACGGCGGTGTCGAGCACCACCGCCGGCGCCACCACCTTGTCGACCAGGCCGATGCCACGCGCGGCCGAGGCCGACAGGGTACGGCCGGTCAACATCATGTCCATCGCTGCGGGAGCGCCCACCAACTGCGGCAGGCGGGCGCTGCCGCCCCAGCCCGGGAAGATGCCCAGCTGGGTTTCCGGCAGGCCGATGCGGGTGCTGCTGTCGTTGGAGGCCACGCGGTAGCGGCAGGCCAGCGCCAGTTCGGTGCCGCCTCCCAGGCAGTGGCCGTGGATCGCCGCCACGGTGGGGCAGGGCAGCTCGGCCAGCTTCTGATAGGTGGCCTGGCCACGACGGATCGCGTCGTTGACGGTGCCGCGACGGTCGAATTCCTGGAACTCCTTCAGGTCGGCGCCGGCAATGAAGCCGGCCTTCTTCAGCGACTGGACCACCACGCCCCTGGGTGGGTCCAGCGCGATGCGCTCAAGCAGGTCGCCCAGCTCCAGCAGCACGTCCTGCGACATCGCGTTGACGCTGCTGTCCTGACGATCCAGGGAGAGAACCACCACGCCGTCGTCGCGGATCTCGGGGTGCCAGTGGCTGAAGCGGAGACCATCGAAGCCTGAAAGCATGGACGTTCCATCCGGTTGTGTATGGAGAAGCGGCTATGATCCAGAGGTTGTTTCCCTCGCGTCAAATCCCAATAGCAGGGGAGTGGCGCCCCCGGATCCATGGCCATGGACCGGGACGCTAACGGAACGGTGGTTAAAAGCTGGTGCGGCGCCAGGTGATCGGCGACTGAACTTTTCCCGGGATTGGCAGTCTCATTGCCCGACGTCGGTTGGGCTGACAGGAGTGCGGCCCCTCATGGCCGAGGTTGATACACCACAGGAGCTGGATCTGGAACTGGTCCGGCGCGTGCAGCACGGCGAGAGTGCCGCTTTCGATGTCCTGGTGCGCAAGTACCAGCATCGGGTGGTGGCCCTGGTCGGTCGCTACATCGCCGACTGGAGCGAATGTCAGGACGTCGCCCAGGACACTTTCATCCGTGCCTACCGCGCGATCGGGAGTTTCCGTGGCGATGCCCAGTTCTCAACCTGGTTGCATCGAATCGCCGTGAATACCGCCAAAAACTACCTGGCTTCACACAATCGACGGCCGCCGACCGATGACATCGACATCGGCGATGCCGAACAGTTCGACAGTGGTACGCGCCTGCGTGACACCGACACGCCCGAACGCGAGTTGATGCGCCAGGAGCTGGAACAGACGGTGATGAGGGCCGTCAACGCGCTGCCGGAAGAACTCCGGTCAGCGATCACCCTGCGCGAGGTGGAAGGCCTGAGCTACGAGGATATCGCGCAGAAGATGGGGTGCCCGATCGGCACGGTGCGTTCACGGATCTTCCGGGCGCGCGAGGCGATCGACACCGAACTCCGGCCGCTGCTGGACATCGGCAGCGCCACCCGTGAGAAGAGCCGCGTATGACCAGTAACCCGTTCAACGAATCGCAGAACCATCAATCGCCCGCCGGGCAGCGCCTGGACCAGCGCCATCGCGAGCAGCTGTCGGCCCTGGTCGATGGCGAGCTGGGCGCCGATGAAGCGCGTTTCCTGCTGCGCCGGATGGAGCACGACCCCGAGCTGGCCGGTTGCCAGGAGCGCTGGCAGCTGCTGGGCGACGTGATGCGCGGGCAGGCGTCGGCACTGGCTCCGGCCGGGTTCAGCGCCGCCGTGGCTGCCGCCATCGCGGCCGAGCCGACGCCGCAGGCCGAGCCGCGTCGCCAGGTGCGTCGCAGTGGCTGGCGGGCCTGGGGCGGCGGCGCGGCTCTGGCCGCATCGGTTGCTGCGGTCGCCCTGTTCATGGGGGGCGAGAAGCTGAAGGAGGCCACTCCCGGCGAGCCATTGGCCCCCCAGGTGATCGCCAGCCAGGCGGAACTGCCGCCGGCGCCGACCTCGCCGGCCCCGGTGACCGAAGCATCGGTGGATACCGCCGCGATGGCCGTGGCGGCGGCGCCGGCTGTGGCGATGGCCGCTTCCAGCCGTCGCCAGGACGCCCGCCGCGCCAGTGCAACCCGCAGCCAGCAGGCCGCGCGTGCCGCCCAGCGCGATGACGCTCCGCAGCGCGCCATCGCCGCCGTGCAGGCACCGTTGGCCCCGACCGTACCGGTCAACGCGAACCGCAACCTGCCATTCGGTGAGGTCAGCGGGCTGCAGGCCCGGCCGTGGCCGCGCTCCAGCCTGGCGCCGACCGCAGGCGGCGCGCTAAATGCCAGTTTCCCGGCCCGCGTCGGCGGTGCCGCGTTCTACCCGTTCGAGCCGCGCCTGCAGGACGACCTGCCGGTGCCGCCGCGCCCGCGCGACTGAGCCGGGCGCCTTCACGCCCCGCCGTCGGCGGGGCCCGTATTCCTCTTTCCATCCGACCCGGAGGTTGCCGTCCGATGACTCCCCGACTTCGCACGCAGGCCCTTGGCCTGCTGGCCCTGACCCTTCCCCTGGTGGCCTGCGCGCAGGCGCCTGCGCCTGCCGCCCCGGCCCAGCCTGCGCCGGCCGCGGCGCCGCGGGCGCCTGCACAACCGCTGGTCAGTGGCTTGCCCGACTTCACCAACCTGGTCGAACAGGTCGGCCCGGGCGTGGTCAACGTCGACACCACCATCGTCCGCAACAACCGCCAGGCCTCGCGCGGCCCGATGGGCGACGATGACATGCCGGAGTTCTTCCGCCGCTTCTTCGGCCCTGACTTCCCGATGCCAGGGCAGGGGCCGGGTGGGCAGGATGGCGGTCCCAGCATCAAGGGGCGTGGCATGGGATCGGGCTTCATCATCTCGCCCGATGGCTACGTACTGACCAACTACCACGTGGTGGCCGACGCCAGCGAGGTGAAGGTCAAGCTGGGCGACAGCCGCGAGTTCACCGCCAAGGTGGTGGGCAGCGACCAGCAGTACGACGTGGCCCTGCTCAAGATCGATGGCAAGAACCTGCCCACCGTGCGCGTGGGTGATTCCAACACCCTCAAGCCGGGCCAATGGGTTGTCGCGATCGGCTCGCCGTTCGGCCTCGACCATTCCGTTACCGCCGGCGTGGTCAGCGCCGTCGGCCGCAGTACGGGGGGGCCCGACCAGCGCTACGTGCCGTTCATCCAGACCGACGTGGCGATCAACCAGGGCAATTCCGGTGGTCCGCTGCTGAACACCCGCGGCGAAGTGGTCGGCATCAACTCGCAGATCTTCTCGGCCTCCGGCGGCTACATGGGCATCAGCTTCGCGATCCCGATCGACCTGGCGATGAGCGCGGTCGAGCAGATCAAGAAGAGCGGCAAGGTCACCCGCGGCCAGCTCGGCGCGGTGGTCGAACCGATCGATTCGCTGAAGGCGCAGGGACTGGGCCTGCCGGACAGCCGCGGCGCGCTGGTCAACCAGATCGTGGCCGGCAGTGCGGCCGCCAAGGCCGGCGTGCAGGTGGGCGACGTCATCCGCTCGGTCAACGGCAGCGCGGTCAACAGCTGGTCCGACCTGCCGCCGCTGATCGGTGCGATGGCGCCGGGCAGCAAGGTGAACCTGGTGGTTTACCGCGACGGCAAGCCGCATGAGCTCAGTGCCACGCTGACCGCACTGAGCGAGGACGGGCAGGCCAATGCCCGCGGGCCGTCGGCTGGCGGTGGCGAGGCGGCTCCGCAGACCGGTGCCAACGCCCTGCTGGGGCTGGACGTCAGCGACCTGAACGCGGCCCAGCGCAAGCAGTTGGGGCTCAACGGCAATGAAGGCGTGCGCATCACCGGGGTCAAGGGCCAGGCGGCACGCGATGCCGGCCTGTCGCCGGGCATGGTGATCCTGCAGGTCGGCCGCACTGCGGTCGGCAGCGTGGATGCCCTGAACCGGGCGTTGTCCAGCTTCAAGAAGGACGACGTGGTGATGCTGCTGGTCCGCACGGCCAACGGCAACAGCGCCTTCGTGGCGGTCAAGGCCGGCCAGTAAGGCCCTGCCGGGCCGCCTTCGGCGGTGCCTGCCCCGCCCCCCGAAGCCCCGCCCCGGCGGGGCTTCGTCCGTTCTGGACCCGGTCCGATGAGGCAGTTTTCGCGGCCGGGCGCCGGGCATGCGATAATCGACCGTTACCCTGACGACGCCGCGCGCCGCCGCCACCTATGTCTTCTGATTCGATGCGGAACATCCGCAACTTCTCCATCATCGCCCATGTCGACCACGGCAAGTCCACGCTGGCCGACCGCATCATCCAGCTCTGTGGTGGCCTGCAGGCCCGCGAGATGGAAGCGCAGGTGCTCGACTCCAATCCCATCGAGCGCGAGCGTGGCATCACGATCAAGGCGCAATCGGTGTCACTGCCGTACCTGGCCAAGGACGGGCAGACCTATCACCTGAACTTCATCGACACCCCCGGCCACGTCGACTTCTCCTATGAAGTCAGCCGCTCGCTGGCCGCCTGCGAAGGCGCGCTGCTGGTGGTCGATGCGGCGCAGGGCGTGGAAGCGCAGTCGGTGGCCAACTGCTATACCGCAGTGGAGCAGGGCCTGGAAGTGGTGCCGGTGATCAACAAGATCGACCTGCCCACCGCCGACATCGAGCGCGCCAAAGCCGAGATCGAGGCCGTGATCGGCATCGACGCCTCCGACGCCGTGCCGGTCAGTGCCAAGACCGGCCTCAACGTGCAGGACGTGCTGGAGGCGATCGTCCATCGCATCCCGCCGCCGGTGCCGCGCGACACCGACAAGCTGCAGGCGCTGATCATCGACTCGTGGTTCGACAACTACCTGGGCGTGGTCTCGCTGGTGCGCGTGATGCAGGGCGAGATCAAGGCCGGTGACAAGCTGCAGGTGATGTCGACCGGCCGCAACCACCAGGTCGACAACGTCGGCGTGTTCACTCCCAAGCGCAAGGTGCTGCCGGCGCTGCGTGCCGGTGAAGTGGGCTGGGTCACCGCCAGCATCAAGGACGTGCATGGTGCGCCGGTCGGCGACACCCTCACCCTGGCCGGCGATCCGGCGCCGAAGCCGCTGCCGGGCTTCCAGGAAATGCAGCCGCGCGTGTTCGCCGGCCTGTTCCCGGTCGATGCCGAGGACTACCCGGACCTGCGCGAAGCGCTGGACAAGCTGCGCCTGAACGATGCCGCGCTGCGTTTCGAGCCTGAAAGCTCCGAAGCGATGGGCTTCGGCTTCCGCTGTGGCTTCCTGGGCATGCTGCACATGGAGATCGTGCAGGAGCGCCTGGAACGCGAATACAACCTGGACCTGATCAGCACCGCGCCGACGGTGGTGTATGAGGTCCTGAAGACCGACGGCTCGATCATCAACATGGACAACCCGGCCAAGCTGCCGCCGGTGAACCAGGTCGAGGAGATCCGCGAGCCGATCATCCGCGCCAACGTGCTCACGCCCGAGGAGTACATCGGCAACATCATCAAGCTGTGCGAAGAAAAGCGCGGCAGCCAGATCGGCATCAACTACCTGGGCAGCCAGGTGCAGATCAGCTACGAGCTGCCGATGGCCGAGGTGGTGCTGGACTTCTTCGACAAGCTCAAGTCGGTCAGCCGTGGCTATGCCTCGCTGGATTACCACTTCGTGCGCTTCGACGCTGGCCCGTTCGTGCGCGTTGACGTGCTGATCAACGGTGACAAGGTCGACGCACTGTCGCTGATCGTGCACCGCAGCCACGCCGACCGCCGCGGCCGCGAGCTGTGCGAGAAGATGAAGGACCTGATCCCCCGGCAGATGTTCGACGTGGCCATCCAGGCCGCCGTCGGCTCGCAGATCATCGCCCGCACCACGGTCAAGGCGATGCGCAAGAACGTGCTGGCCAAGTGCTATGGTGGCGACGTCTCGCGCAAGAAGAAGCTTCTGGAAAAGCAGAAGGAAGGCAAGAAGCGCATGAAGCAGGTCGGCCGCGTGGAGATCCCGCAGGAAGCGTTCCTGGCCGTACTGCAGATGGACAACAAGTAAGCCCGCACCGGCCTCGCGGGGCCGGTCGTCTGGTGACGTTGCAAAGGACCCTGAATGAAACTGTTTGAGATCCTCCTGGTCGTGCTGACCCTGGCCTCGGGCCTGATCCTGCTCGCCGACAAGCTGTACCTCGCCAAGCGTCGCGCCCAGCGTGCGGGCCTGCTCGATTCCGAGCCGGTGCTGGTGGACTACTCGCGAGCGTTCTTCCCGGTGCTGGCGATCGTGCTGATCGTGCGCAGTTTCATCGCCGAGCCGTACAAGATCCCGTCCAGCTCGATGATGCCGAACCTTCTGATCGGCGATTTCATCCTGGTCAACAAGTTCTCCTACGGCCTGCGCCTGCCGATCAGCAACACCAAGATCGTCCCCTTCGGCGAGCCGTCGCGCGGCGACGTGGTGGTGTTCCACTTCCCCGGCCACAGCGACAACGACCCGGCCAAGGGCGAGAACTTCATCAAGCGCGTGATCGGCGTGCCGGGTGACACCGTGGTCTTCGAGGGCGACGGCGTGATCCTCAATGGCGAACCGCTGAAGTACGACAACAAGGGCATCTACGCCGGCCACAAGGGCCAGGGCGAGGGCGCCAACCTGCTGGTCGAGCACCTGCCGGGCCGTACCCATACCGTGCTGGAGACCGACTATCCACGCGGCCAGGGCCAGTGGACCGTACCGGCCGGCAAGTACCTGGTGATGGGCGACAATCGTGACAACAGCGACGATGGCCGCTTCTGGGGCCTGCTGCCTGAAGAGAACCTGCGCGGCAAGGCCTTCCTGATCTGGCTGAACTGCCAGGGCTGGTTCTGCAAGGATGGCTTCGAGCCGTCGCGGATCGGCTCGAGCATCAACTGAGTACCTTCACATCCAACGCGTATCTGGGGAGAACGCAATGAAGACGATGAACACGCAGCGTGGCATGACCCTGACCTCGTTCCTGGCGGTCCTGATCGTGGTCGGTTTCTTCCTTTACATCGGCATGAAGCTGTTCCCGATGTACCAGGAGTATTACGCGGTGCGCTCGGCGATGAAGAGCCTGGCCAAGGAGCCGGGCGTGGGCAGCATGGAGCCGGCCCGGATCCAGGATCTGTTCTTCAAGCGCCTGTACATCAATTACTCGGAGAACGTGAAGCCGGCCAACGTGAAGTTCGACCGTCGCGACAATGGCTGGACCCTCAAGGTCAACTACGAAGTGCGCCGTCCGCTGGTCGGCAACCTGGATGTGGTTGGCAAATTCGATTCATCCCAGGACCTGACCCGAAGCGGTGCCGAATAAACCTTTCCAACGTGGTGACCTGATCGGTCATCCCTTCCGCGACCCGGCGCTGCTGAAGCAGGCGCTGACGCATCGCAGCGCCGGTGCGCCACACAACGAGCGCCTGGAATTCCTGGGCGACAGCATCGTCAACATGATGGCGGCCGAGGCGTTGTACCGACGCTGGCCCAAGGCTGACGAGGGCGCGATGACCCGTGCCCGCGCCGAACTGGTGCGTGAGGGCGCGCTGGCGGTGATTGGACGTACCCTGGAACTGGGCGAGCGGCTGATCCTGGGCCCGGGCGAAATGAAGTCCGGTGGCCACCGTCGTGATTCGATCCTGGCCGACGCGGTGGAAGCCGTGGTGGCTGCGATCTACCTGGATGCCGGTTTCGAGGCCTGCCGGGCGGTGGTACTGCCCTGGTTCAGCGCTTCGATCGAGGCACTGCCGGCCTCCGGCCGGCCCGAGAAGGACCCCAAGACCCGCCTGCAGGAATGGCTGCAGGCCCGACAGAAGGCGTTGCCGCAGTATGAACTGGTGTCAGAATCCGGTGACGACCACGCCAAGCACTTCCGGGTACGCTGCAACGTAGCCGACCCGGCCGCCAGCACCGAGGGCGAAGGCGCCTCGCGGCGGCTTGCCGAACAACAGGCGGCTGCGGCCGTCCTAGAACAACTGGATTCCAAGTGAGCGAACAAACTCCCCATCATTGCGGCAGCGTGGCCGTCATCGGCCGCCCGAACGTGGGCAAGTCGACCCTGACCAATGCCCTGGTCGGCGCCAAGGTCAGCATCGTCTCCAACCGTCCGCAGACCACGCGCCATCGCCTGCTGGGCATCGCCACCTATCCGGAAGGCCAGCTGGTGCTGGTCGACACCCCCGGCCTGCACAAGGTGCAGAAGCGGGCGATGAACCGGGTGATGAATCGCGCCGCGCGTGGCTCGCTGGAAGGCGTCGATGCCGGCCTGCTGGTGATCGAAGCCGGTCGCTGGGATGAAGAGGACAGCCTGGCGTTCAACGTGCTGCGCGACGCCGGCATCCCGGTGGTGCTGGTGGTCAACAAGATCGATCGCCTGAAGGAAAAGGGCGCGTTGCTGCCGTTCCTGCAGCAGGTGACCGAGGGTCGCGACTTCGCCGCCGTGCATCCGATCTCCGCGCAGAAGCGCAACGGCCTGGAAGCGCTGGTGCGCGACGTGCTGAAGCTGCTGCCGGAAGCCCCGCCGATGTTCGGCGAGGACGAGATCACCGACCGCAGCCAGCGTTTCCTGGCCGGTGAACTGGTGCGTGAGCAGCTGATGCGCCAGCTCGGCGAGGAACTGCCGTACGCCACCACTGTCGAGATCGAGCGCTTCACCGAGGACGGCAACCTGCTGCGCATCGGTGCGGTGATCTGGGTCGAGCGTGAAGGCCAGAAGGCCATCGTGATCGGCAAGGGCGGCGCCCGCCTGAAGGAGATCGGCGCCAAGTCCCGCCTGCAGATGGAGCGTCTGTTCGGGGCCAAGGTGTTCCTGGAGACCTGGGTGCGCGTGCGTGAAGGCTGGTCTGACGATGAGGCCGCGCTGAAGGCCTTCGGTTACGAATAAGCCGCGACGGTCGCTTCGATGATGATCGAGGACGACACCGGCTTCGTGCTGCATGCACGGGCCTACCGCGAGACCAGCCTGCTGGTCGAAGTGTTGAGCGCGCAGCATGGCCGTATCGGCCTGCTTGCGCGTGGCGTGTCCACTGCCAAGGGCCAGGTGCTGCGCGCCGCCCTGCAGCCGTTGCAGTGGATCCGCTTCAGTGCCCAGCAGCGGGGGGAACTGGCCCAGCTGCGCGGCGCTGAAGCATTGGATGCCGCGCCACGCCTGGTCGGCCAGGCGATGCTGGCCGGCTTCTACCTGAGTGAACTGACCCTGCGCCTGGCCCCGCGCCAGGACCCGCTGCCGGAGCTGTACCTCGCCTACGGCGAGGCGCGTGCGCGGCTGGCGGTGGGCGCAGGCCTGGCCTGGACCCTGCGCCGTTTCGAACGCGAGCTGCTGTCTGCGCTGGGCCTGGGTTTCGCGCTGGACAGCGCCAGCGATGGCCAGCCGATCGACCCGGCGGCGCGGTACGAACTGGACCCGCAGGAGGGTGCGCAGCGCCTGCTGAGCGAGCGCGGCGGGGAGCGCCGGGCGGCGGCCACTGGCTCGGCGCTGCTGGCCCTGGCGGCCGACGAAGAGCCGGATGCCGCCGATTTGGCCAGCCTGCGCCTGCCGATGCGGCGGGTGCTGGCCCATCACCTGGGGCCGCGCGGCCTGAAGTCCTGGGAAATGCTCGAGCAGCTCGCGCCGCGCAGGTAGGGGGGGCTTTGGCAGGGCTTGCAGCCCTGCACCTGCCGAGGCCGAAGCCGAATCAACGTCAACGTCAACGGCAAAAGCTGGCTAACCGTGGGTAGGCGGGGTGGGTCCGGTTGCGGGAGACGCCGTAAACCCGTCCCTGGGGGCTTGGCCGCGGCATCCATGCCGCGGACACTCTCGCAACCGGACCCACCCCGCCTTCGACAGATTCTTGCGAGCTGTCGGAACGGCGTGGGGTCGGATCCGTTTTCCGCAGGAAAACGGATCCGACCCCGGATTGATTTCGACACCTGACAGAAATTCATCCACGCATGGCGTGGATGGTCCAACCGTCACCAGAAATCTGTCGGGGGTGGGGCGATGTGGGTGGGCAGGACCGTTGGCGCCATGGGCCCGAGGCATGCCTCGGGCGGGTTGGGCAGGACGCCCAACCCCGGTCTTGCCGTGTGCGCAGGACAGCGCACACGAGCAAGGCGCCATCGAGCCCCCATGGGTGAGGGCGGTTTGTTTGCGAAGCACTGCTTCGCAAGCGCCCGAACGCACAGCCGCCAGCGGCTGGGCCGGACCCCGGAGGGGGGTTTACGGCGTGTCCTGCCCACCCACACCGGCCCGCCCAACAAGCAGAAGGCCAGAGCCGCTCTGGCCCTGGCCTTTGGTGTTGCTCTGGCTTGAAGCATCTGCGGGTGCAGGGCGCAGCCCTGCCGAACAGTCCTCAATGCAGCAGGGCCGCCACCGCCGCGCGGAACCCATCCTGGGCTGGCCTGGATTCCGGTGCATGATGCAGCTGACGCACCGCCCGGCCCAACCGGGCCGCCCCCACGAAGCCACAGCTCGCCTGCAGCCGATGCAACTGGCTGCGCAGCTGGCGCTCGTCGTGCTGGTCCACCGCCTGCTCGACCGCGTCGCGCACACCGGGCAACTCGGCCAGGAACAGCTCGCGCAGGGCGATCAGATGGTTGCGCTGGCCATTGAGCGCGGCCAGGGCTGCGGTCTCGTCCCAGTCCTGTACGGCCAGTTCGACCGCGGCCGGGGCCTGTGCCACGAAGATCCCCGCCGGGCTGTTGACCAGCGCTCGGCGCACGGCCTTCAGCAGCTGGTCGCGGCCCAGTGGCTTGACCAGCGTGTCACTGAAGCCGGCTTCGCGCAGGCGGGCGTGGATGTTGGCATCGCCGTCGGCGGTATGCGCCAGCGCCGGCGTGTCCGGATGTGATCGGCGCAGCTCGCGCAGCAGCTGCGCGCCATTGCCGTCCGGCAGGTTGACGTCGATCAGCCACAGGTCATGCGAGCCGGGCTCGGCACTGGCCAGGGCACTGGCCAGCGAATCTGCGGTGTCCACATCCGCCGGTAACGTTTCCAACGCCGCCTTGAAAAAACCGCGGCTGATGATGTCGTCCTCGACAAGCAGGAAGCGGGGCCGTGCGGCCCGCGGGGTCATCTGCATCAGGGCTGCCTCCATGTCAGCTGTCCCAATCATCAAGCACGGCGGCCACGGGCGCAAGCGGGTCCGGGCCCCATCGGTCAGGATCTGCGACAATACGCCCCCATTTTTGCCCGCAGCCTGTTGCCACGTGGCCCGATCCCGCTCCCGCACCGACCGTACCCCGTTCCAGACCGAGATCCTCGACCTCAGCCATGATGGTCGCGGTGTCGCCCGCCGTGAAGGCGAGGGCGGCAAGGTCACCTTCGTCAGCGGCGCCCTGCCCGGTGAGGTGGTGATGGCTGAACAGACTGCCCGCAGCCGCCATTTCGACGAGGCGCGCACGCTGGAGGTGCTGCAGGCCTCGCCGCAGCGGGTGACCCCCAAGTGCCCCCATTTCGGTACCTGCGCCGGCTGCGTGCTGCAGCACCTGGACGAAGACCAGCAGATCGTCGCCAAGCAGCGCGTGCTGATGGATAACCTGGAGCGGATCGGCCATGTGAAGCCGGGCACCGTGCTTGCGCCGCTGGTCGGCGAGAGCTGGGGCTACCGCCGCAAGGGCCGCTTCTCGGTGCGCCGGGTCGAGAAGAAGGACAAGACCCTGGTCGGCTTCCGTGAACAGGATCCGCGTTTCGTCGCCGACCTCAGCCAGTGCCTGACCGTGATTCCGGAGATCGGCACCAAGGTCGAGGCGTTGTCCACCTTCATCGAAACGCTCGATGGCAAGCGTGACATCCCGCAGATCGAATTCATCGCCGGTGACCAGGCGGTGGTGCTGACCGTGCGCCACCTGCGGCCGCTCAGCGATGCCGACCGCGCGGCCTGGGCCGCCTTCGGCCAGCAGCACGGGTTCGTGATCTACCTGCAGTCCGGCGGCGTGGACACCGTGCAGCCGTTGGACGGGCAGGGCGTGGCGCTGTCGTTCCGGCTGGCGCCGTGGGATGTCGAGCTGGCGTTCCGCCCGTTGGATTTCATCCAGGTCAACGCCAAGCTCAACGAGAAGATGATCGCCCACGCCCTGGACCTGCTGCAGCCGGGTGAGGACGAGCGCGTGCTGGACCTGTTCTGCGGCCTGGGCAACTTCACCCTGCCGTTGGCCCGCCGTGTGCGTGAAGTGGTGGGTGTGGAAGGTGATGCCGGCCTCGTCGCGCGTGCGCGTGAGAACGCCGAGCGCAACGGCCTGGCGAACGCGCAGTTCTTCAGCGCCGACCTGACCCAGGACCAGCGCAGCACGGCGTGGATGCGCCAGGGCTTCGACAAGCTGCTGCTGGATCCGCCGCGCTCGGGCGCGATCGAAGTGCTGCAGCAGCTGCCGCTGAAGCAGTTCAAGCGCATCGTCTACGTCAGCTGCCACCCGGGCTCGCTGGCGCGCGATGCCGGCTATCTGGTCAACGAGCAGGGCTTCACCCTGGTCAGCGCCGGTGCCATGGACATGTTCCCGCACACCGCGCACGTGGAAAGCATCGCGGTATTCGAAAAGCGCTGAGCCGCTGTCATCACCCGTGGCGCATAATTGCGCCATGGGCATCGAGATCGAACGCAAATTCCTGGTCAGCAGCGATGGCTGGCGCACCGCCGCGCATCGGGTGATCCCGATGGCGCAGGGCTACATCAACGACATGGGCGCGCTCGATCGCGGCACCCAGAACGCCTCGGTGCGCGTGCGCATCGAAGGCGACCACGCCGCGCTGAACCTGAAGTCGCGCACCCTCGGCCATACCCGGCAGGAGTTCGACTACCCGATCCCGGTGGAGGACGCGCGCGCACTGCTGGCGCTGTGCGTCGGCGGCCTGATCGACAAGCGCCGCCATCTGGTCGAACACGCCGGCCTGACCTGGGAAGTGGACGAGTTCCTCGGCGACAACGCCGGCCTGGTGGTGGCCGAAGTCGAGCTGGAAAGCGCCGACCAGGCCATCGACCTGCCGGACTGGGTCGGCGCCGAAGTGACCGATGACGCCCGCTACTACAACGTCGCGCTTGCCAGCCGCCCGTATTCAGAGTGGTGAAAACCCCAAGAAAAGGGGACGGAGGGGATTAAGTCGTCTTTACCCCGCCTGTGCGGAAAGCGACTTAATCCCCTCCGTCCCCTTTTATCGGGGGAGGCGGTCCCCATGTCGTGGACATGAGAATCGACATCTACTCCGACGTGGTCTGCCCCTGGTGCTGGATCGGCAAGCATCGTTTCCAGCAGGGGGTGCAGTTGCTGGGCCCGAACGCGCCTGACCTCGATATCCACTGGCAGCCGTTCCAGCTGGACCCGGATGCGGACGCCACCCCGGTGCCGCTGCGCGAGGCCTATGCGCGCAAGTTCGGGGGCGTCGAGCGCACCGAGCAGATCCTCGGCCAGACCCAGACCACCGCGCGCGCGGAGGGGTTGCCGATGGATTTCAACCAGGGCCAGGTGCGGGTGACCACGCTGCCGGCGCACCGGGTGCTGTGGCTGGCCGGCGAGCAAGGCGTGCAGGATGCGGTGGGTGAAGCGCTGTTCCGCGTCCACTTCGAACATGGGCAGAACCTGGCGGACCCTTCGGTGCTGATCAAGGCCGGCGTGGCAGGCGGCCTGGACGGTGGCGAAATCGCGCAGATGCTGGCCTCCGACCGCGGCCTGGCCGAGGTCGACGCCAAGCTGGCGCAGGCCCATGCACTGGGCATCTCTTCGGTGCCGACCTTCGTGATCGATGGCAAGTGGGCGATTTCCGGGGCGCAGCCACCCGAAGCCTTCGCCAACGCCCTGCGCCAGATTGCTGCCGAGCAGGGGGCGTCGGCTGCCGCAGCCGGTGACGAGGCCTGCGGCCCGGACGGCTGCAAGGTCTGAGCAGGTCGGCGTCAGACCCCCTGCGGGGATCTGACGCCGGGGTCGGATCTCCGCAGGGGCTCTGACCCCCACGTTTCCCTTTTGCCTTGACCACTGCGCCTGTCGGCCGGTTCTGCGACAATGCGGCACTGCGCCATGCGGGCGCGCGTTGTGGAGATCGACCATGCTGCTGATCGGCGTTGCCGGCACCGAACTGACCGCCCAGGAACGTGACTGGCTGCAGCACGACGCCGTGGCCGGGGTGGTGCTGTTCAAGCGCAACTTTGCGTCGCGCCAGCAGGTGACCGATCTGAGCGCGGCCATCCGTGCCGCTGCCCCGCGCCCGCAGCTGATCTGCGTGGACCAGGAGGGCGGCCGCGTACAGCGCTTCCGCGAGGGTTACAGCGATCTTCCGCCGCTGCAGGACATTGGTGCCCTGTACGCCACCGACCCGCAGCAGGCCCTGGCGCTGGCCGAGCAGCACGCGTGGCTGATGGCCAGTGAAGTCCGCGCCAGCGGCCTGGATCTCAGCTTCGCCCCGGTGGTCGACCTTGGCCGCGGCAACCGCGCCATCGGCAACCGTGCCTTCAGTGAAGACCCGCAGGTCGTGGCCGCGTTCACCGCAGCCTATGTGCGCGGCATGCACGCGGTCGGCATGGCCGCCACGCTCAAGCATTTCCCCGGCCACGGCACCGTGCTGGAGGACACCCACGTGGATACCGCGATCGATCCACGCGCGCTGGACGAACTGCGCGCGCAGGACCTGGTGCCGTTCCAGGCCGGCATCGCCGCGGGTGCCGATGCGGTGATGATGGCGCACGTGATCTATCCGCAGGTGGCACCGGAGCCCGCCGGCTATTCCCCACGCTGGATCCAGGACGTCCTGCGCGGCGAACTCGGCTTCCGCGGCGTGGTGTTCTCCGATGACATCGGCATGGCCGCCTCGCACAGCGCCGGCGGCGTGCCGGCACGCGTGCACGCGCACCTGGACGCCGGCTGCGACGTGGTGCTGGTCTGCCATCCGGAACTGGTCGATGAAGCCCTGCATGCGGTGCAGGGACGCTCCCTCAATACTGCTGCGCTGCTGGGCCTGCTCGGCCGCGGCGCGCTCGGCTGGGACGGCCTGCTGGCCGATGCCCGCCATGGCGACACCCAATCCCGTCTGCTTGAAACCCTTGGAAGAACCGTCTGATGCCCAACCTCACCATTTCCCAGGCCCTGGCCCAGGCTGACCTGCTGGTCGACCGCCCCACCATCGACAAGGCCATCGCTGCTATCGCCGACGCCATCGCGCGCGATTACAAGGGCGAGGTGCCGTTGTTCCTGTCGATCATGCATGGTGCGCTGCCGTTCGCCGGCCAGCTGGCGCTGGAACTGGGCGCGCGCGGCCAGGACGTGCAGTTCGATTACCTGCACGCCACCCGCTACCGCGGTGAAACCACCGGCGGTGACCTGGTCTGGAAGCACAAGCCGGCCACCTCGCTGTTCGGCCGCCGCGTGCTGCTGGTCGACGACATCCTCGACGAGGGCTACACCCTGCAGGGCGTTCGCACCTGGTGCCTGGAACAGGGCGCGACCGATGTGCGCATCGCTGCGATGACCGTGAAGAAGCACGACCGTGCGCTGCCTGATGTGACCGCTGATTACGCGGGCATCGAGCTGCCGGACCGCTACGTGTTCGGCTTCGGCATGGACGTCAACGAGACCCTGCGCTGCGTGCCGGCCATCTACGCAATGAAGGAATAACAGCGCGACCGCCCGCGGCGCGTCTTTTCCATCGCCGGCATCCTCGGGTGCCGGCGTTCGTCTTTTCATGGAGTGCTTCGAATGCAACAGATCGCCCTGGCCGTGATCGGCGGTACCGGTGTCTACAACCTGGCCAAGCTTGACGACGTGCAGACCCACGAGGTCGACACCCGCTTCGGCCGCCCGTCCGGTCCGGTGCGCGTGGGCACGCTGCTCGGCCATCGCGTGGCGTTCCTGGCGCGGCATGGCGAGGGGCATTCGCTGCCGCCGCACAAGATCAACTACCGCGCCAACCTGGCTGCGCTGCAGCAGCTGGGCGCGCAGCGGGTGCTGGCATTGAACACGGTGGGTGGCATCACCGAGAACTTCGGTCCGCGCGTGCTCGCCTGCCCGGACCAGATCATCGACTACACCTGGGGCCGCATCAGCACGATCTGTGAAGAAGAAGGCTCCGACGTGGTCCACGTCGATTTCGGCCATCCGTACACGCCGATGCTGCGCAGCAAGATCCTGGCGGCAGCCAAAGTGACCGGTGTCACGGTCCATGACGGTGGCTGCTATGGCGCAACGCAGGGCCCGCGCCTGGAAACCATCGCCGAAATCGCCCGCATGCGCCGCGACGGTTGCGATCTGGTGGGCATGACCGGCATGCCGGAAGCCGCACTGGCACGGGAGCTGGGGCTGGATTATGCCTGCCTGGCGATCATCGCCAACTGGGCCGCCGGCTGCGGTGATGGCGAGGAGATTACGATGGCCGAAGTGCTGGCCAATGTGCAGGCGGCCAGCAACGGACTTCCGGAACTGGTGGGCGAATTGGCGCGGGGGTGATTGTCTTCCCCGAGCAAGCTTTGCATACTCAGCTTGTGCGCGGGTTCAGCGTACACCACCCATTCATTGCATAAGGTCTCGCATCACCATGCCGAACGGTACCGTCAAGTGGTTCAACGACGCCAAGGGATTTGGCTTCATCTCGCCGGAGGATGGCAGCGCCGACGTGTTCGCGCACTTCTCCGCCATCAACTCCAAGGGCTTCCGCAGCCTGCAGGAAGGCCAGCGTGTCACCTATGACGTGACCCAGGGCCCGAAGGGCGCCCAGGCTTCGAACATCACGCCGGCCGAGTGATCCACTCGACAGTGCGTTGAAAACCCCGCTTCGGCGGGGTTTTTTTTGCGCTGCGACAGGAATTGCGCTGCCGTGGGCGGAGGCCCCGCTGGGCATCCGGATTTGCGCTCGGGCACAATGCGCCCATGAAGGAACGACTGCGCATCGCCGTGATCGGCTACGGCACCGCTGGACAAGCATTGTCCATCCTGCTCTCCCGTGATGGCCACGAGGTGGAGATCTTCGAACGTGTGCCCACGCCGGGACCGGTTGGCGCCGGTTTCCTGCTGCAGCCCAGCGGCCTGCAGGTGCTGTGGCAGATGGGCCTGCTTGACGCCGTGCGCGCGCATGCCGCGCCGGTGCATCGCCTGTACGGCGATACGCCGTGCGAACGCACAGTGATGGACATGCGCTACGCCGGCCTGGACGCACGCCTGCACGGCCTTGGCATGCAGCGCGGGGCCCTGTTCTCGTTGCTGGATGATGCGCGCGCGGGTGCGGGCCAGCTGCATGCCGGCGTCAGCATCGCTGCAGTGGACGCCGAGCACGGCCTCCTGCGTGACAGCGAAGGGCGCCTGCACGGTGCGTTCGACCTGGTGGTGGCCGCCGATGGTGCGGCCTCGACGCTGCGCGGCACGATCAAAGACGGTAACGGACTGGATCGCGTGTATCCGTGGGGTGCGCTGTGGTGCCTGTTGCCGGCGGAAGACTGGCCACACCTGCAGGAGCTGCGGCAACGCTACGTGGCCGCGCGCAAGATGATCGGGCTGTTGCCGGTCGGTACGCGGCCTGGTGATGACACGCCGCGCCTGAGCTTTTTCTGGAGTCTGCCACGCGCCGATTTCGAACGTTGGCAGGCCGACGGCATGACGCCCTGGCTGGACGAACTGCATGCGCTGTGGCCGCAGGCCAGTGCACGCTTCTCGCATCTGCGTGACGCCGGCCAGCTGGCACGGGCCGTCTACCGCGACGCGGTGATGACGCGCTGGCATCACGGCCGCATGGTGCTGGCCGGCGACGCCGCGCATGCGATGAGCCCACAGCTGGGCCAGGGCGTGAACATGGCGCTGCTCGATGCGCTGGCGCTGCGCGATGCCTTGCGCGCGCATGGTGGTGGTGCCGCGGCATTGCAGGCCTACCAGGCGCAGCGCAGGGCACACGTTGCGGTCTACCAGCGCTGGAGCCGTTGGCTGACGCCGCTGTTCCAGTCCGATCACGATGCCTGGGCGAAGGCGCGCGACGTGCTGCTCGGCCCGATGGGGCGCCTGCCGGGTGGGCGTGGCCACATGCTGCGTGTGCTCAGCGGTACCCAGCATGGCTGGTTCGGTTCGCTCGCGCTGGATCCGGCTTTCGTCGACGCGTTGGCCACTGCGGTGCAGGTGCCTCGCATCAACGCGATCACGGCCACTGCGTGAAACGCGTCGTCACGTGAATTAACGGTTGCATCACTGCGCATATGCGAGAAGTAGGTTGCACGCGATTGCGCGTCGCCCGTTTTCCTTTCCGTGATCAACATCGCGCGTGGCCCGGGAGGCGCTGCCGTCGCAGCCTGTTGCGGCCCGGATGTGCCGCCTGTTGTCGAAGGAGGATGCCATGTTGTTCGCGGTCGAGGAGCTGGAATCGGAAATCTGCAAGCTGCGCGGTCTGCTGCAGATGCTGCACGAGGACCAGCCCGACGTGCTGGAGGACGTGTTCGAGTTCCATGTCGGCAGCCTGATCAGTCATGCGTCGCCGGAGCACCACACGCGCATCCGCACCTGCGCGCAGGAGATGCTGGCGGCGATCCAGGCCTTGCCGCGGCGACGTGAAGGGGACACGCCTGAGTTCCAGCTGATGCCGCAGCTGGATATCCGTCCGGCCTGATTCAAGCCAGGGGCAGTGCCACCAGGCCGTTGTCCACGCAGGCGACCATCTGTTCGCCGGCAGCGGGAACAGGAACGATTCCGGCGGTGAACGCGGAGAAGGCCGGCAGGAGAGTCATCCTGTCACGCAGCCAGAATGCGGGGAAGCGCCGCCGCAACGGAGGCAAAGCGATCTGTGGATGCAGATGCCCGGCGATCACATGCAGCTCCGCATCGGGCACCGGCTCATGCCGAAGCAGGAACGGTGGCAGCCGTACTTCGTCGTGGATCTGCACCTGCAGCCCGGCATGCGGCAGCTGCCGGTCATGATTTCCGCGCAGGACATGCACGTCCAGTGCGGCATTGCGTTCGCGCCATGCCAGCCATTGCTGGTACCACGCAGCGCGATGCGCCGGGCCATGCAGGATGTCGCCCAGGATCCACACCTCGCGGCAGGCATGCCCGTCCAGCAGCCCCTGCAGGCGTTGCAGGTCCTTGCCGGTACCGCCGCTGGGCAGCGCGATGCCTGCGCGGCGGAATACATCGGCCTTGCCCAGGTGCAGGTCGGCGAGCAGCAGTGCCTGCCGCGCGGGCCAGTACAGTGCACGCGCGCCAAGCAGCACCAGCGACTCGCCTGCGCGCAGCAGCGGCAGTTCATCGGCCATGCCGACGCTCCAGCTGCTGGGCCACGCGTTGCACCCGGGTACGCCAGTCTTCGTTGCTGAACTGCCCGCGCAGGCGTTCGGCCCACAGCGGGAAACCCAACGGCGTGAGTGACGCCGGGCGCTGCACCGAGAGGGTCTGCATCCGAATCCTGGCCAGTACCTGTTGCAGCCCCGGCATGTCGAGGCTGTCATTCAGCACTTCCTGTTCCGCCAGCGCCAGCAGCAGGTGATCCGGGTCGTGCTCGCGCAGTACGTCGTAGAGCAGTCCCGCGGACGCCTGCAGCTGGCGCAGTGCCCTTGGCATGCCACCGGGCAGGCTGGGGACCAGCAGGCCGGCGACGCGTGCAATGCCGCGGAACTGGCGACGCGCCAGCTCGCCCAGGTTCACCGCAGCACGCAGATCATCCAGCAGCTGATCGGTGGCGAACAGCGCCCGCCATTGCGCCGCATCCAGATCGATGGGCTGTGCCGGTGCCAGCACCAGGCCGTGATCGTTCACCGCATAGCCGATGCTGTTGCGCTGCCGGCGGGTACAGCGCAGCGCCAGCAGGGCGGCCAGCGCCTCATGCACGTGGCGGCCAGCAAAGGGATAGACGAACAGGAACTGGCCTTCGCGACGCCGCACATCTTCCACCAGCAGATGGGCTGGGCCGGGAAGCGCCGACAACCGCTGCTGCAGTGCCAGCAAGGGTGCCAGCCAGCGTGATTCGGCGCTGTCGTCAGCACCGGACAGTACCCACTCCAGCTCGCGGCCCAGCGGCATCGACAGCGGCAACTGGCCGCCCTGCCAGCGCGGCACGACCCCCTCACCGCGTCCTCGTGCCAACCGGACGAAGGCGGTCATGTCGCGCAGCTGCACCAGCTCCAGCAGGCGCCCGGCGAACTGGAAGCGGTCGCCACGGCGCAGGCGGCTGGCGAATTGTTCCTCCACGGCGCCCAGGCTGCCGCCGCGCAGGAACTGCACGCGCACGCTGCCATCGCTGCTGATGGTGCCGATCGACAACCGATGGCGCAGTGCCTGGCGACGGTCGTGCATGCGGTACCACCCATCGGCATCACGCACGACCTTGTGGAAATCGGGGTACTGGGCCAGCGCTTGGCCACCCTGCACGATGAATGTGAGCACGGCCTGCCACTGGTCGTCGCCGAGCGACGCGAAGGCATGGGTACGCCGCACCTGCGCCAGCAGGTCGGCGCTGTCGAAGCCGCCCGCCAGGGCGCGGCTGACCGCATGCTGGGCCAGCACATCCAGCGGCAGCGTCGGCGGCCTGCGCGCTTCGACCACGTTCCCGGCCAACGCACGGCGCACCGCAGCGTACTCGGCCAGTTCCAGCGCATGACTGGGCACGCACAGGATGGAACCGCTGGCACCCGGGCGGTGGCGTGCGCGTCCGGCGCGCTGGCGCAGGCGCGCCACGCCCTTCGGGCTGCCCAGCTGCAGCACCTGTTCAACCTCGGGGAAGTCGACGCCGAGGTCGAGGCTGGAGGTGGCAACCACGCAGCGCAGCGCACCCGCGCGCAGGCCATCCTCCACCTGCTGGCGCAGCGCCGGATCCAGCGAGCCGTGGTGCAGCGCAAGCGTGTCCGGTTCTTCCGGCCAGACTGCGGCCAGCGCCTGATGCCACAATTCAGCTTGCGCGCGCGTATTGGTGAACAGCAGGCTGCTGCGTGCCTGCATCAGTGCCTCCAGCACCCGTGGCAGCTGGGCCAGGCCGAGATGCCCGGCCCAGGGGAAATGTTCGCCAGGGTCCGGCAGCACGCTGCGCACGCTCACTGCTCGAGGGCGTACGCCCTGTACGATCGGTGCATCCGGTTGCCCGGGCAGCAGTACATCGCGCGCCTCATCCAGATTGCCCAGGGTGGCCGACAGTCCCCACAGCTGCGATGCAGGCGCGGCCTGGCGCAACACTGCCAGGTTCAACTGCAGCAGCACACCGCGCTTGTTGCCCAGCAGTTCGTGCCATTCGTCCACCACCACACAGCGCAGCCGCCGCATGCGCGGCAGGGTATCCGGATAGCTCAACAACAGCGCCAGCGATTCGGGCGTGGTCACCAGTACGTCGATGCGGCCTTCGCGCGCCTGGCGTCGTTCGCGGTTGCTGGCGTCACCACTGCGCAGGCCGACACGCCAACCCAGCCCCAGCCCATCGACCACGGTCTGCAGCGCGCGCGCGGTGTCGCTGGCCAAGGCGCGCAAGGGGGTCACCCACAGCACCTGCAGCGGGCGTACCGCGCTGGGGCGGCGGGGGGAGGGCGGCGGGTCGATCATGGCCTGCAGCAGCGGCCCCCCGAACATCGCCAGTGTCTTGCCGCTGCCTGTGGGTGTGTGCAGCAGCCCGGATTCGCCAGCGAGATAGTGACGCCACATCGCGCGCTGGAACGGCAGTGAGCGCCAGCCTCTGGACGCGAACCAGTCTTCCAGCCGGCGCAGTGCCTGGCTGCGGTTCATCGTGCCAACGCCTGCAGCGTGGCCAACTGATCGGCTTCGCTGGCTGGCTTGTCGTGGCGCCAGCGCAGGATGCGCGGAAAGCGCACGGCAATGCCCGACTTGTGCCGGCTGCTGCGGTTGACCGCCTCGAAGCCCAGCTCGAAGACGTGTTCGGCGCGAACGCTGCGCACCGGGCCGAAGCGCTCGCGGGTGTTGGCGCGGATCCAGCGATCGAGCGCGAGGATTTCCTTGTCATCCAGGCCCGAATAGGCCTTGGCGACCGGTACCAGCGTGTCGCCGTCCCAGACGCCGAAGGTGTAGTCGGTGTACAGCGTGCTGCGCCGCCCATGGCCGGCCTGCGCGTACAGGAGCACCGCATCGATGGTGAGCGGATCGACCTTCCATTTCCACCAGTCACCGCGGCGGCGTCCGGCCTGGTAGGGCGAGGCATGCCGCTTCAGCATCAGTCCTTCCACACCGCGTTCGCGTGCCACGTCGCGCATTGCCGCCGCCTGAAGCCAGTCGTCGGCGTCAACGCCGGGCGAGAGCTGGATCCGTGCATCGTTCAGTGCACCGACGACCTCGGCGAGACGCGCGCGCCGCTGCTGCAGCGGACGTTCGCGCAGGTCCACGCCATCGAGTTCAAGCAGGTCATAGGCGAGCACCCGCACCGGCGTGTTGCGCAGGGTGGCCGCACCGGGTTTTCGGCGCTGGATGCGCGTCTGCAGCGCGGTGAAGGCACGCGGCAGGTCTGCGGCTTCGTCCCAGGCCAGCAGCTCGCCGTCCAGCACGCAGCCATCGGGAAGCGCCATCGCCGCCTGTTCGATCTCGGGGAAGCGGCCATCCAGCCGCTCTTCGCCGCGTGACCACAAGGCGACCTCGCCGCGCCGGCGCAGCAGCTGCAGGCGGATGCCATCCCACTTCCATTCCAGCAGCCAGTCATCGATCGCACCGAGTCGTTCGGCAGGGTTGCCCTCCAGTGGCGAGGCGAGGAAGAACGGGTAGGGCTGCTGCCGGTCCAGCGGCAGCTCATCCGGCGACAGCAGCTGGGCCAGCAGCCCGGGCGAGGGCACCCAATCGCCCAGCATGCGCTGGGCGATGCGGGCAATATCCAGGCCGGACCACTCGGCCAGCGCCTGCTGCACCAGTCGTTGCGAGACGCCAACGCGCAGGGCGCCGGTCAGCAGCTTGTTGAACACCAGCCGTTCGCTGCTGCACAGCTGCTGCCAGCCGGCCACGACCGCCGCACGGCGCACCGCCTCGGGTTGGTTGGCCACCGCCAGCAGGTGCTGTTCGATCCATTCGGCCAGCGGGCGGTCAGGCGAGGCATGCGGTGGGTCATCCAGCAGCAGGGTCAGCGTTTCGGCCAGGTCACCCACCTGCGCATAGCTGTCCTCCACCAGCCACGGTGGCAACCCTGATTCCTCGGCGATCCACGCGCGCAGTTCGCCACTGGCGGCGATCTTCCTGCGCGCGCCGCCCACCTTGCCACCACTGAGCAGGTACAGCGCCCACGCCGCATCGTGCGCGCCTGCCTGGCCGAAGTAATCGACCAGTGCCGCTCGCTTGTCCAGCGTGGCAGTGCTGCGGTCCAGGCGTTGGTAGAGCGCGGCGAAGGTCTTCATTCCTCGCTCCCGAAATCGGTACGGAAGGCTTCTGCAGCCACGCCGCGTTCGCGCAGGAACGGAATCAACGCATCGGTATTGCCATGGGTGGCGATCACCCGCTGCGCGCCGGTCTGTTCGATCGTCTGCAGCAGTGCTGGCCAATCGGCGTGGTCGGAAATGACGAAGCCACGATCGACGTTGCGGCGGCGACGGTTGCCGCGCAGTTGCATCCAGCCCGAGGCGAAGCCCAGCTGGTGACGGCCGAAGCGGCGCATCCAGGGCGTGCCCGCAGCCGAGGGCGGGGCGAGGATCAACTGTCCGGCGGCATCAGGCTGGCGGCCCTGCTCGGCCACGGTGAGCGTCTCCAGCATCGGTACGCCGGCCTGCCGGTACACCGCCACGCCATTGGCGATGGCGCCATGCAGCCAGGCCGGGCGATCGTCCAGCGGCCGCAGCTCGGCCAGCACCCGTTGTGCCTTGCCCAGTGCATAGCACAGCAGGATCGCAGCCTCGCCGCGTTGTTCGCATTCGCGGCGCCACGCCACGATTTCGGCGGCGACGGCCGAAGTGTCCGGCCAGCGGTAGATCGGCAGGGCGAAGGTGGCTTCGGTGATGAAGGTATCGCAGGGCACCACTTCGAACGGCGCACAGGTTGGGTCAGGCTGCCGCTTGTAGTCGCCGGAAGCGACCCAGACCTGCCGCCCGTCGTCGATGCGCACCTGCGAAGATCCCAGGACGTGACCGGCTGGATGCAGCGATACCTGTACCCGGCCCAGGCGGAACGGCACGCCCTCGACGTGCGCCTGCACCGGCACATCGCCCAGGCGCCAGCGCAGGATCGGCAGGCTGCCTTCGCTGCAGTGGTACTCGCCCATGCCCGGGCGGGCGTGATCGCCGTGGCCATGCGTGATGACCGCGCGCGCTACCGGTCGCCAGGGATCAATGTGGAAATCGCCGGCGGTGCAGTACAGCCCTTCCGGGCGCAGCACCACCAGATCGTCGTTGGCTGCCATGCGATCACTGTGGCCTGCCGCTCGTGCAGACGGTGAGAACCGGCCTGAACACGGGCTTGGCAAGTCATGCGGCACAATCGGACCGCATACCTCTTGCCGCCAGGATGGACCGGATGAGTGGACCGAGCTTCAGCAGCGACGCGCCCTACGAAACCCATGTGGTGTTGAACCAGCCGCCACCGTTCGCGGGGCGCCAGTTGTGGACCGACGACGTGGCGCTGATGGAAGCCGTGCAACGCGAAGGCGCAGGCAGCTTCGCGCCACGGCTGGCGGTCTATGGCGCGCTGGCCGGCGACGAGCTGTACCGGCTCGGCTTCGATGCCAACCGCGATCGCCCACGCCTGCGCACGCATGATGCGCAGGGTCATCGCATCGATACGGTGGAGTTCCACCCGGCCTATCACCAGTTGATGGAAACGGCGAAATCGCACGGTGTCGCTGGCTTGTCCTGGCACGAACCGCAACCCGGCGCGCATGTCGCGCGTGCGGTGTTGAGCTACCTGCACCACCAGGCCGAAGCCGGCACCAGTTGCCCGTTGACGATGACCCATGCAGCAGTAGCGGTGCTGCACACGCAGCCGCACCTGGCCGAGTGGGCACGCAAGGCCGCAGCGCCGGTCTATGACCCGCGCGACGTGCCGGTGGCTGACAAGGCCGGCATCACCCTGGGCATGGGCATGACCGAGAAGCAGGGCGGCTCGGATGTGCGCTCCAACAGCACGCGCGCCGAACCGATCGATGGTGAGCGCTATCGCCTGGTCGGCCACAAGTGGTTCTTTTCTGCACCGATGTGCGATGGCTTCCTGGTGCTGGCGCAGGCGCCGGGGGGACTGACCTGCCTGCTGATGCCGCGTCGGCTGGCCGACGGTGACCGCAATGCGTTCCGCCTGATGCGGTTGAAGGACAAGCTCGGCGATTGGGCCAATGCCTCCAGCGAAGTCGAGTTCTGCGGCGCGCAGGCATGGCGGGTGGGCGAGGAGGGGCGTGGCGTGGCCACCATCATCGGCATGGTGATGATGACCCGCCTGGATTGCATGCTGGGCGCAGCGGCGGAAATGCGCATGGCGTTGGCGCAGGCGTTGCACCACGCACGCCATCGCCGCACCTTCGGCAAGCTGCTGGTCGAGCACCCGTTGATGACCAATGTGCTGGCCGACCTGGCACTGGAATCGGAAGCGGCCACGGTACTTTCGATGCGCATCGCACGCGCAGTGGATCGCGCAGGCGTGGATGCCAACGAAGCTGCGCTGGCACGGGTGGGAACGGCGCTGGGCAAGTACTGGCTGTGCAAGCGCGCGCCGGCCTTCGTCAACGAAGCGCAGGAATGCCTCGGCGGCGCAGGCTATGTGGAGGAATCGATGCTGCCGCGGCTGTACCGGCAGGCGCCGTTGAATTCGATCTGGGAAGGCAGTGGCAACATCCAGTGCCTGGACGTACTGCGCGCGCTGGCACGTGAACCGGAGGCGCTGGCGGCGCTGCGCGCCGAGCTGGCAGCAGTGGCCGATCGTGATGCGCGCTACGCAGCGGCTTTGCAGCGTTGGGCAGCGGCACCGGCACCGGATGAGTCGCAGGCGAGGCTGTTCTGCGAGCGCACTGCGCTGCTGTTGCAGGCCGCGTTGATGTTGCGGGCGGGCAGTCCAATGGCTGAAGCGTTCGTGTGCAGCCGGCTGGAAGGGCAGCATGGGCTGGTGTTCGGGACGCTGCCGGCGGGTGTGGATCTGTCGGCAATGCTGGCGCGCGCGCTGCCGTAGGGCGGCCAACGGCGGAGCCCCCTTGTGGTGGGCGGCGCGGAGTCTGCGTCGTGAGTGGGCTGCGGACGATTTCCGTGGGCGCACACCACGAAATCAACAGAAAATGCGAATTGCAGGAAGCAGAAAAGCCGCGGCAGTGCCGCGGCTTTTCCAGTAGCGCCGAGCCGATGCCCGGCTGCCGGTACGCCTTAGTGCTTGGCTTCTTCCTTGGCGGCGTTGGCCTTTGCGTCATTGGCGACATCACGGGCCTTGTCAGCAACCTTCTGTGCGGCGTCCGCAGTGGCGTCGCTGGCATGTGCAGCGGCGTCGGTGGCGGCATCCTTGGCCTTGTCTGCGGCGTTCGCGGTGGCGTCTGCGGCCTTGTCCAGTGCCTGCTGGGTATCGGCGGCGGCCTGCTCGGAAGCGGCAGCGGTCTTGTCGGCAGCGTTGCGGGTGGCTTCGGCGGCCTTGTCCACGGCGTCACGGGCGGCAGCGCCGGCGCTGTCGGCGGCCTGCTGCGCGTCCTGCTTGGCCTGTTCGGCTTCCGGACCCTTGCAGGCGGCCAGGGCCAGCAGCAGGGAGGCGGCCAGCAGCGTGGTGGTGATCGGGCGAATCTTCATGGCGGTCTCCGCTACTGCAATGGATGGGGACGCCAGCCTATTCATGCCGTTGTGAAGACGGGGTCGCGATCCGAGGTGCGCGCGCAGGCAGCAGGCCAAAGAAAAAGCCGCTGGCGAACCAGCGGCTTTTCCGGAACAGCCTGAAGAAAGAAGTTATTACTTCTTGGCTTCTTCAGCAGCGTCCTTGGCCTGCTCAGCGGTAGCTTCGGCAGCCTTGGCAGCGTCCTTGGCTTCGCCAGCAGCAGCGTCGGTCGCGGCAGCAGCGGTGCTGGCAGCAGCGTCGGTCGCAGCGTCAGCAGCGGTGGCGGCGGTGTTGGCAGCCTGCTGGGCAGCGTCGGCGGTCTGGGCGCCGGCAGCGGCGGCCTGGTCGGCAGCAGCCTGGGCTTCGGTGGCGGCTTCGTTGGCCGAAGCAGCGGCGTCCTGGGCAGCTTCCTGCTTCGAGCAGGCGGCCAGGGCCAGAGCCAGGGACATCGCGACCAGCAGCTTGTTGATGCTCATTGTGTAAATCCTCGTCGTTAGAATTAGGCAACGCGCATGCTGCGCGCCGACAACATGATGACAAGCCAAGATTGGGTGTCAAGCGATCCCGCATTCATTTTTGCGAAATCGTCGTTAAATCTTTTTAAATCAATTCGATGGCGATGGCTGTTGCTTCACCGCCACCGATGCACAGGGTGGCAATGCCGCGCTTGCCACCGCGCGTGCGCAGGGCATTGACCAGGGTCACCACCAGGCGTGCACCGGAGGCACCGATGGGATGACCCAGTGCGCAGGCCCCGCCATTCACGTTGAGCTTGTCGTGCGGGATGCCCAGTTCCCGCATCGGTGCCATCGCCACCACGGCGAAGGCCTCATTGATTTCGAACAGGTCGATCTGGTCCAGCGACCATCCGGTCTTGGCCAGCAGCGTGCGGATCGCGCCGATCGGGGCGGTGGTGAACCACTCCGGTTCCTGCGAATGGGTGGCGTGGCCGACGATGCGCGCCAGCGGGGTAATGCCACGTGCGTTGGCGTCTTCCTCGGTCAGCAGGACCACCGCAGCGGCGCCGTCGGAGATGCTGGAGGAGCTGGCGGCGGTGACGCTGCCGTCCTTCTTGAAGGCCGGGCGCAGGGTCGGGATCTTGGCGATGTCGGAGCGGCCGGGTTGCTCGTCGGTGGCGACCTCGACCTCACCCTTGCGGGTGGCCACCTTCACCGCGACGATCTCGTCGGCGAATGCCCCATTGGCCTGTGCGGCCTGTGCGCGCTTGACCGATTCGATCGCGTAGGCGTCCTGTTCCTCGCGGCTGAACTGGTACTTGTCCACGGCGCATTCGGCGAATTCACCCATGGCCTTGCCGTCGTAGGCGTTGACCAGACCGTCGTGGGCCATGTGGTCGATCGCCTGGAAGTTGCCGAAGCGGTTGCCCGTACGCGAGTGGGGCAGCAGGTGCGGGGCGTTGGACATCGATTCCATGCCACCGGCGACCACGATGCTGGCCGAACCGGCCTTGATCAGGTCATGGCCGAGCATGATGGTCTTCATGCCGGAGCCGCACACCTTGTTGAGGGTGGTGGCACCGGTCGACAGTGGAATGCCGGCGGCGATCGCCGCCTGGCGGGCGGGCGCCTGGCCGAGGTTGGCCGGCAGCACGCAGCCCATGAGGACTTCAGAGACGTCGCTGGCCGGCACGCCCGACTGTTCCAGGGCGGCCGCGATGGCGGCCGCGCCGAGGGTCGGGGTCGGCACGCCGTTGAACTGGCCGAGGAAGGAGCCGATGGCGGTGCGCTTGGCGGCGGCGATGACGATGTTGGACATGGCAATCTCGTTGATGCGTAAGCAATGTTCGGAAAGGAGACCGAGGACGTTGGAAGCGCCGCGATTTCCCGGCAGACTGCGTGGGGGTCGACCCAAGTATAGAGGGTCGGGGAGGGCCGCCGCTGGGCGGCACCGCACGCCTGCCGGGATGTAGGCAGGCCAACGTTCATGGGAAGGAATCGATGGAACGCACGATGATGGTGAGGTCGGCGCTGGCGTCGGCGCTGGCGATGGCATTGACGGCATGTGGCGGCGGCGGAGGCGGCGGCAATGTCCGCATCGATCCACCCCCGACCACCCCGACGCCCCCGACCACGCCCCCGCCGACCACACCGCCTCCGGCCAAGCCGCAGGAGCCGGCCTTCGACGCGCACCTGTCCGTGACCAATGCGCGTGCCGCACAGGCCGCCGGCCTGACCGGGCAGGGGGTGCGCATCGGCATCGTCGATTCGGGCGTGCAGCGCAACGCAGTGGCGCTGAACGGGCGCGTGGTCGCCAACCTCAACTACATCGACCCCGCCCGCAACAACCTGCAGGTGGACGACGTGGTGGGCCACGGCACGGCGGTGGCCAGCCTGGCCGCGGGTGCATCGGTGGGATCCTGGCCGGGCGGCATCGCCCCCGGCGCACAGATCGTTTCGGCGCGGATCATCGCCGACAAGCCGCCCGTCGATGACGGCAGCGGCAAGGGCAATTCCTTCAGCGGCCCATTGGGCGTGGCGCAGGTCCACCAGGACCTGATCAGCTACAACGTGAAGGTGATGAACAATTCGTGGGGCGGCCTGTACTGGACCGACCTGCCGACCACCGCGCAGGTGGCGGCCGAGTACCGGCCGTTCGTCATCAACCATGGCGGCCTGGTGGTGTTCGCGGCCGGCAACGATGCGCGCCCTGAGCCGAGCAGCCTGGCCGCGCTGCCCAGCCAGCTGGGCGTTGCCGGCTCGCTGCCGGCGGCCGATCTGGAGCGCGGCTGGCTGGTGGCCACTGCGGTGGATCCGTATGCACCGGGCACGCTGGCCAGCTACGCCAATGCCTGCGGCCAGGCTGCGCGCTACTGCCTGGCGGCGCCGGGCAGCGCGGTCTATCCCGATGCCAACGGCGGCAGCTATTACTGGAACTACGGCACGTCCTTTGCCGCCCCGCTGGTTTCCGGCGCCGCCGCCCTGGTCTGGCAGCGCTACCCGTACTTCGACAACAACCTGGTGCGGCAGACCCTGCTGGGCACCGCCAAGGACATCGGTGCGCCCGGCGTGGATGCGGTGTTCGGCTACGGCCTGCTCGACATCTCGCGGGCGATCAAGGGTCCGGGGCGCTTCGACTGGGGCGATGTGGTCGTCAATGTCGATGCACCGTCCAGTGGTTCGCTGTGGAGCAACGACATCGTCGGCAGCGGTGGCCTGGTCAAGCAGGGCGGGGGAACCCTGGTGCTGGGTGGCAACAACAGCTACAGCGGCGCCACCCGCATCGAGCGCGGCATCCTGTCACTGCAGAACGGCAGCGTGATCCGCTCCAACGTGACGATCCTGGCGCAGCCCGATCCGGATTCGACCGGCCTGCAGTTCAATGGCGGTACGCCGCGCGTGATCGGCAATGTGGTCAACGGCAGCAGCGTGTTCCTGACCACCGGCAACACCACCGGCACCATCGAGGGCAACTACACCCAGCAGGCCGGCGCGCAGCTGATGATCGCGCTCGGTGCCAATGCGCTGCAGGTCACCGGCAACGCCACGATCAACGGGGGCGTGCGCGTGCACGGCTTCGTCTCCGGCTATGTGCCGCAGAACGGCAGCCGCCAGGACCTGATCCACGCCGCCGGCGGCCTCAGTGGCACCTTCAGCAGCCCGGCCACCTCCAGCGGCCTGCAGGGCCTGTCGCTGCTGCAGAGCAGCTATGGCTATGACACCAACAACGCTTGGTTGAACCTGACCCAGGTCAGCGTCACGGCGGCAGCGACCGGGCTCACGGCCTCGGCGCAGTCGGCTGCGCAACGCGTGGACAGTGCGTTCAGCGCGCTTGATGGCGATACGACGCTGCAGGGCTCGGCCTTCGGCACGGCCGCCGGTGCGCTGCAGTGGACCGGCGGTGGCAGCAAGGGTCTCGAGGCCAGCTTGCAGAGCCTGTCCGGACAGGCGCATGCGCGGGCCGAGTCGGCCACCTTCGACAGCATCGACATGGCACGCCGCGCGATCGCCGAGCGCTTCGATCGCGTGCAGGCGGCGCCGCGCCTGCGCGGGGCCTGGCAGAGCGCGCTCGGCGAAGCCGGGCAGGGCAGTTTCGCCGGCAATGCCGCCGACAGCCGTGGTTGGATGGCCGGTCAGGACCTGCCGCTGGGCAGCAATGGGCTGATGGGTGTGGCCTTTGGCGAAACCCGCAGCAATGGTGGCAGCAGCTTCGGCGGTGATCGTGGGCGTGATCGCCAGGCGCAGGCGCAGCTGTACGCCGGCTGGAACCTGGGCCGGGGCTATGCGCTGGCCCAGGTCGGCAGCGGCCAGTTCACCCGTGCGCTGGATCGCCAGTTGCTGCTGGGCGCCGGCGCCTACGGTGTCTCTGCACGTTACGGCGGACGTTTCAGCAGTGCCAGTGTCGAAGGCGGCTATCGTTTCGGCCGCGCGGGTGCGTCGTTCACACCCTACGTGGGCGCCAGCAGCACGCGCGTGGATACCGATGCATTCAACGAACTGGGCGGGTTCGGCTTCGGCCTGCGCGGAGAGGCCAACCGGGTACAGCGCAGCCAGATGCTGGCCGGTATCCGCGGTGAACGCGGCTGGGGGCGCTGGACCGTGCGCGGGCATGCCGAATGGCAGCAGCGGCTCGATGGTGCCGATGCGGATTGGCAGGCCAGTTTCGTCGGCGTCGATGCCTGGGCGCCACTGGCGGGCTGGAACGCGCCGCGCGGCAGTGCGCTGTTCGGCGTGGCGCTGGAGTCGTGGTGGGGCCGCAACGGCCGCCTGAGCCTGGGCTTCGACCAGCGCGTCGGCGGCGAAGGCGCGCGCCAGGCGGCGTTGCGCTACAGCACCGGCTTCTGAACGGGCGGTCGCGCCGGGTCGAAAGGCCCGGCGCGACATCGGCAGGCTCAGCCGCCGCGCAGGTTGCCCAGGCGCGGGGTGCTGCGGCCCAGCGGCATCTTCAGCTTGCCGATCGACAGGATACGGCTTTCGGCGATGCGGTCGGCTGCGCGCTGCGGCGCGATGTTCTCGCGTTGCGACAGTTCGAAGATGCGGGTGAGGTTGTGGTAGATGCTGCGGATCAGGCGCATCGCGCGTTCGCGGTTGTAGCCATCGATCTCCAGCGACACGTTCATCACGCCGCCCGCGTTGACCGCGTAGTCAGGTGCATACAGGATGCCGCGCGCATGCAGTTCATCGCCGATTTCCAGGCTCGCCAGCTGGTTGTTGGCGGTACCGCAGATGATCTTCGCCTTGATCCGCGGCAGGGTGTCGGCGTTGATCGCGCCTTCCAGCGCGCACGGTGCGAACACATCGGCGTTCACTTCGTGGATCTCGTCCGGCTTGACCGCTTCGGCGCCGAAATCGCTGACCGCGCGATCAACCAGCGCGCTGTCCAGGTCGGTGACATACAGTTTGGCGCCGCGATCGCGCAGCAGCTTGACCAGCTCCATGCCGATGTGGCCCAGGCCCTGCACTGCGATGCTGGTCTTGCCCACTTCCTCATGGCCGAACTTGAAGCGCATCGCCGCCATCAGCGCCTGCAGCGCCCCGTAGGCGGTGAACGGGGCCGGATCGCCGGAGCCGCCATGGACCTGGTGCACGCCGGTCACGAACTGGCTCTCCAGGTAGATGTTCTCCATGTCGTTGACGTCGGTACCGACGTCCTCGGCGGTGATGTAGCGCCCTCCCAGCGAGTCGACATAACGGCCGAAGGCGCGGAACAGTACTTCAGTCTTGTCCACCTTCGGGTCGCCGATGATCACCGCCTTGCCACCACCGACGTTGAGGCCGGCCAGCGCATTCTTGTAGGTCATCGTCCGGCTCAGCCGCAGCACGTCGGCCAGCGCCTCGTCGGTGCTGGCATACGGACGCATGCGCACGCCGCCCAGGGCCGGGCCCAGGGTGGTGTTGTGGATGGCGATGATCGCCTGCAGGCCGGCATCGTGGTTGTGGCAGAACACCACTTGTTCGTGGCCGGTGGTGGCGAGGGTTTCGAATAGCATGGCGTCTCCGATGGCGCGAACAGCGGCGAACTGCAGCGAACGGCCAGTGAACGGTAGGGTCCCAAAACAAAAAAAGCGACGTCGTCATGGCTGGGGGACGGGTCGCGCGGCGCCATTCTAGTCCATTCCCCCGGCCGGTGCCGTCGACATCGCATGCCTTGCGGTTAAAGAAGATGAAAGTGCGGCCGATGCTGCGACGACGGCGGGTGGCCGGATTCGCGTGAAGAGGCAGGCGGTCAGTGACGGCAAGGGCACCACAACGACAGGGCAGGCGGCGATGACAGCGGCCTGGTGGCGATCGCTGCGCAGCTGGCTGGCGCGCTCGACCGGGGCGGCACCGTCGCGGCTGGTTGCTGCGTCCCGCCAGGCGGTGGCCGCCGCAGCGGCGAGCCTGCAGGGCGAGGCGCTGCCCCCGGCCGAGATCGCTGCACATCTGCAACGTGGCCTGCATGCGCTGGCCCTGTACCCGCGTCTGGCCGGTGAATCCACGCCGGTGCAGGCCGCAGGGCTGGGCGAGGCGGTGGCACGCGCGCTGCAGGACCGCGACTGGGCTACCCGGCAGTTGCCGCGCCGTCCGCAGCTGCTGCCGCAGCTGATCCAGACCGTCAACGACGATGCCGCCTCAGCGCGCGTGATGGCCGCGATCATCGGCCAGGACCCGGTGCTGACCGGCAACCTGCTGCGCATCGCCAACAGCCCCGCCTACAAGGTGCACGAGCGGCCCGTGGAAAGCCTGCAGCGGGCGGTGACACTGGTGGGTACCGAAGGCGTGCGGCAGATCATCAGCGCGGTACTGGTACAGCCGGTGATGCAGATGCAGTGCGATGCGTTCCCGCAGTTCAGCACAATCATCTGGGAGCACGCACTGCTGGCCTCGCGCGCGGCTGCGGACCACGCGCGCACGGTTACCTTCGGTGATGCCTTCGCCGCGCAGTGGCTGGGCCTGGTGCAGGGACTGGGCGCGTCACTGGTAATGCGCCAGCTGCTACAGGAAGCGCAGGCCCGCGGCGAGGCCGTGGAGCCGGCGTTGGCCCTGCAGCTGCTGCAGCAGTGGTCGTTACCGTTGGCGCAGCGGGTCGCCGCCGCATGGGAGCTGCCTGAGCCGGTTCACCAGGCCCTGGCGGTGGATGCAGAAGGGGCGCTGGCCGACAGCCTGCGCCTGGCCAGCGCCGCCGCAGCGGCCAGCCTGTTGTGCCGCCATGGGCATGCCAGCCAGAGCCGCATGCTGGCGCTGCTGGAGCAGCTGCCTTCAGCGCCGCCGCACGCATTGCGCTGGATCTGGCGTCGCCTGCATGGGCGCAGCGTGGAAACGCTGGATGAGGCCGGACAGGACCAGGCCGGCCCGACGGCCTGAGTGCTACAGCTGCGATTCGACAGGCAGCCAGCTGATCACCCGCGACAACCAGCGTTTGCGCGCCGTTGCCCCTGGCTCGGCCTCGACCCAGTGCGGTGGCGGCTCGCGCTCCAGCCAGCGCAACCGGCCACGGTCGTCCAGCGCCAGCCACCAGCTGTGCCTGGGGTCTGCCAGGCGCAAGTACTCATCGCGCAGCTGCGCCCCCAGCACCGGGTCGTCGAACAGTACGCCCATTTCGGTGTTGAGGTAGGCCGAGCGCGGGTCGAGGTTGAACGAGCCGACGAAGCCGCGGCGGTCGTCGACCACGAACGCCTTGGTGTGCAGGCTCGCGCCGCTGCTGCCGAACATGCCGGCATCGCCGGACTGCCCCTGCGCCTTCAGTTCGTACAGGTGGACGCCCGCTTCGAGCAACGGCACGCGGTAGTTCATGTAGCCGCCGTGCACGGCAGCGACGTCGTTGGCAGCCAGTGAGTTGGTCACCACGCCGACCTGCACGCCCCGCCCGGCCATGGCCGAAAAGCCATCCAGGCCTTCGTTGCCTGGCACGAAGTAGGGCGAGATCAACAACGTTTTGTGCCGGGCGGCCTGCAGCTCGCTGATCAGGGTCGATACCAGCCAGGCAGCGCGATCATCCCTGCGATGCTTCATCGGCGGGTCCGAGACGATGCGCACTGCTCTGCTCCAGTGCAATGGCTCGGGACTCGGGCGCTGCCGCTGGCGCGATTCGGCCACGCGCGCAAGGTAGGGCCGGGCCACGTCCCGCTGCGCCTCATTATCCGATTCGCGCACCAGCAGGCGCAGCTGTGCATCGGTATGGAAGGCAAGCGCGGATACCGGAATGGCGGCCTCGCTGTTCCAGTAATCGTCGAAGATCCGATTGGCCTGCTCCACGGCAGGGCCGGCGACCAGCAGGTCCAGATCCTGGAAGTTCACATCGGTGCGCGCGCTGAAGTACTCCTCGCCGATGTTGCGGCCACCGACGATCGCGACGCGGCCATCGGCGATCCAGCTCTTGTTGTGCATGCGGTGGTTCACGCTGAAGAAGCGTTGCACCATCTCCACCATGCGCAGGATGCCGGTCCGGTTGCGGAACGGGTTGTAGAGGCGGATTTCGATGTTGGGGTGCCGGTCCAGCGCCATCATCAGCGCGTCCTTGTCCTTGGCATTCATGTCATCGAGCAGGATGCGCACGCGCACACCGCGCTCGGCGGCGTCATGCAGCGCCTTGGCCATAAGGTGGCCGATCAGGTCGTCGTGCCAGATGTAGTACTGCAGGTCCAGGCTGCGGCCAGCGTGCGCGGTGATCATCGCGCGCGCAGCGAAGGCATCCATGCCATCACTGAGGAACGCCACGCCTGATTGCCCGGGATGTGCGTCCTGCAGCGGCACGATCTGCTGGTCGATGTGGGTCTGCGCCGGCTGCAATGGCAGTACGTGCGAGGGCGCGCCCTGTGCCTGTGGCGTGAGATGGTCGGCCAGCAGCAGCCCGGACAGGACCAGCAGCAACAGCACGGCGAGGATGATTGCAGCGACGCGCAACAGGCGTCGCCACAGGGGCATGGGCTGGCTCATGCCTCGATGGTAGAGCCACGCCATGCGTGAAGGAATGCCTGCAGGATCGATAGGGCGTCACGGATGGGGGCGGACCCGTTTCCGCAGGAGGTGGCCCTGACCCGCAGGCCTCAGAACCGCTCGTCGCTGCCCAGGTAACGCCACTGCGCCGGCGGCAGCGGCCCCAATGCCACGCGGCCGATGCGCAGTCGGCGCACGGCCAGCACCTGAAGCCCAGCGGCGGTCACCGCCACGCGCAGCCCCTTGGCGGTCAGCCCCTTGCCGGCAAAGCGCAGGCGCTGCTCGCTTTGCCAGCTGACCTTGGCGCCGCCGGATTCCTGCTGCAGCCGCGCCAGCAGCCACGGTCCCCGCTCGGGGCCGCCTTCGGCCACTTCGATCAGGTATTCCTGTTCGGTGCGGCCCAGATTGCGCTGTAGATGGGCCTGCGTGGCCGGGTCCTGGCTGACCACCACCAGGCCGCTGTCGCTGGCCGGAAGGGCAGCGGCCAGCTGCAGGCCGTGGAAATGGCGCTGCAACGGACGGATGTCGCTGGCGTCGAGTTCGCTGCGGCTGTCACCGCTGACCAGGGCGCACAGGGCATCTGCGGCCACGCCGGCCGGCTTGTGCAGCAGCATGCTGACCCGCTCGGCCTTTTCATCGCTGGCCTGTTCGGCCACCACGATCACCGCGCTGTCGTCGACCGGCCGCTGCGGCTGTTCCACCACCTCCCCATTGACCGTGACCCAGCCGCCTTCGATATAGCGCCGCGCTTCGCCGCGGGGGATGCCGAGCAGGGCGGACAGGCGTTTGTCGAGACGGATCGGTTCCATGGCGGGCAGGTCGGGCAGGGGGCGCGCAGTGTAGCTGCTGCGGCCGGTCAGCGCTGGCTGCGGTTGGCCAGCTCGGTCAGGTACAGACGGGTATCGAACTCCAGCTGCAGGTAATCAGGTTCCATGTGCTGGCACAGCTGGTAGAAGGCCTTGTTGTGGTCGGCTTCCTTCAGGTGGGCCAGCTCATGCACCACGATCATGCGCAGGAACGCCGCTGGCGCCTGGCGGAATACCGTAGCGATGCGGATCTCGCGGCTGGCCTTGAGGCGGCTGCCGTGCACGCGGGAAATGGCGGTATGCGTGCCCAGCGCGTGCTTGATCACTTCCAGCGTGTTGTCGTAGCAGACCTTGTTGAGCGGCACCGACTTGCGCAGGTAGCGATCTTTCAGCTCCTGGGTGTAGTCGTACAGCTGGCGGTCACTGCGCACCTCGTGCGGGTCGGGGTAGCGCTGCTGCAGCCAGGGGCCGAGCTTGCCTTGCGCCAGCAGTTCGCTGACCTGGGCGACCAGGGGTTCGGGGTAGCCGGTGAGGTACTTCAGGACTGCCATGCAGGGGCGGCGGGGCGTCGGTAGAATGGAAGCATCCAAGATTACACGCGGTACGTACCGACCATGGCAAAGCCCAACGCGCTGCAGGAACAATTGCTCAAGGCCGGTCTGGCCAAGAAGTCGCAGGCCAGCGCCGCCGCGCGGGAGCAGGCCAAGGCCCGCCAAGGCAAGGCCGAATCGGCCTCGGCCGAGGTCCAGCGTGAGGCTGAACGTGCCCGTGCCGAGAAGGTCGAGCGCGACCGTGCGCTGGCCGCCGAGCGCAATGCCCAGGCCAGGCAGGCGGAACAGAAGGCGCAGGCCCGGCAGATCATCACGGCCCACGCGGTGCCGTACAAGGGCGACGATGAGTACCGCTTCAGCGATGGCGCGGCAATCCGCACCCTGCTGATTGACCCCAAGCTGCGCAAGGCGCTGTCGGTGGGCGTGCTGGTCATCGTCGCCCACGGCGACGGCTATGCGTTGCTGCCTCGCGCCGCCGCCGAAAAGGTGCGTGAACGCGCGCCTGAAGCCATCATCGTCGACCACGGCCAGCCGGGCTCGACCGCCGAGATCTCCACCGGCAACGCCGAGGACGACGCCTACTACGCGCAGTTCCAGGTGCCCGACGACCTGGTCTGGTAAGCAAAAAGGGGACGGAGGGGATTAAGTCGCGGTCGACCTGATTGGATCCGTTGGTGTTCTGCTCAGCTTGCTGAAGGCGCGCCGGGCATGGCTCGGCGCCACACAGGCCTGCTCCTTTGTGCGCGGGTGTATCGTCCCCATATCAGGCGACACACCTGCGGAGGAAGACAATGGCCACCGGTTGGGCGGGAGATGGCGCGGTCCAGGACCAGATCGACGCCACCGTCGACGATGCGATCGCCCGCGCGCGCCGCCAGCTGCGGCAGGGCCCGGGCCTTGAACACTGTGAGGAATGTGACGCGCCGATTCCGTTGGCGCGACGTCGTGCTGTGCCGGGAGTTCGCCTGTGCGTGGCGTGCCAGCAGGCGCATGACGACGAAGAGCAGGCGCATGCCGGCTACAACCGGCGTGGCAGCAAGGACAGCCAGCTGAGGTAAGGGGTGTTCGGCAGGGCTGCGCCCTGCACGCGCGGTAGTGCCGGCCGCTGGCCGGCCACAGCATCAGCAACAGCTGGCATTTCGTGCGGTGGGGGGGCGGTGTCGGAGTGCGGGGACGCCGCAAGTACGTCCTTGTAGCAACTGTGTTGATGGAGGGAGTGGCCCCTCCAGGAGACGGGCACGGTAGTGCCGGCCGCTGGCCGGCAGCCTTTGGTCTGCGCCCTGGCTGGCCTCAGGCAGGGACCAGCCCCTTTTCAGCGTCGCGCACCCGGGCGTTGAGAATCACCAGCATTTTCCGCATCACCGCCACGATGGCTACTTTTCCTTCTTTGCCCCGGGCTCGCAGCGACTGGTAGAAATCGCGCAGTCGAGGTTCAT